>CAVBHX010000025.1:0-41116 GCA_963595255.1 bacterium
AACGGCTCTAACAATAGCAAAACCCTGCATAAGCAGGGCTTTGTCTACACTCTGAGCAGGCGTTCTATTGAAAGAACGCCTGCTTTTTTATATCTGTCTTACTGATTTGATTCCGTACTTTTGATGCGTGCGGCTTTTTTTCTGCCTGTAATAATCAGGATTGCTGATACTATCACAATTGTGCCTGCCAGAAGTTGTGATACCGGAAGTCCAACTTTCGGCAATAAAAGCTGATCTGTTCTGAGGCTTTCGATCCAGAATCTGCCAAGACCGTAGCCTAAGAGATAGATCAGGAAGACCTCTCCATCGAATTTCTTGTGTTTGCGGTATAGCAGCATAATGATCAGCACCATCAGGCACCACATGGATTCATACAGGTATGTCGGGTGGACCTGAATGTACATGACCCCTTTTACGGTCTCTGCATGATTCCACATCTTTGTAGTAATGTCTGAGCTTCTGACTGCATCTACCGGAAGTCTCATTGCAAATAAGCCATTTGTATATTCACCGAATGCTTCTCGGTTAAAAAAATTCCCCCATCTTCCGATCATCTGTCCGGTGATCAGACCAAATCCGCCGGTATCAAATAAAAGAAACGGTGATAATTTTTTTATTTTTGCAAATATAAATACTACAATAATTGCAGTAATTACACCACCGTATATAGCAAGTCCTCCCTCACGGATATTAATGATGCTCTTAATGTCGTCTTTATACATATCCCAGGAGAAGATCACATAATATGCTCTTGCTCCGATAATCGAAAAGATTACTCCGTATATTGCCAGATCATAATAATCCTCTACATTCTGATGGGTGCGCTTTGCTTCCATTACTGCCAGCATGAGTCCCGCCAGGATCCCAATTCCTATGACGATCCCATAATATGCAATATCAAATCCAAATACGGTGATATGATCTCCGACAGATTTTAAATGAATTCCCAGATTCGGAAAATCAATTGTTCTGTGCATTTCTTTTTCCCTTTCCTTTTTCTTTATATATATGACTTCCCAGATTGGCAGAAAAGCCGGCACATACCATGCCAGCTTTTCTATTTATACATTTTCTTATGTGTTTTCAGTATGCTTAGTATGCTTATACATTGAAACGGAACAGCATGATGTCTCCGTCTTTTACCACATAGTCTTTTCCCTCCAGACGGATCAGACCCTTTTCTTTGGCTGCTGTGTGACTTCCGCATGCGATCAGATCATCATAAGATACAACCTCTGCACGGATGAATCCTCTTTCAAAGTCAGAATGGATCTTTCCGGCTGCCTGAGGTGCCTTTGTTCCTTCTGTGATCGTCCATGCACGTACTTCCGGCTCACCTGCTGTCAGGTAACTGATAAGTCCAAGCAGTTTATAACTTGCTTTGATCAGTTTTTCCAGACCAGACTCTTTTAATCCAAGATCTTCCAGGAACATCTTCTTCTCATCATCATCCAGTTCTGAAATCTCTGCTTCAATCTCTGCACATACAACGAATACTTCACTCTGCTCTCCCTTGGCATACTCACGAACAGCCTGTACCCCTTCGTTATTAGCCGCATCATCTGCCAGATCGTCTTCAGATACATTTGCTGCATAGATCACTGGTTTGTAAGTCAGAAGATTGTAGCTTTCCAGCCATGCCTGTTCTTCCTCGTCATCTACTTCTTCGAATGTCTTTGCAAGCTTTCCGTCTTCGAGATGTGCTTTAACCTTATTCAGAAGTCCGAGTTCTTTTGCTGCTGATTTATCATTTCTTGCAACTTTGGAAACTTTGGAAATTCTTCTTTCCAGGATCTCAAGATCAGAGAAGATCAGCTCTAAGTTAATTGTCTCGATATCACGAAGTGGATTAATGCTTCCGTCTACGTGTACGATATTGCTGTTCTCAAAGCATCTTACTACATGTACGATTGCATCTACTTCACGGATATTTGCAAGGAACTGGTTTCCAAGTCCTTCTCCTTTTGAAGCACCTTTTACGAGTCCAGCGATATCAACGAATTCAATTGCTGCCGGGATGATTTTTTTTGTGTGATACATCTCTCCCAGTACATTTAATCTTTCATCCGGTACAGTTACAACTCCTACGTTCGGGTCGATGGTACAGAACGGGTAGTTAGCTGATTCTGCTCCGGCCTTTGTAAGTGAGTTAAACAGTGTACTCTTTCCTACGTTTGGTAATCCTACGATTCCTAATTTCATTTTTCTATTTCCTCCTGTGAATCTATCTGTTTTCTCTTTTTGGCACTCTATGTCTGATAGTCTTGCCGGTAATCATTCTCATTCCGGCACTCTTATATCACAATAAAAAAGTCTTAACACAGTATTTTGTATTATACCATGCTAGGACTTTTTTGTGAATAATTTTGCTTTAAATTCTATTATGAAAATTTTATCTGTCTTTTGTCTCCATCAGGATTACAATCCCGTTCATGAAGCTGATCGTAACTTCATCTTCCTGAAACTGATTGCTTACACACAGACTGTCATAAGGAATCAGGGTATGATTATCAAGCGGATACTTTGCCCCCTTAATACTAAATCCATATACCTCTTCCCCCAACGGGAAAACTGAAAAATATGGACCATATGTTTCCCCTTTCTTCAGATGTGTCTCCCCGCCTCCGATCAGACGGATCTTATTCTGTGTATCCATAATAACGGCATCAATCCCTGCTTTAAATGGAATTGCAAGGCTCTGTACATTAGCCCAGAGATGATCAATTCGCCCTCCGGTCGCTCCAAGGATCAGGATCTCCTTAGCCCCTAGTGTCATCGCAAGTCTTATTGCGATCTCTGTATCCGATGCATCTTTTACCGGATTAAATTCACGAATAGGAACATTCGTCTCATTACGATAATAATCACCGATTTCTTTTTTTACACTGTCGAAATCGCCAACAATATAATTCGGCAGTATCTGATGTCTGTAAAGGAACTCCATACCTCTGTCCACACCGATGACATACTGATTCTCTTCTTTTTCAAGAATCGATAATACAAATTCTTCATTCAGTTCCCCACCACTGATGATGACAATCCTCTTACTCATAACTCTTTAGTATCTCCATAAATTTTGCAGTATTTTCTCCGGCATCCCCTCTGAATACAGCGGAGCCGGCAACAATCACATTCGCTCCTGCATCCAGTACTTCTCTTACATTCTCTACATAAATGCCGCCATCTACCTGAATATCTGTATCCAGGTTCTTTTTATTTAGCATATTCCGCACTGCCCGGATCTTTTCCAACGTTTCTGGAATAAATTTCTGTCCGCCAAACCCCGGATGTACACTCATCACCAGAATCATATCTGCATCTTCCAGATATGGCATAAGTTCTTTTACATCTGTCTCCGGATTGATAGAAAGTCCTGCTTTCATTCCATATTCATGGATTTTATCCAATGTAGCTTTTACATCTTCACACGCTTCCAGATGTACTGTTAAAAGATCTGCTCCCGCCTTCTGAAATGCTTCTACATAACGGATTGGTTCCCGAATCATCAGATGTGCATCCATGAATTGCTCTGTAGCATCATGAATCGATGCCATAACCGGCATACCGAATGAAATGCTTGGTACAAACATTCCATCCATGACATCAAAATGAATATATTCCGCTCCATTTTCCTCAGTTTTTTTCATTTCCTGACCCAAAACTTTGAAATCCGCCGCCAGTATTGACGGTGCTAATACATAGTTCATCATCAGTACCTCCTCTTATTCTTCAATTCCTCATACATTTCTATATAATTCTGATAACGGATCTTATGAATCTTTCCTTCTTCCAAAGCTTCTTTTACTGCGCATCCCGGCTCATGCACATGATCACATCCATTAAACCGACACATTCCTTCATATTCCCGGAATTCCGGAAATAAATATTTCAATTCTTCTTTTTCATAATCATTGACGTACAATGAGCTAAATCCGGGTGTATCCATGATATAAGAATCCTCATCGATTGCGAATAGTTCCGAATGTCGTGTCGTATGTTTGCCACGCTCAATCTTTGTGCTGATCGCACCGGTCTCCATCTCGGCGTCCGGCTGCAGAATATTGATGATCGAAGATTTTCCTACCCCTGACGGCCCCGCAATTGCCGTCGTCTTTCCTTTTAGCAATTCACGTATTTTTTCAATACCCCGTTCTTCTTTTGCACTTACGAATACCATTGGATAGCCACATGTTTCGTAGATTTCTTCCAGTTCTTTTATCTGAGGATCTGTTGCAATATCTTCTTTATTGAAGCATAAAACCATCGGAATTTCTTTGCTTTCCATCATGACCAGAAATCTGTCCAACAGATTAAAATGCGGATTCGGTTTTGTGATCGCAAAAACCACCAATGCCTGATCGATGTTGGCCACTGCCGGACGTATCAATTCATTCTGACGAGGCAAGATTTTTACGATATTGCCTTTCTTCTCGGATTCATCCAGAACCTCTATCTCTACATTATCTCCGACCAGAGGTTTTATCTTTTCTTTACGAAATACCCCTTTTGCTTTACATTCATAAACACCGAATTCTACTACATGAACGTAGTAGAATCCGGCAATTCCTTTTATAATTTTTCCCTGCATATCTTTTTACTGATTACCACCGTTATTTCCATCACCGGAATTCTGGCCGTTATTTCCTGAATTTCCGGAATTGTCACCATTATTTCCAGTGTTATTACTATCTTGTGATTTTGATCCAAGACTGATCACATAACTGATTGTTCCTCCTTTGGAAACTGTTCCTGAAGAAGGAGTCATGGAAATAATACATCCTTTTGCATAACTGTCACTGTATTGTGAATCAGATATATTGGTATAAAGTCCTTTTGACGATGCCCAGCTCTTCAGTGCTGATTCCTGTTGACCGACAAAATTCTGTACTTCTATCTTTTCTTCCGGTTTCGGTCCGTTACTTACGGTAATAGAAATACTCGTTCCTGCAGAAGCCTTTGTTCCAGGTTCTACTGTCTGACTGATGACCATTCCTTTTTCTACACTGTCGCTGTAATCATAAGTTACAGTTCCTACATTAAAGCCGTAACTCTTGATTGTACTCTGTGCAGTTGCATCTGCCATACCTCTTACATCCGGCACTGTCTTCTTATTGCTTCCCTGACTTACCAGCATCGTAACCGTCGAACCTTTCTCAGCTTTTGTACCGGCTTCCGGTGTTGTACTGATTACTTTTCCACTTTCAACACTGTCATCATACTGGAAGCTTGAAGTTACTTTAAATCCTGCATCCTCAAGTTCATTCTGTGCCTCTGTCTCACTCATACCACTGACATCCGGTATTGCCTTTTTGCTTCCGACCAGTCCGGAACTTACAACTACTTCAACCTTAGTATGTTTTGATA
This sequence comes from bacterium, assembly GCA_963595255.1. Classification (GTDB taxonomy): domain Bacteria; phylum Bacillota; class Clostridia; order Lachnospirales; family Lachnospiraceae; genus Dorea_A. The sequence goes on from CAVBHX010000025.1 coordinate 5,365, forward strand.
CCTTTTCTCCGGCTTCCGGTGTCTGTTTTGAGATCTTTCCTGCCTTATACTTCTTAGACTCTTTTCTTGTCACAACCTGAATTCCGAGTCCTTTTTTATTCAGCAGTGCCTTTGCATCCTCTTCAGACATACCACGGACATCCGGTACTGTGACCTTGCCTGATTTATCTTCCTCGTCCTGAGTTGTAATTCCACCAAATGATTTGAATACGCCTGCCGCCTTACCGACAGTAAATACAAGAATCAGCACGATGATCGCCACAACTACGATCGTAAGTATCTTCATAATCTTATGCATATGCGGATTGACTTCATCTGCCCCTCTGCCACTTTCATAATTCTCATAATCTTCGTCGTTGTCATCATTTCCATACATGGTATCTGTATCATACTCTTCTGTATCATACTCTTCATCATCATCGCTTCCATTCCGGATATCATCCAGATCTTTGTCTGTCATGATAACGGTATCTGTCATACCACCGATTGGAGGGATCACTACAAAATCCCCATCCGGATCGACCAGTGAATGCTTCAGATCCTGAATCAGAGCCCCTGTACTTTCATATCTTCTCTCTGAACTTTTCTGCGTACATTTCAGAATGATCTGCTCCAGACTGTACGGAATATCCGGTACGAGTTCTGACGGCGGTGTAATCTCCTGCTGCAGATGCTTCATTGCAACTTCTACCGTTGTCTCCCCGTCAAATGGAACCTGACCGGTTACCATTTCAAATAAAGTTATACCAATTGAATAGATATCACTTCTCTGATCACTGAATCCGCCTCTTGCCTGCTCCGGCGACGTATAATGAACCGATCCCATCGCATTCGTACTTACCGTATTGGACGTTATGGCCTTCGCAATTCCAAAATCCGTAACTTTTACCTTTCCGTCCTTGGAAATAATAATATTCTGTGGTTTGATATCGCGATGGATAATTCCCGATGCATGTGCTGCGCCAATACCACTGCACATCTGAATCGCAATACTGATCGTCTCTTTATGAGAAAGTCTTCCCTTTCTCTCTATATATTCTTTTAATGTAATTCCTTCTACGAGTTCCATAACCATATAGTTAAGGCCACGGTCCTCCCCTACATCATATACATTTACAATATTCGGATGTATCAGTCCGGCTGCTGCCTGTGCCTCCGAACGAAATTTTCTTACGAAATTTTCATCCTCTTTATACTGTTTCTTTAATACCTTAATCGCTACATATCGGTTCAGCATCTGATCCCGGCCTTTATAGACATCTGCCATTCCGCCGGCACCGATCTTACTAAGTACAGCATATCTCTTGCCTAGTACGATTCCATCTTTTACCATACACTCACCTCATCAGCAAGTGGCTCTGCTACGATAACCCCTATATTATCTCTCCCGCCATTGCTATTTGCTTTTTCTATCAACATCTGAACAGCTTCCACTACGTCTCTGGAACCTTTGACAATATTGAACATGTCTTCATCCTCTACCATATTACTGAGGCCATCTGTACACATCAATATCATATCACCCTTTTTCAGACGATATTCATAAATGTCCGGTTCCACATCTTCTTTTACACCAATTGCCCGTGTAATGATGTTCTTATCCGGATGGTTTCTTGCTTCTTCTGCTTTGATTCCACCAAGTCTTACCATCTCTTCTACCAGCGAGTGATCTTTGGAAAGCTGACGGATCTTATCGTTGATCAGGTAAAGTCTGCTGTCTCCCACATTGGCAAAGTACAATGTATTGCCAACAACAGTTGCCGCTACCAGTGTCGTTCCCATACCTTCCAGTTTTATATCTCTTGAAGCTGCCTCGATTAATTTATGATTTGCAATACTGACTACGCTCCTTAGAATCTCCTCGGGTTTATCCATCGGCGTCTTCTTCAGTTCATCTTTTAATACATTTACTGTATAACTGGACGCAAAATCCCCCGCCTTATGTCCGCCCATTCCATCGGCGACCGTAAGGAGATTTGGAAATGGTCCAATCGGTCTGTCTGTCACATATACATAGTCCTGATTGACCTCACGTCTTCTTCCTACATCAGTCATTGCATAAATTTTCATCTGTCTCTCCCTCGCTTTTGGCTGCGTGTCTGCGACGCAGCTGTCCACAGGCTCCGTCAATATCAGAGCCTCTTTCCCTTCTTATAGTAACATTAATTCCGTTTTTTTCAAGTTTATTTTTAAATTCCAGGGCATTTTTGCGGTCCGGCTTTTTGAAATCTCTTTCCTTGATCGGGTTCACCGGAATCAGATTAAGATGACAATTTCGCCCTTTTAAAATCGTCGTAAGTTCCCGGATATCGTCCGGCTGGTCATTCACTCCGGCTGCCAGACTGTACTCGAAAGTAATCCTTCTTCCTGTCTTGTCAAAATAATAATCGCAGGCATCCAGTACTTCCGACAGCTCGTATTTATTCGCTACCGGCATCAGTTTCTTACGTTTTTCCTGACTGGAACCGTGAAGTGAAAGTGCCAGTGTGATCTGAAGTCCTTCCTCCGCAAGACGTCTCATGTTCGGAACGATTCCACAGGTAGACGCCGTAATATTTCTCTGACTGATATTCAGTCCGTGCTCATCACTCAGCATATGGATAAACTTTACAAAATTATCATAATTATCGAGCGGTTCTCCGGTTCCCATCACAACAACATTCGAAACACGTTCTCCGGTAATCTTCTGGATGTGATAGATCTGCCTTAACATCTCAGACGGCTCCAGGCTTCTTACCAGTCCACCGATCGTCGAAGCACAGAATCTGCACCCCATACGGCAGCCCGCCTGTGAAGAGATACATACGGAATTGCCGTAATTATATTTCATCAGAACGCTTTCTACCATATTACCGTCTTCCAGTTCGAATAAGAACTTCTCCGTCGGGTCTACTTTTGATATCTGATGATCGATCATCTTCACTTTGCGAATCTCATAATTTTCTTTCAGTTTCTCACGTAAGGCTTTTGACAGATTCGTCATTTCATCAAAATCATCTGCCAGCTTTACATGAAGCCATTCGTAGATCTGTTTGCTCCGGAATGCCTTCTCTCCGATTGCAAGCATCTCTTCTTTTAATTCATCATAATTATAGGAACATATATCTTTCTTACTCATGGTTCACCCTTTTTAATATTGCTATGTAGAATCCATCTCCTGCATCTTTACCCGGAATCATCTGTTTGTCTTTCACCAGTTCAAATTCCGGATATTCTTTCAGGAACCATTCTACATTCCCCTCATTCTCTTCTCTGTGTATGGTACAGGTACTATACAGAAGCTTCCCGTCCGGTTTTACATAATCCTTTACCACCGACAGGATCTTCCTCTGTAATTCCACCAAGTCAGCTTCCGTCTTTTCATTCATCTTATAACGCAGATCCGGTTTCTTTCCAAGTACACCAAGTCCGGAACACGGAAGGTCTGCGATTACAATATCTGCACTTTCTTTCTTATCCGGATCATACACGGTTGCATCCTGGCATACTGCCTCAATATTAGTAAGGCCGCTTCTTTCAATGTTGTCCCGGATCAGATCGACTTTATATTCAGTCAGGTCTCTTGCTTCCACATGGCCGGTTCCGTTCAGAAGTTCTGCGATATGTATGGATTTCCCCCCCGGTGCGGCACACACATCCAGTACCTGGTCTCCTTCTTTCACTTCTGACCATAATGCCACCTGCATAGAGCTTAAATCCTGCACCTGATAAAGTCCTTCGCAGAAGCTTGGAAGTGCAGACAGGTGATCATATCCTGACAGATATAATGCACACGGAATCTCCGGCACTTCACCAACCGTTACACCTTCTTTTTTCAGGATTCCGATCAGATCTTCTTTTTTGATCTTATGTTCATTAAACCGGACTGTTAACGGCTTTTCTTCCAGAAATGCACTTCCGATTGTCTTTACGGTCTCTTCGTCGTATACGTTCAGCCACTGTTTGACCAGCCATTCCGGCAGCGAATACTTCACGGAAAGGTAAGATACTTTATCCTTCTCATCCGGATAGTTAATCTTGTCAAGATTCCTGCTGATATTACGGAGCACTCCGTTGACGAATCCTTTCAGATTCACGAATCCTCTTTTGCCTGCAAGCTTCACCGCTTCATTACAGATTGCCGAATCCGGTATGCTGTCCATATATTTCATCTGATACACCGAACTTCTTAAGATCGTTCGTATCAACGGTTTCATCTTATTTACTTTTACCTTGGAAAACTGATTGATAATATAGTCAATCTCAATCATGCGTTCCAGGGTCCCATTTACCACTCTTGTGATAAATGCACGTTCTCGCTTGTCCAGATACTGATATTTATCCAGAACATTCTTTATAACAATATGGCTGTACTCACCGTCTCTTGTGATCTGAAGCAGCATGTCCAGCACTAATTCTCTTTCATTTACAGACGTCTGCATACGTCCCCTCCTCTTCCCATAGATACACAATCAGGGAAGCGGCTTATATCCCCTTCCCTTTCGTTAATTAATCGTTTCTTCGATTTCCAGTCAGAAGCAGTATACGCAGAAGCTGCAGAATTGCAGATGCTGCTCCGGCTACATAAGTAAGCGCTGCCGCTGTCAGCACCTTTCTGGTATCTCTGACTTCATCCTCATACAACATGCCTGTATTACCAAGGATCTTTAATGCTCTGTGCGACGCATCAAATTCCACCGGTAATGTCACAATCTGGAATAACACTGCAAGTGAAAATGCAAGGATTCCAAGATTGATGAACAGTGAAGAGGTCGTACTGCTGTTGAAGAAAAATCCAAGGATAATTAACGGCCACGCGATCGAACTTCCGAAATTCGCCACCGGCACCAAGCTGCTTCTTAACTTCAGCGGCACATATCCCGTCGCATGCTGTACTGCATGCCCACATTCATGCGCTGCTACGCCAAGTGCTGCTACTGATGTAGAATTATACGTCGCATCCGAAAGTCTCAGCGTCTTTGTTCTTGGATCATAATGGTCAGTGAGATTGCCGGAAATATGCTCGATCCGCACATCATACAGTCCTTCTCTGTGAAGGATCTGCTCTGCAGCATCTCTTCCTGTCATACCGGAATGATTCCTTACTCTGGAATATCTGCTGAATGTGGAATTCATCTTCGCTGATGCGATCAGGCAGATCACGACACCAATCAGCACTAATATATACGTTGAATCAAAATACATTGGATAATACATAATTATCAGCCTCCTTGCTCTCTATGACCTGCATTATATATGAAAATTTCCCCAAATAGCGGGTTTTCATACATTTTTAACAATTCTTAATCATTTGTGAAGAAAGTTCACATCCTGTTTCGATCTGATAACCTCGTAAGAAAGCGTCCGCTTCCATTCTCTTCTTTCCCGGGATCTGAAGTGCCAGTACTTTCAGAAGTCCGTCTCCTGTCTGTACAGAAAATCCGTCTTTTTCCACTTTCACGATTGTTCCCGGGGTTGCATCGGTATTCTCATCCAGAACTTTTGCTTCCCAGATTTTCATGATTTTACCATTCCAGTCTGTGTAAGCACTCGGCCATGGATTCAGCCCCCGGATCAGACATTCGATTGCCTTCGCAGACTTGCTCCAATCGATATCTCCGAGCTTTTTGTCCAGCATTTTCGCATATGCTGTCGGGCTTTCTCCCTGTGCTTCCCACGTTGCGGTCTTATCTTCCAGTGCCTTTAATGTCTCAACACAGAGCTTTGCACCTGCTTTGGCAAGCTTGTCATGAAGGCTTCCGCCTGTCTCATCTTCTGCCAGTGGTACTTCTGTCTTCATGATCATATCTCCCGTATCCAGGCCTTCATTCATCTGCATCGTCGTTACACCGGACACTTTATCCCCGTTGATAACTGCCCACTGAATCGGAGCCGCGCCACGGTAACTTGGCAGTAAGGACGCATGTACATTGATGCATCCGTATGGTGTCATCTCAAGAATTTCTTTTGGAAGGATCTGTCCGAATGCGATAACGACCATGATATCTGCATTATATTTGCGAAGTTCTTCTACGGCCTGCGCTTCTCTGATCTTCACCGGCTGAAAGACCGGGATCCCATGTGCCAGTGCTGCTTCTTTGACCGGTGTATACTGCATCTTGCCGCCACGTCCCTTCGGCTTATCCGGCTGTGTGACTGCAAGTACGACTTCATGTCCGGCTTCGATCAGTGCTTCCAGTGTTCCGACCGAAAAGTCCGGTGTTCCCATGAATATTACTTTCATGCTATTCTTCCTCCTCATAGTTCACGTCATGTACTTCACCCTCTACCAGTCTGGTATATAACTTACCATCCAGATGGTCGATCTCATGACAGAATGCTCTTGCAAGGAGACCTTCTCCTTCCAGGATCACTTCTTCCATATCTTCATTCAATGCTTTTACTTTCGCATAATTCGGTCTTGTCACGATTCCTGCTTTTCCAGGAAGGCTTAAGCATCCTTCTTCGCCTGTCTGTTCTCCGGATGTCTCCAGGATCACCGGATTGATCAGGACGATCGGTCCTTCTCCGATATCAATGACTACGATACGCTTCAGGATCCCAACCTGTGGTGCCGCAAGCCCTACACCCATTGCTTCATACATGGTATCTAACATGTCATTGATCAGTACTTTTGTGCGAAGCGTCATCTTCGTTACTTCTTTACATTCTTTGTTCAGAACTTCATCCCCAAATTCTCTGATTGTTCTAAGTGCCATCTCTTTTGTCTCCTTTATCTTTTAAAAAATATTCATCGGATTAAAATCAAACTGTATCCTCATGTTCGCAAATCCTCTGTTGATCTCGATATAGCGTTCCATATGGTTCTTGATCCGCACAAGCACCTGATATTCCTCACTTTTCAGATATATGACTTTCCGGTAAACGTCATTGACTTTTCCAATCGACGGACTTGCCGGTCCGATCACCTGCACTTCTCCGTCTGCGCTTACCCGGATTGCATATTTCTTCAGATATTCTGCTGCCGTTGTAAGCTTATTTTCATCAGATCCTGTCATCAGGACTGCCATCAGTTGTGATGCCGGTGGATATCCCATCAGATCCCGGTAATTCATCTCTTTTTCATAGAAGCCTTCGTAATCCTGTCTCGCTGCCATCTGGATACTGTAATGATCCGGACTGTAAGTCTGTATTACTACCTCACCCGGACGTCTGCCTCGTCCCGCACGGCCCGCCGCCTGTGTCAGGAGTTGGAATGTACGTTCTCCGGAACGGTAATCATCCGAATACAGCGACATATCCGCCGCCAGAACACTGACCAATGTCACATTTGGAAAATCATGTCCTTTTACGATCATCTGTGTCCCGATCATGATATCTGCTTCTTCGTCTGCGAACTTCGCCAGGATCTTCTCATGTCCGCCTTTGTTCTTCGTGGTATCCATGTCCATACGAAGAACCCTTGCCTGCGGGAATTCCCGCTTCACCAGATCTTCAATCTGCTGTGTTCCCGCCCGGAAACCTCCGATATACGGAGATCCGCACGACGGACAATTCTTAACGGTCTGTGTCTCATACCCACAGTAATGACAGACCATTTTCCCGCCCCGGTGTACCGACAGTGATACATCACAGTGAGGACATTTTACTACATATCCGCAGGCTCTGCAAGAAACAAAGCCTGCATATCCTCTCCGGTTCAGGAATAACATTATCTGTTCCTTCTTCTCCAGCCGATCCTGCATCAGTTCTTTTAACCGGTCACTTAAGATAGAACGGTTCCCATGCTTTAATTCTTCCCGCATATCTGCCACATATACTTCCGGGAGTGCCTGCTTCCCGGTGCGGTTCCTAAGCCTCAGCATCTGATATCTGCCGCACTCACACGCATAAAATGCTTCCAGAGACGGAGTTGCCGAACCAAGTACTACACTTGCGCCTTCCATCCGTGCTCTTTCGATTGCCGTCTCTCTTGCATGAAATCTCGGTACCTGTTCACTCTTATAAGTCGGTTCATGTTCTTCGTCAATGACGATCAGTCCCAGTCGTTCGAACGGTGTGAACAGAGCAGATCTCGGACCAATCATGATATCGACTTCACCTTTTTTGACACGTTCCATCTGATCATAACGCTCTCCCTGTGACATTCTGGAATTCAGGATAGACACCCGTCCGCCAAATCTTGTGTAGAACCGCATCACGGTCTGATAGGTCAGTGCTATCTCCGGAATCAGTACGATTGCCTGTCTGCCCTCACTTAGAACTTTGTCGATCATTTCCATATATACTTCGGTCTTGCCGCTTCCTGTCACCCCGTATAACAGATAAGTCTTACGGATCCCCTGCTCATAATCCTTCGAAAATGTCCGGATTGCCGCCTGCTGTTCTTCTGTATAAATGATTTCTTTTTGTTCTTTCTGCTGATGAATCACCGGGTTACGGTATACCTGTTCCGATTCCAGTGCCAGAACCTTCTGCTCTTCCAGTGCCCTTACCACACTTCTCGTCAGATTCAGCTTATGGATCAGAAAATCATAATCCTGTTCCGGCTGATCCAGAAGTGCCGCCAGAAGTCTGGCTCTTGCTTTCTGATTCTTGTGCAGATACAGTTCCAGCTTTTCTTTTCCCTCTGCTTCCGGCAAAAGGAGCCGTACCTTCTGCTTTTCCTTTGCTTTTTCTTTCTTCTTGATCGGAAGTACCGTCTTCAGTGCTTGGATCATCGTTCCCCCGTAAGATTCCTTCATCCAGGCTGCCAGTGCAACAAGTTTACTTTCAATCGCCACACTTTCTTCGGCAATTTTTAAGACCTCTTTCATCTTCTCCGGTGCATACTCCGCACGTTCGGAAAATCCGGTTACATAGCCTTTGATTTCTTTATTTCCCATGCCGAATGGAACTACAACTTCCATTCCAACCTTAAGCATCCCCTCCAGATGAGAGGGGATGCGGTATTGAAAGACTTTATCTAATTTTTCATGCGTAATATCAACGATAATATCAGCGTACATTTATTTCTTTAATTCCTCTAATACTTCCTTGATCAGAACACGTTCGTCCATGTCGTATTTCACGCCCTTGATTTCCTGATATGTCTCATGTCCCTTTCCTGCCAGAATGATGACATCTCCAGGCTGGCCGTGTTCGATCGCATACTTGATTGCTTCTTTTCTGTCACAGATCGTGATGTATTTTCCATCTGTCTTCTTCATTCCGACTACAATGTCATCGATGATTGCCTGTGGTTCTTCAAATCTCGGGTTATCAGATGTGATGATCGTAAAGTCGGATAATTTACCGGATACTTCACCCATCTCGTAACGTCTGGTCTTAGATCTGTTGCCGCCGCAACCGAATACGGTCACGATTCTTTCCGGATGATAATCTCTTAATGTATCCAGAAGACTTTCGAGTGCCATGGCATTATGTGCATAGTCGATCATCAATGTAAAGTCATCAGATACTTTGATCATCTCGATACGGCCTTTGACTCTTGCAACCTTCAGCGCCTTCTTAATATCTTCTACCGGCACACCGAAATGTCTGCATACGGCAATTGCTGTCAGTGAGTTATATACACTGAAGTCTCCAGGAATGTCGATCTCTACATCAAAGTCCATAAGTCCTGCTACATGATACTGTACTCCAAGGTATCCAGGTCTTGAGATGTGCTTTACATCCGTTGCACGGATATCTGCTTTTTCAGAAAATCCAAATGTTTCCACTTTGCATGTTGCGTCTTTGAATATATCTTCGAACCATTTATCATCTACATTACCGATTCCGATCTTACACTGCTTGAATAACAGGCTCTTGCAATATTTATATTCATTGAAATCTTTGTGCTCATTCGGTCCGATATGATCTTCTCCAAGGTTCGTAAAGATTCCGATCTCAAATGGAATTCCTGCTGTACGATCCAGTTTCAGCCCCTGTGAAGAAACTTCCATAACTACACATTCACAGCCTTCTTCTACCATCTCTGCAAAATATTTCTGAATGGTATAAGATTCCGGCGTTGTATTATTTGCCGGGATACTCTTATCTCCGATGATTGCCTCAATCGTACCGATCAGTCCGACTTTGATGCCGACTTCTTCCAGAATGGATTTCACCATATAGGTTGTCGTTGTCTTTCCTTTTGTTCCTGTGATGCCGATGACTTTCAGCTTCTCTGCCGGATATCCGAAATATGCTGCCGAAGTTAATGCCAGTGCGTAACGGGTATTCTCTACCTTGATGACTGTCAGACCTTCCGGTGCTTCTACATCTTTTTCTACGATCACAGCCGCTGCTCCTTTTTCCGCAACCTGCTGTACATAAGCATGTCCGTCGGAAACTGCTCCGCTGATGCATACGAACACGCTTCCTTCTGTCACTTTACGGGAATCATTGATCAGTTCTGTGACTTCGATCTGGTCGTCTCCCTGTACTACTTCATATTCTAAACGTTCCAGTAACTGGGTTAATTTCATCTGATTGCCTCCTATTTTCCTACAATATCATAAGTATACCATCATTTTTCCATGCAGCAAAGGAAAAATTATGTTATAGTAGTAGTTAGAATATTTTGAAAATATAAGAAAAGGGGAATGTAACTTATGAAAGCTTATGAAAGATTACTGAAATATGTCGTTGTCCGTACACCAAGTGACGAAAACAGCGAAACTGTACCATCTTCTGTATGCCAGTTCGATCTTGCAAGACTTCTGGAAGCGGAAATGAAAGATCTTGGACTGACGGATGTTGTTCTGGATGACCAGTGTTATCTGTATGGCAAGCTCCCGGCTACCGCAGGTCTGGAGAACAAACCGGCGATTGGATTCATCGCACATATGGACACTGTATCTGATTACTGTGACCATGATATCAAACCAATCGTTACTGAAAATTATGACGGCGGCGAGCTTAAGCTTGGAACAAGTGATACTGTATTAAGTCCTAAGAACTTCCCACATCTGGAAAGTCTTAAGGGACGTACACTGATCACCTCCGATGGAACAACGGTTCTCGGTGCAGATGACAAAGCCGGAATTGCTGAGATCTTAACTATGATCGAGCGTGTACAGGAAGAAAAGATTCCTCACGGACCTCTGTGCGTTGCATTTACACCGGATGAAGAGATCGGTACCGGTGCTTCTCACTTCAACGTAGAACAGTTTGGTGCAGACTATGGATACACACTGGACGGTGATACCGAAGGTGAGATCCAGTACGAGAACTTCAATGCTTGTAAGGCTGATTTTGTGATCAAAGGATTCAACGTGCATCCTGGCTCTTCCAAAGATACCATGATCAATGCAAGTCTTGTTGCTATGGAAATCAACAATGCACTGCCATCTATGGAGACACCTCGCGGAACAGAAGGCTATGAAGGATTCTATCATCTGGTAAGTATGTCCGGAGAAGTTGCGGAAGCTGAACTTCATTATATCGTAAGAGACCATGACAAAGATCTCTTTGAAGCGAAGAAAAAGACTTTAAAATTAATCGAGAAAGACATGAATGAAAAATGGGGCGAAGGTACTGTAACACTTACCATTTCTGAACAGTACCGTAACATGGCTGAGATCATCGCCACCTGTATGCATCTGATCGACAATGCAAAAAAAGCATGTGAAAATGCAGATGTGACACCACTTGTACTTCCGATCCGCGGCGGTACAGACGGATGCCAGTTAAGCTTCAAGGGACTGCCTTGCCCAAACCTCGGAACAGGCGGACATGCTTATCACGGACCGTATGAACATATTACTGTGGAAGGTATGGATAAGAGTGTAGATGTGGTTACGGAGCTTGTGAAGTTGTATGCGGAATAGATAACCGGACAAAAAACGCAAGTGATTAAGTCCGGACGAGAACACTCGGAGGATATGGTGCCGAAACGCTCCGAAACCTCCGACTAATGCTCATAGATGTAACAAAAACGGGATGTGTGCCAATTGTGGCACGCACCCCGTTTTTTAACATTCTATGGCATGGATTCTCCGGATTTCTCCGCTGGATGTTTCTGCACCATATCCTCCGAGTGTTCTCTGTTGATTTAAAAGTGTCGTTTTTCTGTTCTAGCTTTTAATTCAGCTGCATAAATTTCACAGATCGGCTCCTATGGGCTTGTTAGTTTGTTTGGTATTTTATAATTCGATGTCTGGAAGTTCTTCTTTGAAGCCTTCTCCTACTACTTCGTTGGATTCTACGATGATGGTGAATGCTTTTGGATCGATGGTATGTACCATCTTTTTGATGGTGTACATCTGTTTGTTGTTGCAGGCGCACATTACGACGTCTTTGTCTTTCTTGGAATAGCTTCCGATTCCTTTTAAGATTGTGGAACCTCTTCCTGAGTATGCGTCGATCTTTTCTGCGATCTCGGCACCTTTGTCGGTTACGATCAGGGTCATCTTACCTTCATCGATACCGTACATGATTCTGTCCATTACCATTGCCATCAGATAAGTAACGATGACACCGTAGATCAGACCGTCTACATCCTTGAATACCAGTACTGTTCCGAGGATGATCGTGCAGATATCCAGGACAAATGTAATGATTCCAAGTGTGATATGTGGTTTTACTTTCTTGATTGCCACACTGATGAAGTCCTGACCTCCTGTTGAGGAACCTCTCATGAAGATCATCGCATAACCGATTCCGCATAACACGCCCATACACAGAGCTGCTAAAAATCTGCTTCCATCATATACCGGAAATAATGGTGCTACGTAGTCCATCAGCAATGATGAAATGATCATAGACTTCATGGATTTTAAGAAAAATTCTTTTCCTAAAAATTTATAACAGAAGATTGCTACAGGTACATTCAAGATGATCGTTCCGGCACCGACCGGCAGTCCGAATAAGTGATACAGAATGATCGCAACGCCTGAAAATCCGGCTACCGGGAAATCAGCATTCAGCGCAAAGTTGTAGATACCAACTGCAATGATCATACCTGCTACGATATCAATAATGATATCAATGAATAATTCTTTCCAATTTACATTTTTCATTTCCATTCCTCCTAGATTTATTTTTACATTTTCTGCGGACATACATCTCACGACTAACGTCGTCCGCTTTCTTCATTGTCAACACAAAGAAAGCAGCCACAAATTATATGTAAATATAATTCGCAACTGCTCTTATGTTCATAACTATAGCAAATCTTATTATAATTGTCAAGGACTTTTCCTAATCCAACAGCTCCAATACAGTCTTCCCTACTCCCGATTCCTCATTCGTATACTGCGTAATATGCGCCGCCCGTTCCTTCAATTCTTTCGCACCATTCTTCATTGCGTAAGATTCCGGGAACTGTTCTATCATCGACAGATCATTCCATCCGTCTCCGAATACAATTACCTCTTCCGGTTTTATCTCATAGTATTCTGCGACTCGTTTCAGCATAATCCCTTTCTGCGCTTTCGGGGCAGTCACTTCCATATTGTCTGCAAATGAAGAAAGTACACTGAGTCCCGTCTCTTCGTAAATCTCCTGTTTGAGTCTTTTTATCTTTTCGGTATCTTTACTGAAGCATAGTATTTTTCTTATCTTGTACTTTCTTTGAAAAATATGCTGCCATCCACCTTCCAGAAAATCTGCATATTTCATCTCTTTTGTAGTTGCATAATCCCCCTGATCCGTATTGATCTCGAACTTTATCCCCTCTGCATCCAGCTTTCTGCACACTTTTTCGGCCTTTTCGGAATCCATATCTTCCGAAAATATCAGTTTTCCATCCGCATCCCGGAATTCTGCACCATTCATCAATACATATTCGCATTGAATTCCATACTGCTGCATCAGCGGCACAGCACCTCTGTAAGATCTTCCGGTTACCGTCATCCATCTGATTCCCTGTTCTTTTGCTTTCTCTACTGCCTTAACATTTAATCCGGATACCGACCAGTCGTTCTTTAACATCGTCCCATCCAGATCAGTTGCAATCATCTTTATCATAATCTGTTCCTTCCTTCATCAGATACTCCTGGATTGCTTTCAGATTTTCCTCTTTCAGCAGGTAATCCACGTATATGATCTTTGTCTTTTTGGGGAAATCTACGCCATATACTCTGGAACCCGATATCACCAGGTCTACCGGAAGCGGGTTCAGTCTGTACTCGGCCAGTGACATCTTATCCAGGATATGTATCTTTTCTCCGCAGTAATCTGTGATCTGTCTTGCCATATTATCGGCAAAGCTTTCTCCGATATCGCACAAAATAACCGCTTTTAACCGTTGAAAATCATATGCCTTTAAATAAATCGCAATATAACAGATCTCATGTACATTTGCTATGATCTGATATTGATCCTGAAGCAGCTGGTTTAACTCTTCTGCCATCCGTACTTCTCTTTCATAAGCTTCCAGTACATTTTCCAATGCCGGATTCGTCTCAAAATATCCCTGCTCTATACGGTCGATCATCTTCATGATATGGACAGCCAGTCGTTCAGCCAGTTCTTCCTTATCTCTGTAATTCGTATGATATTTCCGGTCAACGATTTCAAGGAATTCTTCTGTAAGTTTCCTGTATTCTTCCGGTATCTCATACGTCTTTCCCTGCGTATATAATATTCTTTTTGCTCTCAGACATTCTTCTATATACCTGCGTTCCTGCTGCGGAATCTCATACCCTTCCATTTCAAGAAACTGACAGATTTCTTCTACGCAGGGAAGCATCTCATTTGATGATGCATCTTCTTCTAATTCAAATCCCTGTTCTTTCCGCATAAGACTTAAGAATATATCCAGGGCAAATCCTTCGATTGCTTTATCGATCAATCGGTATCCGTGCCTCTGTAATATTGCCGGAAGCGCCCTGTATAATGCAATATAATGTTCGTATTTTTCGCTTCCAAACAGAAATGTAATCACTCGTTCCATCAAAATCGAACCATATGTATAATAGTTCATAACCTCTGCCAGTGCATGTCTGCGGATTCTTTCAGGCCCAGCGATCCTGGTTCCTTTACTGCTTCCCTCTAATATCAGCCCATGATACCACTGGCAGGAATCCTGTATCTCTTTCTTCGTCTGCAGAAAAGCTGTCTTGGATACAAACAGCTTTTCTGCCGCACGCTGTATGGAAATGGGTTCCTTTTCAAAAAACAGAGTCGCAAAGCCGAACAAGAATCTTTCATCCGGTGTTTCCGGTAAGATTACGTCTTTGCTTTTCCTGATCATACGGTCCAGAACCTTCTGCACCCTCTGTTTTTCTTCTGGTTCCAGATAATATCCTCCCGTCGTAGAGGAATGTATTCCGACATTCTCCTGACTGAGAATCTCATTAACTTCTTTTACTTCATTTCGTAATGTTCTCTGGCTGATATCCAGTTTATCCATTAATTCGGCAGATGACATCTTTTCATGTCCAAGTAACGCCCTGATCAGCTTTATCTTCCTATTATACATTGACTCACCCTGGTTTGCTTTTACTTTGATTTCTTCTTATCCAACGGTCAGTTCCAAGCTTTGAAAGTTCCGGCCGTCATTACTAACCAATATTGTATATTCCCCTTTTTCTTTTGTCCAGCCCTTTCCCGGTATCCAGCATTCCAGTGCCTTTTCCTCTATCGGAATTCGTATTTCCTTGCTTTCTCCCGGCTGTAATTCGATTTTCTTATAAGCTGCAAGCTTTTTTACCGATCTTGCGATCAGAGATTTCTTTTTACTGATATAGATCTGAACCACCGTTTTTCCTGCCAGCTTCCCGAGATTCGTCACTTTCACAGGTACCAGGTATTCCTGTTCTTGTCTGACGATTCTTCCATTCATATGTACATCATATTCGGTATAACTCAGTCCATATCCAAATGGGTACAATGGTTCATTCGGGATGTCCAGATATTGTGATTTGTATCTTGGTTCGTTTACCAGATCTTCTTTTGGTCTTCCTGTCGGAGTCATATCGTAGGACACTGGTATCTGACCACTTCCATACGGAAAGCTCATTGCCAGTTTTCCGGAAGGATTATCTTCTCCATATAACAGTGCTGCGGCCGCATTGCCGCCTTCGGTTCCCGGGAACCACATTTCGAGAACTGCATCCGCATATTCCTTTACCGGTCTCAGATCCAGTGGTCTTCCATTAAACAGTACTGCCACTACCGGTATCTTCTCTTCATGAAGTCTTTTCAGAAGTCTGATCTGAGCCTCCGGAAGTTCGATCACTGATCTGCTGCCGGCTTCACCGGACCATAATTCCGGTTCTCCAAGTGCCAGTACCGCTACATCTCCAGGTGCCGCTGTCTGTATCATACGGTCTGTCTCCTGTCCGGACACATCCTCATATGCAGTCTGGATCACTTCCTTTATCCGGCCGCCTTTTAAATCAAGTCCTGCTTTTACCGTTACAGCATCTTCCACCACACCATCAACCGACCATGGCCCAAGGATATTTTTATTATCCGCATATGGCCCGGCCAGAATAACAGGTGTCTGTTTCGCCAATGGAAGAATTCCGTTATTCTCCAGTAATACTGCCGACTCTGTGGCCGCATGTAATGCCGCCTGCTTTTTCTCCTGGCTGCGAAGTTCCCGTGCCTCCCGCTCTGCATGGACTCCTCGGTATGGATCTTCAAATAATCCAAGTTCATTTTTCAAAATCAAAATCTTTTCTACAGCTTCGTCTAAAACATCCTCCATTTCTGGATATGCTTCGACATACTCATCGATGTGTTTGATGACAGCCGCCGTAGCCATCTCAATCTGTATTCCGGCTTCCAGTGCAAGTCTTCCGGCATCTTCTTCCGCTTCTGCCACACCATGCTTGATCAGCTCCAGTACCGCTCCCCAGTCAGAGATCACCGTTCCTTCAAATCCCAGATCTTTTCTTAACACCTCTTGCAACAGCCACTGATTTGCCGTTGCCGGAACCCCGTTCAAAGCTTCAAATGCTGCCATCACTAATTTTGCTCCTGCATCGATACATTCCTTAAACGGAGGAAAATATGCATTTCTCAGACGAAATTCCGATACATCGGAAGCATTGTAATCTCTTCCGCCTTCTGCCGCACCATATGCTGCAAAATGTTTCACACATGCCGCCAGACATTCCGGATCTTTCAGATCTTTTCCCTGATATCCTTCCACCATTGCTTTTCCAAAGTCACAGTTTAACTTGCTGTCTTCTCCAAAGCTTTCCATCACACGTCCCCATCTCGGGTCTCTTACAACATCTACCATCGGAGAAAATGTCACCTGATATCCTGCCGCACTTCCTTCTTTCGCAGATATTCTCGCGGATTCCCGGACCAGCTCCGGATCAAATGATCCTGCCATAGCCAGCGGTACCGGAAATATCGTCTGATACCCATGTACGATATCCGTCATAAACATCATCGGGATCTGTAATCTGCTTCTTTTCAGATTCTCTTTCTGAATATTTCTCATAGAATCTGCGTCAAGTTTTCCCAAGATGCTTCCGCAAAGCCACTTCTTTTCTTCACTGATCCCAAGCTTTGTCTCCGTTCCGGTCAGCTGACTCCCCTGAATTGCAAAATACCGGGAAGGTAATTGCGTTACCTGCCCGGCCTTTTCTTCAAGAGTCATCTGCCGGATAAGAATTTTTATTTGATTCCTGTCCATTTTTACTCTTCCTTATTCTGTCTTCATTTTTTACTCTGCTTCTGTGGCATCCTGTTTCATGCCGAAGAAATATGTAAGTACGAATGCGACTGCAAACGCAATTACATTTACCAGGATGTAAAGCGGCATCTGTTTATTCAGATATAAGAGCATTCCCGGAATACCTGTAATGGACATTCCTGTTCCCTTCAGTCCGAGAAGTGCTGCGATCCATCCTCCGACACCACCACCGATACATGCGCATACGAATGGCTGTACCAGTCTTAAGTTTACACCGAATACTGCCGGCTCTGTAATTCCAAGTAATGCAGAGATTGCAGAAGGATAACCTAATGATTTCATCTTTGTTGATTTTGTCTTTACAGCAACTGCCATTGCTGCTCCGGCCTGTGCCACAATACCACAAGAACCTACCGGGTTAACCGGATTCCATTTTGTCTTTGCGAGCATCTCAATCTCAACAAGGTTCAATGCGTGATGCACACCAGTTACAACGATCACCTGGCAAAGTGCTCCCCAGATAAATCCGCCAATTCCAAACGGCAGGCTGAACAATGCAGATACGATACTTACCAGACCTACTTCAACAGAATGGAAGATCGGTCCTACGATAAAGAGTCCCATACAAAGTGATACAAGTACTGTTACAAATGGTGTTACGATCAGATCCAGTGCATTGATCACATGATCATGCAGCCACTGTTCGATCTTGGATCCAAGGAATCCAACGATGAATGCCGGTAATACAGAACTCTGGTATCCATTTACTTTAATAAATCCAAAGAAGATCAGTGGATCTGCATTTCCCTGTGCCACATCCCATGATGTTGGTAAGATATTACTTACAAGCATCAGTCCGATTACAATACCAAGTACCGGAGATCCACCGAATTTCTTAAATGCTGACCAGCATACCAGTACAGGCAGAAATCCAAATGCAGTATCTGTTAAAATCTGTGTGAATTGTAAGAACTGCTGTGGTATCGCATCTGCCGAAGTTCCAAAGAAGGAAAGCAGTGCATCCTGTGTCAGGAATCCACGAAGTCCCATGAAAAGTCCTGTTGCAACCATGACCGGAATGATCGGAACGAATACATCTGCGAATACACGGATCAGCTGCTGTAATTTATTCCCGCGTTTTGCGGCAGCTGCTGCCTGCTCATTCTTGGATGATCCTTCGATTCCAAGCTTCATCACTTCATCATATACTTTATTTACAATACCTGTACCAAGGATAATCTGGTACTGTCCTGCTGTAAAAAAGCATCCTTTTACAATATCAATTGCTTCTACTTTTTTGTCATCAATGATTTCCCTGTTTTTTACGATCAGGCGTAATCTTGTAGCACAGTGCGCAACAGAAATGATATTCTCAGATCCACCGACAACTTCAATGATCTGCTGTGCAACTGCTTTATAATCTGTCTCTTTTGCCATCATTCTTCCTCCAATAACCATGTTTTCACTTTTATCTGCAGTTCAGAATTCATATGAATCAACGTATCCTCTGTGAAATAAGCTTTCATAGTCAGTACTTTTTCACCCTGATTCAGGAATATCTCTGCCGTAGACTGATCCAGATAGATTCTGAGATCTTCCAGTTTATCCAGCTGGATTTCTTTTTCATCATATCCCTCTCCTGCCCACTTCTTTCTGTAAATATGCAGATTTCCTGATTCCTTCTCATATGAAAGCTTCAGCACTTTTCCGAAATCAAATGCGATCGTCTGATTTTCCAGATCTTCTGCGGCTATCTCCATGCACTTTGAGTGTCTGTCGATTGCAAACCTTCCACTTCCATAGATACTTTCTTCATTTTTTCTCAGATTCTTTAGCTCATCTGCCGGTCTCTGATACAGTCGGCCATTTTTCACATATAATTCCCGTGGTATCGTAAGTGTATGCAGCCATCCTTCTTCCACAGTCGGCTGACTCATCTGGTATGCAATCTCTCCGGCTCCCAGCCATCCCATCAGAAGGCGTCTTCCGCTTTCGTCCGTAAATGTCTGCGGCGCATAAAAGTCAAATCCCTCGTCCAGAAGTATCCCTGTATCTTCACCAATATGGAATCTTCCCTGTTCATAATCCATCGTTCCGGCAAATACCATACCTCTGCATCCGTCTTCTTTCTGACGGCTTACAATAAGGAACTGTTCTTCTCCCATGTCTGCCAGATCCGGGCATTCACACATATAGCCCCAATCCATGGAATCATCCAGCATATTGCCTTTCCACTTCCATTTTTTCAAATCGTCCGAAACAAATAAAGCTACATTTCCTTTCAGCTCTTTTGTCTGTGCTCCGACGACCATCCACCAGCGGCCATCCTTCTTCCATACTTTTGGATCTCTGAAATGTGGTGTATAGCCTTCCGGGAGATATACGACAGGACCTTCTTTATGAAAGTTCACTCCATCCGAAGAGCTTGCCAGACACTGATAAGTTTCTCTTCCGCCTTCGGAATCTCTCACATTTCCTGTATAGAACAGATAATAACCGTCTCCCTCTGTAATTCCAGAACCAGAGTAGCATCCATTCTTTTCATACCATTCTTCCGGGCTCAGTCCGCATCCCTGATCCGACCAGTGAATCAGATCCTCTGACACACAATGCCGCCAGATCTTGCTTCCCTGCGGCACGACATCCGGAAGCCATTGATAAAACACATGATACGTTCCCTGAAATTGTGCCAGACCATTCGGATCATTCAAAAATCCATGTTCCGGTGAGATATGATAATTCGGTCTCATTCCCATATTTTTGCTCCTTTCTGATCTGCATCGATCTGATATCGTTATACTACCCCACTTTGCATTCGAAAAAAAGCCGTGTTTTTGCCATATGGTTGTGCAAAAATGTGAACGCTTCCCTTCTTGTCCTTCTTCCGGAAAGCATTTAAACTCTTAGTATCAGAAAGGACACAAAGGTATATATTTATGAACATTTTGAGAAAAGGATTTATCTACGGCGGTGACTACAACCCGGAGCAATGGCTGGACCGCCCGGATATATTAGAACAAGATATTGTACTTATGAAAAAGGCACGGATCAATACGGTAACCCTGGGAGTATTTTCCTGGTCCATGCTGGAACCGGAAGAAGACAACTACCAGTTTCAGTGGCTGATCGATACGGTCAACCATTTATATGAAAATGGTATCCAGGTCATTCTCGCAACACCTTCCGGTGCACGCCCCCGCTGGCTTGCCGAAAAATATCCGGAAGTGCTTCGTGTACGGGAAGACAGAGTCCGTTATCACTATGGCGAAAGGCATAACCACTGTTATACTTCTCCTGTTTACAGGGAAAAGGTACGTAAGATCAATCAGAAACTTGCAGAAATATTCCGTGATCATCCGGCAGTCATCATGTGGCATGTCTCCAATGAATACCGCGACGAATGCCACTGTCCGCTGTGTCAGGAAGCATTCCGCGGCTGGTTAAAGAAGAAATATCATACAATAGACGCTTTAAATCATGCCTGGTGGACAACCTTCTGGAGTCATACTTACAATTCGTTTGACCAGATAGAAAGTCCGTCTTCCATTGGTGACAAAGGGCTTCATGGTCTGAATCTCGACTGGAAACGTTTTGTCACAGATCAGACGACAGACTTTATGTGTCATGAGATCACTGCTCTGCGCGATGCCGGTGCCCTGCAGCCGACGGTTGTGAATTTCATGGATGATTATAAAGGACTCAATTATTATCGTCTTGCACAGCATGTGGACTACATCTCCTGGGACAGCTACCCGGCCTGGCACAGAGATGCCGATATCCATACTGCATACGATACCGCCTTCCAACACGATCTCATGCGAAGTATGAAGCAGCAGCCGTTCCTTCTTATGGAATCCTGTCCCGCAAGCCCGAACTGGCAGAAAGTAAGCAAAGCCAAACATCCGGGACTTCTTATGAATGCAAGCCTGCAGGCAATCGCACATGGTTCCGACAGCGTACAGTTCTTTCAGATCCGTGCAAGCCGTGGAAGCTTTGAAAAATTCCATGGTGCTGTAATCGATCATTATGGTGGAGACGACACCCGCATTTTCCGGGAAGTAACAGATACCGGTATAGCATTACAGGCTTTAACCACTGCCGGCATTCCGGCTTCTTCCGTGCACGCTCCTGCTGCCGTTCTCTATGATATGGAGAGCCGCTGGGCTATGGAAAACGCCAAAGGTCCAAGAAATGAAGGACTCTTTTATCACGAAGCTGCATTGAAATCTTATCAGGCATTCCGCAAGAACGGACTGAACACAGACATCATCAACATGGAGCAGGATCTGACCGGTTACAGGATCATTGCCGCTCCAATGCTCTATATGTTCCGGTCTGGTATCGAGGAAAAACTAAGAGCTTATGTACAAAATGGCGGCATTCTTGTCATGACCTATTGGAGCGGCATCGTAAATGACACAGACCTCTGCCACCTTGGCGGAACCCCGCATCATCTCACCGATGTACTTGGAATCCGCAGTGAAGAAATCGACGGACTATATGACCATGAATGTAACCATATGGTTCCTGTCAGCAATGATTTTTTGACATTGTCTGCAACTTATACCTGTACACATCTGTGCGATCTTGTGCAGTTAAAAGGTGCAGTTCCTCTCATGCAGTATACCGATAACTTTTATGCCGGATATCCTGCATTAACCGTTCATAAATACGGAGACGGTCTTGCTTTTTATCTGTGCGCTGATGCCGAAGCTGGCTTTTACGATGACTTCTACCGGCTGATCATTCAGGAGCAGAAACTTCCGGTTATCACGGATTCGATTCCAGAAGGCATCGAAGTATCCAGCAGAACGGATGGACAGCAGGAACTTGTCTTTGTACAGAATTATACCCGTTCACCGATTCCATTCTCACTTCCTGAACATGCACAGATCTTGTTCGGCGAATACGATGGAACAATTAAAGAATACAGCACTATTATTTATCAAATGGAGGTAAAATCATGAGTTTATTTAAGAGAAAACCAAAAGACAACGGAAACGATGTATATGCATTCATATCAGGAAATACAATTCCGATCACAGAAGTAAATGATCCTGTCTTTTCCGCAAAAACATTGGGCGACGGTCTTGCGATCATCCCTTCCGGGGAACTTATCTGTGCTCCTTGCGCCGGAACCATCTCTATGGTTGCCGAAGGATCAAATCATGCAGTCGGCATGACACTGGCAAATGGAGCTGAAATCCTGATCCACGTCGGACTGGATACCGTAAGTCTGAATGGTAAGGGCTTTAAAATCCTTGTAAAAGAGGGGCAGAAAGTAAAACCGGGCGCAAAACTTTTGAAATTCGATAAATCTCTTATTGAATCTGAGGGATTTGACACGGCATGTGTCTTTGTTCTTACGAATTATGAAGACTTCCCAGACGTGAAATTCTTTACCGGGCAGGATGTTGTACAGAATGAGACTGTAATCTGTAGTTTTTCCTAAAAGATTCTCTTGCATATTTGATAATAAAAGAGCTGATAAATTAATCTAACTTAATGTACCAGCTCTTTTTCATTTTAATTCCTATTGTTCCAGATACTCTTTAATCCTGTCAATATTATATAATGGAATATTCGTCATCCATTCCTGTTTTCTATAATCTGACATTGATGTTCTTACAGCATATTCAGGCTTATATTTTTCGCAAAATGCTTTAAGACTTTTTGCGCGTAAATTTTCCTCCGCTTTCACTTCCAACGGAATAATGGATGACCTTCCCTGTAATAGGAAATCTATTTCTCCGCTCGAATTTGCAGTCGAATAATAGTATGGCTCTATACTGTCTAATGCTGTCAACTGTTGTAAAACATACTGTTCTGTCAGTGCACCTTTAAATTCTGTAAATATACGATTTCCATCAATAATCACCTGCGCATCCATGTCCGTCATAGCCATCAGAAGTCCTACGTCCAAAAGATATATTTTGAAAACATCCAAGTCCAGATATGCTTTTAATGGAAGTGCTGCTTTCCCTGCTCTTTGCACCTTATGAATAAGTCCGCAATCCAAAAGCCATTGTATTGCCAGCTCGAAATCTTTCGCTCTGGATCCTTTTCTCACCTGTCCATATATATACTTCTTATTTTCCTTCGCCAACTGCATAGGAATAGAATTCCAGACAAGATTAAGCCTTGGAACTAATGAAATCTCGGCATGTTTTGAAAAATCCTGCTGATAATAATTCAACAAATTTTTCTGAATCTCTCTTACTTTGTTAAAATCTTTTGTTTCTACATATGTTTGTACTACCTCCGGCATACCGCCCACATAATAATATTCCCGCAGCCGATCTGTATATTTAGACTTGAACATAGTCACCATATCCGTGTCCTGTCCTTGCAAAATTTCTACAAAACGTTCCTCACCCAAAGCACACAAAAATTCCTGATACGTTAATGGATATAGATCCATAAAATCTACTTTTCCAACCGGGAAAGATGTCCCTTTGTGCAGTGCTACTCCAAGAAGCGATCCAGCTGCCACAATTGCATATTCCGGGGCATTTTCACAAAAATACTTCAAAGAAGATAATGCCTTAGGGACTTCCTGCACTTCATCAAATATTAACAATGTATTTGGCGCATCAATAGATACTCCTGTTTCCGCACTGATTGCCAGAATAATTCTCTCTATACTGATTTCTCCTTCAAACACCTGCTGCATTCTTGTATTACTGTCAAAGTTAACATAGGCAACCTTTTCAAAACATGTTCTTCCAAATTCTTTCATCAGCCATGTTTTCCCTACCTGTCTGGCTCCACGGATAATCAAAGGTTTTCTGTTGGGTTTGTCCTTCCATTCTTTCAATTTTTCCAATGCAAAGCGTTTCATTTTCGAATCCTCCTTGCTGTATTGTATATTAATATTATATTCCGTTTTATTCATTTTATTACTTCAAAACGTCTGAGTCAACATTTTTCATGCTGTAATATTGTTATAAGTCAACATTTTTAAGGACGTATTTTCGCTTTGCAAATACATTTTTAAGGACATAACAGAATTATTACCATCCCTTTTTCACAATCCCGTCCCCATATTTTCCTTCCAGCTTCTTAAGTGCCGCTTTCAGATTCTTCTTTTTCTTCCTCGTCTCTTCGGATTCAAACTTCATATCGAACAGACTCAATTGCTCCGGCTCACTTTCTTCCGATAACTTGGACGTCCGGATTCCAAGCAGTCTGATGGGTTTCCCGCTCCACAATTCACGGAACAGTTCGATAGCTGTCTGGTAAATATCATCATCCTGATTCGTCTGTCTCTCCATCTGCTTCTGGTGGGATACCTGGTTGAATGTATGATACTTGATCTCCACACTGACCATCCCGGCTTTCTGTCCGGCTTTTCTTAATCGTCTTCCCACACTTGCAGCCAGATCTTTCAATACCGGCAATACCTCTTCTTCTGTTGTCAGGTCTTTGGGCAGTGTCGTGGAATTGCCGACTCCTTTTGCTTCTGCTCGCACGCTCTCTACTTCTGAATCATCCAGTCCATTGGCAAATTCCCAGAGTTTCCGTCCGTGGCTTTTCAAATGCAGTTCCAGAATCGCCGGATCTGTATTCGCCAGATCTCCGATCGTATAGATCTCCAGCTTCTTCATTGTCTCTACACTCGAACGGCCCGCCATGAAAAGTTCGCCGATCGGCAACGGCCACATTTTCACCGGAACTTCTTCCGGGAACAGTGTATGCACTTTATTCGGTTTTTCAAAGTCGGAGGCCATCTTTGCCAGGACTTTTCTGGAAGATATCCCCACATTCACCGTGAATCCGAACCTTTTATACACCTCATCCTTGATTTCATTCGCACCTTCCACCGGAGATGTGAACCGGTCCGCAATCTCTGTGAAATCCATGTAGCATTCATCCACACTGACCTGTTCTATATGTGTCGTGTAGGTACGTAAGAATTCCATCAGTTTCCGGCTGTATTCGTGATACATCTGGTGATCCGGCGGATAAGTCTTAAGATTCGGACACTTACGAAAGGCATTCGCAACAGGTTCCCCCGTACGAATGCCATATTTTTTTGCCGAAATGGATTTTGCCAGAACGATACCGTGGCGGGACTTCTGGTCTCCGCCAATGATCGCCGGTATCGTCCGGATATCCACTCCGGCTCCGTTTTTCAATTGTTCTACTGCTGTCCAGCTAAGATAAGCTGAATTGACATCTATGTGAAATATTATTCGCACACGCTCTGACTCCTTGCCACAAGCTTACCGTCTTCTACGTCTATGATGATCGTATCCTGTGCGCCTACGTCACCCTGCAGCATCAGTTTTGCTGCCAGTGTATCGACGTGTTTCTGAAGGAATCTCTTCAGTGGTCTTGCACCATAGTTCGGATCGTATCCTCCGTCTACGACATATTTCTTCGCATCTTCGGTCAGGAAGATCGAGATCTCACGATCAGCCAGACGTTTGTTGACATCAGCTACTAATAAGTCAATAATGTCATAAATGTTGTCTTTCGTCAATGGTTTGAACATGATCGTCTCATCCAGACGGTTCAGGAATTCCGGTCTGAAATGTGCTCGTAAGTCTTCCATTACCGCATTCTGGCTCTCCTGGCTGATGTTGCCATTTTCATCCATACCATCCAGCAGATACTGGGATCCGATATTGGATGTCATGATCAGGATCGTGTTCTTAAAGTCTACGGTACGTCCCTGTGAATCGGTGATACGTCCGTCATCCAGTACCTGTAATAAGATATTGAATACATCCGGATGTGCCTTTTCTACCTCATCGAACAGTACAACCGAATAAGGTCTTCTTCTGACTGCCTCGGTAAGCTGTCCGCCTTCATCATATCCGACATATCCTGGAGGCGCTCCGATCAGACGGGACACGGAGTATTTCTCCATGTACTCACTCATATCGATACGCACCATGTTATTCTCATCGTCAAACAGATTCTCTGCCAGTGCTTTGGCAAGTTCTGTCTTACCTACACCGGTAGGTCCAAGGAACAGGAAGGAACCGATTGGTTTGGTCGGGTCTTTGATTCCTGCTTTGGAACGGATGATGGCTTCTGTTACCAGTTCTACGGCTTCATCCTGTCCGATGACTCTCTTATGCAGTTCATCACCAAGATGTAAAGTCTTACTTCTTTCGCTTTCATTTAACTTGGCAACCGGGATTCCTGTCCAGCGGGATACGATTCTTCCGATTTCCTCATCATTGACACTTTCGTGTACAAGTGACAGATCTTCGTCTTTTACTTTGGCTTCTTCCTCTTCTAATTGTTTCTGAAGCTGTGGCAGTTTGCCATACTGAAGTTCTGCTGCCTTCTCCAGATCATAGGAATGCTGTGCTCTTTCGATGTCTTTATTGACCTGCTCGATCTCTTCACGCAGTTTCTGTACACGTTCGACACCGACTTTTTCATTGTCCCACTGTGCTTTCTTTCCAGCGAATTCTTCTCTTAATTCTGCCAGTTCCTGCTGTAAATGTTCCAGACGTTCTTTACTTAACCGGTCGTCTTCTTTCTTAAGTGCCGTCTCTTCAATCTCCATCTGCATGATCTTACGGTTCAGCTCATCCATCTCTGCCGGCATGGAATCCAGTTCCGTCTTAACCAGTGCACACGCCTCATCTACAAGGTCAATCGCTTTATCCGGAAGGAAACGGTCGGAAATGTAACGATCAGATAAGGTTGCTGCTGCTACCAGCGCACCATCTGTGATCTTCACACCATGGAATACTTCATAACGTTCTTTCAATCCACGAAGGATAGAAATCGTATCTTCTACGGTCGGTTCTTCTACCATAACCGGCTGGAAACGTCTCTCAAGTGCGGCGTCTTTTTCAATATACTGACGGTATTCATCCAATGTCGTTGCACCGATACAGTGGAGTTCACCTCTTGCCAGCATAGGTTTTAACATATTTCCGGCATCCATGGCTCCGTCTGTCTTACCGGCTCCGACGATGGTATGCAATTCATCAATGAACAGGATGATTCTTCCGTCACTGTTCTTGACTTCTTCCAGTACTGCTTTCAGACGTTCCTCGAATTCACCACGGTATTTCGCACCTGCTACCAGTGCTCCCATATCCAGTGAAAAAATTGTCTTCTCTTTCAGACCTTCCGGTACGTCACCGCGTACAATACGCTGTGCAAGACCTTCAACAACTGCTGTCTTACCTACACCAGGTTCACCGATCAGAACCGGATTGTTCTTTGTCTTACGTGAAAGAATTCTGACCACATTACGGATCTCGGAATCACGTCCGATAACCGGATCCATCTTCTGTTCTCTTGCTCTTTCTACCAGATCGGTACCATATTTGTTCAATGTATCATAGGTATCTTCCGGGTTATCGCTGGTCACTCTCTGATTACCTCTGACGGTTGATAATGCCTGTAAAAATCCTTCTCTCGAAATTCCCATCTCACGGAAAAGTGCCTTCATATCTTTACTTGCATATTTCATCATTGCCAGGAAAAGATGTTCTACAGATACATATTCATCTCCCATAGCTTTTGCTTCGTCTTCACCGTGTACCAGTGCATTATTCAGATCCTGTCCTACATACTGCTGTCCGCCCTGAACTTTCGGACGTTTCTGAATGGCTTCTTCTACTCTGTTGATAATGAGATTCTTATCGAGTCCCATCTTTTCCATTAATTTTGCGATCAGGCTGTCATCCTGTGTCAGTAACGCATATAATAAATGTTCCTGTGCAATCTCCTGGTTGCCATAATCCATTGCAATGCGTTCACAGTTCTGGACAGCCTGTAATGATTTCTGTGTGAATTTATTTATATTCATAGTGACAACCTCCTTTTTTGCTCTTGTTCTATTTGCAATATAACAATACATCGTTTTGTTAGCACTGTCAATAGGTGAGTGCTAATTTTTTGTGAAGAATTTGTGAAGCCTTGATTTTATGGGCTTCACAGAGATTTTTCACTTGCTTTCGCACTCGATTTTCTTGATTTGACCACATTTTTACGACAAATCTTTGGAAAAATATATTCGTCTGATTTTCTTACCACATTTTACGACAACGACTTATGGTTTATACCACAGCAGGTACGGTTTCTGGCAGGTTCATTTTAGACATCTCGTTCTCCACATGAGACATTTCAGCGATGTGATTATAGATATTCATAGTGATCTGTGCATCCGAATGTCCCATGACATACTGCATAACCTTTGGATTGACATTGTTCTCACCCAGTCTGGTACATCCTGTATGCCGGAGAATATGAGAGGAAATATGAGGCATCAGTTCCGGTTCTCTGTTCTCTTTTTCTGCCAGTGCGGTTTCTTTCTTATTATAGGCATTGACAATGTTTTTGAGATAACTGTTTACTCCTGCCGGCATGATCGGACGTCCATGCTTTGTGTTGAAGATAAATCCACTGCGTCCACCAATCTCCACCTTACTCTGTAATCCTAGCATCAGATTCAATTCTTTCTGCTTACGGAACGCATCATATACCATCTGCGTCATAGGAATGTTTCTGATACCTGCATCCGTTTTGGTCTCGGAATCATGGAAACAATATCCCTCGTCACCTTCATAATATACAAGCTGTCCGCCTACATGTATTTCCCTATTCTTCATATCCACATCTGACCAGGTTAAGCCGATTGTCTCGCTCACTCGCAGGCAGGCTCCAAACATGACCTGCATCATTGGAAGATGGGGCTTGTACACTTTGCTTTGCTCTACAAACTTCAGAAGTTTTTCCTGCTGTGCAAGCGTCAGGGCTTCTTTCTCCTTTGCAGGAGCCCCATAATCTCCAAGCGTCCCTGTTACCGGATTCTTACGAAGGATCCCGTCCTCCACTGCCATCTCAAAGCTGGGATTCAACAGACCATAAAATCCTTTGATCGTGCTGTGTGCCAGTCCCTCATCTGACAGCTTGGAAAAGAAAGTCCGCACATGGGATGTCTTAAAATCCACGACACGAATATTTCCCAGTGTGTTCCGTACCCGGTAATCCCACATATTAGTATAATTCTTTTTCGTTCTTTCCCGGATATTCTTCGTTGCCATGTATCGTTCAAACAGAGTATTTACTGTCAGTTTCTTAACAGATGCGTCTGTGATAAGCTGATCGTCCATATCCTTATTGATTTTCTTTTCCATCTCTCGCAGACTTGCCAGATCTGGTGCATAAACAGAATTACGTTTTCCGGTAATCTCATCCTTGTAGCGGTACTCATAACGTCCATCCGGACGCTGGTATTCACCTGTCTTTAAGTTTCTGCCTTTATTATCTTTTCTTGCCATATCAATCATTCCTTTCACTTCATTTCTTTGTTATTCGGAATGATTTTTGTCCTGTTGTATCAGTCATTTTCTGTCTGATATCTGCTCACAGATTAACATAATATTTTAATATTTCCAAGGGTAAATTCCTGCAAAATGCTAATTTTTTATTTGCTGTTTTTACAGGAATATTTTGCCCCTTTTTCTTTTTCATTCCGAAGGAAAGTTGTTATATTTTATCCTTTTATCTTTCATTACACTGCCATTGCATCAAGATATTTTTTTATCTTATCCACGTTATAGAGAACACGTCTTCCAACGATCACTTTTGCTTCTGCATAGTCTGCAATTTTCTTTGCAGTCACTTCTCCGCAGGATAACATTGCCATTAAGCCTTCAATGTCTACGGTCAGACGATTCTCCGTATTATATTCTGTTGTTTTCCTCATGATGCACATACCTCCTTTCCTCCGTATTCTTCTGCATCACCTCCCAGACAGCGGTTATGCCCGTTGTCAGTACATTTCTTATTAATCGGATTACTTATTTTCCATTCTGTTCGGCGTGTTGGCTTCCATTTGTATGGGCGGTGTCAACGTTACAGTTGACCTCTATCAGAAATCTTTCTGAATGCTGCCAGCTTCTTCTCAAGCCTGCCAGCCGTTGCCGGAGTATCTTCGGCTCCCACATACTACTCTCTGGTACAGCGGTGGAACCCTGTATTATCCTTTAAGCCCCGAAAAGGCACCTATACAGCTCATTCAATTTTCAAGGTTCAGTAATCAAAAGTTGCACATTTTGTAGGTATACATTTTTGTACCTATTTGATTTAATGCCATTATATCCTTCATTACTGTCAATGTCAATACCACAGCACACATTTTAGGTGCTTTTTTGTACTCTTTTTCATTGATTTTCTGTTATTTTATGTTATAATATGGACAAATAGTTATTCATTTCTTGTTTTTCCTATATTCAATGGGATTTATCAGGACTAATGCAGAGGTGGCTTTATGAATTTTAATCTGAAATTGAAAAGAATCCGGACATTCCGGAAAATGACACAAAAAGAATTATCAGAGAAGATCGGACTGACCGATCAGCATAGAATTGTACAATATGAAAAAGGGGTTCGTGTCCCGAAAAAAGATCTGGTCGATAAGATGGCACAAGCACTTGACGTCAATCCATATACGCTCTATGATACCGCCGGACGGGATGCTTCCGAAATGATGGAACTGCTTTTCTGGCTGGATGAATTTAATCCATCTGCATTGCATTTATTTCTTCCTCGAAAATTTCCCGGAGAAAAATGCAATGAAGTAGCTGACTCTTCCGTTTACTACCATGACAACGATAGCTGGCCTGCACATACTCCTGTCTGTATGTGGTTTGATTATGGGGTTTTGAATGATTTTCTGAAAGAATGGGTTGTTCGGATGGATGAACTGAAATCCGGTGAGATTACCAGAGATGAATATTTTGAGTGGAAAATCAACTGGCCTTATACCTGTGATGATTGTGGTAAGTTTGAACCTAAAAAACAATGGAAAAAATAGCATAAAAAATGGTTGTCAAATCAATGGCAACCATTCTTTCTTTATAATGTAAATATTTGATTCTTACTTCGTGATTCTGGAAATTGCCTGCTTAAAATCAATTTTCAATACTTCCGCAATTTCAGAACCTAAAAATTGTTCCGCTTTTTTTAGCCAACTACTGTCAGCAACTGACAAATGATTTTTTTCTTTTCTCTTATGGTATGTTTTTATCAATTTCGATAATGCAACCCCATCATCATTTTCCATAGCAGCTCGTCTTTTGGTTATCCTTTTCTGCTCACTGTTATCCCAGGAAGCCTTGGCTTTTTCACAACTTTCCAGTATGCTCAATACTTCTTCTGTACTCCGTAATTCCCTCACATGATCTTTTACTGATTCTGCCGGAACATAGACTGCCATAGTTGAATCTTCAACTGGCACTAACTTATAATAATTTCGGGTTTCAAGCAACGAAGTGTTCAAATTAGGCATTGCAGTAATAAGGCATACTCCTTCTGGATTATGAATTACCTTTCTGCCAATATATTTTTCGTCATCGTAATTTTCTTCTGATATTTTTTCTCCTGTAAGCACTACATAATCACCTGCCTCAAAATATGTTTATCTTCAAGGCTTCATATATTCAATCTTGCTCTTGCAAATTTTTTCATAAATTTTAAAATATCTCCACCTTCGTATTGCAAATCACATAAGGCGTCTGCTAAATATTTATGCCATTCCGGCATTTTTCTTGTTGCATTTATAAAATCCTTTACAGTAATTGATTTTTTCTGTTTTTCCATAAATGCATCATCATAAGTAATGCCCTGCTTTTCTATTACTTCGTTTATAATCTGCTCATAGGAAACTGACATCACATAATCTTCTTTCTGAACCTACATTTTCTTGCGAAGATTACGAATATTACGTCTGATTTTTCTGCAAACTCCAAAATTCTCTTTTTCACTGCTTTCCAGCTTATGTAATCTGTTTTCCATTAATTTGATATTTTCTTCAATTGTCATTAGATTGTCTCCTTTTCATTTTATATTTCTATGATGTATGTATTTTAATCACTTTTATATTGAAAGTGAAGTGAATAAATGTTAATATTATTGAGCAAAACGCAATAATAAAGGAGATGATCTTATTACTACCCAACAACTTGAAACTTTTATACAGGTTGCAGAAAATCTTAATTTTGCAAGGGCTGCAGAAGTTTTAAATATTACCACCTCTGCTGTGTCCAGACAAATTCGTGCTTTAGAAGATGAATTAGATACCAAACTTCTACATCGTTCTACACGAACAGTGACACTGACTCCTGCCGGTATTATCTTTCTTAACGATGCAAAAGAGATTTTAGCAAAATTGCAGCTAACCTCCCAGAAAATCAAAAGTCATTCCGAAGCAAATATACAAATCATTTCTATTGGCTGTATCTCAGATGTTGATCTGTCTTTGATGACACAGTTGCTGCATTCTGTCCGAAAATATGCTCCCGAAATTCACCCATTCTTACGCATTATTCCATCACGTTTGGTTATAAATATGTTGATTCACGATGAAATAGATATCCTCTTTGCATTTAAAGATGATATTCCAATGCGTGACGGCTTTTCTTATTTTGAGTTAGAGCAGATCCCTGTCTGTGCTGTTCTGCCATCCGGTCATCCTTTGTGTCAGCAAAATGAACTTTCGGAACAAGATTTATCTTCCGAAGCAATTGTCATTTGTAATTCTTATGAAATCCCATCACAAATTGCAAGTATCCAAAACCGTCTCAGCCAGAAAATTTCACCTGGAGCAACCTATTATTCAGAGAATCTGCAGGTTTCACTTTCACTTATAAAAGCAGGCTATGGAACTGCTGTATTGCCCGAAGTTCCATCTATGGATACTGCACTTACTTTTGTTCCATTAACAGGACAAACTCCTTTATCTTATGGGATTTTTTATAAGAAAAACACTCGCAAACATCTAAAACAGGTATTATCAATTTTGAAACAAACAAAACCATAGAAATACTATACTAATGAGGAGAACACGCATGAATTATACAAAAATTATAGATATTCATTCCCATTTCACAACATCGGAATATTTAAATATGCTTGAGAAACATAACGCTGCTCTGGAAGATGGATTCCCGGTACCACTTTGGAATATTCAGGAACATCTTGACCTTATGGAACAATGTAATATCCATTGGACACTTCTTTCATTATCTACACCACAGCCTTATTTCAATGGATTTGAACAGGAATCTATTGATATGTGCAGGCAATTAAACGAACAGATGGCTCAAATCAAGCGAGATTATCCACATAAATTCGGATTTCAGGCCACTCTTCCTCTTCCAGATGTTAGTGCTTCTATTAAAGAAGCAATTTATGCACTGGATTGTCTTAATGCTGATGGAATAAAATTTCCAAGTAACAGCAGAGGATTATACCTGGGTGCTGAAGAACTAGAGCCATTGATGGCTGAGTTGAATAAAAGACATGCCATCTGTAATATACATCCGCACAGACCTGAGCCAATAAAAGAAGGTATTTTTTCTGCCGGTCCGGTTCCTCTTTTTGAATTTCTGGCAGATACAACAAGAGCTGTATTGAATCTGGTCAGCAATGGTGTAATTTTACGTTATCCCAATGTTAAATGGATCATTCCACATTGTGGTTCTTTTCTGCCTAATATTTATGACAGATTTGCAGGTCTTTCAAAAGTATTTATACCACAGGGACTCATGCAGCCAGTTGACATTGAAAAAAGTTTTGAACAATTATATTTTGATCTGTCAGGAAATCCGGCACCTCATTTATTGGAATGGTTACTTACCATTACCATGCCTGAACATATCATGTACGGATCTGACTTTCCTTTCACTCCTGCCAATCAGATCAGGCATAATCTAAATGACCTGTTACAGATGCTTGAAAAAGAAAGCCTGACCGCATATAAGAATAAAATATTATTTGAAAATGCTCAGGATTTATTTCAAATATAAGCATAGCAATACAGACAGAAAACTTGCCACTGGTAACTTTTCTTGCATACTTTGGCATAAAAATGCAGCAAGGTAATTGTAGAATCTTCCCTGCTGCATTTTTTATAAAGAGCCTATTCCATCTCAAAAGCTCCGGTATAAAGCTGATAGTATGTTCCCTTTTTCTCGATCAGGCTTTCATGATTACCCCTTTCAATAATACGACCATGATCTAATACCATAATAACATCTGAATTCTGTATTGTTGACAGTCTGTGTGCTATTACAAAAGTAGTTCTGCCCTGCATCAGCTTATCCATGCCATCCTGCACAATTTTTTCAGTTCTGGTATCAATAGAGGATGTTGCTTCATCTAATATCATCGCCGGCGGATTCGCCACCGCTGCTCTCGCAATAGCAAGAAGCTGCCTCTGTCCCTGACTTAAATCTTCCCCTGCTCCGGTAAGCATTGTCTGGTATCCGTTCGGTAAACGCCGAATAAAATCATCTGCATTTGCAAGTTTTGCTGCTTCCATACATTCTTCATCTGTTGCATCTAATTTCCCATAACGGATATTGTCAAGTACTGTTCCAGTAAAAAGGTATGTATCCTGAAGTACAATTCCCAAAGAACGCCTTAGATCCGCTTTTTTGATTTTATTAATGTTAATTCCGTCATAGCGGATTTTTCCATCGTCTATATCATAAAACCGATTGATCAGGTTTGTAATTGTCGTTTTTCCGGCACCTGTAGAGCCAACAAATGCCACTTTCTGTCCTGGTTCTGCATAAACAGTTACTCCCTGTAATATCAGCTTTTTTGGCACATAGCCAAAATCCACTTCCTTCATACGAATATCACCATTCATTCTGATATAGGAAATGGTTCCATCATGATGCGGATGTTTCCATGCATAAATTCCTGTATATTTCTCACTTTCACTTAAGCCTTCACTGGTTTCTTTCGCATTAACCAATGTAACATATCCATTATCCGGTTCCGATTCTTCATCAATCAGATCAAAAATACGCTGTGCCCCTGCAAGTGCCATTGATACCATACTCATCTGCTGCGATATTTGCTGAATTGGCATCGAGAACGCTTTTGACAGAGAAAGAAAAGCAACTACTACACCTGCTGTTATATTTCCTTTTCCACTAAGAACCAGACAGCCTCCCAATATTGCAAGCAGAATATATTGAAAGTTTCCAATCTGACTTAATATTGGCATCAGAATATTGGCATATCTGTTTGCATTTCTGGCATCCTGATATAACCTCTTATTCTTTTTATCAAATCCTTCTTCCGCTTTTGTTTCATGGCAAAATACTTTTACAACTTTCTGACCTTCCAGCATCTCCTCAATATAACCATTGATATTTCCCAAAGATGTCTGCTGCCTTCCAAAATATCTGGTACTGTGTGCTGCAATATATTTGGTAATAAGCAATATAA
>CAVBHX010000026.1:0-40722 GCA_963595255.1 bacterium
AGATATGTTGCCACAAATAAGATTTCTTAGTTCTTGTCCCGATGCAATTTTATAAAACTTATTTGGGATAATGTAGCACAATACCCCTGAATCTTTCAGCAGTTCAAATGCTTGCTCTACAAACAAATAATACTTATCAAATTGTTTAAATGCTGTTTTGTACTTATTCTTATATATCGAAAATTCAGCTTCCCCTGACAACACATTCATATCTTCAGTTTTTACATAAGGCGGATTTCCAAGAATCGCATCAAATTTTCCACCATTATTAATACTGTTCCAATCAAATGGCGACATCTTTACCAATTCATCAACTGATAATTCAATATTTTCAACATCTTTATCAGATATAAGAGAATTCCCTGATAAAATATTTTCGTCAAGATTTGGCAAAATAGGTTCTACCTCTTTAACCGATGGCTCTGTCTCATTCTCCAATAACTTAAGCATCAAAGAAAATTTGCTAACTTCTACTGCATGGATATCAATATCAACACCATAAATACACTTCTTTAAAATTTCGCGCTTATCAACAATTGGCAGTTTTTTCTTACCATTTTCCATTTCAAGGAGATAATCAGGATTATTTTCCAAATACCACTTTTCACAGTAATCAATAATAAACTGGTATGCCTCTTCTAAAAAGACACCTGAACCACACGCAATATCTGCTATTCTTAGATCAACAATATCTTTCGGACTCTTTCCTTTACATATTGGATCTAAGGTATTTTTTACCATATATTTAACAATTTCAACTGGAGTACTGACAACAGATCTATTTTTATATTCATTTTTCTTAGCTAATAAAACCTCTCCGCCAGATATTGTTAAACTTTCAGACAAAAATGATTCATATATTTTTCCTAAAACACTTGGTTCTATTATGTTAAATAAGTATGGTGTCTTAGGATAATATAACATTTCAATCATATCAAATATAACATCTGCGCTTAGGTCGAATATAGGATTTTCTCCCTTAAAAAGGCCTGAATTATACTTTTTATCAGCTTCCCTGAATGTTTCTGTTAATATCCTCTGTAGTTCTGTTTTATCGCTTGTCATTTCATATAATTTCTTGTACAGCGGGAGTTTTCTATCTTCACATATACGTAAAAAAATAATCTGATTGATAAATTCCTGAACCACATCATTTAATACACGTTCATCATGATACCTAACATTATTGGAATACAAATACCTTCCTATCTCTAGCCGCCACGAATTAATCTGCTCTAAAAAAATGTTATCAATCTTTGTATGATATTTTTCACTTTCTTGAAAATTCTCGGCTACAAAATTATCATATGCTCCACTATAGACACTTTCTTTAGAAACGAGAGCATTGATCTCATCAAATTTTTTAGCGTATTCTTCAAAATAATATTTTCGATACAAGGCTGTTCTTGCATTATCCCCAGGTGCTGGTTTTATTGTTGTATCATATATCAGCATATCTTCAAAATTTGTTAGTATCACCATAGCATGATTTGCATTCCAACCATATTTTCTTGCCTGAATAGCAGGTTCTGTTTCCACAACTATATCCACACTCGGTTTTTTGGCTTCTACAAATAATTTAGATACTCCATTCAATGTTAATGTATAATCTGGTCTTTCAGAACAATTAGAAAATCTTTCCACAACTACCTCTTTGTATTGAGGTAATTTTCCTTGTACATTTTGTACATCCCACCCAAAGCACTCCAACAATGGATTTATATATTCATCTCTACATTCGGTTTCATTATAGGCATTTTTTGTATCGTGATAATACTTCATATTTTCGCGATATTTCTTTATCAAATCCTTCAATCTATCTAAATCCATCTTGTCCTCCTGTTTTTACTAACTCGTCAATCAGATAGTTTTTCTATTGTTTTTATTATACTCTCCGCAGTGTCCGTTAAAACGTACTTGCCCCGTGTTTTTTGTTCAACAAAACCTTCTTTTTGAAGCACCCCAAACATGCTATTAACTTTCATCTTACTGTAATTTAATGTCGATGCTATCTGTTGCTGTGTCAAAGGGATCACCTTTTCATCTAATATAATAGCTTCATTATCATGCATTAATTTAAGTAAATCATAATAATCATTCAATAATAATTTAATACCCATTTAACTGGTCTCCTGTATTTTCAATACTCTAAGCGATGCATTAATTATATCACATATATTTAGATTTTAAAATATCATTTTTTTATTATCTATTTCACTTATTTTTATTCTTTCTAACCACCTTCCCCACGCTCTCCAGAAACCTCTCCAACAAGTTACCCCCATCAATTACAAACTGCTTCATAAACTCATACGCCTTTTCCAACAGTTCCTTTAATGTCGTATTTTCTTCTCTAAGCCTCTGGTTCTCATACATCACATCAATAAGCTTATCCCTGACATCATCAGTTCCACCCTGGCGGAACAGATCATATATACTCTCCGCAATTTTCGTTTTCTCTATCAGTTCACTTTCCTTAGAAGAAAGCAGTTCCAGATCATTCTTTTTATCTGTAATCATATCCGCATATTTTGCATATTCCGTTTCTGCTGCATTAATACTACTTCTGACTGCCTCCAGCCTGTCCTCATCAGCAGCTATAACATCCAGATTTCTGCTATGGCGTTGTTCCTGTGTAGCAATCTGATATGATATGCTTGCGTTATTGCTTCTCAGTTTAGTGTTTTTCTCCTGCTCTTCATTGTTCTGCTGCTTTATATCAGCAAGCTTCCTACTCTCCTGTGCTACCTTATATTCTGTCACAGACAAGTCATGGTTGCGACCTTTTTTCTTCTCTGCCAGCTGTTCCTTGAAATAACATTCAAATCCATAACTTGCCTCCGCTCTCAATTTATCTTGAAGAATCACAGATAATGTTTGTGGTGTAAATACATTTCTTTTTGATACTTTCTTAGATAAGCCACGCTTTGCTCCTTCCCATACCGGAACGCCTACCACATGCATATGCGGACTGGCTTCATCAAAGTGTATGACCGCATTCGCAATCTTGAACTCCGGCAGTAGCTTTTGCAGGCATTCAAGAATATAGGCAAATACCTCAGACATATAATTTTTGTTTTTCCAATGCTCATCCCAATATTTCTTGTCCCCGCATTGAAAAATAATCTCTACCGCCATATCCTGATTAAGACCTGCAACATGTTCAAAGTAGTCCTTTATCTTTCTATCTTCTCTTTTCTGCCTGCTGTTATATTCCTTTACCGCATTATCAAATTCTCTGTGATATACCCGCTTAACATCCTGAAACAAATCCGTTGTTCCATAAATCAGCCTGATATTATCTGAGCTGTAATCTGCGGATTTATATTTACGCAGGTTATGCTTTGCAACTCCTGCAAGTGCTTTTTTACTTGTTATCGCACTCTTGCCATTGCTTATATGAGCAGAGTATGATACATTTCCCATAGGCATTTTATCCTTTCTTATTCGTATTTTTCCGTCGGAGAGGTGCGGTTATCATCTTGGCTCTGCCATAGATGATAACCCTCTAGCAGTTTCGTCATACTGACAAAACTGCGGGGGCTCTCCGAGGGTTTTGGCATCAGCCTTTTAAACCTCATCTGCACTTAAACACAATCTCATTTATCACGAATTCCTCTGCCATCGCTCTTGCCTGATTACGCAAATACAGCTGCTCCATAAATGTTTTCTTTTTACCTGTCATGTGTTTTTTCAACCAAGTCTCTTCAATATTGTCCAATCGCTCATAAGCTTCTTCATTTATTGCTTCTGCCTGCTTTTTCAACTTTCCCATTCTTGCCATATGACGATACTCAGAAGGTTCATTTTCTTCCATATACCTAAGCCACATCCGACCATATTTTCCAATATCCGCAAGATTGTATTCTGCTTCATCAACAGATAAAAGAGGATATAAAATGCCATCCTCTTCTTTATACTCAACTCCAAGTTCTTCAAATAATGTCATCGTAATTGTCCTTTCTTTTCAAGACCGCAACATCGCAAGGTCTATATATTTTGCAACCTTGCTAGCTTCAAGATCGCAAAGCCTGACACTTTGCAATGTTGCGATGTTAGATTTTTATGCTTTCAAATTCCAGTACCAGTTATTATTGCAACGCTCAGCCTTTATCTTAAGTTCCTTCTTTGCTGTCTCAAGTGTTCTTTTCGATATTCCTTCCTGTGCTGCAAGTTCTATAATCTCTGTACTTAAAATTTTCTGTGTTCTTTCTGCCTGTTCTCTTAAAAATTGCTTTGCCATCTCAAGCTTGCTTGCTTTTGGCACCATACCGCCCAGTACTTCATCAGCAGTAATTTCATAATCACCTAACCAATGAAATCCGTCCTCTTCCAGTTCAAATGCTTTTGGGTGTCCAAATGCTGCAAGATTATTCTTTATCTGTATCATCGCCCTGAGATTACTCTGCCCTTCTATTCTGCCGACAAGCATTACACTCCTTGCGACAGCAAAGAAATCAATGGAACCCATTCCCCGATAAGCAGCCTTTGCTCCTGAGCCTTTATTCATATGACCGATAAGAACAATGGCACAGCCTGTTCTTTCAGCAATACCTCCAAGCTTCTTCGTCATTTCTCTGGCTTCATTTGCCCGGTTCATATCAGTATCCCCGCCAAGATAAGCCTGTATCGGATCAAAGATGCACAACCTCGCATTTTCTCTTTTTATGGCTTCCTCTATCCTGTCATCCGTCATGCTCACACTCTTATCAGACTCATCTATGATTGATATTCTGCTGCAGTCTGCATTTGCAGCTTCAAGTCTCGGCTTGACGGTATCTGCAAGTCCGTCTTCTGCTGTCTGATATATTACATTTACAGGCTCAGTAATATTCATATTTTCATCTATACATTCTCCCCTTGATAGCTTTGCCGCAATATTAAGTATCAGCGTAGATTTCCCATCACCTGGGTCTCCCTGCACTATTGACAGCTTTCCATAAGGAATAAATGGATACCAAAGCCATTTAATCTGCTGTGATTCAACCTCAGAGAGGTGTATCATTTTTAATTCTGTATTTGTTTCCACTGTCTGCCTCACTTTCGTAAATAATCATTGTCTCAAAATTGGGCTGCTGTTATACTTTAATTGGTGTTTTGGTAACAGAAGCCCGCTTTTGTTATCTGCCGTGGCTTTCCCGATTGCCGTCAGGAAAGCCACTATTTCTGCCAGAGATACTTTGCACCATCCAGCATATCTACAACCGCTTTTATCATAGCAAGATAGTCATGCTGCAGTTCTTCAATATCTGTATAAATTCCACCATCAACTGGTGATTCTTTTTCTTTTATCTGTCCTATTTCAATGATTTCATCATATATTTTGTGAATATCTGCCTGCATCTTCTCAAGCGTCTGCACCAGCATATATACTGTTTCTTTCTTGCCTACAACACAGATTCGACCATAGATACAGCATCTTGTAAAAAATGTTTTCTTCATCATTCCACTTGCCTTGATTCTTGCTTCAATTTCACGCCTTTCATAGTCTGATATGCGAAAACTGATTGTCGGATTCTTATGAACTCCACTCACTGAACATCACCTCCATTCCCTGTACCCGGCACAAATTCTTCATTAAGCTTATCAGCCATCTCAATCTGCTCTGTCGGAAACATATGTGCATAATGAAATGTGATTGTCTGGCTCTCATGTCCAACCCTGTTTCCAATGGCTACCGCTGAAAAACCCAGGCGAATAAGTAAAGAAATGTGCGAATGCCTAAGATCATGAATTCTTATTCTCTTTACTCCAGCCGCTTTAGCTCCCCTGCTCATCTCGTGATGCAGATAAGATTTTGTAATCTGAAATATTCTGTCATCTCTTCCATATCCATACAGCATTCCGATAAACTGTCTTAACTCTTCTACCAGAAAATCAGGAATTACAACATCCCTTCTGCTCTTTTCCGTCTTAGGATCTGTGATGATATCTTCACCATTGATATACTGATAAGACTTTGTGATATGAAGTTTCTTATTCTCAAAATCAATATCTGTCGGTGTCAGAGCAAGCAGTTCACCTTCCCTTATTCCACACCAGTAAAGAATCTGGAATGCATAATAAGATATTGGCTTGTCTTTTACACATTCTATGAACTTGAGATATTCTTCTTTTGTCCAGAAATCCATCTCATCAGCTTTGCCTTTACCAATCGTCCCAGCCTTCTTTACAGGATTTTCTCTCAGATTGTAAAAGCGTACCGCATGATTAAATATAGCTGACAGCTCTGACTGCATTGTTTTCAGATAAGTCGGCTTATAGGGCTTACCGTCTGCCTGTCTCTTCTTTATCATCTCATTCTGCCATTTGATAATATCCGCAGGACTGATTTCATTCATCTTCTTATCCTTGAAATATGGAATCAGCTTCTTCTGAAAAATGACATCCTTTGTACGCCATGTGTTAAGCTTCAGCTTAGGCTTTAAATCTTCCTCATACAGCTTGTAAAAGTCCGCAAACCTCATATCCAGATTTGTTGCCTGCTGCAGCAGAAACTTCTGCTCGTATTCCAATGCCTCCTTTCTCGTCCGAAAGCCACGCTTTAGCTTTCTTTTGTTTTTACCTGTCCAATCGTTGTAGTGGAAGGAGACATACCATGTCCCCCTCGCCTCATCCTTGTATGCAGCCATACAACTTCTCCTTTCCCTTATGCTGTCTTATCACATAAGTCATATACTTTACTGTCAAGATACTTACGGCTGACTCTGCCGGCTCTGACATAGAAGCCTTTAGAAGATAATTCCCTGTTAGCTTCTCTTATTACTTTGTATGCATGAGATACTGATACATCAAGCATCTCAGCAACCTCTTTTGCTGTGTAATATAACTTTTCCATGGTGCATTCACCTCCTCTCCCCGGCAATTACCGGTATGTATCAAACACTTATATTGGCAGCTACAACTTCTATATAACTTGTTGCAACTATTGTATTTTCTTGTCTTAAATTTTAAAAGGGACAAACCCGACCCTTTTTCTCAGATAAGGGTACAATAGCGGTTTTTTTACAAATATAGCAGCATCTCTGTCTCTTGATTACATCACTCATTCTAATTCAAAACATGAATTTGCTAAATATTCTCTCATGGACTTTTTTCGTCAAAACATATTCTCTGGCGGACTTTTTATTTTTGTGTTATAAAGTCTACCGCAAACCATATTTTTACGGAAGAGACACCACTGGTGTATTTTCACTAATTTGCACCAGTTTTTGGTGCTTCATATAATTGGGATAATTTTTGAAAATAAAAAGAAATGTGATAATAGATAATACCTATGACACTTCTGTTTAGTACTCATTAATATCTGTGGTACTATCAAAACAGGTATCATATAGGTATCACGATAAAAGAAAAAGCCCCATAAATGGCTTATTTACGCCATTTATGAAGCTCTGTTTACTATTCAAACTCAATCGTTCCAGGCGGTTTACTAGTCAGATCATAGAATACTCTGTTAACTCCCTTAACCTCATTAATAATCCTGCTCATCACCTTATTCAGTACATCATAAGGGATCTCAGCAGCCTCAGCTGTCATGAAGTCTACGGTTGTTACTGCTCTTAAAGCAACCGCGTAATCGTATGTTCTCTCATCACCCATAACACCGACACTTCTCATATTTGTCAGTGCTGCGAAGTACTGGTTGATGTTCTTATCAAGACCTGCGTTAGCAATCTCTTCTCTATAGATAGCATCTGCATCCTGAACGATCTTAACTTTTTCTTCTGTGACTTCACCGATGATACGGATTCCAAGTCCCGGTCCCGGGAATGGCTGACGGAATACCAGTCTCTCAGGAATTCCAAGCTCTAATCCGGCCTTACGTACTTCGTCCTTGAACAGGTCACGAAGTGGCTCGATGATGTCTTTGAAGTCTACGTGCTCCGGAAGTCCGCCTACGTTGTGGTGTGACTTGATCACTCCGGATTCTCCGCCGAGTCCGCTTTCTACAACGTCAGGATAAATGGTTCCCTGTGCGAGGAAGTCTACGGCACCGATCTTCTTAGCTTCTTCTTCGAAGATACGGATGAATTCTTCACCGATAATCTTACGTTTTGCTTCCGGCTCTGTGACTCCGGCTAATTTATCATAGTATCTCTGCTGTGCATTAACACGGATGAAGTTCAGGTCGAACTGACCATTTGGTCCGAATACGCTCTCTACTTCATCACCTTCGTCTTTACGAAGAAGACCGTGGTCAACGAATACACATGTTAACTGCTTTCCGATGGCTCTGGATAACAGTCCTGCTGCCACTGAAGAATCTACTCCGCCTGACAGTGCAAGGAGTACTCTTCCGTCACCGACTTTTTCACGGATTTCTTTGATCGTATTCTCTACAAATGCATCCATCTTCCAGTCGCCTGCACATCCACAGACACCTAATACGAAGTTCGATAACATCTTGGTTCCTTCTGCTGTGTGAAGTACTTCCGGATGGTACTGGATCGCATAT
Source organism: bacterium (assembly GCA_963595255.1). Lineage (GTDB taxonomy): Bacteria > Bacillota > Clostridia > Lachnospirales > Lachnospiraceae > Dorea_A. Next base: position 8,459 of record CAVBHX010000026.1, read on the forward strand.
AATCCTGCTTCTGTATTCTCAGCTGCTGCAACCGGACAGTCTGCTGTGTGTGCTGTGATCTCGAATCCAGGTGCAACCTGTGAGATATAGTCAAAATGGCTCATCCAGCAGATGGTCTTCTCAGATACGCCTTCAAAGATCTTGGAATCTTTCTTATCTACCAGCACTTCTGTCTTACCATACTCACGTACCGGAGCGGATTCTACCTTTCCTCCAAGTACATGCATCATAAGCTGTGCACCGTAACATAATCCAAGAACCGGGATACCAAGTTCGAACAATTCTTTTTTATATGTCGGGGAATCTGCTTCATAACAGCTGTTTGGTCCGCCTGTCAGGATGATTCCCTTAGGATTCATAGCTTTGATCTTCTCAATATCTGTCTTATATGAGTAGATCTCGCAATATACATTGCATTCTCTGACACGTCTTGCTACCAGCTGATTGTACTGTCCACCAAAGTCAATGACAATTACTAATTCTTTTTTCACAAGAACTTCCTCCTATTTGTTTTCTATATGACTAACTTTTATTATAAAATAGAAGTCCCGTTTTTACAAGGGACTTCTATCTTTTCTCCGATAAACCAGACTTTTTCTATCGTAACTAGCAACTATCTGCTGACAAACGTTTTCTGTCCTATACAATCGCATTTTTCTTCCAGCTTCCTTTGAAATACCGGATCACGAAACACATTGCCCGGAATACCCAGTCGATCACCATCGCAACCCAGATACCGAATACACCCATTCCCATATATTTTCCAAGCACGTAACTGAATCCGATTCGGAAGATCCACATGGATATGTTCGAAATGTACATACATGCCTTCGCATCACCCGATGCACGGAACGTCGCAGGCAGGCTGAACGCAACCGGCCAGATAAATATCGCACCGATTCCGTGGAAATGTATGATATCCGCCGTCGTCTTTGCTGTAAGATCGGACAGGTTATATGCCTTTAATATAAATGGCAGTAAGGAGAATATAAATAATACCATCGCAGTCATACTAACATAAGTAATGAGCATTAATTTCTTATTATAATACTTCGCCTGTTCATAATCGCCCGCACCCACACATCTGGAAATAACCGGTGTGATTGCCAGTGTAATTGCCATTCCCGGAAGGATCTGGAACAATGCGATTGCATTTGACACCGCATTTGCCGCAATCGCATAGGTTCCGAATGTCGATACCAGGCTGAGCACGATAATCTTTCCAAGCTGGAACATGCTGTTCTCCAGGCCATTCGGCACACCGATACTTAGAATCTTCTTAACCATTTCCCAGTTAATTCGGTAACGCCAGGTCCGTTCTATGTGAAGCGTCCGTTTTTCATCACACAACAGCACAATAATGATAATCGCCGCCGTCATCCTTGACACCAGTGTCGGAATCGCAACCCCTTCCGTTCCACGGTGAAATCCATAGATCAGGATCGCATTTCCTCCTATATTAATAACGTTCATGATGATCGATATCTGCATCGTTACCTTCGAATTGCCCATTGTACGGAAGATCGCCGCTCCTCCGTTATACAGTGCCATGAATGGAATCGATGCCGCCACGATCAGCAGGTAAATGTCTGCATGATGCATCACATCCTGGTCGATTTTTCCAAATACTGTATGTAAAATAAAGGATTTTCCCAGATATACAAGCACTGTAATGCCGATTGCACAGATCGTGATAAACCATACCATCTGCGTTGCCGACTTACAGGCTTCTTCCCGTCTGTCCTGTCCCAGGAACTGCCCCGCAACGACTGTTCCTCCCGTAGCCAATGCTGAAAATGCATTGATCAACAGCACCATAATCTGATCTACCAGCGATACTCCCGACACCGCTACCTCGCCGACGCTTGCGATCATGATGGAATCCGCCATTCCAACCAGTACCGCCAGAAGCTGCTCGACCACCAGCGGAAGGATCAACGCCAGAAGTGCTTTATTGTCAAAGAAATATCCCTGTCGTTTTTCTTTTTTACTCTTTTCCATTTTCCTCTCCCGTATTATTTATCCCCCTGCAAATATTAATCGCACGGCAAATATTAATCGCCCTGCAAAATGTTAATCACCTTGCAAATATTAATCACACTGCAAAGCATCCGAAAACGTATCCAGCAAATTCATCCGGTCACTCCTCTTAATAATGTCCGGCGATCAACAAAAAAAATTCCTCAACGTATACTCTTATTATACGCTGAGGATTCTTCTCACACAATATCCCATCCCCGCAGAAATTTTTACTAAAATTTTCACTAAAAATTCCCACGGTATCTTTTTGTCAGACTGCAGACGCTTTATTGTCCGTCCTTTTCAACATAACTGCAACCCTACGCAGCTACGAATTTATCCAGCTCTTTCCAGAGATCATCGCATTCTTCATCATATACTTTCAGCTCGATCTTCTGGTCAAATCCAAGATTCATAAGACCTAACAGGGACTTTGCATCTACAATATATCTACCCCGTTTCATATCCATATCAAAAGGATATTTTTCTACGATCTTTACAAAATCTATCACATCATCCGGATTCGAAAAAATAACATTTTTCGTACTCATTATTGGTCCCTCCTTTTTTCTTATCGGAACCATATTAACACTCTCATGCATTTCCACAAGGGGGAAATATTTAAAAAAGGATGACTTTTTTTGACTGGAAATGTATTTTTTTAATGTTTTTCACTATCTAACCGTTCTTTTTCCGGTATTCAAGTGGCAGCATTCCAGTCTCTTCCTTGAACACGCGGCTCATGTATTTCGGATCGGTATAACCTGCCATTTCCGCAATTTTAGTCAGCTTCAAGTTCGTTGCCGTCAGAAGTTCTTTTACACGTTCAATCCGGTACCCACGGATCGTCTCTGTAAATGTCCGTCCCGTCTCTTTTCGAAACTGAGTGCTCAGATATTCTTCCGTCACATGTAGCTTTTCTGCAATCTCTTCCAATGTAATACCCTGATCATAATATTCCCGGATATTCTCCAATGCCTTTTGAACCAGAAGACTCATATCGTTTTCCGCTTCGTCTTTGCTCGTCAGATATTCAAAAAAAGTGTCCACTTTTTCTTCCACATCTGTCCATCCATTTGCCCTGGAAATCCGCTGAAGAAATGTCTGTCCTTTTCTCTGTGCCTGTACCGCTCCGGCTTCCGCCGCCATCTGGATCAGAACCAGTGCAATACGGATACAGCCCTCCTTGGCCTCCTGCGGGGTACATGGAAGTTCCCTGCAATAATCCCGGTATCTGGAAAATATTTCTTTCAATCGTTTCGCATCTTTATTCAGTAATGCTTCCTTGGCTTCTTTTTCAAGGTTCACCGGATATTTATATGGATGTAATGCAATTTTCTGTATTTTTTCTTTACAGATCAATGTTCCCTTTTTCAATATCAAATTCCATTCTGCCGCATGATCCAGTTCTCTGACCGCTTCGTACATATTGCCGAATCCGTTGCTGACCGCCCATGTACAGATCACCCTTCCGCGCACCGTATTGCAGATCATCGGAACAATCGTCTGTTCCAGATACTGATAGGTCTCATGTTCATTTCCCATATGATAAAAAAGGACCACAAAGCTCTGACGTCCGTACATCTCGATGGTATAGGCACAGAAATCCTGTTGCTGATTGAAGATTTCCAATTCTTTCAGCATCTGCAACACTTGTTCTTTATATTTCTCATAATTAGAACTCATGCCGATACCAAGAACACCAATCCGTTCCTCCGGTGCAATCCCGTATCCTTCCTTTATAAGGTCTCCTATCTGCTGATCATCTTTGATCTTCCCGGCCATCGCATTCAGGAAAATGTATTCCAGATTCAGAATGTGTTTCCACTTTCTCTCGCTTTCCAGCTCTCTTCTCAGCCTTCCCAGTACATTACGCACTTCGTAGACTTTCAACGGTTTGACCAGAAAATCTACAGCACCAAGCTCCATCGCTCGTTTCGCATAAAGGAATTCCGGGCAGGAACTTGTAACCACGATTTTGCAGGATATCCCTCTTCTCTGCAATGCCTCGATCATCTCGAATCCATCCATCTCCGGCATCCGGACATCCGTAAATATCACATCCGGTGCAAGATTATCCCGTATCAGTTTTTCGGTCAGTGCAAGACCTTCTGCCCCGTTGGACGCACTCCCCACGATCTCAATATCCTGTTCTTCCTGTTCCAGACAGTTTAACAGTTCGTTCCTATACACCTCATTATCTTCTACGACAACTATTCTCATGAAGAAATACCTCCTTCCAGATTGCACCCGCCTGCCTTGTCGGATTTCTAGTTATTTCACAACACGTTTTATCCCAGATGATACGCATCCAGTGTCTTCGCCAGATATCTGACTGTCTTATCCACCGCCTCGTCTACCGTCGGCTTGTCCCTATCACTTCGCATGATTGCAAGCATTCCCCGATAGATCAGCACACTCATTTCATTCAGTTCTTTGATCTCCTGCTCAGATATCTCATAATTTTTTTCTCTGATCACATCTCTTAGCAGATCTTCGTTGCGTTTGAAGAAATCTCCTTCTTTCAAAAATCCTTCGTAATCTTCTGTCTTTTCTTCCTTTTCATTTGGATAAATCTCATAATATCTCCGGAAAACCTCATTCAGGTTCTGTGTCCCTTCCGGACTGAAGAATAAGAAGTTATAGATTCTCGGTCTCTGGAACGAATGTCTGCAAAAGCAACGCCACTGTCCCAGATACCAGTCCTGAAAATCCTTTCCCTCGGCCTTGTGTATCAACGTTTCCTGCATATATTCATCCAGACATTTTACACTTGCAAATAATTCCAGTTCATCCAGATTAGAAAAATAATGATACAGCGTTGCACTGTTGTATTTTGCCTGTTCTGCAACCTTCCTGATCGTCAGATTCTCAATTCCTTCTTTTTCCATTAATTCAATTGTCGCATTGATGAAATACGACATAATCCTTTTTCTCTTTTCCTGTCTGTTTCCTCCAACTGTCGCCACAGTCTGCTGTCCTCCTTCATTCTCTTCCTTAATTTTAACTTTTTGCAATTTTTAACAACATTTCATACATCCGATTTATTTATCTCTTCTATTAATATATCCATTTTTATATTAGCATTTCAATAAAATTTTTTCAATTCATAATAATTATGTATAATTTATTTTTATTGTCTACTATCATTTTATCTTATATGCACAATTTATAAACAACGATTGACTTCCATTTAATTATATAGTATCTTATTACTATGCGTTTTATATAAGCTGGGAAACTTGGATAAAATACGTGTATAAAATATTGGAGGTTTTTTATGGGAAACAAAAGAACAAAAAAAGCCATCAGTCTTGAAGGATTCGTCTTTCTGGCAATCTTTTTAGGAATTTTCGGTGGTATGGGTATGAAAATGGGCGGTGTCAATATGCTGAACACATTGATGAACACCGGCTACCAGCTGCTTCTTGAGACAGTCTTCTATATTATGGCAATCGCGGTTCTTGCCGGTGCCATTTCAGGACTGTTCTCAGAATTCGGTGTCATTTCGATGGTGAATAAATTACTGTCACCGCTGATGAAGCCACTTTATAATCTGCCGGGTGCCGCAGCACTCGGTGTAATCACTACTTATCTGTCCGACAATCCGGCAATCCTGGGACTTGCCGAAGATAAGAATTTCCGTAAATATTTCAAGAAATTCCAGCTTCCGGCTTTAACGAACCTTGGAACATCTTTCGGAATGGGACTGATTGTAAGTACATTCATGATCGGTCTGAAGTTAAAAGGTGGACACGCCGGAACTGCTGTACTGGTCGGTAACCTTTCCGCTATAATCGGCAGTATCATCAGTGTCCGCATCATGCTTCATTTCACCAAGAAAGAATATGGAACCGAAGAATACTGCGTACAGTTCGAAGAACATGAAGACATGGATGCCATCATGAATACCCGCGAGATCCGTGACGGAGGCATCGGCGGACGTGCCATCGAGGCACTTCTTGAGGGTGGTAAAAACGGTGTGGATGTTGGCCTTGCCATCATCCCGGGCGTTATCACCATCTGTACACTGGTCATGATGCTGACCAACGGCGCATCTGCAGACGGAACTTACACCGGTGCCGCTTATGAAGGAATCGCTTTCCTTCCATGGCTTGGAAAGAAGCTTGAATTCATCTTATCACCACTCTTTGGATTCACAGATGCATCCGGAATCTCCGTTCCGATCACGGCACTCGGTGCTGCCGGTGCCGCAATCGGACTGGTACCGCACATGGCAGAAGCCGGAACAGTCCTCGCCAATGACGTAGCCGTATTCACTGCAATGTGCATGTGCTGGAGCGGATACCTCAGCACACATGTGGCTATGATGTCTTCACTTAAAGTGAACAAGCTGACCGGAAAGGCAATTTTAAGCCACACGATCGGTGGACTCTGCGCCGGGGTCGCCGCCAACTGGATCTTTAAATTGGTGATGTTGTTCTTGTGATTATGAAAGCTGTATTTTTACAATTCGAGACATCATAATTCTTGGAAATAATTAATTGTATAAAAAACTCCGCAGGGATATTCGAATGAATCATCTATATATGATGCTTCTCCAGAATATCTGTGCGGAGTTTTTTGTTCTATTGTTATCTTTTATCCCATGAAATCGACTCGTTGATGTCCGAAATTATAAGAGCTTTTTGTTCTGTTACTCTCTTTATCCTGCGTGCCGATGCTGGTGAAGATATTTCTCCCGGGTGGCAAGTCCGCCGCGGATGTGGCGTTCCTGCTTGTTCACGTCAAGAACTTTGCGGACGCTCTGCGCCAGGGTCGGGTTGATCTGCTCCAGGCGGTCGGTGCAGTCTTTATGTATCGTACTCTTACTAACTCCAAACTCCTTCGCGGTCTGGCGCACAGTGGCTTTACGTTCGATGATATAATATGCGATTTCTACTGCCCTCTCCTCAATGTAATCTTTCATAAAAATAACCCCTGCATAAATTGTTTTTTACAATCTATGCGGGGGGATTTTGATGTATGTCTCATTTTAATTCGTATAATCTTTTGAAATATTTTTGCTTTATACAATGCTAATAAATACTGATTTACTTTTCTTGAATCAACAAGATAATCATAAACTATTCTACCTTTTACGATGTTAAATATCATAAAAAAATAACAATGATTAGCCAAGCGGTGGTTAGCATTATTCTTCAGCTACGTCTTTTTCCACTTCATCACAAACCATTCTAACCAACAAAATTGGCATCATGTTTGCATTTAGATATGATATGCTCTCTTGTTTTATCAGTAATCCCTCTCATTTTATGAAGTTGTCGCATAATTAAATTTTTAATATATGCGCTATTAGAATCAATAAGATTCACTAACTGATGATTTACAACACCATCATTCTCCGGATTACGAGACATAGCGAGAAGAATGCGTGTAGCATTCCATCTTATATCTATATGTTCAGACTGAAGCCACTGTAAAACATTCTGTAAAATAATAGACTCCACTCTCTGTGGCAGCACAACATCGTCGGAATTCTCCAAGTATTCAACGATTAAATTGGTTACTGAAATTGTTGTTGGAATATCTCCTTGAATATACGGCATTAATTCAAGTATGTCATTATACACATCTTTTTCCATAATGGTAAACAAAAATTGTAATCCGATTTTCAGAGAAATGTTATCAATATTCGAGGAAATAATTGAATGATCTTCAACTTCAATAGCTTTCTGCTGTTCAAACAGCTTTTCATATACATTTTGATTTCGTATATAATCCTCTGGATATTTTACCACTATACAAATGAGAAGTGCTATTGCATCAAGTTTTGTAGCGATACTTTCCTTTGAAATAAGAAGAGTATCTGCCACTGTAGATATGAGTACATCGATAATTTCCGAATCACATACAAATTCTTTTTCTAACAAAATAGCTCTAACAGTTGCAATCTCACGTGTACCATGCCCGAAAAAAATACCATTTTTGCCCTGTGTTTCATTACTTTTTCTAATACGCTCTGCATATTCTCGTACAAACCCGGGCATATCTTCGTTTTCATTTTCTGTAATCTCTAATCTATAAGTGTCTCCATAATAACTCGGTAAATATTCAGCTATTTTTTTATCCATTTCCTCAGTAATAGCATAATTTTGTCTTCTAAGAACGCATAAAAAAAGAGGAGAATACTTTATTTGCTCTCTTTCCTTTTCGTTGTCAAGCACACAATTAATATGTCCAACCAATTCATTTGCAGAATCATTGCTCATCTCTCGAAGATCAATATGATTAGCGATGAATTTAAACATATCTGTATACCAACGACTATAATGCTTGTCAATAAATTGGCAGCATATTTCACTGAGCATATCTTGTGACATACGATAAGATACTCCGGAGAGACATTTAAATATATTCTCTCCTATAACCACAACAGGATTATCACTATTCAACCATAATTTAATTTCATCAACAATGGATTTTTCATAACGTTCATAGCATTCATCATCCAGAAAATATCCTACTGAACCAAATGCCAGCAGTTGACTACATAATCTCTTATATTTTATCGGATGATTTAAACAAAAATCCATAATAGATTCCGCTTCGTCAGCAGTTAAATTATTTAAGACCTCCGGGTAAGAATCCTGTATTCCATTTATTTCCTTTTCTTTTCCTGCCAAAATTGAAAGTTTGTACAAATTGAGTCTAAATTTCCAATCGTCATATTTACAACTCAAATAAAACACGAAATCCCTGATTTTTTCATAAATAAGCAAAATATGGGTCAATGAACCATTATACATAGATACGATAAGAGAACTTGCAAGCATTTCACCATATTGATCTAAGTTGTTTCCTATAGTGACCGAGTAAGGTGATTCTGTTTTCTTTTTGTACAGTCCCTTTATATATTTTTCATGTAACGATTCATGAATGCGATCAAGAATCGGATAATAGAGTTCTTCGCTACTTTCTGTTAATTCCTTTTGTGCCTGTAGTTCAGAATACTCATTTCTTACAGTACAATAAGTCCAATGTTGATTACGCAAATCTACCAAAATATCTTTGACAACCCATGTGGGCTGAGCAATATTCTTGGCAAGCTTTAACGCTTCTTCAAGATACTCCACACATTTTTCAATATCTCCCGAAAAATATGCTTGAATTGCCTGCCAGCGAATACAAACAATTTGATAGTGCTCCTTTTCTTGCTGTCCTTTCAATGTTTCCATATACATTGCTGTGTTGAAACGCTTGATAGATTTTCCTTCAAGTAGCACTTGAAGAAATTCAAGTCCCCATTCATCAATTTCACTTGATTTTTCTTTTTCGCCCGAAAATCTACTCCTGGAATAACCAAGAACAAATTTCAAAATATAATCCCTACATTTATCCACATTTTTTAATGTAGCCTTAGGAATTGTAGGAAGCTGATATTTTTCAGCATCTGCAATTTCTACTTCTTGAACCTCATCACGTTCATCCGGTCTCACAATGATTCTGCCTTTACAATAGTAGTGATATATAGCAATGATATCTTCAATCAATGCCTGAGCTCCATCTTTGCTCAATTCGCTGAAACTATGAACCGTTTTGCTTTTAGCCAAATGAGCTCCCATTAGACTCTGTTCAAGTGCTGTCTTTTCTTTTTGATTTTCATCGCAAAAATAGTACAAAGCCTTGATATTATACTTTTTGACGGTATCTATTTCAACCTGTACTCCTGGTCTAATTCCGTCAGCATTATCTATCAAAAAAATACAAATGTCACTTTCTTCTAATGCAAATGTATAATGATCACCTGCCGTCAAAGTGGATGCACCTTTACTTTCAAAAGTATATGCATCCGCTAATTGCGTGGCTTCTATGGCACTTTTAAGTTCAGCTCGTACCTTATCATATTTCTCCACACCACAAATCGAACTAATAAACACTTTTATTTTTTGACCTGGCGAAATTATTAACGGAATATTTTGCTTATCAGATCTTGTATATTCCCATGAAAGCCCACCAACAGGCGTGCTTATCCCTGTTACTCTAATTCCCATCTGTGTTTCCTTTCCTTGTAGCACCTTATCATAAAAGCAGTCAAACACAACAAAACATTCGACTGCTTTATCTACTAAGTAATATTAACCTATCACTCGTCTTTGCTTCAGATGCCACAAAATTTTCTGTTAAAATAAATTGTAAGTATACCACGCTAATATCTATATTTTTATTTTCTTTCTATAGTATTTAACCCCGTCCTTCCAAATTAATCTAAAAACTCCACTCTTACTTCCTCTGGCAAATACTTCGCCAGTTCCTCCACCAACTCATACACCTTCGTTCCTGGTGCAATCTCCGCCGGTGTTTTTCCTTTTCCATTGTTAATAATCCGTTTCGCATATCGAATTGCCAACTTAGGATTTCCACCATTCATCAGCGTTTCAAATATGTTATCCATATTCTTCTCATACTTCCCAATTCCCAGTTCTTGAAATTTCTCATTCAAAAATTTCTTATACTCGGACCTGTAATTATTCGCTGTGTAATATGCAAAATGCAACATGAACCAAAATTCGATACACTCATTACTCCTCGCTGCATGATACTGAAGATCCGGATTCTTTTGATTTAATACTTCTGCTCGCTGGACTACTCCATTGACATCACTGGATGGAAAGCTGTCTTTATCATAGACACACCATATCTGCCCTTTCGTAATCTTATTCTCACGTACATACTCTTCAGCCTTTCCGATTACCCGCATCGTCTCAGCCTGGCAGCCTTCAATTTCAATCAAAACCATATCACGATAAATGGGATTATCTTCAATATACCGTTTGAACCCTTGGAAATATTTAGGTTCCGTTGCTTGTCCCTCGCAGAAAATATAGTAGCGGAATTCTTTCTTTTCCAGATATTCCTGCCGCCGTTTCTTCTTCCAGTTGTCTTTCTCTTTTCTGCTCTTTTAGCCATTCACCGTCCCCCAATCTATAATCTTTCTGAGGTATGGATCTGCACCATATTTTCCTTCCAAATACTGTTTATCGAACTTGGCATCCTTGCGTACAGATTCACCTTTCTTATTTTTAAATTCTACAAGCGAATATAATTTTGAGTTCTGACGGTTTCCTTTTGCTACAAACCAGATTTCATCTCTTCTGAATAGTTCACTATTCATAGTAGAAAGATCATGTGATGTAAAAATCAACTGTGCGCCATTTTTATTCTTTTCCATATTGCTAAACGTCATAATAAGATATTTAAGCAATACCGGATGAATCTTTGCATCCAATTCATCAATCACAAGTGTCGTTCCTCTCAATAAACTTTTTGCAATGAATGGGAGCAATCCGAACAATTTCTTTGTTCCACTGGATTCGTCAAACAAATTCAATTCTGCTTCATATTCATCTACTACGTGTTTTGTAAACACTTCAATCCGGTCATTCTCCTTTTCTTCTACACGGAAATCTACAATATCCAAATCCATCTCCTGAATCATCTGGATCATTAGTCTTTTTACGTCCTCTGACTTTGAAATAGCCATTCGCAATTCCTGCATAGGATTTCCATAATTCAAAAAATCAATCTCTTCATCAAACCAGTCAAGCACATCCTGCACCACTTCGTTTTTGCTGTAAGTAATTCCAAGATACGATAACAACGGCAATGTATCGGATAATTCATCACTGGTTTTCAATCTTGCAAATGCACCTTTCAAAGTAATTTCATCTTCATCTCGTTCAAAAAGTGCTGATTTTCGCCCTGTTTCTAATTTTATACGATCCAGCCTTTCGTATTCGATTACTTCTTTTTTTACAGTCAATTCATAGCGATACTCTGCCATTGCTGTTCTAAAAAACAATTCAAATTCCGTTGGCTCATTTCTTGTTCCTTCATCAAAAGCAAATGGCTCTATTACAAGCTTTTTCATTTTCATTGCAATCTCTTCGTTATTACTTGTAGCATATAATGGTCTCAACACCTTCGTAACCAGACTGTGTAACGCTTCAAGAACATTAGATTTGCCTCCACCATTTGGTCCGTATACAGCAGATACCGGTAAATATAATTCTTCATCCTTATCTTTTATAATTCTGTCCTCATGCTCAGAAATGGCGGCAGCCTGCATGTCAAATGTTACCTCATCCCGTATACTCTTAAAATTTTTCACTGTAAATTGGCATAACATCTTCTTTACCTCCATTTGTCCAAACTTCTTACTTATATCTTTATTATATTCCGTTTTTTTATTTTTACAATAGTTTTACGAGATAAAATCTCATATTTTATATTGTAATTTACATTTCGGCAATTTTCGACAAAATTATACACCTTAGACTTCATGTTAATGACTTTCAATCCATTCCTCATCTATCCGCTTTATTCCAGTTCACATTCATTTGCTTCCATCTGCACCATATTCTCGCCCGGTCATACAACAACATATAAATAATTCTTGCATTCTGACTTAGCGTTAATTCCAGCAGGAATTTGGGAAATTGATAATACTGTATCTGCCGCTCCTGCTCATCCATGTACAAATATTTCATTTGTTTCTTCCTCACTTTCTCAATATTTGAGAAAATATATTTTGAATTTAATATCCACCAAAATTTATCCCTCTATATATACAAAGGGAGAGGGCATAAAATACAGCCCCCTCATCAGATTTTTTTCATAATTTCATTACTGAGCATCCCAAAACTCCACATAATTTTAAAGATAAGTAGAGAACCAATTAAGGTACTATAATCCCTAGTGAATCTTGCTCTTTGTTATTTCTTTCTTCTTTTTAATTTGAATTTTTATACGAGAGCAAGATCCACCTGTGTTTAACAAGTTTATTCTTGATGAATATTCTATTTTCATGCTCTTGATTCAATTTCATCTTCATCTAATTAGCTTCCATCAAAGATTTCCGCACCATTTACATAATATGTTCCTTTAAAAGTTTTCAAAAAAAGCACCCGGCTTCTGCCAGATGCTCTGTAAAAAGCATTCAATTTTTACCTGCTTACATTTTCAATGTAGCCAATATAATCTTCCTGATTTCTAAATATTATTTTCGATTATTACGATACGGTATTACCCGGGTGGATCTTGCTCTTCTCTTTCAATATCAATATAATTCTATTTTTCGATAATCTATGACAGTGCTGCTGTTAAATGCTATACTAATTCTAGTTTATAAATTCGGAGGTATATTATGTCGAACATTCAGATGACAGAAAATGGATCAGGGAAATATTCTCCTGAATGGTTTTATAGCGAATCTCAGACTCCAGAATGGATTTCATTTGCTCACAAGGCTGATGAACTACGAGAAGATTTTATAAAGCTTTTTGGAACAGAAAGCTTAAAATCACTTTCTGGAAAGGATTTGTTAACTTCTTTGTTTTATAATGACGAAGGAAATAAAACCAATCTCTGCTATATACTTGAAATGGACAAAGACATTCGCGAAGTATTTGGAAGTATTTCCGGCGGAGCAGCATACAAATTTGGATTATTCTATCATAAAAAAAATCAAAGTTGGACCTGTGGATCTCCATTAAAACCTATACGTCTTACTGAAGATGAAGCAATACAAAAAGCTGAAGAAATGCGAAACGATCTGGTTGAAGGTGCTGAAATAATATCTTCTTTTGGTCCTTTAGATTCTGAAGAAGATTACGAGCAACTCTATAAACAACTGGAACATATCCAGGGAATCAATATGGTATGGCGCATGAAATATTATCAAATGCTCTTTCCAACAATATTCGCTCCATTTTATGGACAGGATATTCAGCTGAGAGTATTGCATTTTCTAAATCAAAAACCAAGTGATATTCCTTTCATTCGCATGGGACAAATTTCATTATATGCAAGAAAATGTAATGTTCCAGGAGTTGTCTTTGCTCATATTTATGGGAAAAATGTAGGATATACTAATGAGACTAATGATTCTGACACAAATACTCTTTCCGATAAAAAACATAAAACGCACTACTGGATGTATACCGTCTTTGATGATAAAAGTTGGAATGAATGCCAGCAAAAGGGAATCATGGTTTTAGGTATGGACGATATCGGTGATTATTCCCAATTTGCTTCCAAGGAAGCTCTCCGTCAAGAACTGATAGATGTGTACGACAGTAGTACTTCACGAAAAAATCAGGCTTTGATGGCATGGAATTTTGCGAATACTGTATCAGTTAACGATGTGATTTTTGCGAAACGTAGCAACATTCTTCTTGGTAAAGGTATTGTCACTGGAAATTATGTCTTTGACGATCTTCGTCAGGAATATAAAAATGTCCGTGCTGTAAAATGGCTTCAAGTTGGCGAATGGGAACATCCTGGTAATGCAGTAGCAAAACGCTTAACTGATATCACTCCATACACAGATTATATTGAAAAGCTTACTTCCATCTTTGCTCCAGATGAACTAGATGATGTAGATACACAACCAGAAATAGACTATCCTACTTACTCTTCTGCAGATTTTCTCTCAGATGTGTATATGACTGAACAAGATTACGAAACACTAGTAAATATCTTAAAAATGAAGAAAAACATTATTTTGCAAGGTGCACCTGGAGTTGGGAAAACATTTACTGCCAAGAGACTTGCTTATTCCATTATCGGTGCAAAAAATCCTGACCGTGTTCAAATGATCCAGTTCCATCAGAGCTACTCATATGAAGATTTTATTGAAGGATACCGACCAACTGAAAACGGGTTCACAATTAAAAAGGGCTCTTTTTACAAATTCTGCAAACTGGCTGAAGATGATGATGAAAATGATTATTTCTTTATCATTGATGAAATCAATCGTGGTAATTTAAGTAAAATATTTGGCGAATTATTTATGCTGATTGAAAAAGATAAGCGTGGTATTGAACTGCAATTGTTGTATTCTGACGAGAATTTCTCTGTACCTGCAAATGTATACATTATTGGTATGATGAATACTGCTGATCGTAGTCTTGCTATGTTAGATTATGCTTTAAGACGACGTTTTTCATTTTTTACTATGAAACCGGGATTTAATACGCCTGGTTTTCAAGCTTACCAAGATTCTTTAAAAAGTGATGCCTTTAACAAATTAATTGCTTGTGTGAAACAGCTCAATTCCAAGATAGCAGAAGATATATCACTAGGTGAAGGATTCTGTATTGGTCACAGTTATTTTTGTGGTTTAACACCAGAAGCTGTCAACACCCAAACTTTATCAGCCATTATAGAATATGAATTGATTCCACTTTTAAAAGAATATTGGTTTGATGAACCTGCCAAAGTCATAGATTGGGCCGATCGATTAAGGAGTGCTGTTAAATGATTCCTGTACAAAATATTTATTATATGCTTTCCTACGCTTTTCAAGCATTACAAGCACAAAACTACAAAAATCTGGCTACAGAAAATTTTCATAATACCGCTGAATTATGTGCAGCCATTCTTGATAAGGGCATTAGCGTACAGTTAAAACGAGGCTTAGGAAGAGATTATGTGCCAAAATCAGAATCTCTTTCTACACTACAGGGAAAGCTTAATATTTCTGAATCCATTAAAACTCAGACTCTGCTGAAGAAACAAATGATTTGTACATACGATGAATTTTCAACTAATACACAATTTAACCAGATTATTAAATCTACAATGTTATTGCTTCTTAAAGCCAATATCACAAATACGCGAAAAAAGAGTCTACGGAATCTGTTATTGTTTTTTTCTGATGTTAATGAAATTGATTTACGTTTTGTAAATTGGAACCAACATTATAATCGTTCCAATCAAAGTTATCAAATGTTAATTGGAATCTGTTATCTGATTTATAACGGACTTCTACAGACACAGAACGACGGTACCACAAAAATAATGGATTTTTTTGACGAACAACGTATGTGCCGTTTGTATGAAAAATTTTTGCTTGAATATTATCGTAAAGAACATCCAGAACTATCTGCCAATGCCTCACAGATTGCCTGGCAACTTGATGATTCTGAGAACCAATTGCTTCCTAAAATGCAAACCGATATTATGTTATCTCAAGAAAACAATATACTTATTATCGATGCAAAATATTATTCACATATGACTCAGCAGCAATATGGAACAAACACTTTGTATTCCAATAACCTCTATCAGATTTTTACATATGTGAAAAATAAAGAATTTGAATTAAAAGACTGTGAACATACTGTCTCTGGAATGCTTCTTTATGCACAGACTGATGAAGATGTTATTCCCAATAATACATACCAGATGAGCGGAAATCAGATTTCTGTGCGTGCATTGAATTTAAATCAGGATTTTTCCGGAATTGCAGAAGACTTAGATTCTATCATAGAAAAACATTTCTTTTATCACTCGGGAGAGTAAATTCTCTCCCGAATATATCGTTTATACTAGCGTTAGCTTATTGCCATTTCTAGATTCTTTATTCTATTATATTCATAATTGTACAGCAATTTTTTACTTTCTAGTTTTTCATATGTTTTAATCCCGGATATTATCACCGTAGATATACAAATTGCACCTACAATAAGTGAACTCGCCCCCGGCCATCCTGTCAACGACATGTTTATTTTTACGTTTTTCATTAGTTCATTTGTTCCATTTGAAATTATTCTAATATAATCTTTATTCATAATAGTACTTTCCTCCTCTACGCCGCAGTTTTAAAATATTTAAACAGTATATTACCATATTTTCCAATTGCAGCACCCGCTATAAATGTTGTTACAGGTACTAAAATCTGAGATACTTTTAAATTTGATTCCTTTTTTGACACTTCAATAATCTTTACAACTTCCTTAACAATAACCTCCGGCTCTTTTTGCAGTTTATTTTCTCGCTGTGAACCAAAGCCAGAAAGCATTTCTCCTTTATCACTGACATAACATGTACTAATTTTATATCCCTTACAAGAAGCTTGATGATTTATCTCCAGCGCATCTTTACTAAGCATTCTATCATTTGTTATAAGCAATATACTTACTTCTGTTTTATCCAATGTAAGTTTAGAAAGAATTTCCTTATCTGCAAAAGCATCTTCTATTTCGTCTTGAAAGATTTCTTTCCCCTCATCAATTTTAAAAATGTTTCTATGACTTGAAAGAATGGCTATTGCTTGATTGGCAGCCTCCGCTTTTTCTTTGTCAACGGAATTATAATTTCGTATAAGTTCAAACCACACTGCGCTTAAAACTTGTATTTTCTTTCCACTAGCTTCTATATCTCTTTCATTTTCTTCCACAAATTTAGAAAATCCTTCATAATACATTGCTGTTGAAGTATCTAAAATAATTTCCATATTATTTTTAACAAAATAACGGAATCCGTTTATCATGTCCTTTCCTCCATTTTCTTTCTCAGCTTGATTACTATGTGTTTTTATAGTATCATTAAGAAAAGATAGTTTCAATCTTTTATATCGATTTGAAATTTCTTTTTTGATTATTTTAATTTCAAGAAAAGAACGTTTTATACTTAAAGGAGTTAATTATGGCATATATAAAGATGAAAGACATAGATGACTTTACTTATTTTAGAAATCGAATAAGCTTTCAAATGCGTGCTTTAGGTATCCATAGTACAAAAGCACTATCTGAAAAATTACGCGAAACTGGATTTTTCAAGCGAACAGATTCAATGGGAAATATCCATCTCCTAAAGGCAAGTTCTATAGACAAAATAATACAAAAACATTTTCAACATAACATACCAAATGAATTACCTGATTCTTTAACAGCAAACCATGTACAAGCTTATGCTAATGTTTTAAATTGCTCTACAGATTTTATATTAGGAAATACTCATACAATTTCTAAAGATATACACATACAAGATTTATGTAATCGTACTGGTTTAACTGAAGCTTCTATATTAAATTTGCTTAAAATGACAGATACTCAATTTGCATTTCGCACACTACGAGTATCAGCTAATGAATCCAGAAAAATCCTCAATTCCCTATTGACTATGCCTGAATTTCCATCATTTATTAGATCACTCAGTAGTATTTCTTATGAATTTCAAGATAAACAAATTAGTTCATTAAAAAAATTGGAAAACAAAATCGGAACAGCTAGACTAAAAACCGCATTAGATTGGGATAAAATACTGGATCCTATATATACCGGTCCAGAACCATCTAAATTAGAATTACAAGATGTTTTTTTGCTTCGTGAAGCTGTGGAAAAGGATTATGAATCTCAATCAAAAATGGTACAAAATAGGCAATTAGCTAAATATCAAGTAATTAAATATTTTCAAACTATTATCGATCACTTATATCCTGATTAATATATTATTATAAAAAGGGCTGTCGTTCCACTAATCGCCAAAGCGACAGCCTTTTCTCTTCATTATCCAATCAAAAACATTATTCTTTTTCTCGTTCTATTTTGTTACATCTATATGTATCGTGCTTTTACTAACCCCAAACTCCTTCGCGGTCTGACGCACAGTGACTTTATGTTCGATGATATAATATGCGATTTCTACGGCCCTCTTCTCAATGTAATCTTTCATAAAAATAACCCCTGCATAAATTGTTTTTTACAATCTATGCAGGGGGTCTTTGATGTATGTCTAATTCATGATATCAAAACAATGTCAATAATATATCGCAAAATGAAAACAATCACTTTCATTTCCAATAAACATACAATCATACTGTCCACTTCTCGTTCCAACTTGATTTATTTGAATCTTTCTGTATGCACATGATTCATAATTATACTTTAAATCCTTTGTGTGAGTCGGCACCTTTTTCTTAGATAAAAATGGGAAATATACCAACTTTTTTTCATCAACTAATGGATAGCTTCCCGCACCTTTTCCAATCTGAATGAATTGCGAAAATGATTCTACACAATTAAACCAACCTATTACAAAGGCAACTTTTCCCTTTCCATTATTATCTATTTCATCCATATACCAATCAAAATCTTTTTGAAAAACATTCCATGTTTTGCTTGCGCATCGCGTTCCTGCAGTACTTATCCAATTTTTTAAATATTTTACTTCTATCTTAAATCCATGCTGTTCCACACAAATATCATGATTTATTTTTTGCGTTTGTTTTTTACTATTACTTTCACCCGCTGTGTAATGCGCGGTTTGCTTAAATGGATATCCAATCCTAACCGTTATATCCATTTCATTAAAGTTTTCATCTGCTTCTGTTTTTAATTGTTTTAAGTTGTAATCTCTGTACATAATATTAAACTCATCAATAATACATCCGGTTTTTTATAAACGTCTTTGATTTCCGGAAAATAAATGCTGAACCATCTTGCAATGCGGTTCTTAATTCGTGTGATTTCTTCCTGGGCTTGTAATCTGAGATTGGAAAAGCTCCGGATCTCAGCATAAATACCTGTCGGTATATATGGATATAAAAATCTTCCTTCATTTACCAGCGACGCAATTGTCTTTGGATCCTTACGATCATTTTTATTAGGATTATTGTCATCCAATTCTTTTGACTTCTTCACATGATGCGGATTTACATGAACTGGTCTCATTCCGTTGTCCTGCAGGTACGCTCCCAGATTGAACCAATAGTGTCCTGTTGGCTCCATTCCAGGAATCACAACATCTTTTCCATGTTCCTCTGCGATATTCTCCACCCATGCTTTAAAAGTCTCAAATCCAGATTCACTATTACTGAATTCCAATGGCTTTTTGGAATACTCATAATTACGCCAATCGAATGCTCTTGCAAAGTGTGTTTCACTTCCGACATCAATCCCAACAATCAATGTTTTTTCTGTAATAGATGCAATTTTTGCGTTCTGTGTGTTATAATTCATTTCAAGTACCTCACTGTTTAATAAGATTTTCACTAACCGTCCAAAGTCAGTAATCTTATTTTACTCTGAGGTATTTTTTTCTCAACCTTCTTTCTCGGAATTCCTTATATTTGAATTATACAGGAAGCTCCTTAACCTTTGACCGATCCAATCATGATTCCTGATACGAAGAATCTCTGGAAGATCGGGTATACAAACAAGATCGGTAATACTACGATAACGGATACCGTCATACGGATCGAAGTCGGTGTCTGCTGCGAAGCAAGTGCTGCCGCATTCACACTTCCGGTATTACGCACCATAGCTGCCAGCGAGCTGGCCTGATTGATATAGGTATATAACAGATACTGCAGTGTATACAGCTTCTGGTCTGTAATGTAAATCAGTGTATCCTGGAAAGAGTTCCACTGTGCAACGGCTGCCCAGATCGCAACAGTCGCCAGGATCGGTTTCGATGTCGGAAGAATTACCTTCCAGAACACGGTAAGCGTACCCGCTCCGTCAAGCTCTGCCGCTTCCTGTAAGGATTTCGGGATCGACTCGATATAAGTCTTAACCATGATCACACTGAACGGCTGGATGATCGCCGGTAATATATATACCCAGAATGTATTCGTCAGATGTAAATTTCTCATTGTAATGAATGTCGGGATAATTCCTGCATTAAAATACATGGTAATAACGAAAAATCTGTACCAGAATTTCCTGTGCCACATTTTCTCCTGTGTAAATAAGAATCCCAGGAATCCCGATGCAAGTACCGTACATACCGTACCGATCACAGTTCTTGCAACCGAGATCGTTGCCGCAAGCGGAAGTCCGCTAAGTCCAAGTACCTGCTTATAGTTATCAAAATGTATCTTCTTAGGCAGGAAGTTGATCAGACCGTTGGCACTGAGATCATTGGCACTGAGTGTATTGATGATCATATAATAGAACGGATACACACAGATGATCGTAATAATGAGGAACACAAGATAGTTCACAACATTAAATGCCACGTCGCCGCCTTTTAATTTTTTCTTTCTTTTTGCTGCTGCGGTTTTCACGTCTTTTCCTCCCTCCTTAAATGATTGATTCCCCACGTGTCTTCTTAGATACGAAGTTGACGATCGCAAGAAGGGTAACGCTTACGATACTCTTAAGCATACTGATCGCAGTAGCCAGTGAAAGGCTGCTTCCCGTCATACCAATATTATACACGTAAAGGTCCAACACCTGAATATGTGTCTTGTTAAATGCATTCTGGAACACGTAGTACTGATCCATTCCGTTGTTTAAGAAGTTCGCTACGGACATCATTAACATTACGAAGAATGTAGGCATCAGCGCCGGAATTGTAATGTTCTTAATAAGCTGGAATCTGTTCGCACCGTCTACTTCTGCTGCCTCGTAAAGTTCCTGATCGATACCCGCGATCGCTGCCAGATACATGATCGCGCCCCATCCGAGACCTTTCCACAGAGACCAGAGTGTCATCCACAGATATGTATGTGCATCACTGTCCAGGAACTTGATCGGCTCTGTGATCGCTCCCAAGTGCTGAAGGATCGTATTTACCATACCACTGTCTGTGAACAAACTGTAGGCTACCGAATATACCAGTACCCAACTGATAAAGTTCGGTAAGGTTGTCAGTGTCTGCACGATGTTCTTGAACCATTTGCACTTGATCTCATTTAAGAAAATGGCGAATCCAACCGGAAGGATGGAAGTTGCAATTCCAAGCAAACTCATTGCAAATGTGTTCTTCATTACCTGAATGATCTGTGTTACCTGTGTCTTATTTGCGAACAGTGTCCGGAACCATTTCATTCCTACGAATTCACACTGCGACAGCTTGAGCGGTGGTTTGTAATCATAGAATGAATAGATCCAGCCGTGAAGCGGAAAATAAGAAAACAGGAAACATAAAATAATGAATGGAATCAGGTAATAGAATAATTTCCGTCCCTGAGCGGCATTTTTCGTTGTTTTGGTTACCGCTTGTTTTTTCATGTTTTTCTCTCTCCTTTATTTGATTTTGCTGCAGCTTCTCTTTGAAGTCGAGGTCATTGTATCATTTCTGTATGCGTGCAGATACCGGACAAATCGGACTGTAAATATAGGAAAAATTGTGTTTTTTCTACTTTTTATCTGATGCCGTCTATTTTTTGCTGTATTTTACCTCTATTTTTATCCGTAGTTTTTTGCCCTGATCACACCTATCATAACGATTGAAAGCTATCAGGATGGTTACATATTTAAATCCATAAACTTTTCCTTTCGGAGTATCTTGACAGCTTTCCTTATAAACAGATATTTTCTTATATAAATTTGGAGGAAAAACAGTATGAAGATCAACACAGAAAGTCCCGTATTCCAGTTTCTTGGAACATTTTTAGATTTTGTGATGTTAAATCTGTTATTTATCATCACCTGCATTCCGGTCATCACGATCGGTCCCGCAGTCAGTGCACTCTATACCATTACCATGCGCGAAGCAAGAAATGAAAGTGGTTATATCTTCAAACCGTACCTGGCTGCATTCAAAGAGAATTTCAAAAATTCCTTTTGTCTTTCTCTGATCTATACTCTGATCGGTGCCGTACTCGTATACAACCTGATCTTCTGGGTACAGCTTCGTACATTACCGGGAAATATCATTCTGATCCTCATCAGTTTTTTAACCCTCTTATATGTACTGTCCCTGCTCTATGTATTCGCACTGAGCGCCAGATTCCGTAATACCGTTCGTCAGACGGCCAAGAACTCCCTTCTGATCGCACTCGCAAGCCCGAAGCAGACCTTATTCCTGCTTCTGATCCTTGTCATCGTAGTTGCGCTTGGATGTGTAAGCGCGATATTCCGTGTATTCCTCGTGATCTTCGGATTCGCTTTCCTTGCATACTGCAGTTCTTTCCCGCTTACGAAAGTATTTCATAGATTTGAAAATGAAGAATAAAGGAGAATAAACATTATGAAATTCGGATACTTCGATGATGCACACAAAGAATATGTAATCACCGATCCTAAGACGCCTAATCCGTGGATCAACTATCTGGGAAATGAAGACTT
Source organism: bacterium (assembly GCA_963595255.1). Lineage (GTDB taxonomy): Bacteria > Bacillota > Clostridia > Lachnospirales > Lachnospiraceae > Dorea_A. The sequence goes on from CAVBHX010000026.1 coordinate 31,303, forward strand.
CTTTTCCCTCATCTCTAATACCGCAGGCGGATACAGCTTCTATAAAGATGCCAAACTTCTGCGCCTGACCCGTTACCGTTACAATAACGTTCCGGCAGATACGAACGGACGTTACTACTTCATCAATGATAACGGAACGATCTGGAATCCGGGATGGCAGCCAACACAGACACCTCTTGATACTTATGAATGCCATCACGGTCTTGGATACACCAGATTTCATTCTTCCAGGAATCTGATTGAAGCCGACCTCACTGCATTTGTCCCGCTTCACGAGACCTGCGAAGTAAATTACTTAAAATTAAAAAATACAGACACAAAAGCACACGCGATTATTCTCACTTCTTATGTAGAATTCTGCTTCTGGAATGCCGTAGACGACTCTACAAACTTCCAGCGCAACTTAAATCTTGGTGAAGTAGAAGTGCTCGGTTCCGAGATTTATCATAAGACCGAATACCGCGAACGCCGTAATCACTATGCATTCTACAGTGTGAACCACGATATCAACGGATTCGACACCAGCCGTGACGAATTTTTAGGCGCCTATGGCACGATCCAGCATCCAAAGGCCGTAGAAGAAGGTACTTCCTTCCAGACAAAGGCAAGCGGAGGCGCTGTGATCGGTTCACACCGTATAGAGATCGTATTAAATCCGGGCGAAGAACAGAGCTTTATCTTCCTTCTCGGATATGCCGAAAATGCAGACGAAGAAAAATGGGAAGCTCCGAATGTAATTAACAAAACTCCTGCCCGCAAGACGATGTCTCATTTCCAGACAGATGCTCAGGTAATAGAAGCTCTTGATAAGCTGGCCGCCTACTGGACAGATCTTCTTTCCCGCTACAGCCTTGACTGCACCGATGAGAAGCTTTCCCGTATGGCTAATATCTGGAACCAGTATCAGTGTATGGTCACATTCAACATGTCCCGATCTGCTTCTTACTTCGAATCCGGCACCGGTCGTGGAATGGGATTCCGTGACTCCTGCCAGGATCTTCTCGGATTCGTACACCTGATCCCGGACCGTGCAAGAGCCAGAATCCTTGATATTGCAGCAACCCAGATGGAAGACGGAAGTGCATATCACCAGTATCAGCCACTGACCAAACGCGGTAACTTAGATATCGGAAGCGGATTCAACGATGATCCGTTATGGCTGATCGCTGCTGTCAGTGCTTACTTAAAAGAAACCGGAGATTTCTCTATTCTGGATGAAAAGGTTGATTTTGACAATGACGCTTCCAAAGCAGATACTTTATTAGAACATCTCAAACGGTCATTTAACTACACTCTGACACACTTAGGTCCTCACAACCTTCCACTGATCGGACGTGCCGACTGGAATGACTGCCTGAACTTAAACTGCTTCTCCAAAGAACCGGGAGAGCCTTTCCAGACTACCGGACCTTCCGAGGGCCCGGTTGCGGAATCTGTATTCATCGCCGGCATGTTCGTAAAATATGCAGATGAATATGCCCGCATCAATGAAATTCTGGGAAATAACGAGGAAGCAGACCGTGCATACAAAGCTTCAAAAGATATGTCTGAAGCCATCTTAAAAGACGGATGGGATGGCAAATGGTTTCTCCGCGCCTACGATGCATTCGGAGAGAAAGTCGGTTCTCATGAAAATGAAGAAGGACAGATCTTCATCGAACCACAGGGATTCTGTGTCCTTGCCGGAGTCGGTGTAGAAAGCGGTGAAGCCGAACAGGCACTTGATTCCGTGAAAGAAAAACTGGATACCAAATACGGCATCATGTTACAGCAGCCGGCTTACCAGAGCTATCACCTGAACCTTGGTGAAATCTCTTCTTACCCACCGGGATATAAAGAAAATGCCGGTATCTTCTGTCACAACAACCCTTGGGTATCCATCGCAGAGACCGTGATCGGACGCGGTAACCGTGCATTTGAGATTTACAAGAAGACATGCCCGGCTTATATCGAAGACATCAGCGAGGTGCACAGAACCGAGCCGTATGTATACTCTCAGATGATCGCCGGAGCAGACGCTCCAAAACACGGTGAAGCCAAGAACAGCTGGCTTACCGGAACTGCTGCATGGACATTCGTCAATGTATCGCAGTATATCCTGGGTCTGCAGCCGGACTATGACGGTCTGATCGTCAATCCGTGTCTGCCGGATGAAATCCATGAGCTGACGCTTCACAGAACTTACCGTGACAGTAATTATCATATTCACGTAGTGAAACCGGATGGCGTGGAAAAAGGCGTACACGAGATGCTCGTGAATGGACAGAAAGTGTCCGGTAATCTGATTCGTCCGATTGAAAGAACGAAAGAATATAACGTTGAAATCGTAATGGGCTAGCTCCTATCCCCATACACGTTTTCATATTTTACTTAATTGGAGCTGCCGGCCGGCAGCTCCTTTTGCATATCCTGGTACCTACAGAGGTTGCCGCCAGTGGCAGATTTTATATGTTACGCTTTACTTTGTAAAATATCCTCTATTTCTTTTATACTCATATCTGTCGCTTCAGCAATCTGCTCGACAGAAAATTTATCCTTCATATTTCTGATAATCTTTTGTGTTGCCTCAATGGCACCTTCATTCCGCCCCTCATTCCGACCTTCATCCATCAATATCTTCCCAATTTTCCACATCTTCAAATCCTCCTTCATCTCTTCCAGATCCATTTCATCCAAAAATTTCTCTGCCATTGCATACATCACCGCCTCTATCTTATCTTTATCAATTGGCAAGTGCCCCGTTATCTCCCGCATCACTGCAAAACCTCTATGGAATCTTTCCTTCTGTGAACTTTCACCACCCATCAAAGAACACATCGCCAGTTCAACCAGCTCTTCTCTTTTGATTTCTTCTCCTGTTTGAATCTTTGTTTCTAATCTCTCAAGCAGCTGGTCCGCATTTCTCCCTTGCAGGATGATTGGATGTACACGATATGTATTGATTCCTTCCGAATACTCCGTCACCGGATTTTTAATATTTCCCGAGAATAATACATACGTTGTAATTGCTACTCCATACTGATAACTCGTCAGTGCTTCATAAGTCCGGAATCGCTTTAAACCCTGTACCCCTTCATTTGTACTCTGAAATTCCAGATGCACCCAGGAATTATCTTCCATCTCATAATTAAAGTCCTGATACATTTTCTTTAATTCCAAATGCACAATCTCTGTAGGCGCAGCTCTTTTTACTTTTCCCTTAATATTTAATAACGGGAACAATTCTTCTGCGAAGAACAACGCCAGGGTTTTCATTGCAGCATCTTCCTGCTGAATATTCTGACTTCCGACATTTGCCAGCTCTTTCTTCTGTTTTTCATCTGCCATATAGTATCCTTTCTGGAAAATACTATACAGAGAAACCATCTTTACTTCATAATAACAAATACTTATACTACAGACAATGATTTTCCGTTTTTATTTTTCTTATTTCTTTTGTAGTTCTTTTTTTCTGAGAAATGTTCCCTGATCCAGGGTCGATTTGTCATGAATTGTTGATTCTGATTTCTGAAAAATTCTTGAAAATTATCGTTTAAAATTTGAAGATATATGACAGCCCCTCTGATAGACCATCATCTGTGGATTTATACTATCATGTATATATTTTTTCGTCAACCATAAAAGGATATTTTAGACTATCTTTTCAGCTAAAATATCCTTTTATTTAAATCATAGAATTTATAGTGCTTTTTATAGATTATAAATTAATTTCCACTTTCTGGCACACATCTTCAACCGACTTACCGGCATAGATTTCATATGTTCCCGCTTCTACTGCAAAATCACCTTTCTCCTCATCATAATAAGAAAATGCATCTCTTGTCAGTATTAGCTCTACCGCTTTCTTTTCACCCGGTTCCAGTTCTACTTTTGTAAATGCCTGGAGTTCCTTTGCAGCACGCTCTATCTTGGAGTCTTTCTTGCCGACATAGATCTGCACTACTTCTTTACCGATTCTGTCACCTGTGTTTTCTACATCTACACTTACTTTTACCTGAATACTTTCTGTCCGGTCATCTGCTGCTATTTCTTCCCCGGCTACAGATTTTTCACCGGCTTCTGACTTCCCATCTTCCACAATCTCAGCCTTCATATCCGACATCGCAAACTCCGTATAAGAAAGTCCATATCCAAATGGGAATAACACCGGCACATTTTTCGTATCGTAATAACGATAACCTACAAGAATTTCTTCTTTATAATCCACGCTCTCTCCACCCGGAAATTCCCCGATGCAGTGAGCAGAACAATCGGTATGTTTTACCGGAAATGTCTCCGGCAGTCGTCCTGACGGATTCACTCTGCCAAATAATACTTCCGCCAGTGCCGTTCCGCCTTCCATGCCTGCATACCAGTGCCATACCAGCGTCTGTGCCTTTTCGATCCAAGGCATCTCTACCGGCGAACCGGAAGCAATCACCACGATCGTATCTGGATTTACATCCAGAACTTCTTCAATTAACTCATCCTGTGCATACGGAAGCTTCATATCCGGGCGATCGTGTCCTTCCAGATCCTGCAGATGGTTCTGTCCGCCGATCAGAATAACTGTATCGTATTCCTTTGCAAGTCTGACCGCTTCTTCTCTGGCAGCCTTCTGTCTTACTTTCAGGCTTTCATTCTCATCCTTTTTCTCTCCGGTAGAACCGCCTCCATTCTCCAGACTGTCTGCCTGCCAGTTGACGTCACCTTTCTGCTCTTCCATATCATCTGCAATGTATCCCTGTGCAAATGTGACTTCCGCACTTCCACCCAGTAATTTGGTAATTCCAAGTAACGGTGACACTTCGTACAACGCTTTGATCTCCGCACTTCCGCCGCCATTTGAATGAATGCGGTCTGCATTATCTCCGATCACCAGAATTTTTCCCGGCTCTCCGCAGTACGTTGCATTCGCCTTTAACGGAAGGATATTCTTCTCATTTTTCAGAAGTACCACGGACTCTCTTGCCGTCTCCAGTGTCTTCTGACGGTGTTCTATTGTATCATACGAACCGGCCTTTCGTTCCTCCCCGTCCAGCATATGAAGTCTTCCCATCATACGTAAGATGTTGCGGACTTTTTTATCCAGAACTTCTTCTGATACTTCTCCTTTTTCAACTGCCTCTTTCAATGGCTGCGCCATACAATATTCATCGAAGTTATAAGTAACCGACATCTCGATATCCATATCTGCTTCTGCAGCTTCTTTTGTCTTATGTACGGCTCCCCAGTCCGATACGACCATTCCGTCATATCCCCATTCTTTACGGAGAATGTCATTTAACAACACCTTATTTTCACAACAGTGAATACCCTTATAACGATTGTAGGCTCCCATCAGAGAGTAGGATTCCCCTTTCTGTACCACTTTTTTAAATGCCGGCAGATAGATCTCCCGGAGTGCTCTGTCACTGACTTTTGCATCCACCCAGAGACGCTCTGTCTCCTGGCTGTTGATTGCATAATGCTTCACACACGCAGCCACATCTGCAGTCTGTACACCTTCCACGACAGCAACGCCCATCTCTCCGCTGAGATATGGATCTTCACTCATATATTCAAAATTACGGCCGCATAACGGGCTTCTCTTAATATTGATTCCCGGTGCCAGGATCACATCTTTTCCACGTCCCCTGGCTTCTTCTCCCAGAACTTTTCCCGACTCATATGCCAGTTCTCTGTTCCATGTCGCTGCCAGTGCACTGTTGCTTGGAAGATATGTCACATAATCGCTGCTGTATCCATAAGGAACCCACGAATCATCCGGGAATTCATTTCTGACCCCCATTGGTCCGTCACTCATCTTAAGCGGCGGGATTCTGAGACGTTTTACACCTTCTGTACGGAACAGACCTGCACCATGGATCATTCCGATCTTCTCATCCAGAGTCAGTTCTTTTACCAATTCTTCGATTCTCTGTTCTGTCATATTTCTTTCCTTTCTACAAATCAGGTGCGTAAGGGACATAAGAAACTCTTATGTTCTCTTACGCACCTTTTTGTCATCCTGTGTCTGTAAAACACTCTATTACATAAGTTGTGTAAATCTATTCAATTACAAACTGCAGATAATGTCCGTATCGCCTTCACATGTGATGACACTGTCATTTCCATGAATCTTATATTCTGCACCCTGTACGTCTTTCACCGTCTCATTTACCAGAACAATACTGCACGGTTTCTCAGCCTGTACATGGATTTTGATCCAGTCTCCGTCACGTCTTACCGTTACTTCTGTCTCAGCTTCCTGATTCATGCTGTATACCGTTGTAGAAGTCTCTGCTCCGTCCTGAATCTGATATGCCTTGATCTGTACATGATCTGCATAGTCATAATCTGGTTTCATCGTCTCATTTCCGTTTGCGATCAGGCTGTTTTCCTTCGCAAATACCGGAATGTTCAGATAGCCGCACGGTTCCTCATACCATCTTCCGCCTTCTTTGACTTCGCCTGTCAGATACTGTGTCCATGTTCCTTCCGGCAGGTAATAAACAGCCTTGCTTTCATCGTTAAAGATTGGTGCTACGAGCAGGGAGTCACCGAGCATGTACTGCTTATCCAGATATGCACAGTTTCTGTCCTGTGTATATTCCATCACCATACTTCTCATCATCGGCACACCCGTTTTTGCTGTCTCCATAGAATTTCTATACAGGTATGGCATCAATTTTGCCTTTACACCCGTAAAGAAACGTACTACATCAACGGCTTCTTCATCATACGCCCAAGGCACACGGTAAGAAGTACTTCCGTGAAGTCTTGAATGCGAAGACATCAGACCGAATGCTGCCCATCTCTTATATACATCCGGTGTAGAAGTGCTCTCGAATCCTCCGATGTCGTGACTCCAGTAACCGAATCCGGACATTGTAAGCGATAATCCGCCACGCAGGCTTTCTTCCATCGATACATAGTCAGACCAGCAGTCGCCGCCCCAGTGTACCGGAAATTTCTGTCCGCCTGCAGTTGCAGAACGTGCAAATAATACGGCCTCGCCTTTGCCTCTCTTGCGCTCCAGAAGGTCAAATACAGTCTTATTGTAAAGATATGTATAGAAGTTATGCATCTTCTCCGGATCGGAACCGTCAAAATATGTACAGTTCGTCGGAATTCTTTCACCAAAGTCTGTCTTGAAGCAGTCTACACCCATATCCAGCAGAACTTCCAGCTTATCCTGGAACCATTTGCATGCATCCGGATTCGTGAAATCTACCAGTGCCATTCCCGGCTGCCACATATCCCACTGCCATACGTCACCATTCGGTCTCTTGAGCAGATATCCCTTTTCTTTGCCCTCTGCAAAAAGAACGGATTCCTGCGCAATATACGGATTGATCCACACACAAATATTCAGTCCCTTTTCCTTGATTCTGCCAAGCATTCCCTTCGGATCCGGGAAGACTCTCTTATCCCAGATAAAGTCAGACCAGTGGAAATCTTTCATCCAGAAGCAGTCAAAATGGAATACACGAAGACCGATCCCGCGGTCCAGCATTCCATTGATAAAGTTCATAACTGTATCTTCATCATAATTGGTTGTAAATGAAGTCGAAAGCCACAGACCATACGTCCAAGGAGCCGGAAGTGCCGGTTTTCCCGTCAGATCTGTATATCTCTTCAGAACATCTTTCATTGTAGGTCCGTTGATCAAGAAATAGTCCAGAGACTCTCCAGGTACAGAGAATTCTACCTTTGTCACCTGCTCTGTAGCCACTTCAAATGACACTTTATCCGTATGATTTACAAATACACCATATCCCTTATCTGTCAGGTAGAATGGAATATTCTTATAAGACTGATCCGTACTTGTTCCACCATCTTCATTCCAGATATCTACAGACTGTCCGTTTCTTACCAGTGCCCCAAAGCGCTCTCCAAGACCATAGACATGCTCATTTACCCCCAGATCCAGCTGCTGGCGCACATAGTTCTTTCCTTCCGGATCCATGTCATATGCAAACCCTTTCCAGTCTGTACGCATATAAGCCAGATCTCTTCCACTGCTGGCTGTAATGGCTTTTCCATCTCTTTCGTAAGTCATCTTCCAGTTGATCTTATTAATACGAAGTGCCAGACTTCCGGCACGGACGATCAGTTCTTCCTCTGTCTCCTCCGCATTGATCGCACGTCCTTCGTTAAGATTCAGATCAAAATGCGGTCCGTGATCTTCCACTCCGAGATAATGGCTTGTCTGTACACGTATCACTTCATCTGCCGGTGACGTGATACGGATCGTCAGGTTGATTCCTCCCAGTGTATCTCCCCTGTGTGCAATGTGATGTGTCGGTGCACAGATCACAACCTCATTCTCTTTCTTTGTTACGAAATAAGCTTCCTGCGGGGCAAAACATTCAATGCCTTCTCTCTGAAGCCAGCATCCATTTCCAAACTTCATATATTCCCTACTCCTTTGCATTTATAATAATCATTTTCTTCATTATAAGGAGTCCGGGGTAAGAAAAATACGGTCAAAATCCACGGGAAAATACAGTGTATATTAGACATCTATCAATGAAAAAAGGATATTTTAAACTTTCTTTTCGTCTAAAATATCCTTTTATAACATATAACAATTACTTTTTACGTTATATTCTTCTTTTACTCTTCCGATACCTCTTTCTCCGAATCTTCATCCTGCACCAACACCAATATATCTGCAATACTACATCCTACACAATCGCAGATCTTTGCAATTGTCGCCAGATCTACTCTCACGACTTTATTCTTACAATAATTATTCAGCTGTGTATGCTGCAGCTTACATGCATAGCATAACTGGTTCTTGCTAATCTTTCTCTCTTTTAATACCTTTTCCAATTCAATCTTAATTCTACTCATCTTACGTACCATCCTATAACTGAAGTATACTAAGATTTCGGTTGAAAAAATAGATGTGATAACTTACACTGTATTTATATAGATGTATTTATATGCACTGTAAGAAATTATCATTTTGGAGGTTTGCCTTGAAAAAAAGAAATATCCGAATCCTAGTTATAATATTGATCATTGCATTCCTTTTCTCCTTTGTTCAAACCAGGCCTTATTCTGTCAGACATTCTACTGTCTATACTAATGATAATACGCTAGAAATCGAACTATATATAGTAACGAATCGTTTCCTTATTATTCAACCTGATCAGTATTGTAAAAGCATTATTAAAAAACATCGGCGTATTAATAAATTTTCCGGTGATACGACTTATCAGATTATTCTGTTTGCCAATTCGTGGTGTTTTAAGAAAGGATATTCTTGCGCAGAGTATGAATATCGAGTTAAGAATGATAAGATCCAATTACAAAGATAATGCATCTGCAAGAGAAGCTGCCAGTGGCAGCTTCTCCTACATACCATGGTATGCAAAAAAGACAGAAATCAAATCGATTTCTGTCTTTAACTCCCCGAGTTGGGTTCGAACCAACGACCCTTCGGTTAAC
>CAVBHX010000027.1:0-39190 GCA_963595255.1 bacterium
AACGGCTCTAACAATAGCAAAACCCTGCATAAGCAGGGCTTTGTCTACACTCTGAAATGATTATGGAATCCCCATAATCATTTTTTTTGAATAAATATCCATAATAACACTTGACAACACATGTATTATTGTATACAATTATACATGTTGAATTTAGTACTTTACTACGAAAAAATATTTTAGAAAGCAGGCGATGGAAAATGGAAAACAGGAAAGTATACCTGGATGATCATACAAATTTATTGCAACTGGAAGAGCACATGTACCCGTTGGTGGATGTGAAGACACCGAATGTATTTCGTAATCTGTTCCATTATGACGAGATTCCGAAAATCGCATTCAATGACCGAATTGTTCCGCATTGTATGCCGGATGAGATCTGGATCACAGATACAACATTCAGAGATGGCCAACAATCACGTGCCCCGTACAGTACTGAGCAGATCGTAACATTATATGATTATTTTCATCGTCTGGGTGGTCCGAAGGGAAAGATCAGACAGTGTGAATTCTTCCTCTATAGTAAAAAGGACAGAGACGCAGTCTACAAATGCATGGAAAAGGATTATAAATTCCCGGAGATAACAAGCTGGATCCGTGCGAGCAAGAAAGATTTCGAACTGGTGAAAGAGATCGGAATGAAAGAGACTGGTATTCTGGTAAGCTGTTCGGACTATCATATATTCTATAAACTAAAGATGACAAGACGTGAGGCAATGGAACATTATCTGTCTATCGTAAGAGAATGTCTTGAGACAGGAATCAGCCCGAGATGTCATCTGGAAGATATCACACGTTCCGACATCTATGGATTCGTCATTCCATTCTGTCTGGAACTTATGAAACTGATGGATGAGTATAAGATTCCGGTCAAGATCCGTGTCTGTGATACCATGGGATACGGGGTCAACTATCCGGGAGCTGTAATACCAAGATCTATTCCGGGAATCATCTATGGACTCAGAGTACATGCCGGTGTTCCAAGCGAACTGATCGAATTTCACGGACATAATGATTTCTATAAGGCAGTCAGCAATTCATCGACAGCATGGCTTTATGGTGCGTGCGGTGTGAACTGTTCACTTTTTGGAATCGGAGAGCGTACCGGTAATACACCACTGGAAGCGATGGTGTTCGAATATGCACAGCTTCGTGGCACACTGGATGGGATGGATACAACAGTTATCACAGAGCTTGCAGATTATTATGAGAAAGAGATCGGATATCATATTCCTTCAAGAACACCTTTTGTTGGTAAGAACTTTAATGTAACAAGGGCCGGAATCCATGCAGATGGTTTATTGAAGAATGAAGAGATCTACAACGTATTTGATACCGGAAAATTCCTGAACCGTCCTCCGCTTGTTGCAATATCTAACACATCCGGACTTGCAGGTATTGCACACTGGATCAATACATATTTTAAGCTGCCGGAGGACAAGAAAGTAGATAAGAACTCAGAACTTGTAAGTTCTGTAAAAGAATGGGTAGATAAGCAGTATGAAGAAGGACGAGTAACCGTTCTTACAGACGATGAGTTGATCAGAGTTATCGACGAAAACTGCAAGAGACTTGGTGTGGAATTGATATAACAGAGGTGTTTTTAATGGAAGAATATCAGGACAGATCCTTACGAGGAAGAGTGTTCCGGCATCTGCGGGAAGATATTCTGAATGGGGTATATAAAGATCATGAAGAATTAAGGGAAGTAACGATCGGTGAAGAACTTGGGGTAAGCAGAACACCGGTAAGAGAAGCCCTGAGACAACTGGAGCTGGAAGGGCTGGTTACGATCATTCCGAATAAAGGTGCGTATGTGACAGCCATTACCAGAAAAGACGTGAAAGATATCTATAAGATACGTTCACAACTGGAAGGACTGTGCGCCAATTGGGCAACGAAATATATCACAGATGCACAGATCGAAGAGCTGGAAGAAGTGATTCTTCTGTCAGAATTTCATTTGCATAAGAAGGGATCCGGACAGATTGAACAGATGTCAGAAATGGATGGTAAGTTTCATAAGATATTGTATGAGGCATCCAACAGCAGGATCCTGGAACATGTATTGACAGATTTTCACAAGTATGTACAGCTTGCCAGGACGATGTCTATTGAAGCACCGGAGCGTGCCGAGAAATCAATAGAAGAACACAGAGAAATCCTGGAGGCAATCAAGGCAAAAGATGCGGCAAAAGCAGAACAGCTTGCAAACGAACATATATTACACGTGATGGAAAATCTGCATCTGGAAGAATAATGAAAGATGCCGCGAACAGATAGAAAGGAGACAAATACCATGGCAAAAATTAAAATGACAACACCGATCGTAGAGATGGACGGAGACGAGATGACAAGAATTCTCTGGAAGATGATCAAAGAAGATCTTCTGGAGCCATATATTGAACTGAACACAGAATATTATGATCTGGGTCTGGAACACAGAAATGAGACAGATGATCAGGTAACAATCGATGCTGCTAATGCAACCAAGAAATATAAAGTTGCAGTAAAATGTGCAACAATCACACCGAATGCGGCACGTATGAAAGAGTATGATCTGAAAGAAATGTGGAAGAGTCCGAATGGAACGATCCGTGCAATACTTGACGGAACTGTATTTCGTGCACCGATTGTTGTAAAAGGCGTTGAGCCATGTGTAAAAAACTGGAAAAAACCAATCACTATTGCAAGACATGCATATGGAGATGTATATAAAAATACAGAGATGAAGATTCCTGGACCTGGAAAAGTAGAACTGGTATACACGGCAGAAGACGGCACAGAGACCAGAGAACTGGTACACAACTATGCAGGACCGGGTGTTGCACAGGGAATGCATAACTTATGCGGATCTATTGAAAGCTTTGCGAGAAGCTGCTTTAATTATGCATTGGATACAAAGCAGGATCTGTGGTTCGCAACAAAAGATACGATCTCTAAGAAGTATGACCATACATTCAAAGATATTTTCCAGGAAATCTTTGACAAAGATTATGCCGAGAAATTCAAAGAAGCCGGAATTACATATTTCTATACTTTGATCGATGATGCGGTTGCAAGAGTTATGAAATCAGAAGGCGGATATATCTGGGCATGTAAGAACTATGACGGAGATGTAATGAGTGATATGGTTTCTTCCGCATTTGGTTCTCTTGCGATGATGACATCTGTTCTGGTATCACCGGATGGAAATTATGAATATGAGGCAGCTCATGGAACTGTACAACGTCATTATTACAAGCATCTGAAAGGAGAAGAGACTTCTACAAACTCTGTAGCTACGATTTTTGCATGGACAGGTGCTCTTAGAAAACGTGGCGAGATGGATGGAAATGCCGAATTGGCAGCATTCGCAGATAAGCTTGAAAAAGCAACCATTGATACCATTGAAGAAGGTAAGATGACGAAAGATCTGGCATTGATCACGACACTGGAAAATCCAACCGTATTGAACAGCGAAGGATTTATTAAGGCAATTGCTGAAAAATTAAAATAGATAATATATTACAAAAACACCATACAACTGTAATAAGACAAATTCATTCAAGAATCTTTTACATTGTATGGTGTTTTTTAATACCAAAGTATGCAAGAAAAGCTGCCAGTGGCAGGTTTTCTGTATGCTATGCTTTTATCCATGAGCCGACCCATTCATGAGTCGTTTTGTTATATTTCCTTTTATATAATGTACCGTTAATATATTTATAACGCCATTCAATATCTGCAGAACTAGGTATGATTTCCGCATTCCCGTCATCGTATTCAATGACTTCAGAGGAGGCGGCATAAACGGAGCTTGTCATAAATGGTAAACATGCAGAACCGGAAAATAAAATAATATAAAATAAAAAGAATAATCGAAAACGATATTTATTCATGTGGTATTTCCTCTTTTCTGGTGTATATTGTTACATTTTTGAAATCATCAGGTATCGTGTCTAATGCTCCCACATATTTTCCGTTCACATATAAGTGATAACCCTTATGAACCTTTAGAAGGCAGACGTTATCACCTTCGAGAGTGAATGTACCGTTTGTATCACTCGAAGGCCCAGGGGAAGATGGTTCGATCACGACAAAAATTGTAATAATAAGTACACCGCATAAAATAATGGTATGTATAACACTTCTAAATAAAGAATGTCTTCTTGGAGCATCTGGTGTGGAGAGCATAAATGTGATACGTGATTCAAGCTCGGAAGTAACCGTACCCGTAAAATTAATAGTATCTACCATCTGCAAAGAATCCGAAGAACCATCGGTGAGTGTATTTTTTGCAATCTTTAATATTAATTCCGCATATTGGACAGAATCAAAATCAGGGATATGTTTCTTTAGATAATTATCATTGTCAATCTCTAAAGTAAGGAAATATTCTTTTTGAAGAAGATATACAAAGGGATTCCACCAATGGATACATACAATTAACTCGATAAACAATTTCATCCACAAATCATGATTCTTATAATGCTTCAGTTCATGCAAACATATAAGCTGTATCTCTTCCTCGGAAAGAGATATATTTTTTGGAAAAACCAGAATGGGGAATAAAGTACCTGTAATAGCCGGTGATGTCCGTGATGGTATAATGGCAATCTCTATGGGAGCCGGAATATATTTGCGGAGCATCTGATATAGTGGATCAGTATGGTCTGAATTTTGTATAAAATTTTTCAAATAGTTTCCGAGCCGTATTTTTCTATAAAAGAATATAAGGACTTTTATAACTGCTACAGAAATCCAAAGAATAAGTAAGCAGTCATAGATACTCAGATTTCCAATCTTGTTATCACATAATGGATTCGTAAAACGTGGAAGGAATTTTTCTGAATAAACAGAATACGTAAACGGAAAGTTAACGGGAACAGATAATCTTATAAAAATAAGTAGTATCCCTAAAACAACCACTTAGTATTTTTCGCAAATACATTCTTGGCACGGTATAAAATAATATAAAGATATATTGTAAGAAACATAATTGCAAAAAAACATGTTAAAAATGGACCAAATGATTTTTCCATCAGCGTATTTCCTCGATTTCTTTTTTTCTCTTTTGAATTATCTGTTCAAGTCTTTCCAGTTCTGATGCATCCTGCTCCTCTTTGATAAATGCAGCGATCAGCGATGATGTAGAACTGGTTCCGATGATATCTTTATATTCAGTATTAAAATATTCATCTCTGGAAATCAGGGGACGGTAACTTCTGCTCAGTACAGTGCCGCTATATACAATATCAGCAACCTCTATGAGCTCTTCTTTCAGAAGAACCTTCAGACAGGACTGAACCGTATTGATATTCAATGCAGGGCTGCCGTTAACAATGTCCGAAGCAACCATCGGAGAAGAATGATCCCAAAGAACTTTCATAACATCCAGCTGTCGCTTTGACAGTTTCTTTTTCATATTTTTACCTTCTTTCTTGTGTATTCATATATTGATTATAACTATACCAAAAAAAGAAATCAATGAAAATACACAATAAAACCAACAGATTATATAAAACAATTGACAAAATTTACACATGATGATAAAGTGAATGTATAATAACATGATGAAAACTCAATAAAATGGAGGAAAACAATGAAACAAAGACTGGCAAAATCATGGAAACGAATCGTTGCTACGACATTGATTATGGCGATGATACTTACATCAACGTCATTAGAAAGCCTTGCGGCAGAAACGGACGGGAATTCGCCGCCGGTGTTCTGGTAACGGAATATTATGGCCAGGATGTCAGATTCCGTAATGAGGATAAACAGATTCGGTTAGTTCCGGTTGAGGGGCCGGAGAAAAACGATAAAAAGGGCGATAGTTTAAAAGAACAGATAGATTATGAATCCGATGAAGCATCAGAGGAAGAACAACAGCAACACCTTATCGATATACAGAATATAAATACGATAAGTTAAAAAGAGTGACAAGTGTTACAGAAATGAACACAAAGAAAGAACCGTCGGCGCTCACTGCTGAAGAAAAAGAAAAGGCAACGACAAAGTATAACTATGATATAGATGGAAATCTTCTCGCAGTTACTTATGAGAAGAGAAAAAGGAAGAGTGAAGCAACAGCTTGCCGAAGAAGAAGCAGAGCAACAAAGAATGGACGAGAAAAAAGAAAAAATGCGGCAGAAACGACAGCTAATACTAGAAGCAGATAACGTAACAGAACACCAATTCCAACAAATGAGCTATTACATGACAAAACAATATTGTGATTACAAATTTCGAAAGAGGATGAAGAACAGTATAGAAGGTGTTGCTGTAATTGCATTATTGGAGTTAGCGGCTGCATTTGTTATTCCTGCTATGTATGATAAGCTTTATAAGTGGTATGGATATGTGGCAGGCGCCGGAGTGATCATAGCTATCTTGATATTTGCGGTAGGCTACGTATTGGTATGTCGTAAAAACAGAAAATTCAAAGAGGTTGCTAATGCAGGATACCCATTGGAATATTGCATAGTAATTGCAGATGTATATAATCTAAAAAAGTTCATTTGTTCAGATGGACATATGGAGGAATGAAAAATGAGATCTGATGATGATGCAAAAGTAAAAGATGGAGAAGAAGCAGTTGTAATCTATTCTCCATCTACACATGAGATGTTTACAGAACGGAAAGAAGTAATGAATAAAATATGTGGAATTTGACGCACCCAATAACTAAGAATCGAATAAAAAGTAAATAATAAGTATATAATAAAAAGCCCGCCCCAGCTTCTGGAGCGGGTTAAAAAGTTGCAAATCAGGCGTTTAAGCGTCTTCCGCTAATTCCTCCCATTTCATGTATAATTCTTCTAATTCTTCCGCTATTGCGGCTTTTTCTTTTGCAAGTTCCTGGCATTTTACAGAGTTGGTGAAGATTTCTTCCTGAACCATCAAGGCATCGATCTCACCGTCACGGTCTTCCAGTTCGCCGATACGTTCTTCAGTCTTTTTTAGCTCATTTTGACGTTTGCGAAGTCTTGCCTGGGCTTCCTTTTGCTCCTGCCAGCTGAGTTTTGACTCGGATACATTCTTGTCTGTACTGTTATCTGAAACGGATGAAGGTGTAGAGGCTTCTCCGGCATATGCGGTAGTGAGTTCTTCTTTTTTCTCCAGATAATAGTCATAATTTCCGATATAATTTACAAATGTATGATTGACAAGATCCAGAATCCGTGATGCAGTCTGATTGATGAAATAACGGTCATGAGAGACATAAAGTACGGTGCCGGTATAATCATTCAAAGCATTCTCAAGGATTTCTTTGGATGCGATGTCCAAATGGTTGGTCGGCTCGTCGAGGATCAGGAAATTTGCTTCAGAGAGCATCAGTTTCGCGAGAGATACACGTCCGCGTTCCCCGCCGCTCAAAGAACTGATCTGTTTGAATACATCATCACCGGTAAAAAGAAATGCTGCAAGCACATTCCGGATTTCCGTATTCGTAAGAGTCGGATAATCATCGGAAATCTCGTCAAAAATTGTTTTCTCCATATGAAGGACATGATGTTCCTGGTCGTAGTAGCCAATCTTAACATTGGAGCCAAGTGTATAAGTACCGGAATCGGCAGATACCACTCGGTTTAAGATCTTAAGAAGCGTAGTCTTTCCTGTTCCGTTATCACCGATTACTGCGACATGTTCACCACGTTTGATCTCGAGATTAACGTCTGTAAAAAGTTCCTGTCCGGGGAAAGATTTGCTTAAATGTTCAATAGTCAGAACATCATTGCCGCTTACACAGGATGGTTCCAGTTTCAGATGTATATCTGTATTAACTTCTATCGGTTTTTCGATGGTCTGCATCTTTTCCAACATCTTTTCGCGGCTTTCGGCACGTTTGATGGATTTTTCGCGGTTGAAAGAACGAAGCTTTTCGATAACTGCTTCCTGATGCTTGATTTCCTGCTGCTGGTTAAGATATTCCTTCAGGCGTATGTCGCGAAGCTGCTGCTTCTTTGCTGCATAGTCGCTGTAGTTTCCCATATAAGTACGAAGTTCTCCAAGCTCGATTTCAAGAACTTTAGTGACAACTTTGTTCAAAAAATAACGGTCGTGAGAAACGATCAGCACAGCTCCCTGATAGTTTAGAAGATAGGTTTCAAGCCATGCAATTGAATTCAGATCCAAATGGTTGGTTGGCTCATCAAGAAGCAAGATGTCCGGTTTTGTTAACAGAAGCTTGCCGAGAGATACACGGGCTTTCTGTCCTCCGGAGAGAGTGTCGACCGGTTTGGTGAAATCATTTTCCGTAAATCCAAGTCCTTTTAACACACCGGTAATCTCACTTTCGCAAGAATAGCCATTCTCACGTTCGAAAGTGGCCGTAAGGCGGTTGTAAGTTTCCAGACGGTCGTTCAGGGCGTCGCCGGAGAGATGCTTAAGTTCCATCTCAATCTCGCGGATACGGCGCTCCATAGCGATTATATCGGCCTTTGCGGTGCGGACTTCTTCGTAGATCGTATTACCGCTTTGCATCTCTTGATGCTGGGCAAGATAGCCAAGCGTCTTACCTTTTGTCAGGATGACGTTGCCGTCATCCGGGGCTAATTCGCCTACAATCATTTTGAGCAGAGTGGACTTACCGGCACCGTTCGGTCCGACAAGAGCTGCTTTTTCGTGATCTTCTATATGGAAGGATCCATCTCTGACGATGAGGTGTTCACCGAAAGATTTCTGGATCCCGTGACATGCTAATATCATATATTTCCTCCTGAGTTATGGATAATTGATACGTTGGTATTCTCAAAATGCATTTACATATGCTACTTTATTATAACGGAAATTGCATAAAATTCAACAATAGTTTGACAATAATCTTTCAATTTTATATAATTATTTTAGACTATGATTGGAAGGGTGAAAACATTGGAAGAAAGAGAGATTTCTCGTGCGGTCATAAGAAGATTGCCGAGGTATTACAGATATTTGGGCGAACTGTTGGAAAATGGTGTAGAGCGGATTTCTTCGAACGATCTGAGTAAGCGGATGAAAGTAACAGCATCCCAGATCCGTCAGGATCTTAATAATTTCGGAGGATTCGGACAACAGGGATACGGTTATAATGTTAAGTATTTATACACAGAGATTGGAAAGATATTAGGATTGGAAGAAGACCACAATATTATTATCATTGGTGCAGGTAATCTTGGGCAGGCACTGGCTAATTATGCAGCCTTTGAGAACCGTGGATTCATTCTGAAAGGAATCTTTGATGTGAATCCAAGACTTCAGGGAGTATCCATCCGTGGAGTTCCGATCCGTATGATGGATGATCTGAAAACGTTCGTTCAGAATAATGAGATTGATATTGCAGTTCTGACAATTCCGAAAGAGAAAGCAATTGAAGTTGCGAATATGCTGGTTGAGAACGGAGTACGTGCAATCTGGAACTTTGCACATACAGATTTGAACCTTCCGGATAATGTTGTTGTTGAGAATGTGCATCTGTCAGAAAGTCTGATGCAGTTGTCATACAATATCAGTCGTTACAAAGAGGACCATAAATAAACTATAATACAAGAAAGCGTGTAGGAGTAGTCTGGAATACGGACATATTTTTACACGTTCTTTTGTTGCAGAGATATATCTGATGGGAGATGAATAAATAAATGAAACTTCTGGTTAATGCTGCGCAGATGAAGGCTGCCGATCAGTACACAATTCAGGAACTGGGCATTGCATCACTGGAATTAATGGAGCGTGCGGCAAATGCCTGTGTACAGACGATGCAAAGTGAGAATCTGGATCTTTCTTCTGTCTGTGTGGTATGTGGATCAGGAAATAATGGCGGAGATGGATTTGCCATCGCCAGGATCTTGAAGAATATGGGGTGTTCTGTGGATACTTATCTGGTCGGCAATCCAGAGCATTGTACACCGGAGACACGGGAACAGATAAGACGTCTTAAAGAATGTGGCGGTGAGATCACGGAAGATATCCCGCAGGATAACAGCTACAGCATAGTGATAGATGCCGTGTTCGGAGTCGGACTGAGCCGTAAGATTGAAGGTACATATCGTCAGGTGATTGAACGTATGAATCAGATGCAGGGTACAAAATTTGCAGTAGATATCCCATCAGGACTTTCAGCCTCTACGGGATGTGTGCTTGGTTGTGCATTCCACGCAGATGATACAGTGACATTCGAGGTGAAAAAGATCGGCCTTGAACTGGCGCAGGGCAGAGCATATGCAGGAAGAGTGACAGTAGCAGAGATTGGCATTTCGCATGAGCCGTTATTACAGGATGCAGATGTGATCCATTCTTTTGAAAGAGAAGAATATCGTAGAATGCTTCCGGAAAGACCGGAAGATTCTAATAAGGGAAGTTATGGAAGACTTCTTGTGATCGCTGGAAGTAAGGGTATGGCGGGTGCAGCATATCTGAATGCCCATGCAGCTTATATGACAGGAGCCGGGCTTGTCAGAATCTATACACCAAAGGACAACCGTGAGATATTGCAGACACTTCTGCCGGAAGCAATCATAACGACTTATGATCAATTTAATAAAGAAGAAGTGCTAAAGCTTCTTAAGTGGGCAGACGGTGTGTGTATTGGTTCCGGCATTGGAAGAAGTACAACATCGGAGAAGTTATTGCGGACGGTTATAGAATACGTGGATGTTCCATGTCTGATCGATGCAGATGGGTTAAATCTTCTGTCAGATAACAAAGATCTTCTTGATCGGCTGGCAGACCGGAAGTTCATATTTACACCGCATATGAAAGAGATGTCTAGACTTACAGGCATCCCTGTGGAAGATCTTAGAGAAGACCGGATACAGATCCTGAAGAAATTCGCTGCCGGATATCAGGTAATCTGCGTATTAAAAGATTCCAGAACACTGATCGCAGATAAGGCAAATGAAATCTGTCTGAATCTTACCGGGAACAGTGCGATGGCAAAAGCCGGTTCGGGAGATGTGCTGGCCGGTGTGATCGCAGGCTTTATGGTGCAGGAAAAAGATACGAAAAAAGCAGCCAGATTAGGTACATATGTACATGGTTTGGCCGGTGACCTTGCAAAATTTGAAAAAGGCGTATATAGTGTAATGGCAAGAGATCTGATAGAATATATCAGTAAAGCATTAATGAAACTGGAGGATGAATAGCAGTGAAACATTATACAAGAGTTTTAGCCAGAGTCGATTTAGATGCGGTTGAATATAATATAGAGATGATGAAGAAAAATATTCAGAAAGATACACAGATGATGGCAGTCATCAAGATGGATGGTTATGGACATGGTGCCGTTCAGATTGCAAAGCTTCTGGAACCCAAGGATTATATCTGGGGTTATGCAGTAGCTACTCTGGATGAAGCTATTTTATTAAAAGATGCATGTTTGAAGAAACCGGTATTGGTTCTTGGATGCATTTTCCCGGATCAGTGGGATACGATGATCCGCAATGAGGTACGTATGACTGTCTATAGTTATGAGATGGCAAAAGAAGTGTCAGAGCTTGCAGAAGCCATGGGCTGTAAAGTCTATGTGCATATTAAGCTTGATACTGGAATGGCAAGACTGGGATTCCAGATTACAAAGGAGAATGCCGAAGAAATCGCAAAGATCAGTAAACTGCCGAATCTGGTAATGGAAGGAATGTTTACACATTTTGCCAAGTCTGATGAAGCAGATAAGACATTTACCAATGAGCAGCTTGATAAATATCTCTGGATGAAAGAAGAACTGAAAAAAAGAGGTGTTACGTTCCAGTATTATCATTGCTCCAACAGCGCAGGTATCATTGATCTGAAAGAAGCGAATATGGATATTGTACGCGCGGGTATCACTACATATGGCATGTACCCGTCAAATGAAGTAGAGAAAGAACGGGTCCCGTTAAAACCGGCAATGGAACTTATCAGTCATGTTGCCCATGTAAAATGGCTGACAGAAGGAAAGCCTGTAAGCTATGGCGGAACGTATGTTACAACCCGTCCGACAAAAGTGGCTACGATTCCGGTCGGTTATGGAGACGGATATCCAAGAAGTCTGTCTAATAAAGGATATGTGCTGATCCACGGGCAGAAAGCACCGATCATCGGACGTGTATGTATGGATCAGTTCATGGTTGATGTGACAGCTATCGAGGACGTGGAATTCGGAGATAAAGTTGTAATATTCGGACGTGACGGAAAGGAGTTCCTGTCAGTTGATACGCTGGGAGAACTTTCCGGAAGATTTAATTATGAATTCGTGTGCGTATTGAACAAACGTATTCCAAGAGAATATATCCGCCACGGAGAAGTCGTAGAACAGGTAGACAGTTTTTAATTGCCATGCATTCGTACAGAAGCTGCCGGTGGCAGGTTCTGTAGATATCGTAAAACTTTGCAGAATACATCTGAGAAAAAAGGAAATACTTAGTATATCTTAAGAATCGGAGTGTGAAGCAAAGTGCAGGTGAAACGAGGAGATATCTATTATGCAGATTTAAGTCCGGTGGTGGGATCGGAACAGGGGGGGATCCGTCCGGTTCTGATCATTCAGAATGATGTGGGAAACAGACACAGCCCAACTGTTATCTGTGCCGCTATCACATCCCGGATGAATAAGGCCAAACTGCCAACGCATGTAGAAATCGATGCAAGAAGATATCATATTGTAAAGAATTCAGTGGTTTTACTGGAACAGATCCGCACGATCGACAAACAAAGACTTAGAGATCTGGTATGTCATCTGGATGAAGAGATAATGAACAAAGTAGATGAGGCGATCCGAATCAGTTTCGAGCTTCATACATAGAAGAAGGAGTTAAGGATAATTAATTATGGAAGAGGGAAGTTTGTTCCAACGAATGAAACAGATATTTCATGAAGATGAAATGGATGAAGAGATGCAGAAAGAAGCTGCAGCGCTGATCCGCAATATTTTCCGCTATATGGATAAAGATGCGAAAGACATTATGACCCACCGTAAGAACATTGTTGCAATCGACGGAGACTGGTCTCTGGAAGAAGCATTAAAATTCATGCTGGATGAAAGATTTTCAAGGTTCCCGGTATATCAGGAGGATATTGACGAGATCATAGGTATTATCCATTTAAGAGATGCAACATCCGGTTATCTGGATGAATCAAAGAGAGGCTGTCCGGTGAAAGAATTGAAAGAATATCTCCGTCCGGTTACATATATTCCTGAAACCAAAAGCATTGATACTTTATTCAAGGAGATGCAGTCCACAAAGAATCATATGGTGATTGTTCTGGATGAATACGGCCAGACGTCCGGACTTGTTGCAATGGAGGATATTCTGGAAGAGATTGTCGGAAATATCCTGGATGAATATGATGAAGAAGATGAGATGATCCAGAAGCAGAATGACGGAAGCATGATCGCAAATGGCCTGACAGAGCTTGAGGATCTGGAGGATCTCATTCCTGTTACATTCGACAAAGAAGATTATGAGACGTTAAATGGTTTTCTGATCGATGAACTGGAACACATTCCGGGTGAAGATGAAAAGTGCGTAGTAGACTACGAAGGATATCGTTTTACCGCTTTACAGGTAGATAATAATATAATTCAGACAGTTAAGATTGAAAAACTGCCCGAAGCGTGATAGAATAGATAAAGTGTGTAATAATACAATTTTTATAAAAGATAAAACAAAATAGATAAAGAGAGGTAAAAGACATGTCAGGACATTCAAAATTTGCCAATATTAAGCATAAGAAAGAGAAAAATGATGCTGCCAAAGGAAAGATCTTTACAAAGATCGGTAAAGAGATCGCAGTAGCAGTAAAAGAAGGCGGAAGTTCAGATCCTTCTAACAACAGCAGATTGAGAGATGTAATCGCAAAAGCAAAATCCAACAACATGCCAAACGATACAATTGAAAGAAATATCAAACGTGCATCCGGAGATATGAGTGCAGCAAACTATGAGCACATTACATATGAAGGATACGGACCGAACGGTACAGCTATCATCGTAGAAACTCTTACAGATAACAAGAACCGTACAGCATCTAATGTAAAGAATGCATTCACAAAGGGAAGCGGTAACGTAGGAACACCTGGATGTGTATCATTCATGTTCGACAAGAAAGGTCAGATCGTGATTGACAAAGAAGAATATGAAGGCGATGCAGATGAACTGATGATGCAGGTACTGGATGCAGGAGCAGAGGACTTCGTAGAAGAAGAAGACAGCTTTGAAGTACTGACAGATCCTGATGATTTCAGTGCGGTACGTCTTGCAATGGAAGAAGCAGGAATTCCTATGGCATCTGCCGAAGTAACAATGATCCCTCAGACATATGTAGAACTGACAGATCCAAAAGACATCGCCAATATCCAGAAGACACTGGATATGCTGGATGACGACGATGATGTTCAGGATGTATATCACAACTGGGATGAATAAAATGTATGCAACACCTCCATACTAATAAAAAGTATGGAGGTGTTTTTATGAGCGAAGAGAAAAAAGAAAAAGAAAAAAGTGCAGAGCCGACAGAAGAATTAAAAGAGACAGGCAGTGCGAATCTTGAAGGGAGCCGGGACAACCACAGAATCAAACTTCTTACGATAGTGGGTGAAATTGAAGGACATGAAGCGGTATCCGGGAATACAAAGGCCACAAAGTACGAACATCTGCTTCCTATGCTGGCCGAAGTCGAAGACAGCAGTAAGATTGATGGTCTTCTGATTCTTCTGAATACACTTGGAGGAGATGTAGAGGCAGGACTTTCGATTGCAGAAATGATCGCTTCTTTGAGTAAACCTACAGTATCCCTGGTGCTTGGCGGCAGTCATTCGATCGGCGGACCACTGGCAGTGTCGGCCGACTATTCATTTATCGTGCCAAGCGGAACAATGGTGATACATCCGGTGCGGTCTAACGGGATGTTTATCGGAGTTCAGCAAAGTCTCGATAACATGATACGTACGCAGGACCGGATCACAAGATTTTTGTCAGAACATTCTTCTATGAAGCAGGAGCGGATCGAAGAGTTAATGTTAAACCCTATAGAGCTGGTCAAAGATGTTGGGACACTTCTGGAAGGAAAGGATGCTGTAAGAGAAGGACTCATTGATGCGGTAGGCGGATTAAGTGATGCATTGAATAAATTGCACGAAATGATCAGTGACAGAAATCAAAAAAAGAACGAAAATGTGTAATGACAGCAATTCCCCTAAATGCTATAATTATAATTAGTATTGCCATCATAAGGGGGAGTTTTCATGACGGCGAAGTCTACAAAGAGTAAGACGAACAGAAAAAAAACAGGTACGACTTCAAAAAAGTCGACTTCTAATAAAAAAACAACAAAGAAAAATACAAAAAAAACAACCAGATCTACCAGAACCGCAAAGTCCGGTAATAGTTTTCTGATGGATGAAATCCTGATATGGATAACACTTGCGGTCAGTATCATTCTTCTGATCAGTAATTTTGGTGTTGCAGGATTTTTAGGAGATGCCGTATCCGGAGTTTTGTGGGAGATATTCGGGGGCGTGGCCTATATCATTCCATTCGTTTTGTTTGGTCTGGTATCTTTTCTGGTGTCTAATAAAGGCAACCGGTATGCTTACATGAAGACAGTAATTGCAGTGCTTTTGCTGTTCATTGCTGAAATTTTGCTGCAGCTCGTGGACGAACTTGGCGGAAAGATCGGAAAGGGACTGGCATCTGTATTAACGCCGGCAATCGGTGTGGCCGGAACATATGTTGTCACAGTGATCCTTATGATCATCTGTCTGGTGATCATTACAGGAAAGTCTGCATTAAAAGGTGTGAAGGCTGGCAGTGATAAAGCATATGCAAGGGCAAAAGAAGATGCAAGAAGACATAAAGAGCATGCAGAAGTCAGAAAACGTGAACGCATGGAACAGCGTGAACAACGTGAAAAGGAACGTGCTGCGGCTGCGGCAGACAGCGGCATGCACAGGCGGAGAGACAAGCATGTAGAAGGAGTATCTTTCGATACGTCTATCGCTAAGAAATCTCCGGAAGTAAGAGAACTTCCAATCGATCCAAAGACAGCAAAAGGACCGGAAAAGCCAGAATTTATCATACACCGTGCGGATCCTGAGCCGGCAGATTATGGAAAAGAAGACATGACGAATGAACCGGAACAGAAGACTCCGGAATCTGAAAATGATCCAAAGACACAGGAAAAACCTGCAAGACGTAAGAATCCGAAGATGGGGGCGGCAGGAATGGCAGATGAAGTAGCAGATGTTGCTGCAAGCGTTGCCGCAGATTCTGTAAAGCCGAAAAAAGAGTATCAGTATCCGCCGTTATCTCTGCTTCAGAGAGGAAAACGCGGCGGAGGAGAATCAGATGCGCATTTAAGAGAGACCGCTATGAAGCTGCAGCAGACACTCGAGAACTTTGGGGTAAAAGTTACCATTACCAATGTAAGCTGTGGACCTTCGGTTACAAGATATGAATTACAGCCTGAAATGGGAGTCAAAGTCAGTAAGATCGTAGGTCTTGCCGATGATATCAAACTGAATCTTGCAGCGGCAGATATCCGTATTGAGGCTCCGATTCCGGGAAAAGCGGCAGTAGGGATTGAAGTACCGAACAAAGAGAACAGTGCAGTCATGCTGCGTGATCTTCTGGAATCGCCGGAATTTAAGAACAGTTCTTCCAAGATATCTTTCGCAGTAGGAAAGGACATCGGCGGAAAGACTGTGGTAGCAGATATTGCCAAGATGCCGCACGTACTGATCGCCGGCGCCACCGGATCTGGTAAATCTGTATGTATCAATACATTGATCATGAGTGTCTTATATAAGGCAGATCCCAATGAAGTAAAACTGATCATGATCGATCCGAAGGTTGTAGAATTGAGTGTGTATAATGGTATTCCACACCTTCTGATTCCGGTAGTCACTGATCCAAAAAAAGCGGCAGGAGCACTGAACTGGGCAGTGGGAGAGATGTCAAGACGTTATCAGGCATTTGCCAAATATAATGTCAGAGATATGAAAGGATATAACGAAAAGATCAAAAGTCTGGGAGTCCAGACCGAAGAAGGCGATAAACTGGAGCCTATGCCACAGATCATTATTATTGTTGATGAGCTTGCGGATTTGATGATGGTAGCTCCGGGAGATGTAGAGGAAGCAATCTGCCGTCTGGCACAGCTTGCGAGAGCCGCAGGGATCCATCTGGTGCTTGCGACACAGAGACCGTCAGTTAATGTTATCACCGGACTTATCAAGGCGAATATGCCTTCGAGAATCGCATTCTCTGTATCATCCGGTGTAGATTCCCGGACGATTATAGATATGAACGGTGCAGAGAAGCTTCTGGGAAAAGGTGATATGCTTTTTTATCCGTCAGGATATCAGAAACCGGCCAGAGTACAGGGATCATTTGTTACAGATAAGGAAGTACAGCAGGTAGTAGAATATCTGCGTGAACATAACGGCGATGTTACATACAATCAGGATATAGAGACGCATATGAATACCATTCCTACCGGGAATCCGGCATCAGGATCCGGCGGAAGTGAAGGTAATGAAAATGATGCATATTTTGCAGATGCCGGAAGGCTGATCATTGAGAAGGAAAAAGCATCTATCGGAATGCTCCAGAGAGCTTTTAAGATAGGATTTAACAGGGCTGCAAGAATCATGGATCAGTTATGTGAGGCAGGCGCCGTAGGACCGGAGGAAGGAACAAAACCTCGAAAAGTTCTGATGTCTTCGGAAGAATTTGAACAATATTTGAATGAGAAGAATGGATAAGAGATAGAATTCACAGTAGGAGGATGGCATAAGATGAGATGTAGGTATTGTGGTCAGAGAATACCTGAAGGGGAATTGTATTGCAGACATTGTGGAAAAGAGGTCCGCATTGTTCCGGACTACAACCCATTAGATGATATGCTTACAGCACAGATAAAAGGTGCAATAGACAGTGATGGCTATGAGGATGAGATGTATTATTCCCGGCCTTCACGTAACAGAGATGCAGCTGGAAGATCTGCAACCGGCAGCCGTAGAGGAAATGAAAGACGCAGTACAGGTGTGGCAAGAAATAATACAAGAAATAGAAGCAGACAGATGAATGAGGATGAACGCAGATGCCGTAACCGTGAACGTGCAAGACAAAAAGCACTTCGCAAAAAAAAGAAAAAGCGTGCACTGCTTCTCGCATTGTTCCTGTTACTTATCATCGGAATTGTCGGAATATTTGCTTATATGACATCATATATCGGTGCGGTCAACAAGGGAAATAAAGCACTCGAAAGAAATGATTATACAGAGGCAGAAGACTGCTTCAGAAATGCCATGGCAAAAGATGACACCAGACCGGAAGCATACACAGGCCTTTCAAAAGTTTATCAGGCACAGGATAATACAGATAAAGCAGAGCGTCTGTTCTCGGATGCACTGAAAAAACAAGAAGATAATGTCGAATTATATCGTGCGTGCATTAAATTCTATATCCGTTCTGATCAGAAAGAGAAGATTCCGGAGCTTCTGGATAATGCAACTTCGACGATTACGGATGAATTGCCGGAATATGTAGTGAAGACTCCGAAATTCAGTCTGGATGACGGTGAGGATTATGATGACGTTCAGCAGTTAAAGCTGACGGCAGAATCGGGAAATAAGATATATTATACGAAGAACAAGAAGAAGCCAACCACAGGCAGTCATAAGTACAATAGTCCGATTCAGATTGAAGAGGGAGACACAACGATCTATGCAATAGCAGTAAATAAGGCGGGCATTCCAAGCCTCCCGGTGAAAAAAACATATACCGTTGAACTTCCGATTGAAGATGCACCGGCAGTGTCTCCGTCAACCGGACAGTACAGCACTGCTCAGGAGATCGAGATTAAAGTACCGGATGGATATACGGCGTATTATACGACAGATAAATCAGAACCGACGACTTCTTCTACGAAGTACACCGGACCGGTAGAGATGCCGGAAGGAGAGACTATCTTTAAGGCAGTATTAGTTAATGCCAAGGGAAGAGTGAGCGGAATTACGACCAGAAATTATGTATTGAATTAAATTAGGAAAAATATAAGTCAGGTGGATTGTTTAATAATCTTCCTGACTTATATTTTTCCCAATCCGGTAATGAACTTGATTTTTTAAACATAAAAGACTACACTTTAACAAAACAGCAATGGGAGGCAAAAAAATATGAATAATTTAAACACTGATCAGAAAAAATGGTGCCCGGTCCGTATCCGGATTGAAAATATAACCATTATATTACTCGCCATATTTTCATTATTTCTTTTTATACTTACATTTTTCCCGTTTTCCAGGATCTCAAAGACGATGCAGATCTCATTTGAGATGGGACGTATGGTGCAGCGGGCTTTTTCTATTATTCTTTTTGTACTGTCGTTACAGTTGTGGAAACGAAAAAGAAACGCATGGCTGCTTGTTATGGGAATCTTTGTCCTGAACTTTCTGCGTGGACTGATTGGTATGGAGCATCCGATGCACAATAAAATCATGTTTTTTGACCTGCTTTTATTTGTATTATTCTTCTGCCTGCGTAAGGATTTTTGCTGTCCGACAGGCCACAGGAACCGCAGGCGCACCCTGTGTCTTGCACTCCTTGCCATTGCAGGTGTTCTTCTGAATGTCGGAATCACGTGGCATTATATGCGGATGGGTGTGATGACTTCTGGAGCTTCTGTCTCATTTGCAAAGAGCTTTTCAGAAGGCGTCGGAATGATCTTTGGTATGGGTAATCTGCCGGCTCCTATGAGCGGAAAACATGGAATGGAGTTCGTTCTGTTCTGGTTCAGCTGGGGCTGCATCCTTGCCTCCATTCTCTGTGCTCTACAGCCATGGATTCAAGGCCAGGCACATGGGAAAACTGAGATCCAGTATGCACGGACACTACTGAACCTTTATAGTCAGAATCCTTGTTCTTACCTTGCACTGGAAGATGACAAGTCGCTGTATTTTGGACATTCGGTTGACGGAGTCCTTCCTTATGGCACCGTAGGTAACACGGTTGTAGTAAATGGGGATCCTGTCTGCAAAGATGAAGACTTTCCGGCACTTCTTGCGGAATTCAAAGAATTCTGTCTGAACAGCGCACATAATATCTTTTTCCTTGGTTTGACGGATTATTATATTTCCGAATATGAAAAACAGGGATTCGGTCTTGTAAAAAGTGGAGAAGAAGCACGTTTCAAACTTTCTGATTACGAAATCAGCGGGAAAAAGGGTGCGAAGATGCGCATGAATATCAATCATGCCAGAAAAGCAGGTGTTACTATTCATGAATATAAAGTCCTTACACAGCGTGACCCGGCCATGGATCGGGAATTTGATCGTATCACGGATGAATGGCTGGAAGGGAAAAAAAAGCGGTATGCTTCAGTTCACGATGGGAACGGTCGGATTAGATAACCCTATGGATAAGCGATATTTCTATGCACTCAACTCAGAAGGAAAGATGGTTGCGTTCATCGTATTCGTTCCATTTATGGGAAAAAATGGATACATGGCTGATGTGACAAGACATGGAAAGGATGCTCCGGGCGGAGTGATGGAAACCATCATATACGATGCATTTCAGGTATTTAAAGAAGAAGGAATCGAATATGGAAGCCTTGGTGTTGCACCCCTTGCCGGTCTGAATGAAGAAAGTCATAACCCGATGGAACGATTGCTTCAGTTCATTTATGACCATCTGAATTCATGTTATGGTTTCCGCAATCTTTATCGTGCGAAAGAAAAATACAGTCCGACCGAATGGGTTCCATCGTATTATGCATATCTTCCAAAATATCCAACCCCTGCTATGTTATATGCGGCAGTCGAAATTCAGAACCCTCACGGAATCAGTGGGTACATACTGACCGTTCTAAAGGGAGGCCTGAAACAATGGAAAAAGTAAAAGTTTCGGAAGGCATAGCAGATACCCGGCATGCCTGGCTCTACTATAAAGACATTGGATCCGGCACACCAATTCTGATGTTACATGGCAATTCCGAGACACATCTGGTCTTTGATTATTATGAAAAAAAGCTGTCCAAAGAATACCGCATTATTCTTATGGACAGCCGTGCTCACGGACGCTCAAAAATCAAACCGGAATACGCTCAGAAGGAATTCACGACTACCGATATGGCAAAAGATGTTGCCGTTCTCTTAGATACGCTTTCCATTTCTTCCTGTATTCTGTTTGGCTTCAGCGATGGTGCGAACATTGCACTGGAATTCGCATCCCTTTTCCCATCCCGTGCAAAAGCCGTGATCTCCGTGAGCGGCAATCTTTTCCCGGATGGATTAATCTTTCCGCTCTGGCTTTTCTGCAATGTGAAATATCATTTTTTGAAAACAATTTCCAGAATATTTTTCAAAATATTGCATAGAACTTCCCGCGGCCTTCCGGTTTTACAGCAGATATATCAATGTCTTATCCATCACCGGCAGCTTACTTCTCTTTTGTGTAATTCACCAATGCTGACAAAAGAACAGCTTGAGTCCGTCACGGCCCCTGTACTACTGATTGCCGGTACCCGCGACGTTGTAAAATCTTCTCATTCTCGTCTGATGGCAGAATGGATACCGCATGCACAGTTGGTTCTGGTGAAAAAAGGAACCCATCGGTCTGTGTTCGGGCATGAGGATTTTTATTTGAAGATTATGCGGGAGTTTTTGGAGGAGAGTGAATATATAAAGACTATGACAAAGTAGGAATATATTGGCCTGTCTGGGATGAAAGCTATCAGAGGAGAAACTGGTAGCTTTCTTTTATTTTCAAAACGAAAAAGTTTTGGAGATGGTAACGTTTGTATGTAGATCATAAAAATTAAAAAAATTTTTTGTTTTTTCCTAACTATTTTGCTATGTTAATTGTCTTATTATATAAAGAACAATACGGAAGGAGGAAAGAAATGGGATGTCTTCTGACTTCTTTTTAATACATAGAATCAGGAACGGAGATGGACAGGCCGGTAATCAATTTGTTGAAAAATATTATCCTTCTATTTATCAATATTGTTTTTTACATATTCATGATAAAGAATGTGCCGAGGATATTACACAGGAAACATTTACAAAGTTTTTTGAAGCATTAATGAAAGATAGCGATATTGGAAAAATAAAAAGCTATCTATATAGCATTTCCGGGAATCTTATAAAAAATTATTATAAGAAAAAGAAGGAATTATTGACGGACCAAATACCTGATATACCACAAAACAGATTAGCAGGAATTGAAATCAGGTTAGATATAGAACAGGCTGTAGATCATTTGCCGGAAGAGATTAAAGAAACAGCAATTTTGTTTTTCTTTCAGGAATTAAAGCAACGGGAGATTGCCGATTTATTGAATATAAAATTATCACTTGTAAAATATCGTGTATCAGCAGCGAAAAAATTACTGTCGAAGCAGTTGGAGGTGGACATAAAGTGAAAAAGAATCGGACAAAAATTGATGAATATAAAGACCTGATTAAAAAGGAATATATCCGGGAATCTGCAGTTCATGCAGTAATGGAACAATGTACAAATATTATTTGTCAACAGGATAACAAAAAATCATCATATTTTGAATTTTTATTTGATCAGTTTAAGTTTATGAAAAAGAGATGGTGGATTTTACAAGGAGGAGTATTGCTTCTATTGTGGATGATATTAGGAGATATGGATACAGGAGACAGCACGGCCAGAGTAATGGGGGCTGTATCCGTAATATTTTCAGTATTGATTATACCGGAGATATGGAAAAACAGGATATTTTCAGCGGTTGAAATAGAAAAAACGGCATTTTATTCACTGCGTCAGATCTGTTCTGCAAGAACATTGTTATTTGCAGTGGTAGATCTTGCCATACTGACCATTTTTTTTGGAGCATCTGCATATACTTTGCAAATCCCACTGTACCGTATCATTCTGGATTTTCTGATACCATTTAATGTATCTTGTTGTATCTGTTTTCGGCTATTGTACAGTAAATGGAATGATATGGAGTACGTTGCGGTTTTTCTCAGCATAGTATGTATATTTATCTGGTCGTTAATTGTATCATCAGATTTTATTTATCATAAAATTTCGATACAGATATGGGTTGGACTATTGACTATATCATTTGTTTGTCTAGTGTATTGTATTTATAAATCGAATCATAATTGTGAAATATGTTGGAAGGAGAAAGCGAATGGAACTGCAATTTAAAGATGTAACAAAAGATTATGGAGATATACATGCTGTAAATCATGTGACGTACCATATGAAAAAAGGTATATATGGGTTGCTGGGAGTAAATGGAGCAGGTAAAACCACTTTAATGAGGATGTTGTGTACAGCAATCACTCCAACGGATGGAGTCATCTTATGGGATGGGAAAGACATTTTCAGTCTTGGAGCCTCGTATAGAAGTATACTTGGATATCTTCCGCAGAATTACGGATTTTATCCGGATCTTTCCGTGTATGATTATATGATGTATATAGCTTCGATCAAAGGACTTCGTTCTATGACGGCCAAAAAAAGAACGATAAAGCTATTGGACCAGGTTGGATTATCTGAAAAACGCAAGAACAAGATGAGAACATTATCGGGTGGAATGCTTCGACGTGTAGGAATTGCGCAGGCAATGCTGAATGATCCGAGAATTCTTGTCCTGGATGAACCAACTGCCGGCCTTGATCCGAATGAAAGAATACGCTTCCGGAATCTGATAAGTGAACTGTCAGAAGACCGCCTGGTATTGCTTTCTACACATATCGTATCGGATGTGGAATATATAGCGAACGAAATTATCCTGATGAAGGAAGGCAGGTTTTTTTATACAGGAACTTCAGAGGAAATTATTTCTAACATGAATATGTCTGTATGGCATTGTACAATTCCAAAAGGTGAACTGAATCGCTATTTGAAGAAATATCTAGTGGGAAATGTAAGAACTGTGGCGGGTGGAATTGAATTAAGAGTTCTTTCAAAAGAGCCGCCATCTACGAATGCAATACAAACAGAAGCAACTTTGGAAGATGCGTTTCTTTTATACTTTGGAGAAAAGGCGGGTGATAAATTTGATGCTGAAGTATGAGTTAATAAAAGTTTTCTCAAAGAGAATAAATCGTCTTGTAATCGTAGCAACAATGCTGATTGCAATCGTAATAAGTTGTTTCGCAATCGGAAGCATACGCTATGTCGATAAAGACGGAAACCTTCATACCGGTATTACAGCAGGTCGTTTGCTTGCCAGGGATCAGAATGAATGGCAGGGAGAAGTAACACCGGAGGAGTTGTCAAAAATCATAAAAGAGTATAAGGTACTTCTAAATAAATATTCGGATGATATACCAGATACGGAATATGGGAAGACAGTACAATCTTATTACGACCTGA
This sequence comes from bacterium, assembly GCA_963595255.1. GTDB lineage: Bacteria > Bacillota > Clostridia > Lachnospirales > Lachnospiraceae > Dorea_A. Next base: position 24,307 of record CAVBHX010000027.1, read on the forward strand.
AAGATTTGGTAGTTAATATTTTAAATCCCGATTCGGAATGGGATGAAAGTGTTTTATACCAATTAACAGATGAACAGTTGAAAGATATTTATACCATCTATCAGGAAAATATGAAGAAAATGGCGGCAGAATATGGAACAACGCCTGAAAAGAGAAGCTTTTTAGAGCAGAAATATAAAGAAGTTAAATTACCATTCCATTATGAAGGCAAAGAGGCATGGGAAACCATGACAATGTATGCACAGACCTATGTGCTTTTGCTGGCAGTGGTTATTGGAATTCTGACAGCTGGTATCTTTTCGTCAGAATTCCGTCCGGGTGCAGAAGATATCTTTTTCGCATCCAAATATGGCAGATCAAAAGCAGTGAAGAATAAAATTTTTGCGGGAGTGATTATGTCCACGATTGTTTATTGGGTTGGAGCAGGTATTCTGTCATTAATCGCATTTTCTGTTCTGGGAACAAGTGGTTTCTCTACACCATATCAGATTGATGATCCGTATAGTATCTATATTTTAACATTTGGAGAATATTACCTTTTGATATTGGTGAGTGGTTATGTTGCAACAATGTTTTGTACGGCATTAGTTATGTTAGTAACGGCGAAAATGCATACGCCTAATCTGGCTGTCTGCATTCCATTTATATTACTTTGTATGATGCCGTTTATCGAAAGAGCTTTGCCATCCTTTTCGGGATTCTTTCATCTGATGCCAACGATATTGACAAATATTTATAATTCGGTGCGTACACCAATACTATTTCAGGCGGGAACGATTGTAGTTCGACAGATTCCATTCCTTAATTTCTTATATGCTGGGTTATTTGTTGTGTTGCTGCCGGTTGTGTATAAGGGTTATCGAAAATATGGATTGAAGAAAAGATCGTAAAAGTTTCACAAAAATTTAGCATTCCTAAAATTTATATTGAAAATAAAAATCAGGCATGTTATTCTATCGGCACGCAGATGAATTCTAGTATCTGCAACGTATCTATATTTACCAATTCATTTACTTCAAGCCCAGATAATCGGGCATGAATCCAAAATGAGAACCACGGAAAACAGATAAATACATGCCTGATAAAAGAAGTTGATTGTATATACTGGTATATATATAAATTCTGTGTTATCATATGCATAAAGATAAACAGTTCTTCTTTACAGGAGTTATATCTGTACAAGAGAGGAGAACTGCTTATGAACAAAAGAAAACCGTTAAAAGAATTAAACTTGCTGGACAAATTTCTGTTTGATGAAGCAATGGATGACCCGGAAAATGTAAAGACAATGTTGGATATCATATTGAGCCAGAATACGAATCTAAAACATCCGCCACAGACGGAAAAAGAACAGAGAACATCTACGGACAATCGGCAGATTCGGTTGGATGTCTATGCTATAGATGAAGATGATGTGATATATGAAGTGGAGGCACAAAAAGAGAATACACATAATCTTCCGAAAAGAAGTCGGCTGTATCAGGGAATCATTGACAGTAAACTGCTACCGCCGGGAGTTGTTGATTTCAATTTATTGAATGAAGTTTTGATTGTGCTGATTATGCCGTTTGACTTATTTGGATATGGGTTATATCGTTATACGTTTCAGATGAGATGTGAGGAAGTTCCGGAGCTAAAGCTGGATGATGGTGCAACAAGGATATTTCTGAATACCAGGGGCAAACATCCGGAGCTGGTGTCACCAGAATTGATAGGACTTTTGAAGTATATGGAACACAGTACAGATGAAGTAGCAGAAGTATGCAAAAGTGAACGCATTCAAGAGATGCATAGACGGATTTGTCAGATCAGAGCAAGTGAAAAGGCAGAGGTGAAATATATGCAGTCGTGGGAAGAAAAGATACTCTTGAAACAGGAAGGAAAATTAGAAGGAAAGCAAGAAATTATGAGAAAATTGTCTAATAAATTCTCAATCGAACAAATTGCAGAAATGCTGGAGATTGACATTTCAGAGGTCGAAAATATACTCAAAGAATCTCAAAATGGAAAGTGATTAGAACAAAGCATAGTAACTAAAAAAATAAGTGAAAAGACTGAGGTGAAGTATATGCAATCATGGGAAGAAAAGATACTCATAAAACGGGCAGGTGAACGAATTGGTCTTGAGCGAATTAACCGATTGAATCAGAAGCTAATTGAACAAGGCCGATTTGATGATTTAACTAAAGCAACATCGGACAGTAGTTATCAGGAAAAATTATTAAAGGAATTTCAGATTTAATACAGGGTACGAAGATGGAAAAAACTTCTTAAAAACGATTGACATAAATTTTCATAAAGTATTATTATAATAATACCAACAGACAACTTGAGTGTCTGTCAAGCGAAGAAGTAAGGTGTTGTGCCAGAGGACAGTGCCTTATGAGCTTTATAAGGGTTTGGCATTTACCACAATCTGGCTAGAGAGTACAGACTCTCAAAAGAAAATGCAGGGAGACTCTGTTTGTACAGGGTCTTTCTTTTTGACCAAATTGCATGAAAGCAATTCATGAGAGCCTGCCCAGCAGGAAAAGAGCGAAACTGATCATAACCGTTGATAAAAAGGTCAGGTTGATTATATTAATCTTCCTGACTTTTCTATATATAATTGAGTATTATTTTCTATAGCTCATTTAAAATATACTCTCGTGGCAGATTCCTCTTCGCACCGATAATATACAGAATTGCCGGTACATAGAAGGAGAAAAAGATAACAATCTGCATAAGAAGCGGCAACTTATAATTAAAATGTCCTGCAGACGCTCCAGCATTAAAAATCATATAAAATGTAGCTACAATATCGAAGATAACTGCAGTTACCAACAAAATCTTCCCATTATTCACGAGTTATGCAGATTTTTCGGTTGCGCCACAATTACGTTCGGCGATATTTCCAAACAATAAAAATGCCCCAAAGAATATCAGACCGATTATCGCAACAAATAGAAGAATAACTCCTTCCAATCCCAGTTCCGAAGGAATCACAATCGTCAAAAATAAGGAAATTAAGAAAACCAAAGAAAGAAGTGCCGTTCCAATAAGTCCCGTTAGCTGATAATAAATCCCGGCACCTTTTAATAGACGACGTCCACCTGGAGTTTTACTGCCGCCAATAGAGCAGAGCAGTTCATTACAAAATTCCGTTGGAGTCATATCTAAAAGTTCTTCAAAATCTTCCCCGCGTTTTTCTGCTTCAAGAGCCATTCCGGTAAGATCCTGTTCAAATTGCCGAATTTCAGAATCTAACAAAGGAAAGGTACGGATATGGCGCATCATTTGCTGTATTATTTTTTGATCTTTTTTATTCAACATAATTTTAGACCTCCGTATCAAATATCTGGTTTACAGATTGGGATATCTGCTTCCAGTTTGTTTTAAATTCGTTCAAATAGTCTATTCCATCTGGTGTAATGGAATAATATTTCCTGCTTGGTCCCAGTGGAGAGGGACGCATCTCAGAAGTAATAATTCCTTTCTTTTCAAGACGGACCAGTAATGGATAAATAGTCCCTTCTTTTATATCTGTAAAGCCATAACCCAGAAGAGTTGTAACAATTTCATAACCATAAGATGTATTTTGGGAGAGTATTTTTAAAATACATCCTTCTAATGTTCCACGCATTAATTGAGACTTATCATACATTGCATCACCTGATATTTTCTAATCTATTTATCAATATTATAACATAGCCAGAAAACATGACAATAGATAAGTAATCGAATCGACAATAACTACTATGTGGTGTAAAGTAGAAGTACACTATTATGCGTAGCAAAGTAGCTTGTTATTGATTATACTATAAGGTGAGGGGAATGCATATGTTAACAAAAATAATCTATAAAAATTTCCGAAGTAATTTAAAAAACTATATTGCTTTTTTTATAGGAAATATGATGGGCGTAACAGAATTTTTTGTATTTTGGGGATTGTATTCTATTGTTAAAAATATGTCTGCAAATTCTGTAATGTTAGGAGATACTTTAGAAGAAATCATTATTTCGGTCAGTGTCATTACTATATTTTCTACTGTTTTAATGGTCTATTCGATGCTGAATTATATTAAGAAAAGAATAGCAGATTACAGCTTGTTTTATGTTTTAGGAATGAAAAAACAACAGTTATATGTATTTGTTTTTGGGGAGTATCTGGCCGGATGGCTGGTTTCTCTTTTAATAGGTTTGGGTATCGGAAGATGAATACTGTATTTAATCCAACAGATATGGCACAAGCTTTTTCCTGCATATATTTCTTTGTGTTCAGTTGAACCAGAAATATATTTTAACACATGTAAAATCAGCTTTTTCATCATGTTTGCAGTAGTTTTTGTCCTCTTAATCTGGGCCGATAACAGTGGTATTAGCCGAATGATCGCAGGAAATGAAATAAAAGAGAAAAAGCCCCAAAGTATTTATTGGAGTATTTTCATTGTAATTGGCATGGGATTATTCATTTTTGGCTATTTGAGTTACCCCAATAATACATTTACCGGATACGTCCTTTCTCATGTGGAATGGATTATGGGCGTTTTTTTGATACTGGTCTTTGGTGGTGAGATACTCTTAGAAATCATTCATGATCATTTGAAATTCTACTTAAAGAATTTATTAAAACTCAATCAATTGTACAGTAAGTATCAGACAAACGTATTGGTTCTGTTAATGTTTCTTTCTCTTCACTTTATTGCATTAAGTTATTGTACTGCGAATATATGCGAATTACTTCCAATAAGTGGTCATGAAAAGTATTATCCGTATCAGGCAATATGGATGAATCGTGGAAATAAGAGCGATATATCTTTCAGTGAAACATTAAGTCATTCTTACAATGGTAAATATGAAAATATTCCAATGATCCGGATAAGCAGCTATGGGAATGAATTAATTGGAATTTCGGAAAATACATATAAAAAATTGACAGGTAAATCTGTAAACTTAGGAAATGAAGAAATTATATATATTGTAAATGAATATAAAAATCATCCTGGAGCAAATGTAACAAGAGGCGGATTTCAATATGGACGTAATGGATTCACATGGCTTGCAATGGGAAGTTATACAAAAGAATTAAAAAAATACGTGGATCCATCATCCAATCATCCATTACCAAATCATGATACGGATCACTTATATAAGATCATGAAAACCGAAACTGGAAATTTATTCGGACATTATAAGATGAATGATGAAGCAGAAAATGTAGTTGTATTTTCAAATAAATATTTTTCTAAGCAATATAAAATATTGTCAAAAAAAGAATATGAACTCAATACATTGACATTATTTACATTCCCAAAGGGAACCAAAGAAAAGGCAACAGCGAAATTAAAGAAATATGCAAAATTACATGGTCCGAATGATTTTGAATTAACAGATACACCACAAAGCACATTATATATTACGAATGAATTTCTCAAGACAGTAAAAAGAGGAGACATTTTCAAAATTACAAATAAAATATTCATTATCATTGCATTACTTATCAGTTCAATTTTTGTTACAGCAATTAAGGCAGCGTCAGATTTAAAATACTATCGGAAGCAAAAAGAATTTTTAAAATGTATGGGAATTCATGAAAAAATCTGGGAAAAAACTTTTAGTACAGAGATACAAATATTACCATGGATTTCATTGATAATGTCGATGATTTTATCAGCTGCATATATGACAATGAATATTCATATAGAATCGGAAAGAGGCGTTATATATGGATATAAAATATGGATCTATTGGCTTAGTATTCTATGTCTATATTGTTTTTTACATTATATCCTAGAAAGAATAGTTATACGGTATGCAAGAAAGAATATTGAAAGGCAGGAAAAGCGAAAATGAATGTATTACAAATCGTGTTTATGATCTCTTAAATTATCCAAATCCTGATTTACTTGATTGTCCATCAATTGATTAGTATACTGTCCTTATCAAGAAAAAGGAAAAGGTTCCAAAGCACCCTCCTAGCAAGATCGTACTCTGGAACCCTGGTCAATAACCATGTTTATTGTAACAGATTATACCCGGATTGGACAACATATTTTTACAAGAGAGCAATGAATTTCTTTGTCCTGTATGTCGAATGGGAAATTTGATTTTCAGAGATTACTGTAAACGGATTATCCGTTATGAAGATGGCACTCATGAATGGATTCAGATTCCGAGACACAGATGCAATAATCCGAAATGCAAGAGAATTCACCGGATGCTGCCCGATTTTCTGGTTCCGTATAAGCACTATAACGAGGAAACAATCTCTGGCGTTTTGGACGGCATCGTTAATCCTGATGATGAAGATTCTGAAATTTATCCTTCTGAAAAAACGATGCTCCGCTGGCATCATTGGTTTATTTTAAATCAATTCAACATGGAAGGACATATGAAATCAATTGGTTACAGATTGCTGGGCTTTAAAGAGGAACTGTTAAGATCCAGTAGTTCATTGCTCGGGCAGATAAGACGTTCCATGCCAGATGCCTGGCTACGAACCATTCTCCGCTATCTATATAATTCGGGGAATTCTTTACAGTCATGCTATTCGTGAGTTTTACCGACTTTGTTTTCACTGTCCGGGAAAAGAACTGTATGATGATCTCAGAAAGGAGATGCATACAGTTATGAATCAAAGTACAACTTTAATAAGACAACAAAATCGTGATGAAATTGCTTTACAGAAGTATACACTGATCTCACCACTATTGGATGAAAATATTGATCCGGCTGCGGTAAGAGAATTGCGAAGTAAACTGGCAGAACGGATTATCCGAACGTACATTACGCAGATATGTCAACGCTTATCAGGAAAAAGGATTTGAAGGATTGAAACCGGCAGAACGTGTCCGTTATAAAAAAGAAGTGATGCCTGATAATTACGAGGAAATCTTGCGGGAAGCAATCCAGCTCAGACGGGAAGTTCCACGCAGATCTGTAGAACAGATCATTTTTATTCTTGAATCAGAAGGAAAAGTCGCTCCGGGTGTATTAAAGCGTCCAACTTTACAACGGCATCTATATCAAGCCGGATTCGGTTCTACCCATATGGATATTTACCAGGATGCAAGAAGAAGTTCATCCAAACGTTTTTGCAAGCCGCATCGAATGATGTTAGTCCAGGGAGATATCAAGTATGGTCCGAAACTTCCCATTGGGAAAAATGGAGCTATGGTACAAACCTATCTTTCTTCTGCGATTGACGACCATTCCAGAATGATCCTGGCTTCACAATTCTATGACAACCAGGAAGAAACAATCGTGGAAGATACCTTTCATAAAGTAATCTTGAAGTTCGGCAGGTTTGATAAATGTTATTTCGATAATGGGACGCAGTATGTTGCAAAACAGTTAAAGTTATCCCTGGCAAAGTTATCTATACGGGTCGCTCATGCCCCTGTAGCGAGCGGTCAGTCAAAGGGAAAAATAGAATAATTTCATCAGATAGTAGATGATTTCATTGCAGAAGCAAAAGCAAAAAAGATTCGCACATTAGAGGAACTGAATTACTATTGGAGCATTTATCTGGAGGAATACTACCATAACCGGTCACATGAAGGAATCCGGGAATACTATCGAAGTCTTGGTGTATCAGTTCCTGAGGAGGGAATCTCTCCACTACAGGAGTTCAACCGGGACAACCGTCCACTTGTTTTTCTGGACAGTTCTGTTGTTGGAGAAGCATTCCTTTATCATGAATCCCGTAAAGTTGATAAAGGTGGTTGTATTAGTTTCCAGGGACGGCGTTACGAGACAAAAACTCAGCTGATTGGACGTACTGTTGAGATTGCTTATGCTCCATCATCACCTGAACTCATTACTGTGACCGCACATGGAATGGAACCTTTTCAGGTAAGGCCTTTGAAGATTGGTGAATACTGCGAACCACGGGGAATGATTCCAAAAGGAATGCAGAAAGAAGAACCTGAGACCTCAAGATTTCTGGATGTACTTGAAAAGCAGCATAAGGAATCTATCAGGCGTTGCGCTGATGCAATCTCGTTCGGCGCGTACAAACGGGAGGTGTAGCGGATTATGTATGAAAAATTTTACCACATGACACACACACCTTTTTCCAGAAAAGTTCCGCCTGAAGCATTGTATGAATCAAAAGCAATGACAGATTGTCTGGGACGCCTTGCATATGTTGCTGACCGGCAACTCTTTGCAGTAGTTACTGCAGATGCTGGATGCGGAAAGTCCACCCTGATCCGCAAATTTTCCGCAAGCCTGCCAAAAGAAAAATATATTTTTCTGTATTTGTCAGATTCAAAGCTCACACCAAGATGGTTCTATAAAGGATTGCTGGATCAGTTGGGACTGGAATCCAAGTTTTATCGAGGAGATGCAAAACGTCAGTTACAAAAGGAAATCGAAATCATCCGTGGTGTACATGGACAGAAAGTAGTATGTGTGCTTGATGAAGCGCATCTGCTGGAAAAGGAAACAATCGAAGAATTCCGCTTTTTATTAAACTACCGGTTTGACTCGGAAAGTCCTATGGCCCTGGTATTGGTTGGACAATCAGAACTCTGGGAAGATAAGCTGCGGTTAAAACGATATGATGCTGTCCGGCAACGGATAGATATCAACTGTGTCTTACCACATTTAGACCGGGCGGAAACAGAAAAATATATTCAATCGCATTTGACATATGCCGGGATTATTGACCGGGAATTATTCAGCCGACGGGCTATGGATGAAATCTTCCGGCTTTCTTGTGGAATCCCGCGATTGATTAACCGGATTTGTGAAAAATCCCTGATGTATGGCTGCCAGCAAAACCTCCGTATCATTGATGATCAGGATGTTATCTACGTCAGTGAACATGAGATGTTAAGAGGAGGTGAGCAGTCATGACATTACATTATCAGTATCCAGTGGTATATTTTTACGGTGATGATGAAGAAGATTCAGAAATCGTTCAGAAAGAAGGCAGAATTGAACCGCTAAAAACGGACAAAGAACCTTATGAAGCAATCGTATCTGCGGAGGGATACAGCTTTCATATCCTGTTTGGCTCTCAGATTAGTGGAATGTTTTTATGCATTCCAGGATGGCATATGGGATGTGAACTAGCTCATTTGGATGATATCTTTTGGAACAGGGAGTCTATTTCTGGAAGTGACGAATCATTTGGATATGAAAACGCAATAGCGATTGCATATGCATTGAAAGAACTTAACGAATTGGTTGGATAAAGTGATATCGCCGGAACGTTCCGGCGATATCAAAGAATTATTGTGGACACAAAACTGAGCTGTTTTTGGACAATTGGTGTAATCAAGAATCGGACAATTTAAGAGATCATAAACACAAATCGAGAATTTAGTAAGAAATTATAGAAAATCCATAATAAAAGAAAGTGAAGAAGACGTAAAAGTTTTAAAAGGAATCAGCTTTCAAGTTGCAGAAGGCGAATTCGTTGGAATCATGGGAAAATCCGGATGTGGTAAGACAACTTTACTTAAGATACTCGGAATGATCGATAAACCGACGGATGGAACGGTTAAATTTATGGGAGAAGATACCAGTGAACTGTACGGGGACAAGCTTGCGGATATCCGGAACAGTAAGATAGGATTTATTTTTCAGGACTTTTATCTGATGGACAGCCTTTCTGTTGAAGAGAATATCATGCTGCCGATGATCATAAGCAAGCAGAATATTAGTAAGATGATTGCAGAAGCGAAGAAATATGCAGAACAATTTCAGATAGAACATCTGTTAAAGAAGAACCCCTATGAATTATCCGGTGGTGAAAAGCAGAGAGTTGCCATGTGTCGTGCACTGATTAACAATCCAGATTTGATACTTGCTGATGAGGCGACCGGAAATTTGGATTCAAAGTCAGGAAAGATTGTAATTGATGCATTGAATAAGATTTCATCGGAATATAAGAAGACGATTGTCATGGTAACACATGATCCGCAGATGGCAAGTTATTGCGACCGGATTATTCTGTTGAAAGATGGAAAGATTTTGAAAGAATTAAAAAATAATGGAAAACAAGAGGTACTTTATCAAGAAATTCTAAGTAAAATGAAAGAGTTATAAAATTTAGAAATTGCTATTTTAGAAGTGGAAAATATATTTAAAGAAGTATGGAAAGAAGATCATATGAATAAAGTAGATAAAGGCTTTGAATTAGTTTATTGGAAACTGAGTTACAGAAGAAAATTCATTCGCACATTATGGATGATCCCATGGGCGATTGCATCATTAGTATTTATACAGATTGTAGGGGGAATTTATAAATATACCATATTTGCAGGGATGATCTATATTGTTGTACTTCCAATTCAGGCAATTTACAATTACAAAAAATGGATGAAAGAAGAAAGCAAATAATATAATACACCCTCCCAAAAAACGATCAGATATATTTTTCCAAATATGTCTGATTGTTTTTTTGGGAGGGCAAGGCCCTGTTTTACATTGTGGAGTTTTTCGTTGATCCGAAAAACAGAACTTTGGAAAACAAATAAACCACCTGCTGTGGTTGTGATTTATATATCATTGTAAGGTTATTGAAAAAATTCATGGTCAGAAAACCGGGTATTCATGGCCACTATCACCCGAAGGAAGAAAAGGCATGCTATAATAAGCCAAGAAATTAATACGGAGACAAATCAAATGAAAGACTGGACAAGAAAAAGAAAAATAGACTTTATAATAGGCGCAGCTTTACAAATATATCTTCTTTTCCCATGGATACAGCATTATACAATATATGGATATTTATATAATGTGTTGAAAATGAATGACTATGTCCAAATGTATAATGAAACGATATTGCCATCATTAAGAGAATCTTGGAACTATACAAAAATGACAGCATTTGTTTTCTTAGTTATCATTATTCTAATTGCACTTTTTCAATTGACTGAATTAGCACGAATATATCACATATTAAAAAATGAACAGTCAAGTGATTATCGTGGAGTTTTTTGGATTATATATTTAGCTATCTTTTCGAGGTTTTTTGAGAAATTTGCTTATGTAGATTCTATAGATAATTCTTTGATTCCTATATATGTAGAAATATATATATGTGTATTGTTGGTTTTTATCGGTCTATGGATTCTAATTGATGCAATGCTGGATACATGGAAAGTAGAACATCAGATATTAATATCTCAATTAGAGGAACAGGAAAAGCACGCATTACAGACGAAAGTCAAGATTTTGGAAGAACGCTATCAAGAAATGTTAAAAAGCCGAAAAGTGGTTCATGATATGAAGAACCATATTTTGGCACTCAAGAACTATGATCAGGAGCAAAACTGGCCCGGATTGCATGAATATCTGAATGAACTTAGTGATGATATGCTGGAATATAATTTTCATGTCTGGACTGGAAATCATATGTTGGATATGATCTTAAACCAAAAGGAAAAGGATGCACAGAATCAAAATACCGTTATGCAGATTGATACAGAAGTCTTTTCAACACTCCCTTTTACAGACCGGGAGATTATATCACTTTTTGGAAATCTATTGGATAATGCGTTGGAAGCCTGTGAGAAAATCAATGATAAAGAGCGTTGGATAAAGATTAAGATAAAAAAGAAAAATCTATTATTATATATTGAAATTGCAAATGCATTAGAGCAAATGCCAAAGCAAATTCAGAAAGAATTTGTTTCAAATAAAAAAGATAATGGACTTCATGGATATGGAATGAAGAATATACAGGATATTGTAAAAAAATATGATGGAATCTTTCAATATAAGGTATATGAAGATCATCTGATATTTATGATTTCTATTTATAATAACTGATAAGGATAAAGGGGATGAAAAGTATGTTGAAAAAAATATTTTTTAAACTGCTGGGAGAAAGAAAAAAGGATTACATAAGAGTTATTTTAAGTGGAATCTTCTGTATATCAGTTGTGTTTTTTTCTACATCTGTTGGCAGCAGTCTTGTTTATATATCAACGGGGCGACGGGCAACTATGACAGAATTAGTAATGGAAGTTGAAAAGGATTTCATTTTGCCGTATGTATTACTGATCTTTCTCATGATTTTAATTATACTCGGATATATTCGTAAACGATCTGGCGATTATGCAATGCTCAATATACTGGGAATAAAAAAGAAACACAGATATATGTATATTGGCTGTGAATATCTCGGAATCATTTTGGGATCGATTGTAGGAGGATTGATCCTTGGGATATTGGAAGCAATGATCGTAAAAAAGATACTGGAAAAAATTTTTCAGAATTTTGTGAGTAATATATATTTGGGGATATCACCGTTAATTCTTACACTAATTATCACTATAATCATGTTTGGAATTGGCTTCGCTTTTTGTGATCAGTATATCGCCTGTATCGGAATTGACCATATAGTATCGGGAGGAAGTAATCATAACAGGGCAAGTAAGAATACATTGCTATTTTGTCTTGTAGGAGTTGCTGTGTTTATTATTACATTAGTTTCCATTGTTACATATTGGGGACAGATCGGATATACGATTCCGACGGCTCTGGGAATCATAACGGCAATTATTTTTATTTTATTTGGCTGTAGATTTTATCTTGAAAGATTAAGAAAACGAAAGAATAAATACTATAAAAAAATCCTTTGGCTCGATAACTGGTATGATCAGTTCTTCAGTCATGCCAATATCAGTTATATTGTCAGTGCTTTTCTGATTGTTATTCTGTTTGGATTTAATATTGTGTTGGTAGACAATCTTCCTGTAAGACAACCGGAAAATTATCCGTATGACATAGTCTGGGGTGCCAATACAAAAGATAAAGCATTTATTGAAAAGCTAAAAGAACAGTATAATGTTCAGACAGAATTCATTCCATCTATCAGAGTGACTTCAGGAAACTGTGCAGAACATACCGGAATTTCTGCAACAGAATATAAACGCCTTACAGGAAAGCGGGTTCATTTGAAAAATGATGAAATATTGGTTGTATATCAATGGGACCGAAGCGAATATGGAACAATTGGTCTGGATTTTGGAAAGCTGAAACCAAGATTATACACTGGATGCGCTACTGCAGATATCTGGATTTATACTGCGAGAACATTACCAGACAATAAATTTACAAGAAAATATACAATTAAGGGAAATGACAGAAGAATCATTACCGGGAATTTTAAAACAAGAGTTTTAAGTACCAGCAATATGAATACGGATGTGTTTGAAGATATGATTGTATTTTCAGACAAAGAATATGATAAGATCAGTCAAAAAGCCAAAGGATCAAACCTTACGGTATTAATGAATGTACCACGGAATTATGATACTGTTGTAAATAAAATATCTGATTATGCAGCCAAACATTCACAGATTAATTTCTTTGATTATCATAGTGGAAATCTGATCTATGATAAAAAACAGTGCACAATAGAGAATCAGGAAAACCGGATGTTAAATGTAAGTGCGATGTTGATTGATATGCTTGTGTTATTTATCAGCATAATCTTTATCTTACTAGAGAAAATATCCAGTGATTACGAAGCACTGGAATGGAAGTATTTATTCTATTACCGTACAGGAATGCCGGAGAAAAAACGAAAAGAAAGTATTTATAAAGAAATAACCATGACATCCAAAATTGCCTTGATAACAGGAATGTTTATAGCAGCGGTAATGATATTGGTGAAAATATTATATAAGAAAATGCCGGTATATTGGACAAAGATTTATCTGGCAGAAGCCGCAGTAATGATTATAGGTATGACCGCTATTATCATGATAATCGTAAGAATTGCAGCATGGCGTTCATTTAAGCGCAGTGAGAGGAGAAATAAGGATGAATAAAGAAAATATATTAGAAATTGATAATCTGGAAAGAAGCTATTCAACAGTCATGCCGGACGGAGAGACAAAGGTTTATTCTGTGCTAAGAGGAATTTCATTTCAGGTAAAACGAGGGGAATTTATTGGTATTATGGGAAGTTCCGGATGTGGAAAAACCACACTTTTGAAAACTATCGGAATGCTTAATAAACCAAATGGCGGAAGAGTGCTCTATAATGGTGAAGATACAACAGAAATTTATGGGGATCATCTGGCAGAAATACGCCGAACACAACTGGCATTTGTATTTCAGGATTTTTATTTGATGAACAGCCTGACTGTTCGCGAGAATATTATGATGCCATTGATATTAAATGAAGATGATCCTGTGGAAAGTTCTAAAACTGCAGAAACCATGGCAGAAAAACTTGGAATTTACAAGCTGTTAGATAAAAAACCTTACGAATTGTCTGGAGGTGAGAAACAGAGAACGGCGATTTGCAGAGCAATGGCAGAAAATCCAGAACTAATACTTGCCGATGAGCCAACCGGAAATCTTGATTCTAATTCATCCAAACAGGTTATTCATACATTATCCTACATTAATCAGGAATTTGGTAAAACAATTGTCATGGTAACGCATGACCCACAGATGGCAAGCTATTGCAGCCGGTTGATTCTTTTAAAAGATGGAGTCATATTAGAGGATTTGAAGAATAGTGGGGATCAAGAGGCGTTTTATCAGGAGATTCTCGGAAAGATGAAAGAGCTGTAAAAGATTCACAAAAAATTGACATTTCTAAAATTCATATTGAAAATAAAAATCAGGCATGTTATTCTACCAACACGCAGATGAATTCTATGCATCTGCAACGTATCTATATTTAACAATTCATTTACTTCATGCCCAGATGATCGGGTAAGAATCCAAAATGAAAGCCACGTAAAACAGATAAATACATGCCTGATTAAAGAAGTTGACTGTATATACTGGTATATATAAAAAATCTATGGTATCATATTCATAAAGATAAACAGTTCTTCTTTACAGGAGTTATATCTGTACAAGAGAGCTAACTATATAAAAATCAAGCAGTTTTTTAGAAAAATTGAATTTTAGTTAGCAAAAG
>CAVBHX010000028.1:0-37016 GCA_963595255.1 bacterium
TGCACGGTTTGATGAGGGGAAAGAGGGCGAAGCCCTCTAACCTACTCTACATGCGTTCGTAAGGAGCTGCCAGTGGCAGGTTTTCGGCATTGCCATGCATCGGAAGAAGCTGCCGACAATAAATTATAAACTTTTGTAACTTTTGTAATATTTTTTTAACATATTTAACCGGATATTTTGACAATAGACAGGTCATATGATAAACTTATATAAGTAAAATTGTAGGGAAATACGCTTTTTTAAAATAAATATTTGAGGTGAGAAATATTGGATAAATATGAATATAGGGTAAAGACCGAGCAGATGCTTGATCATCTGGAAAAAAAGGAATACCAGAAAGCAATGGATATTGCTGAAAGTATAGACTGGCGAAGAGTAAAGAACGCTTCTATGCTTAATACGGTAAGTGAGATTTATGAATATAACGGAGAATTTAAGAAGGGGAGAGATATCTTATTCCTGGCATTTGACAGAGCACCGGGAAGCCGTAAAATCGTATATCGATTAGGTACACTGGCATTAAAGATTAAGGATATCAGAGAAGCGACAGACTGTTATGAAGAGTTTGTTAAGCTGGCGCCAAAAGACCCGAATCAATATATCCTGAAGTATAAGATCCTGAGAACTCAGGGAGCAGCACTTTCGGATCAGATTGCGGCGTTGGAAGAATTTAAAAAAGCGGAATATATTGAAAAATGGGCATATGAACTTGCCAAGTTATATGATGAGGCGGGAATGACTGCGGAATGTCTGGAAGAATGTGATGACCTGATTCTTTGGTTCAGCGAAGGAAAGTATGTATACCTGGCGATGGAACTTAAGATGAAGTATAAGCCGCTGACGCCGCTTCAGCAGGAAAAATATGACAGCCGTCCGGGAGCAGTAAAGAAGCAGCCGGAATCTGTAAAACAGCCGGAGTCAACATTGGAAGAAGTTGACGATGAGAATGAATATGATGAAGGTTCTGAGGAAGAGGTACAGGAAAGTACGGTGCAGAGAATAGATGATGCACAAGTACAGGAGATTCCGCCGGAGCCGGTTCCGATGCAGGAAGAGTTTGAAATACCGGAGGAAACCGCACAGGCAGATGTCGTACCAGAGGAAGTTGTACCGGAAGCAGCAGTGGAAGAGACTCCGATGTATAGGGAAGAAGAACCGGAAGCATCTGTTGAGACACCTGAAGAGCATACATCAGCAATCAAACAGGTAGTTACGGGGGCCACATTAGAAGAAGCTCTGGCACAGGGTGTTGCTGTTGCAAGCGGTATTAATATTGAAGAAGAAGCAATGAAAGAGCGCGAGAATGAAATCCTGGCAAACGGTCAGATGATGATCGATGATATCCTTCAGAAATGGGAAGCAAAACAGAAAGATCATGAAGAGGCGATTGCAAAGCAGAAAGCCAAAGATGAGGAGCGTCTCCAGAAGGAAAGAGAACAGGCAAGAATCCGTCAGGAAGAAGAGCGCAAAGAAGTAGAAAGAAAAGCAGCTGAAGCAGAGGCCAGAAGAAAAGCTGAGGAAGAGGCAGCAAGAAAAGCAGCCGAGGAAGAAGCCAGAAGAAAAGCCGAGGAAGAGGCAGCAAGAAAAGCAGCCGAAGAAGAGGCCAGAAGAAAGGCTGAAGAAGAAGCAGCAAGAAAAGCAGCTGAGGAAGAAGCCAGAAGAAAAGCCGAGGAAGAGGCAGCAAGAAAAGCAGCCGAGGAAGAGGCCAGAAGAAAGGCTGAAGAAGCAGCAAGAAGAGCAGCCGAAGAAGAGGCCAGAAGAAAGGCCGAGGAAGAGGCAGCAAGAAAAGCTGAGGAAGAGGCAGCCGACGAGGAAGAATCTGAAAGAAATACACAGAGAATACCGGATGACATTGTCCGTCTGATGGAAGAGATGGAGAGTGAAAATGAAGATTCCGAAGATGAGATTTATGAGGAAGAATTTGAAGACGGTCCGGGTATGGATGAAGATTTCATAGAAGGAATCGAAGATGAGCTTGCCGGACTGGATATGACCGGAAGCAGTTTCGAGGAAGGTGATTTTGACGAAGCCGACTTTGAGGAAGAGGATCTTGAAGGGGAAGACTTTGACGAAGCCGACTTTGAGGAAGAAGATCTTGAAGGAGAAGACTTTGACGAAGCCGACTTTGAGGAAGAAGATCTTGAAGGAGAAGACTTTGACGAAGCCGACTTTGAGGAAGAAGATCTTGAAGGAGAAGACTTTGACGAAGCCGACTTTGAGGAAGAAGATCTTGAAGGAGAAGACTTTGACGAAGCCGACTTTGAGGAAGAAGATCTTGAAGGAGAAGACTTTGACGAAGCTGACTTTGAGGAAGAAGATCTTGACGAGGAAGAACTTGACGAGGCCGATTTTGACGAAGACGATTACGATGACGACTTTGAAGACATAGATGATGAAGAAACCGATTTTGACGAAGGCGACTTTGAAGAAGATATGGACGAAGAGGATTTCGACGAAGAAGAGATCGAAGATGACGAAGAGCTTGATTTTGGCGAAGACCTTGAAGGGGAAGATTTTGACGAAGCTGACTTTGAGGAAGAGGATCTTGATGAAGGAGACTTTGACGAAGCCGACTTTGAGGAAGAAGAGATCGAAGATGAGGATGACACAGAAGAATTAGAGATTGAAGAGCCATCCGAAGAAGAGATCCAGGCAAGAATTAAAAAGTCAAAAGGTGGAGTTCCATTTGATACCGGATTCGTTGTAACAGGAAGATATGATCTGAGTGCAACGAGTGAAATCGGATTAAAGGCAGGACTTACGGAAGAACAGAAGAAGTTATTCTCATATTTCGTTCCGGTAAGAGGAATGAGTGAACAGATCGTAGAGGTTCTTGATAATGACAGACGTGCCCAGAGAGAGGGTACTTCCAAGACAGGAAACCTTCTGGTAATTGGAAGAAAAGGATCTGGTAAAACAGTTCTTGCGGTTGATATCGTAAAAGCAATCCAGAAACAGAGAAATCTGAAACAGGGTAAAGTAGCGATCGTTACAGGTGAGTCTTTGAATAAGAAAGAACTTACGAATATCATCCAGAAGCTTCGTGGAGGAGCAATCATCATTGAACATGCTGGCAAGCTGAATTCAAGAACGGTAAAAGAACTTAATTATCTGATGGAAAAGAAGACAGGTGAATTACTTTTCGTACTGGAAGATCAGAGAAAACCTCTGGAGCGTCTGATGACAGCTAATCCGGAATTCAAGAAGAAATTCAGTTCGAAACTGGAACTTCCGGTATTCATTAATGATGAGCTGGTAACATTCGGTCAGACATATGCGAAAGAGAATGGATATAAACTGGATGAGATGGGAATCCTTGCACTGTACAGCCGTATCGATGTAATGCAAAGAGAAGACCATGCAGTATCTGTTGCAGAAGTTAAAGAGATCATGGATGAAGCAATTGCTCATTCACAGAAAGCAAATGTAAAACACCTTGCACGAAGAGTATTTGGTAAGGGAACAGATGATTCTGACAGAATTATTCTGAAAGAAGAAGATTTTAAAATTTAAGTCAGATTTTGGAAGAGTTTTGACAAACTAAACTGTCAAAACTCTTTCTTTTTGCCCTTTTGTAAAGTATAATGTTGTTATAAATATGCAACAGAATGCGAGGGGTAATTATGGCTGAAAAAAAGAAGAAACCGTATGAAATAGGCGAGCTGGATCAATACCTTTTCGGACAGGGCAATCATTACGAGATTTATAAGAAGCTGGGTGCACATCTGGTACAGGACGGAAAACAAAAAGGTGTGTATTTTGCGGTATGGGCACCGCATGCGCAGGCAGTTTCGGTAGTCGGAGAGTTCAACGAATGGGATACAGAGGCGAACCCGATGAAGAGAGAAGAACCTCTGGGAATTTATACCTGTTTTATACCTGGTGTGAAGAAAAATCAGATGTATAAGTATTGTATTGAGACTTATTCGGGAGAACAGATATTTAAGGCAGATCCATATGCCAATTATGCGGAATTAAGACCTGGAACAGCATCCAGAGTTACAGATATCGAGAATATAAAATGGACGGATACAGAATGGATGACCCACAGAAAGACCTGGAATCATAAGCATGAGCCGATGTCTGTCTATGAGGCACATATTGGTTCCTGGATGCGTCATCCGGGACGGGAAGATGAAGGTTTCTATACATATAGAGAGTTTGCCAGAGCAATTACCAAATATATTAAAGAAATGGGTTATACACATGTGGAGCTGATGGGGATTGCGGAGCATCCGTTTGACGGTTCCTGGGGATATCAGGTGACTGGTTATTATGCACCGACATCCCGGTATGGAACACCGGAAGATTTCGCATGGATGATCAATTATCTGCATAGAAATAAAATCGGTATCATTCTGGACTGGGTACCGGCCCATTTCCCGAAGGATGCACATGGACTTGCTGATTTTGACGGAACTGCGACGTATGAATATGCAGATCCAAGACTTGGAGAACATCCGGACTGGGGAACAAAAGTGTTTGACTTTGGAAAAAATGAAGTCCGCAATTTCCTGATCTCCAATGCATTGTTCTGGATTGAAAAATTCCATATAGACGGACTTCGTGTAGATGCTGTTGCGTCTATGTTATATCTGGATTATGGACGGAAAGATGGCGAATGGGTAGCGAATAAGTATGGTGAGAATAAGAACCTTGAAGCGATTGATTTCTTCAAACATTTGAACTCTGTTGTTCTTGGAAGAAATCCGGGAGCACTCATGATCGCAGAAGAATCTACAGCATGGCCGAAGGTTACCGGTGATGTGGAAGAAGGCGGTTTAGGTTTCAGCCTGAAGTGGAATATGGGATGGATGCACGATTTCACGGAATATATGAAGCTGGATCCATATTTCCGTAAGGATAATCATCATCTGATGACATTTGCCATGAGTTATGCATACAGTGAGAATTATATCCTGGTATTGTCGCATGATGAAGTGGTACATCTTAAGTGTTCGATGCTTAATAAGATGCCGGGACTGGGATTTGATAAATATGCTAACCTTAAAGCTGGTTATGCATTCATGATGGGACACGCCGGTAAGAAGCTTCTTTTCATGGGGCAGGAATTCGCACAGCTTCGTGAATGGAGCGAGGAAAGAGAACTGGACTGGTTCCTGTTGGCTGAGCCGGAGCATCAGCAGATGAAAGAGTGGGTAAAAGCGTTGCTTCATCTGTATAAGAGTCATAAGGCGATGTATGAGATGGATCAGAGCTGGGAAGGATTTGAATGGATCAATGCGGATGATGGATACAGAAGTATCTATAGTTTCATGAGACATTCCAAAGGTGCAAAGAAGAATCTGTTGTTCGTCTGCAACTTTACGCCGATGGCAAGAGATGATTACAGAGTCGGAGTTCCGAGAAAGAAACAGTATAAGTTGATTCTGAACAGTGATGAGGAAAAATACGGCGGAACCGGAGAGGTAAGGAAGAAGATCTATAAGGCTGAGGCGAAAGAATGTGACGGAAGACCGTATTCATTTGCTTATAAGCTGCCGCCTTACGGAGTTGCTGTATTTGAATTTTAAGAGGAGTAATTTTAGGATTATTAAAATTTTGGAATAGAGAGATTTTAAATGGAATGAAGTAAAATAAAAAACGCCGGGAAGTTTTTAAGCTTCCCGGTGTTTTTATACCAAAGTATGCAGGAAAAGCTGCCAGTGGCAGGTTTGCTGTATTGTCATTATAATTCGTTTGTTACTATAATTACCTGCTAATGCTTATGTCTAGTTGGCAGAGCCGTTAGCTGTGGAATCAGACGTATCAGAGTTGGAAGAATCTGATTCGCTGCTGCCTGGTAAGCTGCTCTGAGTATCGGACTGATCATCGGCACTGTTATTCAGTGAAGAATCATCAGCAGAGTTGTCTGTTGTGCCGGCATCTGAAGAATCAGCATCACTGTTCAGAGAATCATTCTGCGTGTCGTCAGACTGATCATCAGCAGTATCTTTGCTGTCCTCTGTATTGGCATCGTTTTTGCTCTTATCTGAATTGTCTTTTTTAGAATCGCTTCCGCCGAACAGATTCTTGAAGAATTTCTTGATCTTGCCCCAGAATCCGCCGTCATCGCTGTTGTCATCCGAACTGCTGTCGGAAGAATTATCTGCGTTGTCGGAATTGTTCGAAGAAGAGTTGTCGGAAGAATCCAGTGTGCTGTTACTTACGACATCATCTCCGAGTGCACTGTCATCCGTATTGTTGATGATTCCGCCATCAGAGCTGTCACTGCCGCCGAAGATTCCTTTGATGGAATTCCAGAGGTTGGAGAAGAATCCCTCGCTCTTTCCGTCGATGTTGTTCAGTGTATTCTTCAGTGCTTTGACATCATAGTCATACTGGGAAATGTTCTTTAACAGTTCAGTGATCTTGTCGATCTGTTCCTGTGTCAGAGAGACATCATTATTCTTGGCAGCATCTTCCACTGCATCCTGAATATCGTTTTCATCTTTTAAGCCGTCTTCAATAACGCTTTCTTTGGCATCATTCATGACATCTTCGGCTTTGTCCTGTCCGATATCATTTGCCAGATCTCCTGTTGTGACAAGTTCGTCGGTTGCGGCAGCCTTCTGATCTTCGTTCAGAGTTGTTCCGGTGGCTTTCTCATAAGCCATCATGATTCCTGTCAGTGCGCCTGTTCCGGATACTTCGATCGGAGAAGCAGCGACAACGTTACAGTTCTCAACACCGGATGTAAGGAGTGTACTGGAGATCATAGAACTTGTAACATAAGTTAAGTTGGAAACCTTTACCTGGATTCCGCCGCTTGTGGTCGGCTCTACATATGAACAGCTGTAGGTACGGGTACCGATCTGTTCTTCCGGAGCGACCCCTTCGAGATATTTTCTTTCATCTGCATTGGTAACTTCGATGACTTCTGCTTTGTCAGAAGAGGTACCAAAGTACTCATACATGGAATTCTTCTGTGAATCTGACAGGTTGGCTCCAAGTGTTACAACTTTAGATGAATCTGCCTTTACGACCAGTGGTGCAGCAGTAGAACCAAGTACAACTGCCATGGCAACTGGTAATGCTCTTTTTAAATTTTTCATAATGCGTGGTGTGTTCACCATGCCCCCTTTTTATTAAATATATTTATCCCTGTTACTTCTTAAATATAGCATAAAAAACTATGTTTTCCTAGAAAATATAAATTAACTATTTCTAAAGATTTTCTGTAGACGTGCGTCAAAATCGTTCTGTGATATCATCCCCTGCATGACAGCAATCAGTTCCTGGTCTTTGAAAAAGAGAAATGTCGGAAGAAGGTCTGTCTGATACTCAGCTGCGAGAAGTCCGGATTCTGTGGTCTCTACTTCAAAAAAGCGAATGCTGCCGGAATATTTTTTCTGATATTTTTTTTCGAGATCTTCTATAATGGGACGCATCATTGCACATTTTCCACACCAGACGGCGTAGAACATGACTACGGCAAACACGGGATGGTCCGTGCTTTCACCCGCCGGTGCATCGGAAGAAAGCTGCCAGTGACAGGCCCTGAAGCTTTCAAAGTTTTGTGTCGTCAGATGTAACATAAGCTTCCACCCTTTCACAGGATTACAGGAGCATAAGATATGCTCTCTATTAATATATGAAAGGAAAGGGAAGAGGTTCCTTTATCTGCGTTTTGCAATCAGTTTGCAGATCGGATTGCCCATGGAAGAGAATTTTGCTTCATATTCGGTCATAATATTGCCCTGGTTCATCGTACTATCATTATGAAGATCATAGGAAAGCTGATCCAGAACGAACAGTTCGGAAGTCTTAAGTTCTTCTACGGAAAAGTCGAAGAGCGGACGATTGTCAGTCTTGAATTCTACAGTTCCGTCTGCAGTCAGGACTTTGTCATAAAGCTTGAAAAATTCGTTGGATGTCAGTCTTCTTCTTGCATGGCGGGCCTTTGGCCATGGATCGGAGAAGTTCAGGTAGATACGGGATACTTCCGCCGGGGCGAATACCGTTGGCAGGTCATTGGCATCCATACAGATGAAACGGATGTTGGCAGGAGCTTTTCCTTCGGCTTCCAGCTCCTGGAATTTCTCAACGGCACGTAATAAGACGCTGGAATAGCGTTCGATGCCGACGTAGTTGATCTGTGAGTTTTCGGCTGCGAGAGTCAGAAGAAACTGACCTTTTCCCATACCGATCTCGATGTGCAGCGGCTGTTCTTTTTGAAACTCCTGATTCCAGCTTCCGTGTAAGTTTTCCGGATTCTTAACAACTTCTTTACAGGCTTCCAGAACGCTCTCTGCACGCGGTATATTTCTAAGACGCATATGTGTGTTCCTCCTTATAATCAATGGATTTGCAAGGATTTTCTGACATTTTGCAAATCGTTCTTAGTTTAGCGTCTGTGCAGGAAAAAGTCAATGGAAGTGGAAATTGTCAGAAGAATTGAGAAAAATAATACAATATATACAAAATGATAGTGGTAATTTTAGAAAATAGGTGTATTATTATAACATGGATAAAAAAGTGATAATTATTCGTTGTGAAATGTGCAAAAAGGAGGGCGGCTTATGAACTCTGTTATTGAGAAATTGGCTGAAGTGGAAGAAACGGCGGAGGCGATCGTAGAGCATGCCAGACAGCAGAAAGGTGAAATTGAAAAACAGATACAGGAAGAAAGGGATCAATTTGACCGGGACCTGGAAGAAGAGACACAGAAAAAACTAGAGAAGATAAAAGCAAAGTCGCAGCAGGAAGTAGAGAAAGTTCTGGACCGGGAACGGAAGAAGAACCAGAAGGCGATTGATGATCTGAAGAGGGAATACGAAGAAAATCATGACATTTATGCAGAGGAAATCGTAAGACATATGATCGAGGTGTAGCGTATGGGAAATGTGATGGCTTACAGTGGGATCACGACAAAGGTACGTGCGATGTCGGCGAAGCTTCTGAAAGAGAAAGATTATGATACGATCGCAGGTCTAGGGACAGTGACAGAAGCGATCGAATATCTGAAAGACAAGACGGCGTATGCACCATATGTGGAGCGGATGGATGTTTCCTTATATCACAGGGGAAATGTAGAGAAGATTCTGTATCAGTCGTTGTTCGATGATTATTCGAGGATCTTCCGGTTTGCCGGGATGGAGCAGAAGACGTTCTTAAAATTATACTGGAAACGGTATGAAGTCGATCTGATCAACTACTGTCTGAGGATCGTGTTCAATCATTATGAGAAACCATTTGATCTGGAATACAAGAAAGAGTTTTTCGACAGATATTCACAAGTTTCCATAGATCGGTTGATAACTTCGAAAAATATCGACGAGCTTGTGGATAACTTACGGGATACGGAATATTATGATGCGCTTGCCAGAATCAGAGATTCTGGGGCGGGAACGCTGTTTGATTATGATCTGGCATTGGATCTGTATTATTTTTCTACGATGTGGAAAAAGGGAAAACGGGTTCTGAAAGGACATGAGCAGAAGATATTCTTAAAGGACTATGGAATGAAGATCGATCTTCTGAATCTTCAGTGGATCTACCGTGCGAAGAAGTATTATCATATGCTGCCGCCGGATATCTATTCGATGACGATCCCGATCCATTACCGGATCAGCCTGGAAGAGTTCAAGATACTGGTGGAGACTCCGACACTGGAACAGTTCGAAGCAGAAGTGGAAAAAACGTACTATGCCAGAAAGTATGATTATATGCAGGCGGATAAGACGCTGGAACAGATGTACCGCGACTGCCTGCGGAAGTTGTACCTGACTGATAAAAGGAATGATCCGTATTCGATCGCAATCGTCAATACGTATCTGTTCCTGAAAGAAGAAGAAATCTATAAACTAACGACAGCCCTTGAGTGTATCCGTTACGGTTTGACGAAGGGAGAGACATTAGGATACTTAGGAGGTGTGAATCAATGATTGTTAAGATGAAGTTCTTAAGCATCAGCGGACCGAAGAATGACATCGATCGTGTCTGCGAGGTGTATCTGTCGAAATACGAGATGCAGCTCGAAAATGCGGCGGCAGAGCTTAAGACGACCGACAACCTGCAGCCTTTTGTGGAAGTCAATCCATACAAAGAGCCGCTTGCGAAGGCAGAACAGTTCAGCGCACTGTTATCGGATGAAGACCAGAGGATCGATGTATCGATGAATCAGGAGGATATGCTGAATCTGATCCGGGATGTCAATCATGACTATCTGGATCTGCTGGAGAAGAAAGAGTTAACGAAGAAGCAGGTGGATGAATACAAAGAAAAGCTTCTGATCATGGAGCCGTTCCGGACACTGGAACTGGATATGCAGAAATCATTAAAGTATAAATATATGAAAGTCCGGTTCGGACGGGTAGATGTGAATTATTACAAACGTCTGGAGAAATATTTATTCGATGATCTGAATGCGGTATTTATCGAAGGTACGAGGAATGAAAATTATGTATACGGATGTTATTTCGTATCGAATGCGGATTCCAGTAAAGTAGATTCGGTATTCAATTCCCTACATTTTGAAAGGATTGCAATTCCGTCTGAGTACATAGGAACACCGGAGCAGGCCTGTGAAGAGCTTGAAAAGGCAATTGAGGGAAAACAGAAAGAGATTGCTGAGATCGAAAAACAGATCAGTGAGCTGATGGCAAAGAATGCCGCAAAACTCCGTGGTGCGAAGAAGCGTCTGGAAGAACTGTCCACGAACTTCGATGTCCGCAAGCTGGCGGCAAGGATCGAAGAAGGAGATAACAAAGAAGATTATTACATCCTGTGCGGATGGATGGGCGAAGATGATGTGAACAAATTCCTGGCGGAATCGAAGAATGATGATAAGGTATTCGTTGTTGTAGAAGAAGACAAGGAGAAATTCTTCGGAGAACCGCCGACAAAGCTTAAGAATCCAAAGTTCTTCAAGCCGTTCGAGATGTTCATCCGGATGTATGGACTTCCGGCAAATGATGAGATGGATCCGACGATGTTCGTGGCACTGACGTATACATTTATCTTCGGTGCGATGTTCGGGGATGTCGGCCAGGGCTTATGCCTGTTCGTATTCGGTGGGCTTTTGTACCTGATCAAGAAGATCAACCTGGCTGGGATCATATCCATTGCGGGATTGTTCTCGACATTCTTTGGATTCATGTTCGGAAGTATCTTCGGATTCGAAGATGTGATACAGGCACACTGGTTAAGGCCGGTGGATGCGATGACGAACCTGCCGTTTATCGGACAGCTCAACACAGTATTTGTGGTTGCCATTGCATTTGGTATGGGACTGAATATCCTGGTGATGATCTTTAATGTGATCAATTCGATCAAGAGTCATGATGTGGAAAATATGTTATTTTCCCATAATGGAATCGCGGGACTGGTGTTCTACGGATTCCTGGTGCTGACGATCGTGCTTTACATGACGGGACATAAGGTTCCGGGCAATATCCTGATGGTGATCTTCCTGGGAGTTCCGGTGATCTTGTTCGTATTCAAGGAACCGCTGGGAAACCTGGTGACAAAGCAGCATAAGAAGATGGAAGAGGGCAAGGTAATGTTCTTCGTGCAGGCGTTCTTCGAACTGTTCGAGACGATGTTGAGCTATTTCTCCAATACCATTTCTTATGTGCGTATCGGTGCATTTGCTGTCAGCCATGCGGCGATGATGGAGGTTGTGCTGATGTTATCCGGCGCAAGTGCGGGACACACGAACTGGATCGTGTTCGTGCTTGGAAATGTGCTGGTGTGCGGACTGGAAGGTCTGGTTGTCGGTATCCAGGTACTGCGTCTGGAATATTATGAGATGTTCAGCCGGTTCTATAAGGGAACCGGACGGGAGTTCAAGCCGTTTCACAGCCAGAGTGACGGGAAGTAAAGGAACGATTTAAAAGATTTTTTGATTTAGAGATATATTTACAGGAGGACAAAGATATGAGCCTGACAGTTAGATTATTGTTAATTGCAACATTGTTACTTAGCATTGTAATTCCATTTGGATATTTCCTGATCGGACAGAGGACGAAGAAGCGTTATAAGAGAGCCATCGGCACAAATGTATTTTTCTTCTTTAGTACCGTTCTGATCGCAGGAATCATGCTCTTTGTGGGAGATCCGGTACAGGCAGCAGAAGCGGCCGGCAATACGGTATCGAACGCAACCGGATTCGGATACCTGGCAGCAGCACTTTCAACCGGTCTTTCCTGCGTCGGCGGTGGTATCGCCGTTGCAAGTGCAGCAAGTGCGGCTCTTGGAGCAATCAGTGAAGATTCCAGTGCACTTGGTAAGTCACTGATCTTCGTAGGTCTTGCAGAAGGTGTGTGTCTGTACGGACTGATTATCTCCTTCATGATCTTAGGTAAATTGTAAGATGAAGATGTATCTGATCAGTGATAATATCGATACTCTGACAGGAATGCGTCTCGCAGGGGTAGACGGAATCGTGGTACATGAAAGAGAAGAACTCCGGTGTGCGATCGAGAATGCCATGGAGGATAAGGATGTAGGTGTGATTCTGCTGACGGAGAAATTCGGAAGAGAATTCCCGGACCTGATAGACGAGATCAAGCTGGAGCGGACGATGCCGCTTCTGATCGAGATTCCTGACAGACACGGGACCGGACGTAAGAAAGATTTTATCACGTCGTATGTAAATGAAGCGATAGGGTTGAAATTATAGACAGGAAGAAGGTGGCACATTTGACAAACGAAGAGAAGATCACGCATATCCGGACGGCGGCGATGGAAGAGGCAAGAGCGGAGGCGAATGCGATCGTAAAGCAGCATGAGGATGCACTCAGAGGTGTGTTCGAACAGCATCAGATCGAAGCCAGACGGCAGTCGGAGACGAGAGTGCGTGCAGAAAGTGTGACTGCAAAACAACAGTTGAACATGGCTATGTCAAAGGCGCAGCTTGAATTAAAACGTGAGATGGGAAAGACGCAGACAGAACTTAAGTCAGAATTGTTCGAAGAAGTACAGTTAAAGCTTCTGGCATTCATGAGAACGGAAGAGTATAAAGAAGTTCTGATCCGTTATATAGAGAAAGCGGCACAGTTTGCATCGGGGATGGCGATGACGATCTATATCAATCCGTCTGATGCAGACAAGAAGACATATCTGGAAGAACGTACGGGAATGACGCTGACGATCAGCAAAGTGGATTTTATCGGCGGTGTACGTGCGGTTGTGCCTGAGAAGAATGTCCTGGTGGACTATGCATTCAAAGGTGCACTGGAGAATGAATACCAGAAATTCCAGTTCCGGGGAGGTGTAAAGGGTGAGTAGCGGAAAGACAGAAAAGATATATGGCATCAACGGCCCGGTCATTTACCTGAAAGGGAAGACGGATTTTAAGATGTCGGAAATGGTCCATGTGGGAGAAGAAAAGCTGGTTGGCGAAGTCATTTCCCTGGATAAGGACCGGACGACGGTACAGGTGTATGAGGAGACTTCCGGACTGCATCCGGGAGAACTTGTGGAAGGAACGGGAGCGGCAGTGTCGGTTACGCTGGCACCCGGAATCCTGAATAATATCTTTGACGGTATTGAGAGACCGCTGGAGCGGATCGCTGACAAGGGCGGGGCATTTATCACCCGTGGTGTCAGTGTGGATGCACTGGACCGTCAGAAGCTCTGGGAGACGCATATCACAGTGGCTGAAGGCGATATGGTACAGGGCGGAACGATCATTGCGGAAGTGCCGGAGACGCGGGCTATCGTGCATAAATGCATGGTTCCTCCGGGAGTAGAAGGGACTGTTGTATCGGTGGTTCCGGATGGTGAATATACGATTGATGAGACGCTGGTTACGATTGAATTGTTCAATGGAGAAAAACGAGAACTTTCGATGACACAGCACTGGCCGATCCGTGTGCCGAGACCGGTGAGCCGGAGATTCCCGGCGAGTGTACCGCTGGTAACGGGACAGAGAATCCTGGATACGATGTTCCCGATTGCAAAAGGCGGAACAGCGGCGATTCCGGGAGGATTCGGAACAGGTAAGACGATGACACAGCATCAGATCGCAAAATGGTCGGATGCGGATATTATCATATATATCGGATGTGGCGAGCGTGGAAATGAGATGACGCAGGTTCTGGAAGAATTTTCCGAGCTGGTTGATCCAAAATCAGGGAATCCGTTGATGGACAGAACGACACTGATCGCAAATACATCGAACATGCCGGTGGCTGCCCGTGAGGCATCCATTTATACCGGACTGACACTGGCGGAATATTACCGTGACATGGGGTATGATGTGGCGATCATGGCGGATTCGACATCCAGATGGGCAGAGGCACTGAGAGAGCTTTCGGGACGACTGGAAGAGATGCCGGCGGAGGAAGGTTTCCCGGCGTATCTGGCTTCGAGACTGTCGGCGTTCTATGAAAGAGCCGGCATGATGCAGACGTTAAATGGTGCGACAGGATCAGTCTCTATCATCGGAGCAGTATCTCCGCAGGGAGGAGATTTCTCTGAGCCGGTTACACAGAATACGAAGCGCTTCGTGCGCTGTTTCTGGGGACTGGACAAATCACTGGCGTATGCGAGACATTTCCCGGCAATCCACTGGCTGACAAGTTACAGTGAATATCTGAACGACTTAAGCGGCTGGTATTCGGATCATGTATCGCCGAAATTCGTTGATTACCGGAACCGTCTGATGGCGATCCTGAACCAGGAGAGCAGCCTGATGGAGATCGTAAAACTGATCGGCGGGGATGTGCTTCCGGATGACCAGAAGCTGATCCTGGAGATCGCGAAGGTGATCCGTCTGGGATTCCTGCAGCAGAATGCATTTCATAAGGATGACACGTGTGTATCGCTTGAAAAGCAGTTCAAGATGATGGATGTCATTCTGTATCTGTATAAGACGAGCCGGAAACTGGTGGCGATGGGAATGCCGATGTCGGTGCTGAAGGCAGAAGGTATATTTGAGAAGGTCATTGCGATCAAGTATGATGTGCCGAATGACAACCTGCAGTTACTGGATCTGTATAAACTGGATATTGATGACTTTTATAACCGCGTCATCGAGAAGAATGCGTAAAGGGAGGGACGTAAGATGGCAATAGAATATCTTGGACTGAGCAGCATTAATGGCCCTCTCGTCGTACTGGAAGGCGTGGAAAATGCATTTTATGATGAGATCGTGGAATTTATTGTAGATCATGATACGAGGAAAATGGGACGTATCGTGGAGCTGGATGAAGATAAGGCCGTGATCCAGGTATTTGAAGGAACGGAAAATATGTCGCTGGATAATACCCACACGAGGCTTACGGGACATCCGATGGAAGTTGCCGTGTCGGAGGAAATGCTGGGTCGCACATTTAAC
Organism: bacterium; assembly: GCA_963595255.1. GTDB lineage: Bacteria > Bacillota > Clostridia > Lachnospirales > Lachnospiraceae > Dorea_A. Next base: position 15,287 of record CAVBHX010000028.1, read on the forward strand.
GGGATCGGGGAAGCAATCGACGGACTTGGACCGATCACAGATGCGGAGAAGAGGGATGTAAACGGACTTCCGCTGAATCCGGTGAGAAGAGAATATCCGAGGAACTATATCCGTACCGGAATCTCGGCGATCGACGGGCTGACGACACTGATCCGCGGGCAGAAACTTCCGATATTCTCAGGAAACGGACTTCCGCATGACCAGCTTGCGGCACAGATCGTCAAGCAGGCTTCGCTTGGTGACAATTCGGATGAGCAGTTCGCAGTTGTATTTGGTGCGATGGGAGTAAAGCATGATGTGGCGGAATTCTTCCGTAAGACATTCGAGGAAAGCGGTGTGGCAGACCATGTGTGTATGTTCCTGAACCTGGCGAATGACCCGGTAGTGGAGCGTCTGATTACGCCGAAGGTTGCGCTGACGGTAGCAGAGTATCTGGCATTTGAGAAAAATATGCACATTCTGGTTATCCTGACGGATATGACTTCCTTTGCAGAAGCCATGCGTGAAGTATCGTCTTCTCGTGGTGAGATTCCGTCAAGAAAAGGATATCCGGGATATTTATACAGTGAACTGGCAACTATTTACGAACGTGCAGGTATTGTAGACGGGGCAAATGGTTCGGTGACACAGCTTCCAATCCTGACGATGCCGAATGATGATATCACACATCCAATCCCAGACCTTACCGGATATATTACAGAAGGACAGATCGTACTGGACCGTAATCTTCACGGTCAGGCAGTCTATCCGCCGATCAGTATCCTGCCTTCGCTTTCGCGTCTGATGAAGGACGGTATCGGAAAAGGATACACGAGAGAAGATCATCAGGATCTTGCGAACCAGTTATTCTCCGCTTATGCGAAGGTCGGAGAGGCGAGAAACCTGGCTTCGGTTATTGGCGAGGATGAATTATCTCCGATTGATAAGCAGTATCTGAAGTTCGGTGAAGAATTCGAGAAACGTTATATCGGGCAGGGACCGACGGAGAACCGTACGATGATGGAGACTTTGGATCTTGGATGGGAACTGCTTGGACTTCTGCCGAAGGAAGAACTGGACCGTATTGATACGAAACTGATTGAGAAGTACTGGAAGGATACGCGGGAGACGCTGGAGACAGAAGAGTAGGAGGGATGCATATGGATCCGAGAGAATTTCCTACCAAGGGAAATCTGATGCTTGCGAAGAATTCTCTGATGCTTGCGCGTCAGGGCTACGATCTGATGGATAAGAAGCGGAATATTCTTCTGAAAGAACTGATGGGACTGATCGATGAGGCAAAAGATATTCAGGAAGAGATCGATGCGACATTTACAAAAGCATATGCCTGCCTGCAGCGTGCCAATATCGAACATGGAATCAGCAAAGTTCAGGAACTGGCATTTACCGTTCCGATCGAAGACTCTCTGAAGATGCAGACCAGAAGTATCATGGGAACCGAGATCCTGCACATTAAGTACGATGCGAAACAGAATGATCTGACGTATTCGTTCAGCACAACGCATGAGTCGGTGGATATCGCAAGAGAAGCCTTCCGGGAAGTGAAAGAGCTTACGATCAAGCTGGCAGAGGTGGAAAACTCGGCGTACCGCCTGGCGGCAAATATCAAGAAGACACAGAAGCGGGCGAATGCGCTTAAGAATATTACGATACCGATGTATACGAATCTGGTGCATACGATCAGTAATGCACTGGAGGAGAAAGAGAGAGAAGAGTTTACGCGGTTGAAGGTGATAAAGAGGATGAAAATGTAGAAAAAATGTAAAATAGGCCGGTAGATTTCTGAAAATCTCCCGGCTTATTTTAACGACAAATTTTGCAGAGTAATTCTAGTTATCCCCAACAAAAGAGGAGTTATCCACGGGAAACTGTGGATAACTCCTCTTTTGTCTGATAATTCCGCCACATTAATCGACATAGAATGACAATGATTATAATGAACGGGATTTTTCTGTACTTACATTGATGCATTCAATTACAGCACCACGCATACCAGCCTTTTCGAGAGCTTCGCAGCCTTCGATGGTTGTTCCGCCCGGTGATGTAACCATGTCTTTTAACTCGCCCGGGTGGATTCCTTTTTCGAGAATCATCTTTGCAGTACCAAGGCAGGTCTGTGCTGCAAGACGGTATGCTGTTGCACGCGGGAGTCCCTGTTTTACACCGCCGTCAGCCATGGCTTCAATGAACATAGCTACATAAGCAGGACCGCCGCCGCTTAATCCGCAGGCAGCGTCTAACAGGTGCTCAGGAATCATTTCTACAACTCCGATCGTGCCGTAGATAGATTTTGCTGCTTCTAATTCATCTTCTGTTAGATCGTTGTCAGAGCAGAGCGCAAAAGCACCTTCGAATACCATTGCAGGTGTGTTAGGAAGAAGTCTTAAAATTCTAGGTGTGCCATCGATCATATTCTGGAGTCTCTCGACAGTGACACCGGCTACGATGGACATCAAAGCTTTTCCATCCAGGGCTTTTTTGCACTGTGACAGAGCTTCTGGTGCATTTTGTGGTTTTACGGCAAGAAGAATAATCTCGCTTTTTTTGCAGACATCTTCATCATTTTCTGCAAGATTTACACCCCAGTCTTTGGCTTTTTCCATCATAGCAGGGTTGATATCATACACATAGACATTTTCTTTGTTCAGGACACCGCTTTCGAGCGCACCGTAGAGAATGGCGCCGCCCATATTGCCGCATCCGATAATTCCTATTTTTTTGGTAACCATAGTTATAACCTCCTTGGGGGATAAATTGTTATAGTTTTTTGTTTGGGGCGGAGAATTTATAAAAATCCTCCGTCTCCTTATGAACAGAAGCTTTAAGGAGTCAGCTTATGAAGCTCCCATGCTTTCTCAATACTTCCCGGTGTTTCCATCAATAATTTCGTACCTTCTGCCATACATCTTGCAACATAGAGCATACCTTTCTGTCCGATAGTCATACCGGCCTGTTTGGCAGCAGCCCAGTGATGAAGCGGGGTACCTTTACACATCGTAGCGGCGCTTAAGGTGATCAGCGGAACCGTGTGGCTGACCTGTGAAGCGTCTGTGCCGATAGCGATTGGAACCGGCTCATCTTCAAGCGGTTCCAGGCCGGAGAATAGTGTCCCGTCATTGACGAGTCCGGCTTCTTCCGTAATCTGCTTTGCGAAATCCAGTTCTTCCGGTGTATAAGTCGGTGTCGGGACTTGGGTCATGGCATCGTAATATAATTCTGTCAGTACCCGGTTAACTTTCATCTCACTGCAGCTTGCAACCAGTTCGATATCGACGGTGGTGTCTGTCATAAGAGCGGCACCTCTGGCACAGTTGTCCACACGTTCGCTTGCATCTTCGGTGCGGGAACGTAAGTAGGAGCGGATGAAATAATTTGTCTTCGCAATATCCGGAACAACATTTGCCGGAAGGCCGTTATCAATGTAGGCATAATGCATACGGACATCTCCCGGTACGTGTTCACGGAGATAGTTGACGCCTACATTCATAAGTTCAGCGGCATCGAGGGCACTGCGTCCCTTTTCAGGAGCTTTGGCGGCATGGGAACTGATTCCGTGGAATGTGTAGTTCTTAATGTCCTGTGCCTGCCAGATATCGTTGCTGACACGGTTGCGGTCGAATGGATGCCAGGTAATAGCAACATCGAGGTCATCAAAGACTCCCTGATCGTTCATCACGATCTTGCCGGACATGATCTCTTCGGCCGGGCAGCCGTAGACGCGGATCGTTCCGGCAGCACCGGTTGCTTCCATATCGGCCTTTAATGCGCAGGCCGCTGCGGCAACAGCAGTTCCAAGCAGGTTGTGTCCGCAAGCGTGTCCGACACCTGCCAGAGCATCGTACTCAGCCAGGAATCCAAGGATTGGTTTTCCACTTCCCCAGACTGCGGTAAATGCGGTGTCGATACCGGCTGTTTTCCATGTTATTTTAAATCCCTGGCTTTCCAGATAATCTGCCAGGCATTTGGAAGAAAGTGTCTCCTGATATGCAAGTTCCGGGTGATGGAAAATGTAATCGGCAGTATGTACAAGTTCTTCCTGATGATCGTCGAGCCAGCCGGCAATAATATTGTCAGGTGTATGTTCGGTTGTTAGTTTATTCAAAATATAGATACCTCCTCATAGAATCGGGTGTTTATCTATCATTTTAGCACAGAAAAACAGGATGTAAATAGATTTCATAGTTTTCTTATATGAAAAGTAAAAATAATATCAATAAGCAGCAAATTCTATTCAACCGGATAAAGTCCGTTCAGTACATCCAGATATTCCTGTCCAAATGTATCTACATAATCAGCAAGTGCAAGTTTAACTGCCTCTTCTCCTTTTTCACCAAGATTCAGGATCAGAGCCTGACTGACGGTATATTTTAAATGTGCTGTGTGGAAATTAAAATCTTTCATACAGGAAGTCCCAAGTTTGGCCTTTTTCTCAGCCAGTTCTTTTACCTCTTCCTGCGAGAGCGGGTGTCCCCAGTCGAATTCACAACGCTTGCCGCCCCAGCTCATAGATGTGGCAGTCGGTGTACAGACGAAGTCGGAACGGAACCCCTGGTAAACGGCATTATCTACATTGACGCAATAATATTTCCCATATTCGGTAATGTTATGCTTTTTCCATGCTTCACACCATGCACATTTTGCAATGTAAGTCTGAAGTGTCGGTTCGGTGCGAAGCGTTCCGAAGTCCATTTGTCCGGCGTAATCTGGTTCCCATTCACCGTATGCCTGATTGGTCATGGTAGTCAGCTCATCACCGTGTGCGAGTGCATTTGCCGCCATGCGGGCACCCCGCTCATTTCCATAGGTAGTCATTCCGGCAAGGATTGCGTCTTTTCCGGATTCACCGCATAATTCAATTGCATGTTTGGCGAGAAATGCGAACATCATGGCGTGATGTTCGATTTTGCAGCTGACAGGACAGACTTTATTTTCATTTTCACTCATATTAAAAACTCCTTTCGACATTTGTAAGTGATAATCTATTTATTACAATACTACATTGTAGTGAAAAAGTCTCGAGAAAAGGCTTGATAAAAAGGAAAAAAGCGGTATGATAGTAAAAAAGAAAAAGCAATTACTTAAAAGTGAGAATAAAGTTGGAGATTAAAGAGGGAAAAAGTATGAGCAGGAAAAAGTTAAAAAATAGAAGACGAAAAGATCGTGCACAGAGAAAGATACTGATTGCAGCAGTCTGTATAGCAGCAGTGATCATAGGTGTGGGAATCAGCGGGCATGTTATAAAAAAGAATGCCGGTAAAACGATGACAACGGCCGGGACGGAAAGTAAAAAGGCAGTATTAAAGAAAAAAGCAACTGCAAAAAAACTTACGATCAATGAGAATGAAACTGATGCATCCAATAAAGAAAATCAAGGCCAAAAAGATCAGGCAGATGACAGAAGTGAATTCGCAGTTCAGCCAGGAAGAACAGTGGGTACAACAGAACAATCGGATGAAAAAGTTGTCTATCTGACGTTGGATGACGGACCGTCTAAGAATACGCAGGCGGTGCTGGACATTTTGGATAAATACAATGCGAAAGCAACGTTTTTTGTTACAGGAGCCATGCCGGAATATAAAGATATGATCAAGAAGGCTTATGATAAGGGACACACGATCGGAATGCATACATATTCTCATGATTACGCAAAGGTGTATGCATCTGTTGATGCATATTTTCAGGATCTTGACCAGATTGGACAGCTTGTAAAAGAAGAGATCGGCTATGTTCCGTGTTTTATTAGATTTCCGGGAGGATCTTCGAATACCATATCCGCAAGTTACACGAAGGGAATTATGACAACGCTTACGCAGGAGGTTCAGGCAAGAGGATATCAATATTATGACTGGAATGGAAGTTCGGGAGACGGGGCTGTGAGAACAACGGAACAGCTTGTGGATCAGGCAACCAGTTTCCATGATAATAATATCATCCTGCTGTCACATGATTCCGAGACAAAAGATACAACTGTGGAAGCGTTGCCGAAAATTATTGAATATTATCAGTCACAGGGATATGTGTTCAAAGCGTTGGATCTTAACAGCTATGTTGCACATCATGGTGTGAATAATTAATTACATATGTAGGGAAATGTGTTGATGGCTGTTGTACTTATGCTGAATAGAATAACGGAAGGTCTGGCGGAAAGCATGTAAATACAAAGAAGAAAAATGATGTTATCACCCAGAGTGAGACTACAAAGCCAGGTTCTGTCTCGTGAGGAGAACGGGTCTTGCCGGAAATATATTCAGACATTCCAAATGAAAATATTACACTGGAATAAAAAAGCAGGATGTCTAAGATCAGGAAATTCCGGCCGAGAATCCCGGAATATGTGTAAAAAACAGAAACAGTAAAAAACATTCCGAGAATCACACCCAGATATTGACAGTAAAAGAACGGTAAAACAACCGGATGCAGAGACAGATATTCCCATATGCTTACGAATAAAAAAGGAAAATATAAAAGTTTCAAATGTTCCCACACGGATTCATTAACCGGGCAGAAAAGTGCAACGATTGGAGACTGCCCGGATAAAAAATACAGGAAATGATTCAATGTTCCGAGAAAGGCAGTGACCAGGACAAAATGCAGAGCTGTGCCTTGAATGCAGGAGATAATCTCTGGGCAGACAGTATGAAAGATTTTTTTGAAATTGGTTGTAACATAATGGATAATATGGCTCATAAATTCAACCCCCATATCAATATATGAGAAAAATAAAAAAATATGAAAAAAAGTAAAAAAAGTACTTGCATTTTTAAAAACCTTATTATATAATAAGTCTTGTCGTTACGGAGAACGTAACACAGACAATCAAAGATGCGCGATTAGCTCAGTTGGTAGAGCACCTGACTCTTAATCAGGGTGTCCAGGGTTCGAACCCCTGATCGCGCACTATTAAATCACTGTTTTTGCAGACTGCGAGCTGCGGGGATGGTGATTTTTTTTGTTGCTTATTTCCGGGAAAACTGAGGTCAATAATTTCTAATTGAACTTCGGATAAGTCTTGAGCCGGAAACACGTTCGTGTTAGTATAATCATAATTTACAATAGAAGAAAAGAGTGAGAAGATGAGCAGTCATACACTGGAAGGAAAGAAAAAGACACAAAATGGCGTGAAGCGGCTGATGTTCACGGTGCTTTCGATATTATTGGAAGTGGTGTTCCTGGTTGGAATATTCAAGGGACTGAATGAATATGCGGTAGTTATAGATAATATGACCAGAATATTTGCCGTCATACTGGTTCTGAAAATATATGGAAGAAATGAGACTTCCTCGATGAAGACACCGTGGATCATCCTGATCCTGACACTGCCGATTCTTGGAGTGGCACTCTATTTTCTGATCGGTCTGAACGGCGGAACCTGGAAGATGCGGATGCGCTACAAAAAGATTGACGAGAAGCTTCTGCCTCTTTTGCCGGAGAACAAAGAAGTGCTGCAACGTCTGAATGCATCAGATCCGAAAGCAGGAAATGTTTCCAATTATATAGAAAGAAATGCGTGTTATCCGGTGTATCAGAATACAGATGTGATTTATTTTGATGAAGCGGTCAAAGGACTGGAGGCGCAGCTTGCTGATCTTGCGAAGGCGGAGCAATTCATTTTCATGGAATATCATGCAATTGAGGATGAATATGCATGGAGCAGGATCCAGACGGTTCTGGAGGAACGGGTGAAGGCAGGTGTAGAGGTCCGGGTGTTCTATGATGACATGGGATCGATCGGATTCGTCAATCTGAGTTTTGCAAGAAAACTGGAAGCGAAAGGGATTGCCTGCCGGGTATTCAATCCACTGCTTCCGGGACTTAATATGTTCCTGAATAACCGTGATCACAGAAAGATTACGGTGATTGACGGAAAAGTTGGATATACGGGCGGTTATAACCTGGCAAATGAGTATTTTAATTATACACATCCGTACGGCGAATGGAAGGATACGGGAATCCGTCTGGAAGGGGATGCGGTGGCTTCGCTTACGGCAGCATTTCTGGAAATGTGGGAAGCGTCCGGGAAGACCCCGGCCGGTGTGGACGTTCTGGATATAGAGGCGCAGAAAAAATATCTGGTACAGCATCCGTATCAGGCGCAGCAGACGGGATATATCCAGCCGTATGCAGATTGTCCGTTAGATGGGATCCAGGTTGGAGAGGATGTCTATATCAGTATCGTCAATAAAGCGGACAGATACTGCTGGTTCATGACGCCGTATCTGATCATCACGGATGAGATGACACATGCCCTTTCGCTGGCGGCCAAGCGCGGTGTGGATGTGCGGATCATCACGCCGGGAATTCCGGATAAGAAACTGATCTACAGTATCACCAGGTCGTTCTATCACAATCTGGTACAGGATGGTGTAAGGATCTATGAGTGGACACCGGGGTTCTGTCATGCCAAGATGAGCGTGGCGGATGACTGCATGGCGACTTGCGGCACGATCAATCTGGATTACCGGAGCCTTTATCATCATTTTGAAAACGGATGTTTTATGGCGGACTGTGATGCAGTACTGGACATCCGACGGGATATGGAGCAGACTTTTGAGCAGTGCAGGGAAGTGACGGAGAAGTATAAGTCCGGCCGGAGCGCGACTCTGCGGCTGGGACAGTTGTTCCTGCGGTTATTTGCTGAGCTGTTGTAGGATGGCAGGCATGTAAGAAGTGATGGATAAATATAGAAGATAAGAGAATCGGGAATGCAGGATCAGGTAAATGCATTCCCGGATCGCTATGCGTTATATTCGGATATAGAAAATGAAAAAATAATTCTTATATATTGACATATATCGAATGACGATATATACTGAAACTAAGAAGAAGCAAAAATTTTTTTGCACTAAACTATCGACGGTCGATATATAATGAACTTAAATATAAGAAAGGAGCAATCACAATGAAAGTAAACAAAAATATGGTATCAGGAAACACCGCAATGTTAATTCTCAAATTGATCTCAGAAAAGGATATGTACGGATATGAAATGATCGATACACTCTCAAAGAGATCGGACAATGTATTCGAATTGAAGGTAGGAACATTGTATCCACTGCTTCACAGCATGGTACAGTCCGGGTATCTGGAAAGCTATAACCAGGAGGCGAACGGAAAACTCAGGAAGTATTACCGGATTACACCGAATGGGAAGAAATATCTGGAGAAAATGATCGAAGAATGGAATGCTTATGCCAATGCAGTTACGAGCATGATCCAGTATTCCGTATAGCACAGGAGTGACAGTAAAGATGTCAGAAGAGATGTCAGGAAAGGACGGTGTTGGATATGAAGGAAAGAGAATATCTGAAAGAACTTGGAAAGAAGATTACTGATTCATCTGTAAGAAAAGAGATTGTAAATGAATATGAAGCGCATATAGAAGACTGCAAAGCCGCATTAATGGAATCGGGTATGACGGAAGGAGAAGCTGAGGAAGAAGCAGTCCGCCAGATGGGCGATCCGCAGGAAGCAGGTGAAGCAATGGATAAGATCTATCACAAGGTGATTGATTCGAATATGTTTTTATGGATGCTGGCACTGGGATGTGTACCAATCGTATGTGTGTGCATTTCCTATATGATAGCAAGAGATCCGAATGCGTTTTTATGGCTGTGGAATGAGGCACTTGGCCTGAATAAAATCCCTGCAGTTATACACCGGAATATCGGAATCGGACTTGCGATCTATGGATTTGGATTGAGCTTCTGGGAGAAATACACGGGCAAATCTTTATTCTATGCAGTCGGAAGAGACTGGGGCCAGGGATGTTATGTTGCAAACAGCGGGCTGGTACTTTTTATCTCGGCATTATGTTTTGTTCCGAGCTTCCCGGTGAAGGGATATGCGGGAATCCTCTGCTGTATATTGATCGCATGTGTATTGAATACAGTGCTGAGAGGATTTATGAATCTTTTGCAGAGCAGAAGAGAGACGAGACTTTTATGGGAGATCGGGACAGCAGATACCGGAATCAATTGGAAAGGAAAAGGATATCTGTGTGGACATCATATGAAAGTAAGAGCACAGGGGTCTGAAAAAGGAACTGAGATCCCGGCAGGAGCACCGGTGATGGTTGTCGGAATGGAAGGATTCAAGCCGGTGGTAGCGCAGGTATAAAGAGCATGATATTTCTGAAAGACAAATATGTGATGAATGATGTGAGAAAAGAGGGGACGGAAGAAGAATTTTACAGGACGATCATTGGGGAGATGGAGAAGTTTTAAAAGAAAGACTGGCCGCATCACAAATGTGAAACAGCCAGACCGCTTACCTCAAAGCATGTAATCCAGGGATATTCCATATAATTGATGCTGATATCCCCGTTTACAGTAACCCCATCAGGCAGATAATAGACATTCCCAAGAGGACTGGTCTCGCAGACATACCCCTGTGCGAGCATGTCCTCTTTTTCTTTATCGGTAAATCCTACCGATATCTCCAGACGCGGAGGGGCACATCAACTGGTGATTGTTTCGATGGAAAGTATGATGTTGCGGAATCCGCGTTTATTCATATAGGCAATAGCATTGTCGTTCAGGTGTACCATATGTTCAATTCCTTTCATAATTTAATAATATTACAGCACCAATTGTAAAACAAAGTCCACAGATGGAAAGAATACTTGGCGTTTCGGCATAGAGTACTGCTCCGAATAGCATAGCGGCAGCAGGTTCGCTGGAAGCAAGAATCGATGCTTTGCCGGCCTCCATGTAACGCATGGATAAGGAATATAGTGCATAAGGCAGGACGGATGATACCAGCGCATGAATGATCAGGATAAAAAATGTGGTCTTTTGCCCTGAGACGATCATACTGCTTAAAGAGTGGATATTACTAAAAGGCAGCATCGTCATGCCGGAAAAGAGTGTGCCGTAAAAAGTAATCGTCAGGAAATGATATCCTTTTTGTGTAACTTTTTTGCTTATGATTCCATATACAGCATAGAAAAAGCTTGCCAGAATTCCGCAGAGAATTCCTGTTATGCTCCAGGAAAGTCCATTGCTTTCCAGTACTCCGCTGACCAGCACACAGCCAATGAGGGCGAGCGTTACACAGATCAGTTTGTGTCTGGTTACTGGTTCATGAAAGAAGACAGCAGCCAGAAACAGAACAAAGACCGGAGACATGGCAAGTAATACGGCAGAAAGCGCAAGAGATCCTTTCGTAACGGAAATATTATAAAAGACACTGAGGGCGGTCATGCCGATCATGCCGCTTCCGATAAAAAGCCAGAAGTCACGCCGGTGGACATAAAATAAATGTCGGTTATAGAATAGAATCCATATGCCGGTGATCAGAGCTGCAAGCAGCATCCGAAAACTAATAATGGAAAAGTTATCGAGACCATCGTGTTCCAGTGTACGGACAAAGATTCCGGCAGCACCCCAGCAGATGCCGGAGAAAAATGGCAGCAGCCAGGCGTATTTGGTAAGCTTCTGATTCATAAGTTTCATAATATTACAATCCTTTATAAACATCATAATAATAAGTATAACATAAAAACGGACATTGCTATGAGCACATGTCCGTTTTTGATATATTTTGGTATTTTATTGATCGTTATAATCTTTCAGAATTATCATGTAAATGAATATATTCCGCTACAGACCGGTCAAAAGTCTTGATATGCTGGAACAGCCAGTCTACGACATTGCGCTTTACCTGTTCGATAAACTGATCATCAGGTCCTTCGTTTTCATTAAGATAATCATATAATTCCTGAATGGATTTCTTGAATTCTTCATGTTTGGCATGATGAGCAGCAAGTTCCGGGTAAGATACTTTTTTCTGCAGATCTTCTTCTTCCTGAAAATGGAAATTCGTATATTCATCAAGATAATCTAACATTTTGATTGCTTTGATCTTACTGTCACCGGATTCGCATGCTGCAACGAACTGCCGGATGCGGTCGATCAGTTCCTGATGTTGGGAATCGATGGTCTTGTTGCCTGTAATTAAGTTATCATCAAATGTAATATTCATAGAGAAACCTCCTGTCTTCGATACGCATTGAATCCCAGTCCCGCGTAGTCTATAATGAATCATAGAAATTGTTATCAGCAGAGAAAAGGATTGGATTATGAAGTTACAACAGTTACAGATATTTCAGAACCTGACAGAAGAAGAACTGGAAAAAAGTCTTGTCTGTTCACAGGCTGTAGTAAAGAAATATCCGAAAGATACCTATATTTTCCGCCAGGGTGATGCGCCGTTAAAATTATATTTCATATTGGAAGGAATGGTTGAGCTTGGCAGTATCAACCTGAATGGCAAGATTACCCGAAGCAGTTATGTTACGGTGGGTGAGGAGTTTGGCGAAGTAGAATTATTTCTGCGCCAGTCTGCTTACTCCGGTTATGCAAAAGCAAAAAGTGAAGTGTCGGTTCTGGAGGTTTCACAGAATTTCTTTGGCGGAAGATGCGAAAGAAATTGTGTACATCACAGTAAGGTTGTCTTCAATATGCTTCAGCTTTTTGCAGAGAAAGCAGAGAAACATAACCGTCAGATAGAAGTTCTTACCAGTGGGAATCTGCGTCAGCGTGTAGCGGCGTACCTGTTGGAAAACTGTGATCCGGACTACCGGGTTCGTCTGCATATGAACAGGGAAGATCTGGCAGTATATCTGAATACTACAAGACCATCTCTGTCGCGTATGCTGCTTACTTTACAGGATGAAGGTATCATCCGTCTTGTAGGCCGTAAGGTAATCGAGATCACGGATTATGAAAGGCTGCAGGAAGAAGAGTAATCAATAGTAATTAATCTTCTGGAACAAATACATCTTTTCCTAATCCGCAGATTGGACATACCCAGTCATCCGGAATATCTTCAAATGCTGTGCCCGGTGCGATTCCGTTATCCGGGTCTCCTACAGCAGGATCATATTCATAGCCACATGGTTCACATACATATTTTTTCATAATTAAAATCTCCTTTTTATTAAAACTTAGTTGGTGTTAACTTGTGTTGTACAACTGATGTTGTGATTAAAGTATATAACTATTATTGGATATGGTTTGTAACAAATGTTACGAAAAAGAAAAGATATAAAAATTGTTATCATATGTTATTAGGAAATGCAGGATAAAGAATTAAAAATTTCCATATATATGAGGAAATAGAATGGTTGAGGAAAAATCCGAAATTTTATATCCTTAGTACAAGAAAGAAAATCGCGGTTTGAATCTGAGAAATTATTCATGCAGAACATACAGAAAGGAAAAAAATAGTATGGAAACGAAAGTGAAAAAAGGATATGGAAAAGGATGGGCATTGATTCTTTATGCATTCCTTGCATATTTTACAGCAACTGCAGTAGGTAGTGCGATGAACGCAGCATCTGGAACGTTGTCAGAATTAAGGGGATGGAATGCAGCATTATTAACAAGCTTTATTTCATTGGGATCTATTGCAAATGTGGTTGCAGGATTTCTTTTTGGTAAGTTGTCAACAAAAGCTTCAGCTAAAAAACTGAGTATTATGTGTAGTGTGATCTGGATTGCAGTTGTAGTCGGAATGGGAGTGACAACAAATCTCTGGGCATTTGCATTCTGTCTGATTATTGCAAACGGTATCTCCAGTGCTCTGGGATATCAGCTTGCACCGGTTATGATCTCAAAATGGTTCCCTAAGAGAAAAGGAATTATCATGGGAATTGTAACAATGGGTATTCCACTCTGTTCAGGAGTTGCTACAATGATGTACCAGGCAGGATATGCAGCAATGGGATCTCTCGGCGGATTCCTTCCATTTATTGCAGTATTGGTTGTAGCATTGATTGTACTCGTTGTATTCCTTGCAGATGATCCGGCAGATAAAGGATTCAATCCGGATAACGGAGCAGAAGCAGAAGCGGAGGAAGAAAAAGGAATTAATAAAGAAAGTATCTGGACAACACAGAAACTTCTTTCTACCCCTCAGGTATGGGTTCATGGTGTTACACTGGGAATTCAGCTGCTGTTTGCCAGCGGATTGATGGTTCAGTTATTCCCAAGACTTCTGGAGATCGGATTTGATCCGGGAACAGCAGGAATGATGATGCTTGCATCCGGACTTCTTGCTCTGCCAGGTTCTTACTTATGTGGTGTGCTTGACTCTAAGATCGGAGCACGAAAAGCAGCATATACTTCTTATGTATTCGGTATTCTTGCAATGGTTCTGAACCTTACAGGGAATACGGTATGTGTATGGATCTCATTGGTATGTATTGGTATGGTTGTTGGTGGTGCAGCAAACTGGCCGGCATCACTCTGTATTGAAGAGTTTGGAGACAGCTTTGCAAATGGATATGGTATTATCCAGCCAATGATCCAGGTAGTCGGAGCAGTCGGACCTGCATTCTTCGCAGCGTTTTACGGAATGACAGGAAGTTACAGAATTCCATATATCTGCGGTGCTGTATTGATGTTCATCGGTCTGATTGGATTTGCTACACTGGCAAAACCAGGATTTGCAAAAAAAGAAGAAGAGAAGTACAAAAAATAAGGGATGATATCAGATGAAGACATATAAAGTATTTACTGTAAATCCCGGTTCTACATCAACAAAGATCGCACTGTTTGATGGAGAAAAGAAAGTCTACTCAGCAAATGTCAGCCATGATTCCAAGGTGTTGGAAGAATATAAGACCCTGGAAGATCAGCTGGCTTACAGAAAGGAAACGATAGAAAATCTTCTGAAAGAAAATCAAGTGGATCTGAACGGCCTGGATGCCTGTGTCGGCCGTGGAGGCGGGCTGCTCGCCATGGACGGCGGAACGTATGAAATCGATGATCTGGTAGTGGATCATTCGATCCATGCTGCGAATGGGGTAATCCATCCGGCCTGCCTGGGCCCAAGTATTGCCAGAGAATTTGCAGAGCAGTATGGCGCAAAAGCATATGTGGTAAATCCACCGGATGTGGATGAACTGCAGGATCTGGCGCGCATGACGGGTATCAAAGGTGTATATAGAAATGTACATCTCCATGCACTGAACTTAAAAGAAACAGCCATCCGTCATGCCAGAAATATGGGAAAGAAATACGAAGAGTGTAACTTTGTAGTCTGCCATATCGGAGGAGGAATCTCGGTATCTGCTCATCAAAAAGGAAAAATGATCGATGGATTCGACATTGTCGGAGGAGAAGGACCGATAGCACCTACCAGATGTGGAAGCGTTGCAGTGGCGGATGTGCTGAAATATTGTGAAGACAAAGAGATTAAGACTGTGAAGCAGTTATGTACGAAAAACGGTGGTTTCGTCAATCATCTGGGAATTTCAGATGCACTGGAACTGACAAAACGTGCAGCTGGTGGAGATAAATATGCCGGATTACTCTGGAATACTATGATCTACCAGATCGCAAAATGTATCGGTTCCATGGCAGCCGTGCTGGAAGGAAATGTAGACGGTATTCTGCTGGGAGGCGGAATGGTCTATAATGAAGATCTGGTTGCAAAGCTTAAGAGTTATTGTGAATGGATCGCTCCGGTGAGTGCATATCCTGGGGAATTCGAAATGGAAGCAATGGCATCCGGTGCAGACCGTGTGTTAGATGGCGAGGAAGAAGTGAAGAAATATACAGGAGAATGTAGATTTCAGGGATTTGATTTTATAAAATAATGGCGATAGAAAGGGTGCCGCACAGATAAAAATGTGCGGCACCCTTTTTGCAAATTGCAGACTTATTCATACTCTTTAAAGAAATCAATAATCTCCTCTTTCGTCTTTAACATCCGCAAAGCGTCAGGGTCAAGCTTGTCATTATAAAAGATATGCAGAAGCCGGAACACCAGAGCAGCATCGTCCGGATGGAATGCACCCATAATGATGATCCGGATCTTATACGAATTCCACATGATCCGGTGGTCCAGGGTTGTGATCGATAACCGTGTCTCCTTTGCCGGAACCAGAGAATGCAGAAACAGGATTCCGGGACCGGTTGCATTGGTTGCAATCGATTCCCATTTTAAGATATCAGACAGATAAGACATATCGGTTATTCCGTTTTGCAGGAAATCCTCGGCCATTGTTTCTATAATGGTAAATCTGTCGGTGAATTGTTCTTTTTCATGCCAGAATGCATGCTCTAACAGATGACCAAGCGTTACGTCCGATGCGGCACATAGATGTTCGATACGCCGTTCGCTGATATATTCTGACAGAAGCCGGTAGTCATCCGGAGAGAGAAACGGGCTGATATGTATAGTATCAATGCCGGGAAAATCGGTGATCGATTTACGGACAGTTGATAAGATTAGGTCTGTATTTTGAAAATCATAAATGTTCTTGTCATTTACAGGCAGAAGAGCCGTTACATTCAGATATTTATCAAAAGCTCCCAGAACCTTACGCTTTAATGCCCAGGCGGCCGGCATGTTCATATGGCAGCAGATGACGGTTTTCATCTTTGTTTCGGGATGTATCTCAAACAGGAATTCCAAAGCACCGGAAATACAGTGAGCCAGGTAGAGAAGCTCATTCTGATTCAGATAATATCCGAGATATTGCTGTGCAAGATCCTGAAACAGATATGCTATCTCAAATTCTACTCCTAAAATTCTTTTTTCTAGGTCCTTGTTTCTCTGTGTGTTGAGAATATGTGCCGGTGTCTGGATGAACTGAAGGTAGGATAAAAGTGTAATATAGAAATCTTCATCTTCAGAAAAATCCAGATGGAACACATCCTGAATTCTGTCTATATAAGCCTGGGCGAGCTGGAGCGTGACCGGACCAAAATGCTGAGTGACATTCGTAGTCGAGATATCGGAAACTGCAGGAAGGTGTCCGGATGCAATCCGCTTATAAAGATCATCCCGTTCTTCCCGGCTGAAAGAGCAATGAAACTGTCCTTCCAGTGCATCCGCCAGGCTGTCAGCTGCCAGACTGGCAGGGGTATCCGGTCTCAGTACAGGTGAAGCTGCCGGAAGCTGATGCCCGGACAACACCCGGTGATACATGATCGCGGTGGCAAGATTCAAAGAGACAAGGCTTGGATCTTCCATAGATATTCCGTACTTATCGAGATGCAGAGGTACCTCATCCATAATGTAATCCAGAACGTCTTTATTCAGAAAGGTATATCCGTAATAGGTATTCCAGTTGTGATTATAATTCCAGTCTTCGTGAAATAACCGGTTCAGGACAGAGCGGCGTTTCCGTTCATTAGTTTCAAATGTTAGAAAATTCCGTTTCTGTTCTAAGTTTATATAAGGCTCGGACAATACATATTTCATTTTGAGACCATGAAGATCATGTTCCAGTGTTGTGTGGCTGATGAACATCTCATCTTCCAGATCGTAGAGATTCAGCGGCTCATCGGTCAGACACAGCCGGAAAGCAAGATAGCGGATACGGTCTTCTTTGGTAAAGAAGGCAGTGTCGATCTGATTTAACTGTTGGATGATTTCGGGGTTCTCTGCGGTATAAAGGTATCCTTTGCTGCGCTCGGAAAGGATCTTTGCCTGATAGGGCAGAATATTCTGATTGATTTCTACAATATCACTGCGGATCGTCCGTGGTGAAACACCTAACTGCTTTGCAAGTTCATTTCCTGTGATATAAGTAGTCTGCTCCTGCATCATGTGGAGAAGTTTCCGCTGGCGCAGAGATAGATTAAGCTTGTCCATGATAACCGTCCTTTCGTATATTTTTCTGAGTATTTTTTCTGAGTATATTTTATCAAAAAGCATTGCCGTTTTAAAGAGGAAATATCCAATTTGAGAAGGCGGCAGAATGAGATTAAGATAAAGCTATAAAAAACAGGAGGTCTTAAAGATGAAATACGAAAATACCAGAAAAATTGTTTTAGATGCTATTTTAGACGCAGTAGATATGGGGCTGATCCATGGAACATCAGGAAATATTGCCATGAGAGATGACAAGGAAGACGTGGTTGCGATCACACCAAGCGGAATCTCCTACAAAGGAATGACAGCAGATCAGATCGCTATCGTAGACATGAATGGAAAATGGCTTGACGGACCATTCAAGCCATCCTCAGAAGTTCCGATGCATACAGCAGTTATGAGAGCGAGAAAAGATGTCAGAGCAACCGTACACACACACGGAATGTTCGCGACAATTGCAGCAATGAGCGGAGAATTACTTCCGATCACTCCACCGCAGGCAGAATTCGTTCCGGTAGGAATCGTTCCATTTACGATGCCTGGAAGCGACGATGTTGCCGATAAAGTCGTAGAGGCTCTTGGAGAAGAAGGAAGAGCAGTTCTGATCAAGAATCATGGAATGTTCTGCTGCGGTAAAGATATGAAAGCAGCAATGGCAGCAACAATCTATACAGAAGAGATGGCCCAGACAACATACTATGCAAAGGTTGCAGGTGTATACCAGCCAATGCCGGAAGAAGCTGTTGAGAAGATGAAAGAACTGATCGCAGCAGACCAGGCAGTGTAGGAGGAAGAAAATGAGTTTTAACTTTTTCGTAAAAAGCAATATCACATTTGGAAGAGGCGCAGTAGAGAAGCTTCCGGAGATTATTGCAGGATATGGATTAAAAAATATCATGGTTGTGTATGACCGCGGGGTAAAGGCAGCGGGAATCGCAGAACGTGTGATGGAACAGGTAGAGAAAGCCGGAGTAAAAGCCGTTGTATTCGACGGAGTCATTCCAAATCCGACCAATGAAGTGGTAGAAGAAGCCGCAGCAATTGCGAAAGAAGCAGAAGTAGACGGATTCGTAGCGGCCGGCGGTGGAAGCAGTATTGATCTTGCAAAAGCAATCAACGTGCTGATGACCAACCCTGGAAAGATCGGCGAATACGGCGGAATGGGAATGGTAAAAAATCCATGTCTTCCACTGATCGCCATCCCGACAACAGCAGGTACATCCAGTGAGATCACAAATGTAAGTGCGCTGATCGATACAGAGAAAGTAATTAAATATGTAGTCATTGACAACAAGATCGTGGCATCTGACGTTATTGCAGATCCGGATTTCACAAAGACAGTACCGGCAGGTGTAACTGCCGCAACAGGAATGGATGCGATCACACATGCAGTGGAAAGCTACATTTCCAATATGGCAACACCATTAACAGAATACAACTCATTAAAAGGACTGGAAATCTTACATAAGAATCTTCCGAAAGTTGTAAAAGACGGATCCGATATGGATGCCAGAGAACAGATGATGCTGGGATGTATCATCACAGGATTCGGATTCTCCAATGCCAATCTCGGACTGGTTCATGGTATCGCACATACACTGAGTGCTCATTTCGGACTGGCTCACGGAATGGCCAATGCAACCGTACTTCCTTATGTTATGGAATACAATGCGGACAGCTGTCCGGAAAAAATGGTTGATCTTGCAAAAGCGATCAATCTTCCTGTAACGGGTAATCTGGATGAGGACAAACTGCTTCTTGCAAAAGAACTGAAGCGTCTGACAACAGAGCTTGGAATCAAGACTCTGGAAGAACAGGGAATTAAAAAAGAAGACTTTGATATGCTGGCAGATGATGTGCTGAAAGAGCCTGTGCTTGGATTCAACCCACGCCAGAACATCACAAAAGAAGATATCCTTGCAATTCTTGAAAAGGCATTTTAATCAGAAAGGACTAACGATAAGGTGAGTAAAGGAAAGAAGATAAAAATTATTATTTCAATTGCAGCGATCTCGTTCATCCAGGGATTACAGTATTGTGTATCGCCTGTGCTTGGACAGATACAGGAACATTATCCGGATGTCAATATCAGTCTGGTCCAGATGCTGATCACAGCACCGGCACTGCTGTCCATGATCGTGGCAGTATTGTCCGGATGGCTGGTCTTAAAGATCAGCAAGAAGAAATTACTTCTGTTTGCCAGCCTTGTAGCAGGAATCACCGGATTCCTTCCGTATCTGTCGGATAGTTTTGGTCTTCTGTTCTTTTCACGAACATTTTACGGTGTAGGACTGGGACTTGCAACGGCTCTGAATACGGCAGTTGTGGCAGAGTTCTTTGAAGGAGACGAGCGGGTGTCCGTTATGGGAATCCAGGCGGCGAGTGTAGGTGCAGGTATGGTTGTTGTAACAACCGTCGGAGGAATGCTGGGTGCCGGAGGATTTAAGAATGCATATCTGATCAATGTGATCGGCTTTATCTCTATGATATTGATCGCATGCTGTCTTCCGGATACCGGAAAAGCACAGGCTTCCGATACAGAAAAAATTCAGCTGAACAAAGAAGTTTTTAAGATCTCATTTCTGGGAATGCTTGAATTTTTATTCCTGATCACATTTACAACGAATATAGCTATGCATCTGAGTGGAACGCTGGCAGGCAATAGTGCCGTGTCCGGGAATCTGACAGGTGTATTCTCCGGATCCCAGATCGTGATTGGATTAATCCTTGGTATGGTAACAAAGGTTACGAAGAAATATACACTTCCGGTGGCAATGTTAAGCTTCAGCGTCGGCGGACTCTTATTGATCCTGTTTCCGTCGAACCTGATCATGCTGATGGCAGGAGCGGTGTTCTGTGGATTCTCTCAGGGAATCTTCATCCCGCAGGCAATGGTGGATGTCGCAGGGGCTGTAAAACCAGTGGCGACAGCGATGGCATCTGCTTGCTTTACCTGTGCAATGTGTTTTGGCCAGTTGATTTCACCAACCGTTCTGAATACCATCTCAAAGCTGGTATTCGGTGAAGTTTCTACGACGAATGTATATATCATTTCCGTGATCGGAATGACAGTAGTTGCAGTTATCACAATTATCATGAAACAAAGAAAGGAAAATATATAAAATGAAAAAGACATTAGCACTTTGTACTCCGATCCCGGAGAAACAGATGGAGTACATCAAAGAACAGTGTGATATTACAATCTGTGGGGAATTAAAACACGGAAAAGGAAATGTCACAGAAGAAATGACAAAAGAAGAATGTATGGGACATGAACTGGTTGTATTGGGAGATGAATATGCCGGAGCAGATACGATCAAGGCATGGGCTGAGTCTGGTATGAAATTTATGGGAGTTGCAAAGGGAACACCGGCAACTGTAGACCATAATGCAATCAAAGAAGCCGGACTGGAATTATCCTATACACCGGGAAGAAACCGTGTCGCAGTTGCAGAATTCACGATCGGACTGATGATCGCAGTTGCAAGAAAGCTGACACTGAGCTGTACTGGATTATCCAAGGGAGAACATGTAGGAGAACCTATGGAAGACATCTATGACGTACCGGATGTAAAGAATGTTACATTTGGTCCACTGGATGAAAAACATCCATTCGTAGATTACGGAATCGGATTCGAACTGCACGGGAAGAAACTTGGTGTCGCAGGCTATGGTGCGATCGGACGCGAGGTAGCTGTAAGAGCACAGGCATTCGGAATGGAAATCCTGGCATATGATCCATACATGCCGGCAGAGAAGATCGAAGCAGACGGAGCAAGAGCCGTTGACCTGGATACCATGCTTGCAGAAAGTGACATGATCAGCATCCATCTTCCGGTTCTGCCATCTACAAAGGGCATTGTAAACAAAGACTGGTTCTCTAAGATGAAACCAACTGCTTATGTGATCAACACAGCAAGAGCAGCTGTTATCGACCAGAAAGATTTTGTAGAAGCACTCATGAATAAGACAATTGCAGGTGCAGCCGTTGACGTATACTGGAAAGAGCCGGTACCTGCCAATCATCCACTCTTATCTATGCGTAATGTAGTATGTACACCTCACATGGCAGGACTTACAACAGATGTAGATAACTGGTCAGGTACAATGATGGGAGAAG
>CAVBHX010000029.1:0-35463 GCA_963595255.1 bacterium
ATGGTCAAAAAATGACCATCCTTGTTCGCCAAGGTACTTATGTTCTACCGTTTACCAAAAAAAACTCTTATTCCCCACCTTTTTGTAGTCTGTACAATATATGGGAAATAAGAGTTTTTATTCATACATTTTATTCAGCTTTTACCGGGTTTGATACACTTACCTTGTGATCATACCATTTGCCCTTTGTTCCGATCAACGCCAGATCAAATTCTTCATCTAACGCCGGAACCGGAACATCAAATCCATAGACTTCTTCTGTCGTTCCATCGCTGTATGTAACTTCATCTGTGGTTGGTTCTAAAAGTTTTGCACCTTTTTTCTGAGCCTCTTTTGCTGTACCAGGGAAGAGATTCACGATATTTTTTGATACGAGACTGATATGTATCGTCATCTTTCCATCTTCTACAGTCAGTGTACCTTTTCCTTCATTTGCTTCATTTACATGAAACATCGTACTGTCCGTTTTAAATTCTGCAGTATAGGTCCCATCCTCGATCGGCGCCTTTGCTGCTTCGGACTTTGAATCTTTTGATTTTTCTTCTTTTGCATCAGACTTCTGCTGTTCTGTCTTGGCTGATTTGCTGCTGTCGTCCTTACTTGCACATCCTGTGAATATTGCAGCTGTCATTACTGCAGACAGCACAACTGCCATCAATCTCTTTCTCAACATTGTTATCTCCCTTAATTATCTTTCTTACTGTGCATCCATAGCTGCTTTTGTATGAGCAACATATAACTGCTGGATTGCATCGATCTCTCCAAGACCTGCAATCTGTGTCTTTACACTGTCAAAATTCTTAGATGCCTCAAACTGACTCTTCCATGAATCATCATCATCTCCGGCCATATCATTATTAGCATGATCTCCGGCAACAACCATAAGTGGACGAAGGATTACATTCTTATATCCGGCATCTTTTACTTTTGCGATAACGGATTCGCAGGAAGTATCTTCCGGCTCACCTTCTACTGTTCCGATGAATACATTCTTATATCCAAGCTGTTCCATCTGTGCCTGCATCTGAGAATAGCTGATTTTTGCTGTATGAGATGTTCCATGTCCCATGAATACAAATGCTGTGCTGTCCTCTGCTGCTGCATCAAGACTGTCATATTCTGCTGTCTTTACTGCTTCTGCAGTGATTGCCTTAGCTACTGCAGCCTTGTCTTCATTGATTGCTGTTGCGTCCGCTCCAACTTCTCCGAGAAGTGGTTCTGCGATTTTAACAGATTCAAATTTATCTTTGTAACTATTTACTGCTTCTGTTAACTCATCATACTCTGCACCGTGCATCAGATGTGTAGGCTGTACAACCAGTTCCTTTACACCATTCTTTACTGCACGCTCTAAAGCCTGATCCATGTTATCAATCTTCTCACCATCTCTTGCCTGAACATGATTAATGATGATCTGTGCTGTAAATGCTCTTCTTACAGACCAGTCCGGATTAGCTGCCTGAAGTGCTTTTTCAACTCCGCCGATATCGGCTGCACGGCTTGCATTAAAAGATGTTCCGAAACTTACTACCAGGAGTTCCTTCTCCCCGATGTTATCTTCATTTAACGGATCATCCTGAGAAGCATCCCCTGTATCTCTTCCGAAATAATCCGGATCAGCATTTTCACCTTCTACAAGTTCTTTCTGTGCATCTGTCAATTTGTCCCACGCTTCTTTCGCTTCTTTACACTGCTCATCTGTCTTGTCGTTTCTTTCCTGCACATAGATGGCATCAATCTTCTTTGCTACTTCATCTGCGGCTTTCTGATCGTCCTCTTTTGATGAATTCTCTGTAGTCTTCTTGCTACTGTCTGAATTGCTGCTTGCTTTGGAACCACATCCGCCAAGTGCTGCTACACACATAGCTGCTGATAATAATACAACTACCAGTTTCTTTTTCATTTCTTTTACCTCCTGATTTTCCGATTGTCAATGCACGAGATACAAAAAACCCAGCCACCGTCAGCTCCGTCAGAATATATGGCAAAAAAAAGCCTTCGTCAGAAAACGAAGACAACGAAAATAAAACTGTATTATACCACATACAGTTCTGTGATCCATTTCGTACTGCCAATTCCTCGTGGCCTGAACTTTTTCGTTCCTGTACTGCGAAAGGCAGGTCTCCCGGCTTATTGCTCTGACGCATCTGCTCCCTTCCCGGTTCTCCCAGTGGATATGCAGCTTCTGCTTGCAAAACACGGTGACGAGTTCGTACAGGATTCTCACCTGTTTCCCTTTTCACCAGTCAGATTATTCTTTCCACAAATTATTCTGAATCCTTCTGACTGACACCTCACACAATCTTGATTAAATTTACTATGTAACCTTAACACAGTTGCCCAAATTATGTCAATACTGTCCCGGTCATCTGAATTGAAACATCCACTTCGGAACAGCAAAAAACCCTCGTCCGACTTAATGTCAAACAAGGGTCTCTCGTACGTGCGCGAGAAGATTCGAACTCCCGACCTTCTGGTCCGTAGCCAGACGCTCTATCCAGCTGAGCTACGCGCACATATTATATTTGTTTGCCTCAGTTATTTATGTACCTCAGCAACGAAATTAATTATAGCGCAACGTTTTCTATCTGTCAACAACTTTTTCAAAATTTTTTAAATTATTTTTTTAAGCTCTGGTGGCCTGCAAGTCTTCCTTTTCTCTGGCCGTTTCTTTCTTCTTTTTATAATGGTATAATTATTACATATTTACAATACATTAGAAAATGAGGATTTCTTTATGACAAAAAAAGTTGCTGTAATCAATGATCTGTCCGGACTTGGACGCTGTTCCCTGACTGCTGCCATCTCCGTATTATCTGCGATGGGAATCCAGGCCTGTCCACTCCCTACCGCCATTTTAAGTTCACAAACAGAATACCCCAGCTACTACTGTTATGATTTTACCGATAAGATGGATTATTTCCGCCAGGAATGGAAGAAACTAGGCACTTCTTTTTCCGGAATCTATACCGGTTATGTTGCCAGTGTCTGCCAGATTGAACAGATCATGCACTTTCTGGATACTTTCCAGACAGCAGACACCTTTCTTCTGGTCGATCCTGTAATGGGAGACGATGGCGTTACCTATGATATGTATACTTCCGGGCTTCTGACTGCTATGAAAGAACTTGTCGCACGTGCAGATGTTATCACTCCTAACCTTACCGAATTCTGTCTGCTGACGGATATAGATTATAACAGCCTGCAGGATCCGTCTCTGTCTATACAACAGTTCCTTTCACGACTTAAGGATGCAGGGCAGACTTTGACAAAGGATCATGAAAAAAAGGTCCTCATCACTGGTATTCATTTTACTGCAGATGACGGAGTTCATAAGATCGGAAATCTCCTGCTAGATGGCTCTTCACATTTTCTTTCGGCATATCCCTGCTGCAACGGAAGTTATTCCGGTACGGGTGATCTCTTTGCTTCCTGCATCACAGGCGGACTTGCCAGAGATATTTCCCTTACGGAAATGATGCAGACCGCAGGTTCTTTTCTTGAAAAATCATTAATTGATTCTGTAGAAGAACATGTTCCGGTAAACGAAGGCGTTAATTTTGAAAAATATTTGTATCTCTTGCATACATAGGACCTGCCACTGGCAGCTTCTATTGCATACATTGGTATTAAAAATCACCATATATCTTTTGAAAATTTCTCTACTGAAACTCTTTCTTTTGATATATGGTGATCTTCTTTCTATATTATTGGTATCTCAGATTGATATTTCGTTACATAATTTCTGACAACGTAATCTGTGCTCCCACAGCTTCTGCCTGTAATTTATAAACTTCCGGATAATATCTTGTCGAAAATACATATTCCCCATCATTTATAAATACTTCAACAGAGGATGTATCGGCCAGAATCTTCAGATTCTCCACTTCTTCCACTTCTACATATCTCATGCTTCTTCCTGAAGATACCGAAGTTTTATCCTGATCTGTAAAATGCATCCGGAATTTTCCATCAGCATAATCCAGGATCAGATTCTCTGAAAGGATAACTTTAAAGCGGTTCTTTGTAATATCCGAAATCGTCATTTCATATACCGGATATCCCTCTCCTGCCAGCATACCTTTCACATCACTTACCAGATGTTTCTTCTCTTCCAGTTCTCTTATCGGACGTTGACAGATCTTGCCGTCTTTTTCAAAGATTTCTCTTGGAAATGTAAAGCAATGCTGCCATCCTGTCTGAATGGTCGGATTGCTGTATTCTTCGCAGTCCGGCATTCCCATCCAGCTGATGTGGATCCTTCTTCCGTCTTCCGTCTCAAAACTCTGCGGGGCATAATAATCAAACCCATAATCCCACAAATGATACTCTGACAACTTGTATTCTCCGAGAATATCTCCTTCTATCTCAAAGTATCCAGACTGATATACATTACGATCCTCCCAGATACCACCTTCCAGTCCCTGAACAGACGTGGAAAGAAGTTTCTTATCTCCGATTTTGAAATAATCCGGGCATTCCCACATATACCCGAATGGCTTTTCGGATTCCACCCGGTTTCTGAACTTCCAGTTTACTTTATCTTCAGATTCAAATACAAGTACCTGACCTACATCTTCGTTCGTTCTTGCACCCTGTACCATATAATAAGTACCATTTTCTTTCCATACCTTTGGATCTCTTACATGACAGGTCAGATCGTCCGGATAATCTGAATTTCTCATCAGTTCTTTTTTCTTTCCGAACGTCTTGCCGTCTTCTGTTATAACCAGAACGGTATTGCCCTCACGTCCGGTGCGGATGTAATCATATTCCCCGTCTTCTAATTTGACATTTCCTGTATAGTACAGATACATTTTTCCATCTTCAATAAATGCAGATCCGGAATATACTCCGTGACAGTCAAATGGCTGATCTGGGTAAAGTGCGGTACCCTGATATTCCCAGTTAATCATATCCTTGCTGGTATAGTGACCCCACATCTTCACACCGCCTTCTGCATTAAACGGCGAATACTGGAAAAACGCGTGATAGATACCCTGGAACTGGCAGAGTCCATTTGGATCATTCAGCCAGCCGACCGGCGGCATCAGGTGTAGTTTTTCACGAAATTTTCTATCTGATACGGATAACTCTTCTCTGGTTTTCTGGCTTTGTTCTGCTGTCTCTACTAATTTTACAAGATCTCTTGTTAATGCGTTCATAAATCAATCGTCTCCATCTATCTATAAGCATTATTTCTATACACATTATTTTGTAAGTGTCATAACTTTACTTGTTGTCTTAACTTCAGCAGGTTCTGCCTTTGTTACATTTCCGAATTCATCTGTATTTGTCAGAATCATCATTGTTGTCGTCTGATATCCTGCATTCTTGATTTCTTCAAGGTCCGCTTCTACCAGAATATCTCCTGCATGTACTTTGTCGCCATCAGAAACTTTCTTTGTAAATCCTTTTCCATCCATCTTCACAGTATCGATACCGATATGGATCAGGAGTTCACCGCCGGACTCTGTTGTGATACATACAGCATGGCCTGTTTCAAAAATATTGGAAACTTCTCCGTCACATGGAGCTACAATCTTGCCATCTGCAGGCTCTACCGCAACGGTTGTTCCAAGCATCTCGGATGCAAATGTCTCATCTGCTACTTCGGATAATGGAATCTGTGTTCCGTTTACCGGACTTGTTAATGTCTCTTCTGCTGTCTCTGCTGTTGTGTCTGTTGTTGTTGCGTCTGTTGTTACTGCGTCTGCTGTTTCAATATTTTCTACTGCTGCATCTGCGGTTGCTGCCTTTGGTTCTGCATCCTTATAGATCAGGAATGAGATCACGAATGCAACACCGACTGCGATCACCATCTCGATCAGGTACTGAAGCGGCTGGTTCAGGCAGAGCAGGATACCGAAGATACCTGTCACACCAGTTCCCTTCGCTCCAAGGTGTACCAGTGATGCATATAATGCTCCACATCCTCCACCGATACATCCGGCGATAAATGGTTTGAAGAATCTTAAGTTTACACCGAAGATTGCCGGCTCTGTAATTCCCATAAATGCACTGAGTGATGATGGAAGCGCCAGAGATTTGATCTTCTTATCTTTTGATTTGATACCTACTGCGAGTGCTGCAGCTCCCTGTGCTACGTTCGCTGCACTTGCAAGTGGAAGCCAGTATGTAACACCATATTTTGCAAGCTGTCCGATATCAATGGCTGTATACATCTGATGAATACCGGTTACTACGGTTGGCGCATATAAGCCTCCCATGATCAGACTTCCGATTCCGAGAGGAAGTGTTAACATCCACTGGATTGCTCCGAGGATTGCATTTTCAGCCCATACGAAGATTGGTCCTACGATCGATAATGTAAGGTAACCTGTTACAAATACGCTGACCAGAGGTGTCACGAACAAGTCGAGGACTTCCGGTACGATCTTATGCAGCTTCTTCTCGATCACTGCCAGAATCCATACGGCGATGATAACCGGGATAACGTGTCCCTGATATCCGACCATGTCGATCTTGAACAGTCCGAAGAATACACTCTGTGTCTGCTGTACACCTTCTGTTGCTACGGTGTAAGCATTCTGCAGTGACGGATGGATCATGATCATACCGATAACTGCTCCGAGATACTGGTTCGCACCGAATGCTTTCGCTGCTGAGAATGCGATCAGGATCTGTAAGAATGTGTATGCTATATTACTGAACAGATTCGCAAATACATAGATCGAACTGTGTGTATTAATATGGAGGAATCCGTTGCTGTTCATAAAATCAAGTGAGTTCATGATTCCCATTAAGAAACCGCTGGCTACGATGGCCGGAATGATCGGTACGAAGATATCGCCAAGAAGCTTGATTGCACGCATGAACCAGTTCTGCTTCTCTGCGGCTGCCTCTTTCGCCTCTGCTTTCGAGCTTGCTGTGATACCTGCGATGTCGATGAACTCGGCAAATACTTTATTTACCGTACCGGTTCCAAGGATAATCTGAAGCTGTCCCGATGCTTCGAAGACTCCTTTTACCCCATCTACATTTTCAAGTGCTTCTTTACTTACTTTCTTATTATCTGCAATGACAAGACGCAGTCTCGTTGCACAATGTGCTGCAGATGCAATGTTCTTACTTCCACCGACATGATCCAGGATGTCCTGTGCGGTCTTTCTGTAATCCATAATAACTCTCCTTCCTCGTTTTATGTGTAATCGTTTTCACATCTTGTGATTTTATAATAAGAAAAAAAATGCCATTTGTAAAGATGGCATTTTTACTGATATTTACTATTCGTTTTTGTGCGGTTTGCACGAATTCCGGTGTTTTTGACTGATTCTGCATCTGATCAGGCTTCTATTTGCATATCTTAACCGATGATATTCTATTCGACTGCTTTTATTCTTCTATATTTTCTTCCGGGTCATCAATTTCAGCCAGCCGGAATCCAAGTTTAATCTCCACCGGAATGTTTTCGCCCCGTTCTATCACGTCTAATAAAAGTTCCGCCCCTCTGATCCCACTGGTCTTATATCC
Organism: bacterium; assembly: GCA_963595255.1. GTDB lineage: Bacteria > Bacillota > Clostridia > Lachnospirales > Lachnospiraceae > Dorea_A. The sequence goes on from CAVBHX010000029.1 coordinate 7,495, forward strand.
AAAGTGCACGGTTGGAATCCCTCCTGTTACTGCCTTTAAAAGCTGGTTATCACCAAATCCGGTAACCTGGATTGCTGTATTTTCTAATATATAACGGAATCTGGATCCTGTATCTTCTACATTCTTTGGAATCCGATTTCCTACATAAGTATGAATTGCTTCAATTGCTCCGGCTGCAATCGTATCTGTGGCACATGATATGATATCGATGTCACGTTTTTCATTCAATAATTCCAGAACTTTCTCGTATCCGGACTCTGTGGTGAACTCCGCCACTTTATAATTTTCTTCTTTTAATTCCTTTCCGGCCTTTTTCAGACCTTCGCGGAATCCATCTTCTCTGGCCGCTCCGGCTGCCTTATCTTCTCTTGATACTCCAATATATGCAATCTCTTTCCGACTCTTTGCCGCAACCGCACGTCCCATCGCTTCCCCTGCGCCGTAATCATCATGATAAATACAGTTCGCATACTTCGTATGCTGCCCGATCACAACGACCGGTACTTTCGATTCTTTCAGAAATCTCCGGTGTTCCGCCGTGATCATCGTTCCTACAAGAATAATCCCGTCTACCGGATAATTCTCAAACAGACGCATATACTCTATTTCCCTCGCCGGTGTATTATCCGTTCCGGCAAGCAGCATCTGGTAATTCCGCTCCGAAAGGACTTTCTCGATCCCTGCCGTGATCCGGCTGATGGATTCTGAATTGATCTTCGGCACAACCACTCCGATCAGACAGGCCTTCTTCGTCCGAAGCATACGCGCCTGCGCCGACGGCTGATAACCCGTCTCTTCGATCACTTTTTTGATCTGTTCTTTCTTCTCATCACTGACGTATCCGCCGTTCAGATATCTTGACACTGCTGCGCTGGATACTCCCGCCAGTTTGGCAATTTCTTTGATCGTCATATGATATTACTCCCTTTATTACTTCTAGCTATCTGTTATTATAGCAGATAAAAGTAAAGGACGGGAGAATTTTCCATTCTCCTGCCCTCTGCTTTTTCTCATATAAACGCCAATCAACAACAAATCATCTTAAAATATCGACGAATCACTTCTTCCGCTGGTTTCTTATATACCTCATAAAACCGGTCTGTTCTGGCCTCTTCTTCTGTATAAAGCTTCTGATTCCATGACCAGAACGCTGCTCCGTCTATCCATTTACGCCGGCTCATTGCCTGCAACGCCTTTTCATACCACTCAGTCTGTCCTGCAAGATCCGTTCTTCCGGTCACTTCCCAGTTATTTGGAACTTCTTTTGAACCTTCCGTTGACATACATCCGGCTTCTGCGAAAAAGAATGGTTTCTGAAATCTTTCTACTACTTTTTCAATCCTGTCAAGTTGGTTTTCCCAGTCATCTGCCGGATAATATCCGCTGGAAGAGATCACATCTACCGCATCCCACCAGTTTACATTGTGTTCCTGATATTTATCCGTGTTATAGCTCAAAAGTCCCTGATACACCTTGCGGATTTCACTTAGCAGAATCCTCCATTCATGTTCTCTTCCCTCAGTCATAACCATTTCACATCCTGCTATGAACATCTCACACTGCATCTCTTCTGCAATCTTTGCATAATGTAACTGAAATTTTGTATAAGATGCAAACCACTCTGACCATTTCGGTTCACAGGGAACATCTTCCGGGAAGAAACTGATATGCGCACGCCAGGTACCGTCTTCACAGTTTGCTGTCGGTTTCAGGAACACCTGTAATCCCAGGCTCTTTGCATACGTGATCATTTCTTTTAATTCGTCATCTTCTACATTGTGCAGCCCCACATAAGTAATCTCGGTACTGTGTGCGTTTTTCTGAAATCCATTCGGAGCAAATATGACTGTATTGCTGCCAGTCCGCTCCTTCATGATTCTTAAGCTCTCTTTTGTCTCTTCTTTTCGAAACGTTCCCCTTTCGCAAAACGGGGCAAATGTCATTCCTTTTATCTTTTTCATCTCTTATTCCCATCCTTCTATCTGAAGATTTTCTATATATGCAGCCAGCTCTTCTGCCATTTCCTGTGCTTCCGGGATTCTCAGATGTCCCGGTGTCGCTGTCCCATTTCTCTTAAATGTATATTTGGTGACCGCAGGATCCTTCATCTCATCAACCACCTGCGATATTGCATGATCCCATGAAATATCATGCTGCAAAAGTGTTGTGATACATACGATCTTTGCATCCGGATACGTTTTTCGAAGCGATTCCAGAAATGTCTTATATCCCTTTCTCCATCTCTTCGCTCTTTCTCCTTCGTAATCCTCTTTCATATAATCATCCGGGTGATTATCGTTCTGTCCGATCTCGACAATCACTACCTGCGGCGTATATTCACTAAAGTCCCAGTCCTGACGTTTTTCAAATACCGGATTATAATGGATCTTATTCCATGCAGTTTCCATTCCGACTGCCTCCGGTTCACAGAACCATCCGGTATAATCCAGCAGGGCTATCCCGCCTTGTGCAATATCATGGATCTGTGCATGTAATTTTCTCGCTGTCATCCATGCATAGGAATACCAGCTGTTGGAATATTCGCCTTCATGTTCCGGATCCGCTTTTCCAACATAGTCCACTGCTTCCGATACTTCACCAGCAGATACCGAATCTCCATATACTTCTATTCTTCTTTCCGGTGCTTTTTCCATTGGAATAACCTGTGCCTTCTCTTCTATTTCAAATCCCTGAAAAATCAATTCATGGCACGCATCCTGACGCTTGAAGATCAGGACTTCATGCTCTGTTCTTCCATTCTCCGGCACCGGAATATCAATGATATTCTTTTCATCATTCTTTAACAGATATTTGCTTTGTTCTCCATCCAGAATACATCCGATGTAATTCTTCCAGTAGGAATGTCTGTTTTCTAGTATTACCTGCAATTTTCTTCCGGTAAAATGCATTTCTACAGACGTGCAGGGATATACAAATTCCGGATTTTTCGCATCTGTCCAGTCAATCCTTCCACTGTAACGCAATCTATTATCATCCGCCGCAATTATCATCTTCCAGCTTCTCCTTCCTATCCAGCCTGCCGCTGGCAGCTTCTTTCAAACACTTAGTGGTTGAAAAATGCGCAACACGAATGTTTCATGCTGCGCATTTATATACCAAAGTATGCAAGAGAAGTTGCCAGTGGTAAGTTCTCTGTATTTTTCAACTTATCATTTCTGTCACCCATCATTTTCGGATGACATATCACATCTTAAATCAGTCTTAAATCAGACTTGCGGCCCCGATCATACCGGCATCATTTCCAAGTGCCGCCGGTGCGATCTCCGGAAGTTCACTTTTCACTCCGCCAAATACATTCTCTTTTACGATCTCTGCAAGCGGCTTTGTCAACGCCTCTTTCTGTGCTGCCACGCCACCGCCTAAGATTACCATCTGTGGTCTGAAGATGTTAATGATATTTACAAGACCTGTACCAAGTCTTCTGATATACAAATCAGTAATCTCTTTCATCTTTTCATCGCCTGCTTTTGACGCTTCAAAGATTTTCTCCGGATTCATCTCTTTTCCCGTCGCACGCTTTGCATCTCTCTTAAGCGCTGTCGCTGATACATACGCTTCCAGGCATCCGCGTCGTCCGCAGGTACACGGTTCTCCATCTTCTACGATAACCATGTGTCCCAGTTCACTGCCGCCGATTCCCTTTCCGGTATAGATCTCGCCATCCATGATAATGCCGCCGCCCACGCCGGTTCCAAGAGTCAGCATCACTGTATCCTGATATCCTTTTCCGATACCTGCAACCGTCTCACCAAGAGCCGCACAGTCTGCATCATTTGCGATCTTGATCGGAAGCGGGATCATCCGCTCCAGTTCTTCTTTTAAGTGCACCTGTTCCCAGTGTATATTATTGGAATATCTTACAATTCCATTCTCACTGTCCACCGTTCCCGGTACACCAACACCGACACCGATACACTGATCCATCGTGATTCCCTGCTTTTCAAGCAATGCAATCGTTGCTTCTGCAACGTTTTTAATCACTTCGTCTGCTGTTCTTTCTGCATTTGTCGGTATACTTACCGCTGCAAGAAGCTTCTGATGAATATCTACCAGGCCAATCTTCGTATTCGTTCCGCCGATATCAATTCCGATACGTACCGGAGCAGCCTTTTCACGGATTGTCGTAATCAGCGCATCGCAGGAACCTTCTACCGTATAGCTTCCACTTCCTGCTTCTACAAAGAAGCTGTCACCTTTTCCAAATTCCAGCGTCTCACCCTGACAGCTGATCGTTCCCTGGCCATCCAGCATCAGAATACTTACGAAAGAAGCCTCCGATACATTTCCTTCCATCTTATTCATGATGGTTCCGTCCAGATTCAGTTTATCTACTGTAAAATAATCACAATCTGCCACATGTGGATAGCAGCTTTTATCTTTTACGATTGGTACACGGTTTGTCACTGCCAATGCCTTTTCAATATGAAGATCTCGTTTCTTGCCGTCCTTTCCGACACGTCCATAATCGTACACACGGTAAGTAACATTGGAATTCTGCTGGATTTCTGCAATCAGGATTCCTTTTCCGATCGCATGTATGGTTCCGGATTCGATGAATAACACATCTCCTTTTTGCACCGGAACTGCATTCAGTACTTCCAGAAGTGTATCTTCCTGAATACGTTTTGCGAATTCTTCTTTGCTGATCTCCGTCTTAAATCCATAATACAGATACGCCCCAGGTTCCGCATCCACAATGTACCACATCTCCGTCTTACCGTACTGGCCTTCATTTTTCAGGGCATAGCGATTGTCCGGATGCACCTGGATGGACAGGTTATCTTTTGCATCGATGAATTTTGTAAGGATCGGAAAATCCCGGAATCTTCTGCAATGTGTTCCAAGAATTTCTTTTCCGTGTTTTTCTATATATTGTTCCAGAGTAAGTCCGGCGTCCGCACCATTTTCCACATAACATGGTCCGTCCGGATGGCAGGAAAGTTCCCAGGCTTCCGCCAGAACATCCCCGTCATACTGTATGCCATATTCTTCTGCCAGTCTGTGACCACCCCAGAGATAGTCTTTACAGCTTGGTCTTAATTTTAAAATACTCATCTTAAGCCTCCGCTATCTTGTCAAATATCTTTTCCAGCATGATTACATTGATTCTGGCGGTAAGCGCATATCCAACTACTACATAGATTGGAACCAGAAGTCCCAAAAGCCCCGGAAACCATACAATTCCCGCTGCCGGGATCATATTTAAGAGCAGCATTACGATCGTACATGGCAGATATCTGACTGCCAGATACAATGCATTTTTCCATGTATTTACAATTGTATTTTCAAACTGTGCCTGCAGAGGGAATGCATAGCAGAATACAAGCAGCCAGATTACAAGAAGAGCCGCAACACCGATTCCTATTACATTCCACGAACGTCCTATATACAGGATGTCAAATACAAGAAGACCTCCTGTAAAAAGCATCGGTAACCACATCATCGTACTTTTCTTTGCCTCTTTTGCACACTCTTTCAAATATTCTTTTAATATGTAGCTGCTTTCTCCGCGCACCCTTTTTAACATCACTTTATACAACGCTGTCGTTGCCATACCGATGGTAATCACCGGTATACAGGTAATGACATATGCAAGATTCAATATGATCAGATCTCCCAGATTCCCCATAAATGTAAAAAAAGGATTATCAATGCTTAATTTTTTCATTTTCCATCACCAATATAATCAATAAATTTCTGACACGCATTTTTGTGCGTTCCATTCGCCGGAAATACCAGAATCCATGTTTCTTCTTTATCTGTTTTTAATATCTTTTCTAACTTCGTGCCTTCTATTCTGATTCCCGTCTTCTTAGCCCCATCCTCATAAAGCGTAAGATTTCCTGTATCAAATGTCTCCATATTACGGAAGGTTCCATTCATCTTCTTACAGTATCTGTAAAAATCTTCCGGCATGATCACTGCATCCAGTTCCTGACCGGACCACTGAAAGAAGAATTTCTCATAAGAGCTTTTATTTTCATCTTCCAACTTCACATCTTCATAAGATATCAGATAATCAGAACTTATTACGATTCTGTCTTCCGGAATCTTTTCTGCCTTGCCAAATGCTCCGGCAAGCGCCTCGTCCCGGTCATAATCAATCTGCTGATTTACCATCACGCAGGTAAATTCCGGTTTCTTTTCTCCAAAGCCAAAATGCAGGATCAGAAATATAATCAGACCAATAACTGCCAGAAGCCCCAGAATATGATACCAATAATAAGTAAGGATATATTCCAGCTTTTCTCTTCTGTTCATATATGCGATTTTCTTTTTTATATTTCTGATATATTCCCGCATCCTGCCACCTGTTTCTTATTTCTTTTATATATTTACTTTCTATCCAGAATTGCTGCACACTTTACCTCTTTTACAATCCTGTATTTTACCATATATTTTACTATATTATTTTCCAAGAAGTTCCAGATTATGATCGATCAGTTCACATCTTTGTCTTACACAGTCCGGAGAACGAAGTGGATCCTTTGGTGTATTGAAAAGATAATCTTCCAGTTTATCTACGGTTGTCGTCGCTACATGCATACGTGTATCGGAAGATGCATAGTAGATGTAGACATCTCCATTTTCCCTGCAGATCGCGCCATTTGTAAAGACTACATTCGACACATCACCTACTCGCTCTTTTCCAAGCGGTACAAGGAATACTCCTGAAGGTTCTGCGATCACTTTTTCCGGATGCTCCAGATCTGTACCAAATAAGTATAATACATATCGAAGTCCGGCGGCAGTATTTCTTACACCATGTGCAACATGAATCCAGCATTTTTTACCTTTAAACGGTACGGCACCGGCTCCATTTTTCGCCTCTGTCAGTGTATGATAGACTCTTCTGCTGATGATCGTCTCTTCATCAATAACCGGGTTGGTAATATCTTCACAGGTTCCAAATCCAATTCCCCCGCCGCTTCCAGTCTCAATGAATCCATCCATTGGTCTGGTATAAAATGCATACTTTCCGTCTACAAACTCCGGATGTAATACCACGTTTCTCTGCTGTGGGGATCTGAGTGTCTTAAGATTCGGCAGACGCTCCCAGTTCTTCAGATCTTTGGTTCTTACAATTCCTGCTTCTGCAACCGCCGCTGACAGGTCCGGATCGTCTTTGTCTTTGCTCTCTGAGCAGAACACTCCGTAGATATATCCATCTTCATGCTTTGTCAGACGCATGTCATAGACATTAGTCTCTTCCGGGCATGTATCAGGAAGTAGCACCGGATGATCCCAGAATTTGAATCCGTCAATTCCGGTCTCGCTCTCTGCAACTGCAAAGAATGATTTGCGGTCTGCGCCTTCTACTCTTGCCACGAGATAATATTTTCCGTTCAGTTCAATTGCGCCGGAATTCATAACCGCATTCACTCCAAGTCTCTCCATAAAATACGGATTCGTCTCAGCATCCAGATCGTATTTCCAGAATACCGGAATGTGCTCACGTGTCAGTACCGGATCTTCATAACGGTCGAAGATTCCATTATAGAAGCGGCTTTTTCTGTTCTTTCTTGCCTGCAGGTTCTCAAGCTTTTCCTGCTCTATGTAATATTGCTTATGTATCATGATTTCTTTGTCCTCCTGATGATCTCCATACACATTCTGCCGTTATGATACGGGCATTTCCACGGTTCTACGATCGGCTTTCTGCTCTCCGGGACATTTTCCCTGTTCAGATCCCAGAACCACTCTGATCCTTCTCTCGGATCGATGATATGTGCCTTGATATATTCCCACAGCTGTTCTGTAATTGTACGATATTGTCCGTTTCCTGTCTTCTGATAACAGTTATAGAATCCAATCATGGCTTCTGCCTGCACCCACCATACTCTGGTATGATCGACGATGCCTTTAAAGCATTCATTGTTCATTGCATTCTCTTCCAGCGCATATTCATAGACATGTGCTGCGATTTCATTCGTATAGCGGTGTGTCTGTTCTGTCAGTTCATCATCTCCAAGCACCTCACACGCTCTGTCGATCAGCCAGCTTGCTTCGATATCATGCCCGTAAGAATACAGATCTGATATCGTCTGCATCTTCACATCAAAGAATACTTCCAGCTGTTTTGTCTTCTGATTATAGACTTTATCCTGAAATTCTTTTAAGATTCTCCGAAGTGCTTCTGCAACTTTTTCATTCTTATCGACACGATATAATTCCGTGTATGCTTCCAGTACATGCAGAAGTGTATTCATTGTCTTATCTGCCAGAAGTCCATTTTCCGAAAGTTTTTCATTGCTTTCCGGTTCCCAGTTTCTGGTGAATGCTTCCAGATATCCGTATTCGTCCGTACATGTCGTTTCAATTCTTTCAAACAGACGGTATGCAAGCTCTTTTGCTTCTTCACATTCGGATGCTTCATAATACGCAGATAATGCATAGATTGCAAACGCCTGGTTATATGTGTGTTTTGTTGTATCCAGTGGTTTTCCGTTAAATGCAACGGACCAGAATATACCTCCGTACTCCTGGTCCACACAATGCTCTTTCATGAAGTTCCACGCATGATCAGCTGCCTCTAAAAGAGACGCTGATCCTAACATGGTATAAGCTGATGAGAAAAACCAGAGGATACGGCTATTTAAAATACATCCTTTTTCAAAAGTCTTATCCACCTTAAGATCATAATCCATATATCCATAATATCCGCCATGTTCTTCGTCTTTCAGATTCATCCAGAACGGAATAATATGATTTACAAGTTCGATCTCTACTTCATTTCTCAGACTCATAAACTACCTCTTTCCAATCTCTGTATCACTTTCTCTTACTACGCTGTGAGCTTTGATATAATCAACCAGCTCATCTGCATAAGCAAATGCAAGTCCTACATAACTGTCAGCAGCTCCATAGTAAATTGCCACTTTATTCGTTGCGCTGTCATGAATGGTAGCGCATGGGAATGTAACATTTGGAACGAATCCTCTTTCTTCGTACCACTCTTCCGGTGTCAGAAGGAAGTTCTCGCAGCGGTATTTTACGATGGACGGATCGTCAATATCAAGGATTGCCCCGCCGATACTGTATACATAACCGTTGCAGGTTCCTGTTACACCATGGTACAGAAGAAGCCATCCTTCACTTGTCTCAATCGGGGCTGCTCCGCCGCCGATCTTTACTGACTCCCACCATTCACTGCTCTTTCCCATCACGTGACGGTGTTTTCCCCAGTAAACCATATCTTTACTTTCTGAAATAAAGATATCACCAAATGGTGTATGGCCACTGTCACTTGGACGTGAAAGCATCATGAATTTTCCATCGATTTTTCTTGGGAACAATACTGCATTTCTGTTAAATGGAAGGAATGGATTCTCAATTCTTGTAAATGTCTTGAAATCCGTCGTCTTAGCCATACCGATCGCAGCCCCGTAAAAATCCTGGCACCAGATTGCATAATATACACCGTCTACTTCTACCAGACGTGGATCGTATGCGTATACCGGCATGAACGGATCTCCGTTCTCATCTACAAACTGAATCTTATCTTTGTCAAAATCCCAGTGGATACCATCCTGGCTTCTTCCAAGATAAATGTACGGAATACCATTCACCTGTTCCCCGCGGAACACTCCGATGAATGCACCTTCATAAGGAATGACCGCACTGTTAAAGATACGGGCTACTCCTTCTACCGGGTTTCTTCCGATGATCGGATTCTCACTATATCTCCAGACAGGTGCTCCTGTCAGTCCTTCCGGCTTTTCCTGCCACGGAACATTTTTCACTTCCGGGCTGATTAATCTAAATTCACTCATGTCTTTCTATTCTCCTATAGTCTCAAATTCATTAACCTTTTACTGCTCCTGCTGCCATACCGCTGTATACCTGTTTCTGGAAGATCAGGAAAAAGATCAGTATCGGAATAATTGTAATAATAACGCCTGCACAAATGTAGTTGTACTGGTTTCCATAAGGGCCTGTAAATGTGTAAAGTGCCGTAGAAATCGTCTTCAGTTCCGGCAGCTGCAGATACAGGTTGGATGCGTAATATTCGTTGTAAACACTGACACCTTTTAACACCATACTTGTTACGATCGCCGGTTTTAAAAGCGGGAATAAAATCTTAAAAAATACTCCAAAATATGTACATCCGTCCATGATCGCCGATTCATCCAGTGATGTCGGAAGATTCTCAAAAAACTGAAGGAAAATATATATGGATATGATATCCGTTCCCATCAGCACGATCATATATCCATACAGATGATTGATAAGTCCCAGTGAATACATGATCTGATAGATCGTTACCTGCATGGCGATTCCAGGAAGCAGTGAAGCAAACAGGAATAAGTTCTCGATTATTCCTCTTCCCGGGAATGTAAAACGGTTCAAAACGTATGCAAGCATGGAACTTACCATGATCGAAGCAAATAATACGACCACCAATACGACCGCTGTATTCAGGAATCCTTTGATCATGTTTGCTTTTTCCAGAGCAATCTTGAAGTTATCCAGATAAGCAAATGACTTTGGAAGATCCAGAACAGAGCTGGCTGCATATTCTTCATTTGACTTGAATGCAGTCAGAATACACACGGATACCGGTGCAATTGCGACCAGGGACGCAACGATCAATGACAGATATTTTATTATTGTAAATATGACTGAAGTAATCTTCATACCTGAATCTTTCATTATTTTCCGCCCCCATTCTTCTGCATCTTCTTCTGAAGTTTTTCCTGTTTCTTACGTTTTCTTACTGCTGCCTTGGACTCATCACTTGTTCCATCATCAAATGCATATTTAAAGAATAATTTCTGTGCAACTGTACAGATGATGATGATCACCAGAAGGATCATTGCCATTGCACATGCAAGACCTACTTTCTGGTTCTCGTGAGCCAGACGGTTCATAATAACGAAATATGTACCGGTTCCCATGTTACCGTTTGTGATAACGTATGGCGGCTCGAATGCACTGAGCGAACCACTGATAGAAAGGATCAGGTTCAGTACGATGATCGATTTGATACTTGGCATAATAATGTAACGGAACTGCTGCCATTTGTTCGCACCGTCAAGGGATGCTGCTTCATAAAGATCCGTATCCACCGACATCATAGCTCCCAGAAACAGGATCATATTCTGTCCTGTATATCTCCATACAGAAGTTGCAACCAGTGAAAAGTTATTGATCTTCTGATTCTGCAGCCACATCGGGATGTCATCTAACTTCATTCCCAGTGCCTGGAGAAATGTATCCAGTACAAATCCTCTTGCATAGAAGAATTTGAAAATGAATCCGACTGCGATACCACAGATCAGATATGGGAAAAACATAAATCCTTTAAATACCGATTCTCCTTTTACCTTGAACACCATCATCGTTGCGAAGAACAAGGCGAGGGCCAGCTGAACCACTGCCCCTCCCATGTAATAAACGCTGACGAACAAGGAACCGAAAATCTCTTTTCTGTTAAACACTTCGATATAATTCTTAATTCCTACAAATGTTCTGTCGCCCAGATATTTCATATCATAAAAGCTGAACTGCACCATCTTTACAAATGGAATGTAGGTAAATACTAACAGAAGTATGAGTGGTACAAATAAGAATGTTCCGATTACCAGTCTTTTCTGTACCTTTCTGCTGCCAACCCACTGTTTGAAGCTGCTCTTCTCAGCAGTGGCAATATTTCCAGAATTACTCATTGTTTTCTCCTTTCGTTAACCAGCCTGTCTTATTTGTTAACCTCTACTCCTAATGATTCCTGAGCATCGCTCCATTTCTGGTTCCACTCGTTCATCATGTCATCCAGCGATTTGCTGTTATAAAGTGCTGCTTCCAGTACTTCACTGACCGGATAGTCTCCACTTAATACTTCACTCTGATTTCTCATATCATCGTAAAGTCCTTCTTCACCCTTCTTAGCTGCATTGTCAGATTCAAGTTCTGTATCTTTGAACTCTGATAATGAATCTGGAAGCGGCTGATCTTTCAATGCCGGGATACTTCCTTCATCTTCAAAGATTGAAGAGTCTTCTAATAACCATTTGATGTATAACATTGCTGCGATCTGATTGTCTTTGCTTGAATTCTTATTCACTGCGTAAGCGTAGTTTCCGCCGGATGCTGCATACTGTTTTCCTTTTACGCTGATTGGGAATGGCATATATCCGATATCATCCGGATTATCACCTGCGTCTTTGAACTGCTGTACACACCATGAGCCAAGTACCATGGTACCGATCTCGCCGTTATTGATCTTAGCCTTTGATGACTCCCAGTCACTGGATGCCGGATCTTCTTCTACAAGCTTGTCTGCAACTGCATTGTATAATGTGTAATATACCGCGTAAGGGCCGCTGTTTTCTTTATTCTTTGTAAATGGATTCTTGGTATGAAGGAGAATATTGTTCTTATAATCAGCATCTCCGTTTGATGCGATACCTACATAATCGTTCCATGCTCCCATTGTCCATCCTGCTGCAAAGTTCGTATAAAGAGGAATTGCATCTGTCTTCTCTTTGATCAGTTTCAGATCATCCAGGAATTCATCCGGAGTCTTTGGAAGTTCTGTAATTCCTGCATCACTCCATACTTTCTTGTTGTAAGCAACTCCGCCTGCTGTACCACCATTTGGAATACCATATACCTTGTCATCATATGTCTTCTCTGTTACAAAGTTATATGTCTTATTTAATGTATCGTAATCTCCAAGTACCTGGAAGTAATCTGAGAACTCGCTCTTATCTGCCGATGAAGGAATGAAGCAAATGTCTCCCCAGTCACCATTTGTAAGACGAAGTGTTAACGATTCTTCATAGTCTGTAATTCCTTCGTACGTCACTTTAATATTCGGATAAATCTTCTGGAATTCTTCTGCATATCCCTTATATACATCATCCACGATATCCGTACGGTTGGTAAGGATCTTGATATCTGCTTTCAGATCCTTATAATCTTCTCCCACTTTAAGAGTGTCGATTGTAGGAACATCTGTTGCCGCTTCTTTCTTATCTTTGCTTCCGCCTCCGCATGCAGTCATGGAAAGCGTCATTGCAGCAACAAGCCCTAAGCTGATTAACTTTTTCTTATTCATTTTGCTTCCTCCTTTAATTCCTTTTAGGCAACTTTTTAAGTTAATTTAATTCTAACACTTTTTTCACATTTTTCAATAGAAAACATCGTTTTATTGGCATTTCGGTGTTTTATACAGAATCAGCACCCTTTATTTTAGTATTATTACACATAAAATCCGCTTTTTATTAACTTAATTTTAATTTAATTAATTCCTCTTTTAATTTATACTTTATAATTTTAGACAGTTCCATTAATTTTAAGTCAAAATCCTCGTAGCAAAAAAGAGCAATCGACGTACCGCCTTCTTGCTCTTTATATCATCATTCCTTTTTACTTTTCTTTCAGCTTTACACTGCGCTTTATAACCATGCGTCCGGACACTACATCCATTCCGCGGCCGGATTTTGGATTTCTAAGCTGCTTTAATACTTTTTCTATTGCCACTTTTGACATTGCCCTGGTGTTCACTTCATAAGTTGTGATCTTATAATCTGCAAGTCCCGGATACAGATAATTATCAAATCCGACAATCGATACATCCTCCGGCACCCGGATATTTTTCTCTCTTAACTTATCCATGAGCATAAAAGCTGCCAGGTCACAGTTACATACAAATCCCTTCGGAAGTTTCCCCTGCGGAAGTTCAAATCCCATCTGCCCGTACTGGTCACGGTCTTCGATCAGCCACTCCGGCCGGATCTGCTTGCCATAAAGCATCATCGACTTCATAAATCCACAGTAACGGTCCATGATACTGCTCGTTGCAAAGATAGAACCTACAAATCCAAGCTCGTCAATTCCCTGCTCAAACATGAATTCCGTCAGCAGGAACATTCCATAGAAGTTATCTGTTACAACCGCATCCGCCGCCAGTTCCTTATCATAAAAATCCAGGAACACGATCGGCATACTGGTACTGCTTTTCATCTTGCGTATATACTGCTTATTGATCTCACCCAGCACGATCATTCCTTCCGCCCTGTTTTCTTCTATGCAGGACGGCATCTTCATCGTATGCATCTCGTCTTCTTTTTTCAGGACTTCTACTACTGTAAAGCAATGCTTTTCCGTTGCGATCACTGCGAGTTCCTGATATATTTTCCAATAAAATGTTGTGTACTGTGCCAGATAATTCTCTGCGATCAGTACTCCTATCGTACGGAATGTCTCTTCTGTCTTCTCACTCTTTCTGGCTACCGGTGCCTGATACCCCAATTCATCTGCTACCTGACGAATCTTTTCCCTTAATTCTTCACTGACTCCTTTATTTCCAGAAAGCGCATTATGAACCGTCACGGTACTGACTCCGACTTTTTCTGCGATATCCGCCAAACGCACTCTTGCCATTTTTTCACCTCATATTTTACTTACATTTCTTATACTTAAATTTTAATTCAACTATGCTTAAATGTCAAACTAAAAAGAACTACTATCTTAGATCTGTCTTCACTAAAATAGCAGTTCTTTTCTTCCTTACGGTTTATTATTTTCTTACAAAATGATACAGACGGCTCTGGGTATCTCCCCACAGTCCTCCGATCAGGAAGCCTCCTTTTGCAAGGATTTCCCCGCTATAAAGTGTTCCTGTTCCTTCTTCCTCATACACGGAGTTTTCGTCTAATCCCTGCAGTCTTAATTTTCTGCTTCTGCTGTTCGGGATACCTCTTGCCTGTACAAATGTAAGAAGGGCTTCGCTCTTATCTTTTGTCACGATCATATATGCATCATAATATCCATTTTCTGACACCGATGCAATTCTGTAGTAATCTCCTTCACGGATCAGATCCTGATACTTATGATAATCCTGTGTCTGCTTACGGATCATCTCTTTTTCTTCTTCCGGAAGTTTTGTAATATCCAGTTCGTAGCCAAATGTACCGGCAAGTGCTACATTTCCTCTTGTCTCAAATGGCGTATTTCTTCCCACCGCATGGTTCGGGCATACACTGACATGTGCCCCGATCGCTGATACAGGGTAGATCAGTGCTGTTCCTTCCTGGATTTCCAGACGTTCTACCGCATCCGTATCATCTGAACACCAGATCTGCGGACTGTAATATAACATTCCAGGATCGAATCTTGCACCACCGCCGGAGCAGTTCTCAAGCAGCAGGTCCGGGAACTCTGTGGTCAGGCGTTCCTGCATATGGTAAACTGCCAGCACGTATCTGTGGAATAATTCCTGCTGGGATTCTTTATCCAGATATGCACTGCCAAGATCGGTAAGCTGACGGTTCATGTCCCATTTTACATATGCGATCGGTGCACTTCTTAAAATCTTTGCCACGCATTCATATGCATAATCTTCCACTTCCGGATTCGTCAGATCCAGTACATACTGCTCTCTGCAAAGCGTTCCCGTACGTCCCGGAATCTGTATTGCCCAGTCCGGATGCGCCCGGTAAAGGTCAGAATCCGGCGAGATCATCTCCGGCTCGAACCAGATACCGAATTTCAGTCCGATATCATTGACCTTTTCTACCAGGCATTTAAGTCCTCCCTGGATCTTCTCTTCATTGACTGTCCAGTCACCAAGCGAACAGTTATCGGCATTACGTTTTCCAAACCATCCGTCGTCCATGACCAGCATTTCGATTCCGCAAGCTTTTGCATCTCTTGCGATATCCAGTAATTTTTCTGTATTAAAATCAAAATATGTAGCTTCCCAGTTGTTGATCAGAATCGGACGTTTCTGATTCTTATATTTACTGCGGATCATGTGCTGACGGTAAAAATCGTGCAGGGATCTCGTCATTTTTCCAAGTCCCTCTCCGGAATATACCATTACCACTTCCGGTGCCTGGAAGCTCTCACCGCTTCTTAGATTCCAGCAGAATTCATCTGAGTGAATTCCCATCGTCATTCTTACCGCATTATGCTGTGTTACCTCTGCCTGACCGATAAAATTACCGGAATACACAAAATGCATTCCATACACCTGTCCCTGTGTCTGTGTCGTTCCCGGTGTCAGGAGTGCCACGAATGGATGCTCCTGATGACTGGATTCCCCTCTTACGGAAGATACCATCTGCTTGCCATATCCGATCTTTCTTCTCTGGATATGACGTTCTCTTGCCCAGGAACCGCATAATGTAAGCATCTCAAACTCTTCATTGTCCATGTCCAGACAAGCACTGTAGACTTTTTCCAGTTTCAGATGCTGTGCTCCGTCGTTGACAACTTTTACATTTCTTGTGATAATATCTTCTTTCTCAAAAGTAGAATAAGAAAGGATCACGCTTACATTTAATACCGGATCTTTACATGTAATCTCCAGTGTCTGTACTTCTTTTTCATTTCCAAATGATGCCGGAAGTCCCTCAAGTGACGGTTTTCCGTCATAGATTTTATGTGATTCATAAAAAATCTCACTTCCCATACATCCATGTTCGTCACGGATATTCAGACAGCTCTCACGGAAATCCCCGATCCCGCCGGTTGGATATTCCATCGGAAATACATCCAGGAACGAACATTTATCCCTGTTGTTCGTCTCCGGGGTAAATGGCCCCTCTTCTGTTCTCATAAGATAATAGCCGTCTGCATGCTCTATGCGGTCACCATAATAGATATGCCCTACATATCCTTCATTTGTCACGCCGATCATGTATGTCGTGTGTTCTGTATCCAGCTTGAACACTCTTTGTTTTTCATCGTATCTGATTGCCATATTTTTTCCCTTTCATTTTTCTGTAATTACGCTT
Source organism: bacterium (assembly GCA_963595255.1). GTDB lineage: Bacteria > Bacillota > Clostridia > Lachnospirales > Lachnospiraceae > Dorea_A. The sequence goes on from CAVBHX010000029.1 coordinate 24,261, forward strand.
CTTTTGTCATCGCATTTTTAACTGCATCTAATTTTTTCTGTGCATCTTCCAGGGAAGAACCTTTTACTCCAAAATAGAACTTGATCTTTGGCTCTGTTCCGGACGGTCTTACACAGCACCATGCATTGTCTTCTAATTCATAATATAACACATTCGATTCCGGAAGTCCTGTACTTGTCTCTTCTCCGGTTATCAGATCTGTTCTCTTATCTGCTTTGTAGTCTCTTGCAGCCAGCACTTTAAATCCACCCATCTCTTTTGGCGGATTGCTTCTGAATCCATTCATCATCTCCTGGATCTTCTGTGCCCCATCAATTCCCTTTAATGTCAGTGTCGCAAGTCCTTCTTTGTAATAACCGTATTTTTCATACATATCGACCATGGCATCCCAGAGTGTCTTTCCCTGCAGTTTGTAATATGCTGCCACTTCACATAACATCATGACTGCCACACATGCATCTTTATCTCTTGCGTAAGTACCTGCCAGACATCCGTAAGACTCTTCCAGTCCAAATACATAATGATAGGTATTCTGCTCTTCAAAGAATTTGATCTGCTCTCCGATATATTTGAATCCTGTCAGGACCTCGATCAATGCAGTGCCGTAATCTTTTGCGATCGCCTTTGCCATATCTGTCGTAACAATTGTTTCTACCAGTGCCGGATTCTCCGGCATGGTTCCTGTCTTTGTCTTTTCTCTTAAAATATATTCTGCGATCAGCATACCGGACATATTTCCCGTAAAGCTTACATACTCTCCGCTCTCTGTATCTTTTGCATACACGCCCAGCCGGTCCGCATCCGGATCCGTTGCCAGAATGATATCCGCATCTACTTCCTTCGCAAGCTCCAGTGCCAGTGTCCATGCTTTCTCATCTTCCGGGTTCGGATATGCAACCGTCGGGAAATTGCCGTCCGGCTCTTTCTGTTCTTTTACCACATATACTTTCTCGAATCCAAGTTCCCGAAGCACTCTTCTGACCGGAACATTTCCCGTTCCGTGAAGTGGTGTGTATACAATCGTCATGTCTTTTGCGGCTTCTTTGATGATCTCCGGGTGAATACTCTGTGCTTTGAGCTGTTCTACATACAGGTCATCAAAATCAGTTCCGATCACTTTGAACAATCCTGCTGCCCTTGCATCATCTTCCGCCATGCTTTTTACCTGGTCAAATTCCGTTACTTTTGCTACTTCCGCAAGGATATTCTTATCATGAGGAGGCGTGATCTGTGCACCGTCTTCCCAGTACACTTTGTATCCGTTGTATTCTCTCGGATTATGGCTTGCCGTGATCACAATACCGGAAATACAGCCCAGTTCTCTTACTGCAAAGGATAATTCCGGTGTCGGACGCAGAGATTCAAACAGGTATGTTTTAATTCCGTTCGCATTGAGACAAAGTGCCGCTTCTCTTGCGAATTCCGGAGACATTCTTCTGGAATCATGTGCGATTGCCACGCCTTTTCCCTGACCGTTCTGACTGATAATGTAATTGGCCAGTCCCTGTGTTGCCTGACGTACCGTATAGATATTCATACGGTTTGTTCCTGCACCGATCACTCCGCGGAGACCACCGGTACCAAACTCCAGCTGTCTGTAAAAACGGTCCTCGATCTCTGACTCATTTCCTTTCAGTTCCTTTAATTCCTTTTTTGTCTCTTCATCAAAATACGGATCTGTACACCATTTTTCATATTCCTGCTTATAATTCATTTTTTCCTCCTCATTTTCTATTTTAACTTTGTTTTAATTTATTTTAACTTAAATTTATCACTTTTTTAATTTACAGTCAACTTAATCCGTCTTTTTTTTAAGTTTCTGTACATAAAGCATAAAAACAAGTCCTTTTTTCTTGTTTTCACCGCAAAAATATGTGCAACTTAACAAACAAATAAGGACAAAAAAATACCGTCAGCCACAATAATATGACTGACGATATAAATCTTCCAACTATATAAACATATTAACTTTCAAACTGGCTATGATACAGCTTATGGTAAAATCCACCTTTTTTCAGCAATTCTTCATGATTGCCCTGCTCGATGATCTTACCGTCTTTCATAACTAAGATTAACGAAGCATTCCGTATCGTCGAAAGTCTGTGTGCCACGATAAAGCTTGTTCTTCCTTTCATCAGCTTATCGAATGCTTCCTGTACCTGCAGTTCGGTACGGGTATCGATACTGGATGTCGCCTCGTCCAGGATCAGCATCGGCGGCAGGCAGAGCATCACTCTTGTGATACACAGAAGCTGCTTCTGTCCCTGACTGATACTGTCTTCATGGAGCACCGTATCCAGACCTTTCGGAAGTCTTCGGATAAATTCCCAGCTTCTTGCTTCTTTCGCCGCACGGATGATCTCTTCCTCTGTCGCCTCCGGCTTACCAAAACAGATGTTGTCTCTTACGGTTCCGCTCTTGATCCAGGTATCCTGCAGTACCATGCCAAAGCTGCTTCTGAGCGCATGTCTGGATACTTCGCGGATGTCTTTTCCATCCACCAGGATCTTACCTGCATCCACATCATAGAAACGCATCAGCAGGTTGATAAATGTCGTCTTACCGCATCCGGTCGGACCTACGATTGCGATACGCATACCCGGTTTTACATCCAGATTGAAATTCTCGATCAGTTCTTTTTCCTTATCATAACTGAATGCCACATCATCGATTGTAACATTACCATCGACTGTAGCAAATACTCCTTCTGCATCCGGTGTCTCTTCTTTCTGCTCTAACAGGTCAAAGATACGGTCCGCACATGCAAGCGCATTCTGCATCTCTGTGATTACTGAACTGATGTCATTGAATGGCTTCATATACTGGTTCGCATAGGATAACAATACGGAAAGTCCTCCGACCGTCAACGTTCCGCCCGGTATCAGGAATGCTCCAAGTAAAGCCACTCCGGCGTAAATGATATTGTTGACAAATCTTGTGGACGGGTTCGTTAAACTACTGTAGAACACTGCTTTCTGGCTGTAATTCTGCAGTTCTTTATTGATCTCATCAAATCTTCTGGAAGATTCTTTCTCATAACCAAATGCTTTGACTACCTTCTGTCCGCCAATCATTTCCTCGATCAGTGCCGTCTGGCGCCCTCTGGTTTCGCTCTGTTTCCGGAACATCGTATAAGATCTGGAAGAAATGAATTTCGCCACTACGAAACTAAATGGTGTCAGTACGATCACCAGAAGCGTTACCCACACATTCTTGGAAAACATGAAGATCAGTGTCACAACGATCGTCACAATTCCTGCAAATAACTGTGTAAATCCAAGCAGAAGACCATCGGATAAAATATCCGTATCCGCAATGACACGGCTTACGATATCTCCGGTACTGTGCTGATCCAGATAAGACAGCGGAAGTACCTGGATATGACGGATTGCCTGCGACCGGATATCCTGTACGATCCGGTATGTCATACGGTTGTTCAGAAGATTCATGAACCAGGTAGCAAGTGCCGATATCACGATAAATATCAGAATCTGCTTCAGGTAATGCCACATCATATCAAAGTTAACCTGATGTGCCGCTACCACTTCATCGATCGCATCTCCGAATAAGACTGGCACATACAACTGCAATACTACAGAGATTGCAGCAAAGATCACGCTGAACACAAGGAAAATCTTATACTTTCCTATGAGCTTTAATAATTTCTTCATTACTCTGCCGCTCCTTTCTCTGTCTTTTCCGTTATTTTATCCGCTTTGTCCAAAGCTTTTCCGGTTTCCTGTGAAGATTCCTGTAAAGATTTGACTACATCCGGACGTTCTTCCGGGAACTGTGAATAGTAGATCTCCTGATAGGTCTCACAAGTCTCCATCAGTTCTTCATGAGTTCCCTGTCCTGCCAGTTCACCGTCATCCATAACAAGGATCTTGTCCGCCTGACGGATACCGGAAATTCTCTGGGATACCAGGAATGTTGTCACGTTGCCTTCCAGTCCGCCCAGTGCTTTACGAAGTGCCGCATCTGTTGCAAAATCCAGCGCACTTAAACTGTCATCCAGAATTAATATCTCCGGATTCCCAACCAGTGCACGTGCGATCGTCAGACGCTGCTTCTGTCCACCTGACAGGTTACGTCCGTTCTGCTCCACTTCAAAATCAAGCTTTCCAGGCTTGGACTCTACGACATCTTTCGCCTGTGCAATCGTGATCGCATTCCATAATTCTTCATCCGAAGCCTGATCATTTCCCCACTTCAGATTCTCGCGGATACTTCCTTTAAACAGTACCTGCCGCTGCTGGACCACACCGATCTCCCTGCACAGTTCTCCCTGCGGATAATCCTTTGCGTTGACACCGTTTACCTTTACGGTTCCTTCCTGCGGATCATAGAATCTCGGAATCAGACTGACCAGTGTACTCTTACCACTTCCGGTTCCTCCGATGATTCCGATCGTCTGCCCTTTCTTTGCCTGGAAGCTGATGTCCGATAAGCTGGATGCTCCGGCGCCTTCGTAGGTAAATGTGACGTGGCTGAATTCAACTGCCATATTATCATCGGCTTTATCATTTTCAACATTTGCTATATGCTTTGCATCTACATCCTTATATTCCATACTGGACTTCACATCCAGAATACCAGCCACACGGTCCGCACACGCCATGGATTTATTCAGCGTAATGATCAGGGATGCAAGCTTAATCAGTTCTACAATGATCTGTGCCATATAGTTATATAATGCCACAACCTGCCCCTGCTGCAGATTTCCCATATTAACCTGCAGACCTGCCCGTGCGATCAAAATCACTGTTGCCCCGTTGATCAGTACATACGTAACCGGATTCAGAAGAGCCGAAATTCTTCCGACGAACTCATTCAGTCTTGTAAGCTCACGGTTTCCTTCTTCAAATTCCTCCACTGACTGTTCTTCCCTGCAGAATGCACGGATGACACGGACACCTGTCAGGTTCTCTCTTGTAAGTCCTGTCACACGGTCCAGTCCTGCCTGTACTTTCTTGAACAGCGGGATACTGATCAGCATAATCGAAAATACAACCACGAACAGGATCGGTACTGTTACTACAAAGATCAATGCACAGCGCACATTAATGGTAAATGCCATCACCATCGCACCAATTACGACGAACGGACTTCTGAGCAGCAGACGCAGCCCCATATTAATTCCGTTCTGCACCTGGTTCACATCATCCGTCATTCGCGTGATCAGCGTATCCGTTCCCAGCGTATCCAGTTCTGTAAATGACAGTCCCTGAATGTGATCAAACATCGCCTGTCTGACACTTGTCGCAAATCCGACACTTGCCTTCGCAGCAAAGAACTGCGCCGTAAAGCTGCATAACAGCCCGACTGCTGCCATGAGCAGTAATACGAAGAACATTTCCACGATGTATCCGTGGTCATTCTTCGCAACGCCCACATCAATAATCTGAGCTACCACAAGCGGAACCATAAGATCGAACACAACTTCCAGTAATTTAAAAAGCGGTGCCAGGATACTTTCCCTGCGATAAGGTCTCAGAAATTTTTCAAGACGCTTCATTTCTTTCACTCCATTCCTTTTTTGTCCGATAACTAATAAATCCTATTGTTTTATATCTGAATATCACAATTTAAAGATTCGCAATATTCCTGTTTCTTTATCTGTTATCTACTTATTATAATGTCCCTTGACTGTTTTATTATAGTCCGTTATCATTGATATGAATAATATTGTTTTTATAGCTTAGTAATACAAAAAATATATAAGGTAGGTAATCCATATGGAACTCAGGCAATTAGAATATTTCCGCAAGATCGCATCCACCGGCAGCATCAATGAAGCAGCCAGACACTTGAATATGTCCCAGCCGCCGCTCAGCTACCAGATCCGTCAGCTGGAAAATGAATTAAATGTAAAACTTTTTGACCGTACCAGCAAGGGCGTTACCCTGACCGAAGCCGGAAAGCTTCTCTATGACCGGTCCGGTAATCTGCTGGAATACGCCAGATCCACCGAACTTGAGGTCTCCAAAACCGGGAAAAAGCGGATCCTGCGTATCGGTCTGACTCCCACAACTGTAGATACCATCATGCCTTATATTTCCCAGTTTTCGAAAAAAAATCCCGACGTGAACTTTGAAGTCCACGACGGGATCACTTACTCGCTTTATCAGTATCTTCTGGACGGAATCATCGATATCTCCGTTGCCAGAACACCACTGCGTCTTGACGAGGTGTCTTATATGGAATTGTGTTCCGAGCCGATGATTGCAATATCAGCACCCAAAAATATGGTTTCAAAAACCGCTGACGTTACCACAGATACACCACATAATTCTTCGAAACACAATGCGGTTTCTTCCTTAAAGCTCTCCGATCTTTTACATAGACCGCTGATCTTATACCGGAGATACGAAGAACTCATCATGAATACCTTTCATGCCCAGAATATGAACCCTGACATCTTCTGTGTCTGCGATGATCCGAGAGGTGCTATGCTCTGGGCAAAGGAAAATCTTGCAACTGCCATCTTCCCTCAGTCTATGGCCAGCCTTTGTGACGGCCTTTGTATACAAGAGTTGGATGAGCCGGATCTTGTAACCAAGATACTTCTAATCTGGGCAAAAGGTAAGAAACCTGTGCCGCTGGTGCAGGAGTTTCTGAATGTATGCGGTGAGCGTTAGCGCATTAGAGCTTACGGCTCACCCACCATATGCCAATTATAAGATATACCGCCATCATTCCTAATATGGCAGATGCTGCAACCAGTTGATTCATATTTCCCAAAGCAACTACTAACAGCAGAAGTACAATTTCGCCACACCAATAGGACCAGATGCATTTCCTTTTTCCGTAATCAGTAATCCGGGGTTTGGAATCCACGATCCAGAGCAAATTGATGAATATTCCAAAACCAAGAGATACAATCAGCGAAGTGGCCGCTTCTGCTGACATATTTATCATTCCATTTTTTATAAATGCAATACATAACACCAATAAATCATACACCAATAACAATATGCCATTTCTTTTCAATGATTTGATACTTTTCTGCATATCCATCTCTCCTCTCCAAATACCGATCTTAAATAAACCCATCCACTTCTTCCTGCAGATTTACTCCATAAGAGAATACATAAGCCAGACACAGGACAATGATTCCAAAAATGAATCCTCTTACTTCAAAATTGACATCTTTCAGTCCGTTCATTTTAATCAGTACTCCACAAATATATACAACTACGTTCTGAAGCGTCGGCATTACTATGCTGTAAATTCCTATCTTCTTCACTCTTTCCACATTCTCTATCGTAAACGGTGTTGCCATTTCCGATTGTTCTTTTGTGCTTTCCAGCGACTTCAATATTTTATAAACATTGCGAAAAATCAGGGCCAGCAATATAGAGGTCGCTCCTAACAGAAGAAGCCACACGGATACCAGATGCATCCGCATATTTCCCTTTGCATCAATCAGTGTAAAGAGCATCCCGTAGGCATTCATCATGGTATCCTGTTTGATGCCGAATATAGCCCCGTTAATATGTACACTGTGCATAGGTATAGCTAATCCCATCCAAAGTAATACAGCACCATCGAACCAATGTAAGATTTCCAGAAATCTCATCAGACTGGTCAGTGGTTTCCGGAATTTTTCAAAACTTTTCATCTTCATGTTATTCGCCCTCCTCTTCATCCAGATTTCCATCAAATTTTAGAATGTCACCCACATCACATTGAAGGAAATAACAGATACGATTCATCGTATGCAAACGGATACCTTTGGCCTTCCCACTTCGGAGTACTGATAGATTGGCCTCGGTAATGCCGACTTGTCTGCATAATTCTTTTGAAGTCATTCCCTTCTTTTTCAGGACTTCATCCAGGCATATACGAATTCCCATATTTCCCCTTTCTGTGTTTGAAAATTATTGTTTTTCGATAATTTATAGTTTTATTATAGCAAGGAATTATCGTTTGTCAATAATTTTGATTTTATCACAAAAAAAGATTATCCGGATACTTCCCTTTCTCCAGATAATCTTTCTATATAATCTCTATTCTATTTTATTTTTCTTGCTCCACCTTCACCTTCTTCGGCAAAAACAGACTCAAAAGTAACGATACCACAAACACTCCTGCCACCGCATTTCCATTAAATACATCTCCTACCGCACTTGGAAATGCTGCAAAGAAGTTCCCGGATGTCTGTGTCAGACCAACTCCGATACTGAATGACAATGATACAATGATCATCGTTCTGTCATCGAATTTGCACTCTTTCAGCATCTTGATTCCTTCATACATGATCGATCCAAACATCATAACTGTGCATCCGCCAAGCACCGCCTGTGGAAGTGAATTGAAGAACGCTCCAAGCGGTGGGAATAAAGATGCAAGTATCAGAATCAGTGCCCCCATCAGAATCGTAAAACGGTTGATTACCTGTGTCATCGTCACAAGTCCGATATTCTGACTGAATGATGTCAGCGGCAGACATCCAAAACATCCGGAGATCGCACTGGAAAATCCATCGACTGCCAGCGATCCTCGAAGTTCTTTCATCTTAAGCTCACGTCCAAGTGCACCTGTACAGACTGCCGTCGTTGCACCTGTCGTCTCTGCTGCCGATACCAGGAATACGATTGCGATCGTGAAAAATGCTCCCAGATTGAATACCGGCTTATGACTGGTCAGGAACACAAGCTTCGGAATACTGAATACGCCGACCTCCTGAATCGTCTTATGAATACCGGAAAAGTCAACCATCGGCGCGATTCCTGCTACCGTAAATATAATTGCAAGTGCATACCCAAATACAAGTCCGACCAACACATTCAGATTCTTATAGACACCTTTCAATACTTCTCTGGATACCAGACACACGATCAGAGTAAATGCACCAACTACCAGATGATACCATGAACCGAAGTCTTTCACTCCGCTTCCACCGCCCCAGGAATCCATACCTACCGGCAGAAGTGACAATCCAATTGCGATAACTACACATGCCGATACAACCGGAGTCAGATATTTTCTCCAGTACTTGGCACTCAGTCCGACAAAACCTTCAAAAATACCACCCAGAATAACCGCGCCTACCATACCTTCATATCCAAGATCCGGATTCGTTGCAATTACCAGCAGACTTCCAAGAAACGTAAAACTGACTCCCATAATAATCGGTAACCCGGAACCAATAATACCAACCGGATATAACTGCAAACAGGTCCCGATTCCGGCTACGAACATCGCACACTGCAATAACTGTGTGATCTCCGCAGAACTTAAATGTGCTCCGTTACTTCTAAGTACCGCCGCACTGCACACGATCAGTACCGGAGCCAGATTCGATACGAACATCGCCAGTACATGCTGTAAGCCAAACGGGATGGCTTTTCTAAGTGGAACTCTTCCGTTCAGCTTATAGATATTCTCTTCACTGACCGTCGTTATCTTTTCTTCTTTGTTGCTTTCCATGACTTTTCCTCATTCTCTCTGTGAAATTTCTTTATTATAAGTTTAACTTATATTTTATAAGAAAGCAACACGAGAATTAATAAATACATTTATTACTTTAATATAATCCGAAAATATTCTACTGTCGTTGAAAGAAGAAATATTCCACACACTGCCATTTGCAAATATTTTTTCTTAATTACACTTTCAATAAAATCTTTTAAAAATATAAAATCAATCACAATACCAATAAGAATGCTCCCCACATTCATGATACTGTTTATTGCTTTTATCGAAAACAACTGGAACATCCATATCAGACTGGCTGCTCCCAGACACCAGATAAGCGAAAAGTAAAATTCCCTTTTTTCACGAATTTCCCAATATTGCCGTAAAAGAACCACACATGTAGTACATCCTATGATACAGCCATAAAATGCAATCGAAGAAAACACTTTTGTTGACTGTGTAACCATTACACCTAATACTGCCATTACAAAGCTAATTCCACTGATTAACCATTTCATTTTCTTTGCCGCATGATACTCCGATATCTCTGCCGTTGATTTCATAATCTCTGCTACGTTCTCCCGATCTACAGCAGTTTCTCTTCTTTCTGTATTGATTTCCGATCTCATAAGCTCCACCACTTCTATCCCGAGTGCATCTGCCAATGGTTCTAACGTATTAATGTCTGGAAAACCAAGTCCTCTTTCCCACCTGCTGACTGCCTTATCCGTTACATTTATCTTTCCAGCCAGTTCCGCCTGTGTCATCCCCAGCTGCTTTCTCCGTTCCATGATAAATTTTCCAAATACTTTTGCATCCATGTAATTCACTTCCTTTTTCCGCTCTTCAACACCGAATGGACTTCTTTGTTTAATTACATCATATACATTTTTTGTTAAATACGTCAATCGACGAATCCTTTACTTTTTGAATTTTAAGATAAAAAACTCTGAATCGTAAAAGAAGACTATTGCAGATGCAACAGCCTTCCTGATCATATACTTATTTTTCTTTTTTTATTTCTTCTATAATTCGTTGAATTGTAGTTACTTCTTCTTCCAATTCATCCGCAATTTGTTCTATAGACTTTCCTTTTTCCAACTTCTTTCTAACCAAAGTTTTCAAAAGATTCTGTTCTCCAAGTCCAATTCCGGCTTCTACTCCAGCCTCATACTCCGCTTTCCGTAATTTTTTCTCTTCAAATTCTTTATCATACTCATAGATGCTCACTTTGATCACCTCTGCCTTATTCTTCACCAAAAATTCTGCCAGAATTCCTTCCTCTATGCATTCATCAACCGCTCGCGTAACTGCTTCTTCCAGAGGAATATTCTGCGACACATATTTTCTTACCTTTGCAACATATTGGGCATATTCTTTCAATGATATATGATTCAATATACCTTAGATTTCTTTTGAAGTATGCTTTTATATAGATTAACATACAAATAAATATTATTCAATATATTTTCAAACAAATTTTATTGCTATTTAGTTCATCATCGTGGCCTCTCGGTCCATGAGAAAGACTTGGTATTGTGTTTGTTGCTGGATGTCACGATGCAGAAGTTCTAAGGCATTCCGCCTTCCCTAAGGGCAAAAGCCACTCCGCTCAAACTCACCCCTACGGGGCTCAAACAGTTCGCTCCGTGTCTTTAACGGGAAGTCAAACTGCCTAAGAACTTCTACACATCGCGCCAAAATACGCATCAAACACAATACCAAGTCTTTCTCATGTCGTGATTGGCCAATGATAATGAATTCAATAGAGGGATTGTAA
>CAVBHX010000030.1:0-34936 GCA_963595255.1 bacterium
AACCGATAACCTGCTGATTACAAATCAGCTGCTCTGCCAATTGAGCCACATCGGCAAATAACCTAAAAGGTTAAATGACTCCAACGGGAATCGAACCCGTGTTACCGCCGTGAAAGGGCGATGTCTTAACCGCTTGACCATGGAGCCATATCTCAGTCACTGTTTTGTGTTTTTTATTTCTCTTGCGTGACCGAGATTTATATTATCATAACACAATACCTTTTGCAAGTGTTTTTTTGAATTTTTTTTATTTTTTTCAAAAAAACTTATTTTTGCGTATTTTCTGCCATTTTCAGAAGTGCTCTATTCTTCTATTTCGCGCTCGTCATTAGCGACTCTTTCAATATGCATCGCCAGATATCCTGTCTCGACTTCTTCTAATTTCACACCAAGGCTCGCACCTACCTAGTCACAGACTGCCTGTGCCATTTCAAACGATTCTGGAAATTTCACTTCCATGTAATCATTCATATTCACCTTCAGCTTCTCGCCGCTTAAGGCTCTTGCTACCATATAACGGATATGGTTCATCAGACGGTTATAGGATAACGATGCGATGTCGATCGGCTTTCCGATTGCTTCTTCTACCATGCTGATGCATTCTCTGACGGATCTTGCCATCTGCATCGCCTGTGATACTTTCTCATCCTCTATTGCTGAATGGATGTGAAGTGCCACATATCCGATCTCATCATCTTCTATATCAATGCCAAACTGCTTTTGAAGAAGCGGGCGGATACTTTCTGCCGCCTTAAATTCCATGTGAAATAATACACGGATATCCTCTGTGAACGGATTACTGATCTGCTCATGATTCTGAATACGTTTTACTGCAAATGCAATATGGTCTGCAAGCGGGAACAATACCATACGGTCAATCTTCCCGAATATCTTTTCCGCCTCATCGAGCACGGCATTCGTTACTTCTAAGAATTCCGGTGCGATGGACTTTACGATTTCTTTTGCCCCGCCCCGTTCTTTATATTTTTGGAGAGAATATAAACGGTCTTCTGGTCTTACTTCGATTCTTTCTGCAACTTTCCTGCCGAATCCGACTCCCTTTCCCATGATCAGGACTTCTTTGTGATCATCCTGATGGATGGCCATTACAGTATTATGATTTAAAACTTTTTCTATCCTGTACATCATATCCCCACTCGCATTTCCACATTAGATTCTTTTACGCTTCATAGACATCAATCGCGAAAAGCTCATCTCCTGCCTTGATCTCACCTTCATTCAGAAGACGGATCTTCTGGTTGTCTTCCAGCTCTGTGCAGAGAACCGGTGATGCTACAGACGGTGCATTCTCTTTCAGATAATCCAGATCTAACTTCAGCATCGGATCACCTTTCTTCACTGTCTGCCCGTTCTCAACGAAGCACTCGAATCCTTTTCCGTCCAGTTTTACAGTATCAATACCGACATGGATCAGAAGGCTTACTCCGGACTCTGTCATGAATCCGATCGCATGCTTGGTATCGAATACAAAGCATACTTCTCCGTCTTCCGGTGCTCTTACGATCGCATCTTCCGGTGTCACAACAGCACCGTCTCCCATCATACGTCCGGCAAATGCTTCATCCGGCGTTGTGGAAAGGTCTGCCGCAAGTCCTGTGATCGGACTTGAGATCACGATTGTATCTACAACTTTCTTTTCTTCTGTCTTGTCTTCTATTGTAGCATCTTCCGCTGCATTCTGACCAGTACTTTCTGCGTCCTTCTGTGGCTCATACAGCTCTTTTGGAGCGTGTTCCAGGTAATCTTCCAGGTTCGCCTTAACAACTGTCACACTCGGCCCGTAAATGACCTGTACGCCCTGTCCACGATGTACCACGCCGGATGCTCCGGTTGCCTTTAAGATTCCGTCATTTACCAGATCCGGATTGCTTACCGTACAACGAAGTCTTGTCGCACAGCAGTCTACATCTTCAATGTTCGCAGATCCTCCAAGTCCTCTTGTGATCTCCGCACTCAGTGAATCTTCCGAACCGGCTGTTGCACCAGCTTCCGCATTGCCTGCTTTTCTCGCATTTACATCTGCTTTTGTATAAAGCTTTGTCTCTTCGTCATCATCTTCACGTCCCGGTGTCTTAAGATCTAACTTCTTGATCAGGAATGAGAAGATAAAGTAATACAGGAAGAAATAGATAATTCCTACCGGAATGATTCTGATCCAGCTTGTCTTCGCATTGCCCTGAAGAATACCGAATAACAGAAGATCTAAGAATCCACCGGAGAATGTCAGTCCTACCGCAATATTCAGGATATGTGCGATCATGTATGCACTACCTGCCAGTACCACCTGCACTGCGAAAAGAACCGGTGCTACGAACAGGAAAGAGAACTCCAGAGGCTCTGTGATACCTGTTAACATACATGTCAGTGCTGCTGAGAGAAGAAGTCCGCCTGCTGCTTTTTTCTTCTCTGGTTTTGCTGTACGGTACATTGCAAGTGCCGCTCCCGGAAGTCCGAAGATCATGAAGATGAACTCACCTGAGAAATATCTCGTTGCATCTGCGCTGAAATGCGTAATATGTGCAGAATCAGCAAGCTGTGCGAAGAAGATATTCTGACCGCCCTGGATCAGCTTTCCGCCGACTTCCATCGTTCCGCCGACAGCTGTCTGCCAGAATGGAAGATAGAATACATGGTGCAGACCAAATGGGATCAGCGCACGTTTTACAATACCGAAGATCAGTGTTCCAAAGTAACCCGTTCCTGTTACCAGACCACCCAGTGCATAGATACCGTTCTGCACGATTGGCCATACGAAATACATTGCGATTCCGACGAACATATAAGTAATCGTTGAAATGATCGGTACGAATCTGGAACCGCCGAAGAATGATAACGCATTCGGCAATACGATCTTGTGGAAACGGTTATGAAGAGCCGCAACACCAAGACCTACGATGATACCGCCGAATACACCCATCTGCAGTGTGTTGATCCCGCATACAGAAGCGATGGTTCCTTCCAGCACATCCTTGGAAATGCTTCCATCTGCCGCGATCTTGCCGCTGATTTCCAGCATACTGTTAATGGAAATATGCATAACAAAGTATGCGATCAGTGCAGATAATGCTGCAATTTCTTTCTCCTTCTTTGCCATACCGATGGCTACACCAAGGGTAAAGATGAAAAAGCTCCTTCTGTGGAAAAGCTTACCGTCGATGACCTCTTCCACATATTTGAGGAAAATCCACCTTCTGATATGGCTCCCTGCACAAGGCTTTGGGAAATTTTTAATACTTTTTTTCTCCAGTACTCCGACAGACTCGGCCTTATTTCTTTAAAATCACTTGCCTTAGCTGGTGATGGAACTCCCGTTTACACTTCTGCACAGGAACGGAAAACAGGAACCTGCAAATGTCTGGAAAATGGAGTTCGCGACTGCAAATGCAATCGTATTTATCATCAACCTGACTGTGATATCGGTTGGGATTCCCACCGCAACCGTTATTACTTTGGGTACGACTTATACATGCTGACCGCTTCTGATTCTGAAAATGACCTTCCTGTATTTCCTTTCCTGAGTCCTGCTTCACGGCACGACTCGCATGGTTTTTTATACAACTGGTTTTCCATGAAAAAGATGCTTCCAGATGTAACCATTACTAAACTGCTTTTGGATTCAGCGCATGATGCGATGCCTTACTATGATTACTGTAAAACAAACGATATTACGCCTTTTATTGATTTAAACTGGAAGTGCGGCAGACCTCCTGTCTATAAAGATGATATCTCCATAAACAGTGATGGAGTTCCTTTATGTCCTAAAGGTTTTCCTATGAAGCAGGCTGCCGTTGAACCCAGAAAAGGGCGTATCAAATATCGTTGTCCTAAGATTTCTTACAAAGGCGGTATTCCTCATTGCACTTGCGATGTGCCTTGTTCTGATGCAAAGTATGGAAGAAATGTTCACCTTGTTTTAAAGGATAACCCAAGACTCTTCTATACTCCGCCACGCGGCAGCGAGGAATGGAAGCTGGAATATAATGCAAGAACATCTGCTGAACGTTGTAACAAACGTGAAAAGATAGACTATAAATTAGAAGACGGCAAATACCGTTCATCTATGATGTGGTACTGCCGCCTGTTCGCCATCATGATGTGTCAACATCTTGATGCATGGGCTTTGCCAAAGACTTCCCACCTAAAAGATCTCTTTGAGCAAGCCGCTTAATTTCATAAGCAATACCATTATACGCCATGTTTGACGCAAGGTCTATAAAAGTGCGCCATTTTTCACCATTTATTACTTTTCGTGTCCGTTCTGGATAATATTTACTTTCCAAGGTTCATCCAACCAATAAATCTTAATCGAAAGGCTCATGATTCCGAGAGCCTATTGTACGGTATCTATGCATAGTGTGGGCCGCTTTTGTTTGCATTATTCCCGACGCGGACATCTCACGGCTTACGCCGTTCGATGATGGACATTCGGAGAATGTCCATCATTCTTCAATACCTTACAGACGGCTCTTCATGCAAGCATGATCGCCATCTGCAAGATATTGAAGATGTCCGCTGTCCTCATTGTCAGCACCTGCAGAACCTGCCACTGGCAGGTTCTTTCGGACGCATGGCGACAAAAAGAGGCACTAACCCTGCATAAATACTTTTGATTTATACATGGTTAATGCCTCGTTCATTCGTTCGCTAACAAGTAACATACTATAGCTAGAATGATACCATTGTCTCAGCCGTATGTCAACCCTGCATTTTATATTCTTATCTACAGCTCTTCCCCGTTTGTCCGGATTACGTTCTGATACCAGCCAAAGGATTTCTTCTTATATCTCTTGCCGCTTCCGGTTCCGTCGTCATTCTTATCAACATAGATAAAGCCATAACGTTTCTTTAACTCACCAGTTGTAAAGGATACCAGATCAATACATCCCCATGGAGTATATCCCATCAGATCCACGCCATCAATCTCTACAGCCTTCTTCATCTCTGTAATGTGCTCTTTCAGATATGCAATTCTGTAATCATCATCACAGGTGTGATCTTCCTTCAGAATGTCAATCGCACCAAATCCATTTTCCACTATAAACAACGGTACTTCATAACGCTCATATAATGTAACCAGTGCATAGCGCAGACCAACCGGATCAATCTGCCATCCCCAGTCACTTGCTTTGACATATGGGTTCGCGATAGAATTCGGAGAACTTCCGTCCAGAGATTCTGTTGTATCTTTCTGAACATCTGCTTTTACTGCATTGGTCATATAATAGCTAAATCCGAGGTAGTCACATTTTCCTTCAGCCAGAATCTCTTCATCCCCCGGTTCCATCACCGGTTTTGTACCTTCTCTTTCCCATTCCTTTTTCGCAAATGCAGAATAATGTCCACGGATATGTACATCTGAGAAATAATATCTCTCATGCATGCATTCCGTTGCGATCATGACATCATCCGGATTGCAGGAATATGGATAGAATGGCACGAAAGAACACATACATCCGATCTGGAAATCCGGATTAATCTCATGTCCTTTTTTCACCACAAGCGCACTTGCTACCAACTCGTGATGTGCCGCCTGATACATAGCTTTCTTCTTATTATCATATTCAGAGAAGCGCACACCTGAATCTGTCCAGCCAAAGATGTCTGCCGATGTATTGCTCTGGTTATTGATCTCGTTAAATGTCATCCAGTATTTTACTTTATCTTTATAGCGTTCCATAACTGTCACTGCATATCGTACAAAAAAGTCGATCACCTTACGGTTGATCCATCCGCCATATTCTTTAGCCAGATGATACGGCATCTCGAAGTGGCTTAATGTGATCACCGGCTCAATGCCGTATTTTAACAATTCATCAAACATATCGTCATAAAACTTTAAGCCTTCTTCATTCGGCTCAGTCTCATCGCCCTTCGGGAAAATACGGGTCCATGCGATACTTGTTCTGAAGCACTTGAATCCCATCTCTGCCATCAGGGCAATATCTCCTTTGTATTCATGATAAAAATCAACTGCTTTGTGATTCGGATAATATTTTCCTTCCACGACTCCGTCTGTGATCTCACGCATCTTTGTTGCACTTCCGCCAGTCATAACGTCAATGACA
This sequence comes from bacterium, assembly GCA_963595255.1. GTDB lineage: Bacteria > Bacillota > Clostridia > Lachnospirales > Lachnospiraceae > Dorea_A. Next base: position 6,087 of record CAVBHX010000030.1, read on the forward strand.
CTTGGACCTTTTCCACCTTCGTTCCATCCACCTTCTAACTGATTGGCTGCTACTGCGCCGCCCCATAAAAATGTATCTGGTAATGCCATAGTTCTTCCTCCTGCATTTCATGCGGAAACCTTGCCAGAAGATTCCCGCTTTTTTTATTTATGTTTATCGTTATCCGCGATCCGCTTTCTTTTTCAGTTTTTAACACAGTTCAAGAATTTCCGTTCCAACTGCCACCTGTCCTTCGGTTATCATCTGAACATCACTGAACTCATCACTGTTTGTAATAATCACCGGTGTTGTCACTTCATATCCGGCTTCCTGGATTCCCGGAATATCGAACTCTAAAAGAAGCTGTCCTTTTTTCACCTGCTCGCCTTCTTCTACATGAATCGTAAAGCATCTTCCGTTCAGTTTTACCGTATCCATACCGACATGGATCAGGACTTCCACTCCATCTGTGCTTTCCATTCCGACTGCATGATGACTGTCTAATAATCCGACAACTTTTCCATCAAATGGGGCATATACCTTTCCTTCTTCCGGAATGACTGCACATCCTTTTCCCATCATCTCGCTTGCAAATACTTCATCATGTACTTCCCTTAACGGAATGACTGTTCCTGTCAGCGGACTCTCGATCTTTCTGATCTCTGTTGTCTGTTCTTTCTGCTCCTTTTCTTCACCGGAAAGCATCTCTGTCTCTGGTATCTCTTTTGTTTCTTCTCCGCTTTCTTCTGCTTCATCTACCGGATCATCGAATCCGACGATCTGGATTGCCACGATCGTGATCACAGAAGCGATCACACATGCCAGTGCTTCACCGATAAAGGACATCGGCGCATCCTTGCTGATTGCATTCACAATCGTAAGTAGTCCTGGAAGTCCGGCATATGCATAGTATGCAGAATGGAAGAAGCTCAGCACAACCGCTCCGATTGCCCCACCTGCACATCCGCAGATAAATGGTTTCTTAAGTCTTAATGTTACACCATAGATCGTAGGCTCTGTAATACCGAAGATTCCTGTTACGCTGGCTGAAAGTGCCACACCTTTAAACTCTTTATTTCTTGATTTGATAAATACTCCGAATGCTGCAGCTACCTGTGCTACAACGGCGATTGTCTGGAATGCCTGGAAAGTATCACAGCCATTCATGTCAAAATTCGCAAGTACGACTGGTGTAATTCCCCAGTGTACACCGAAGATAACAACTACCTGCCATAATCCACCGATGATTGCTCCTGCCAGTGTCGGTGCAAATGCTACTAATGCATTGTAACCATTTGCAATTGCATTTGCTGTAATCGCAGATGCAGGTCCGATTACCATGATCGTTGCCGGAACCATGATCACAAAGCAGATCAGTGGTGTCAAAAGCGGCTTGGCTGCATCCGGAAGTTTCTTTTCGATAAAATGTTCCAGATAGGAAAGTACCCATACCAGAAGCAGTGGTGGAAGTACGGTAGATGTATAAGTTGTCTCTGATAACTTCACACCTAAGAATCTTACCACATCACCATCTGCGATTCTTGCTGCGATATCTGCCCATGACGGATTAACCAGTGCGCAGCAGCATAAGATTGCAATATATGTATTACATTTAAAATGCTTTGATGCAGTGACAGCAATGAAGATCGGTAAAAATGTAAATGGTGTCCAGGACATGAAGTTCAGTACTTCATAAGTTCCTGTCTCTGCAAATAAAGGTGCTGCCATCGTGATCAGGATCAATGCTCCCTGTAACAGTCCGGCCGCTGCGAGAATGTATACGAATGGTGCGAATACAGCAGACATTGTTGCAATGATACGGTTAACAATACTCTGCTTTGGCTGTTCTACTTCCTGCGCAGATGCATCCAGATGCAGTGCTTCCGCAACGAAATCATAGACTTCTCCTACGTGTGTTCCGATTACAACCTGGAACTGTCCGTTATTCTCTACCACTGTGATAACACCTGCCAGTGCAGATACTTTTTCTTTTGCTCCTTCCGGTGTCTCTTTTAATACCAGACGGAGTCTTGTCGCACATCTTGTGGCATTTACAATATTCTTCTGGCCGCCCACGACATCAATGATATCCAGGGCAAGCTTATGATAATCTCTTACCTTTGCCATATGAAACTCTCCTTTTCCTTTTTCTGATTCCTATATCATCCGGAATCTGTATACCTCTGTATGTTTGTTTAAGAGTTTTTACATGCATGTGTCTCTCTTTCTATCTGACGAGTACACTATAAATAATTTATTATTTTTTTACAATTCTTTTGCTTTATTTTGTTGAAACGTTTCATATTTTTCTTTTTATTTTTTATCTTTTTCGAAACAATGTTTCAGACGTAAAAAAAGACATGTTGTTTTTGTATATATTGCACAACATGTCTTTGTAAAATCTGCCTATGTCAAAATCCGCATTCCAGGCATCCTTTCCATCATTACTCCCGAAGACTTACCATAATAACTTTTCACCCGATTTCTCATATTTATTATTCAAAGCAAGATTCTCATCGTATCTTCTGCTGAATTCCATACCATATAAGATATCCAGCAGATATTTTCCCGAAGCAAAGAACATCGAACTCCAGAACTCTTCTACTTTCTCCGAACCCGCCGCATACAGGAACTCATCCGCCTGTTTTGATACAATCCCGTCACGCACTGCAGAGATTACGATAACTTTCGTTCCGCCTTTTCGCAGCATCCCTGCAATCTCCGCCAGTCTTTCATTTTTCCTGTATGACTGATCAGGATCGCTACATGCCCATCTGCCGGCATTGCTGCATGCAGGCCCTGGATATTCGTCGCGGAATGAACATTCGCCACTTTTCCTGCATGAAAGAACAGTGAACATCCATAATCTGCCAGATACACATTCATATCATATACGTAAAAGTCCACGCACGATGCATCTGCGATCATACGGCCGCTCTTTACCAGCTGACTGTACGACAATTCCTTCTTCGTTTCTTCAATTGCCTGCTTCTGAACCTGTGTTGCCTTTCTCACCATCGTTACAACGTTCTCGCGTTCAGACATCGTTACGACTTCTTCCTCTTCCATCGTTCCATATTGTAATTCCCTGACCAGCTGCAGTTTGAATTCCGGAAATCCTTTCGTTCCTAATTTCTGACAGAATCTTGTCACCGATGCCGCACTGGTAAATGTGGCATGACCAAGTTCTCTGGACGACATCTCTTCAATCTTTTCCGGATGTTCCAGAATATACTGCCGGATATCCTGTTCCCGTTCCGTCAGATTCTTATGTTTTTTCATATCCTGTATCAGCGACATTTACATTCCTCCACCGTTTTTTGCTTTTCTTCTATATTAATTATTATATAACCAAAGTATATCCTGTTTTTCCTGTCCATTCAAGAATTGTCTTTTTTATTCTTTTTCCTTATTTCTTCTTATCCATATCAAAAACTTATAATCTCAATGCAAAATTGCTATTTTACGTATGTTTCCTATTGTGTTATCCTACATTTGGTTAAAAAATTAACACAAAGTTTTATGAATGAAAGAGGTAAGAATATGGAAGACACAAAAACATGTCTTGAGAAGCAGCCGTTATCTCAGGAAATGCTTGAAAAGATGAATGCTTACTGGCGTGCTGCCAACTATCTGTCAGCCGGTCAGTTATATCTTCTTGACAATCCACTCTTAAAAGAGCCACTTACAATGGATCAGATCAAGAAAAAAATCGTTGGACACTGGGGAACTGTCCCAGGACAGAACTTTATCTATGTACACTGCAACCGTGAAATCAAACGTTATGATCTGGATATGATCTTATTATCAGGTCCTGGACATGGCGGAAACTTCTTAATTGCCAATACATATCTGGAAGGTTCTTACAGCGAAGTATATCCGAACATCAGCCAGGATGAAGAAGGTATGAAGAAGATGTTCAAGCAGTTCTCATTCCCATGTGGAGTTCCGAGTCACTGTGCACCAGAGACACCGGGATCTATCAACGAAGGTGGAGAGCTTGGATACTCTATCGCTCATGCATTCGGTGCTGTATTCGACAACCCGGATCTGATCGCAACTGTTGTTGTTGGTGACGGTGAAGCTGAGACCGGACCGTTAGCTACTTCATGGCAGTCTAACAAGTTCCTGAACCCAGTTACAGACGGTGCTGTACTTCCAATTCTTCATTTAAATGGATATAAGATCAGTAACCCTACTATCTTCTCTCGTATTTCCCACGAGGAAGTTGAGAACTTCTTCAAAGGATGTGGATGGAAACCTTACTTCGTAGAGGGCGACGATCCGATGACAATGCACAAGAAGATGGCAGAAACAATGGATACTGTTATCGAAGAGATCAAAGCAATCCAGAAAAATGCACGTGAGAACAATGATCCAGAACGTCCGGTATGGCCAATGATCGTTCTGCGTACACCAAAGGGATGGACTGGACCAAAGGTTGTAGACGGACAGCAGATTGAAGGATCTTTCCGTGCACACCAGGTACCACTTACAATGGAAAGTCCAGAACATCTGGAACTCTTAAAAGAGTGGCTGGAAAGCTATCATCCGGAAGAACTCTTCGATGAAAACGGACGCCTGATCCCAGAACTTGCAGAACTTGCACCTAAGGGAGATGCCCGTCTCGGAGCTAACCCACATGCAAATGGTGGATTATTATTAAAAGACTTAAGACTTCCTGATTTCCGTTCTTATGGAATCGAAGTTGAACCAGGTAAGACAAAGGCTCAGGATATGATCGAACTTGGCGGATATATCCGTGATATCTTCGAATTAAACGAAGAGAACAAGAACTTCCGTATCTTCGGACCAGACGAAAGTATGTCTAACCGTTTATACAAAGTATTTGAGACACAGAACCGTGACTGGAATGCCGGACTTCTTGACACAGACGATTGTCTTGCAAGAAACGGACGTATCATGGACGGTATGTTAAGTGAGCATATGTGTGAAGGATGGCTGGAAGGTTATCTGTTAACAGGACGTCACGGATTCTTCGCAAGTTACGAAGCATTCATCCGTATCGTTGACTCAATGGCAGCTCAGCATGCAAAATGGTTAAAAGTATGTAACCAGCTTTCATGGAGACAGCCGATTGCTTCTCTTAACTTCATTCTGACATCAAATGTATGGCAGCAGGATCACAACGGATTTACACATCAGGACCCAGGATTCCTGGATCACATCGCTAATAAGAAAGCAGATGTTGTCCGCATGTATCTCCCACCGGATGCTAACTGCTTACTCTCTTGCTTCGATCACTGTATCAAGAGCAAGAACTATGTCAACGCTATCGTAGCTTCAAAACACCCAAGCTGCCAGTGGTTATCTATGGAACAGGCTGTTAAGCACTGTACACAGGGTATCGGTATCTGGGATTGGGCAAGTAACGACTGTGGTGAAGAACCAGATGTTGTTATGGCTTGCTGCGGTGACACACCAACTCTTGAAACAATGGCTGCTGTTACAATTCTTCGTGATGAAATGCCAGAACTCAAGATTCGTGTTGTTAACGTTGTTGACCTGTTCAAGATGGAATCAGATCACAAACATCCACACGGATTAAGTGATGCAGAATATGATGCAATCTTTACAAAAGATAAACCGATCATCTTCGCATTCCACGGATATCCGACACTGATCCATGAACTTACATACGAACGTAATAACCACAACATTTCCGTTCATGGATATCAGGAAGAAGGAACGATCACTACACCATTCGATATGCGTGTACAGAACCAGATCGACCGTTTCAACCTGGTAAAAGATGCTATCATGCACCTGCCACAGCTTGGCAACAAGGGATCATTCCTGATCCAGAAGATGAACGACAAGCTGGTTGAGCACAAACAGTATATTGCTGAATACGGACAGGATCTTGAAGAAATCCGTAACTGGGAGTGGCATAAATAAAAAAGTCCTCTATTGATTAGTTTGTTTTAATATAATAAAAGCCCGGAAGCTTACAATATTTTACTCCAATTCGATACCTTTATCTTTTATCTGATCATTATTGATCATCCGAATTTATGTAAGCTTCCGGGTTTTTACATTTCTTTTTCTTTCAGGAATTTCTGAAATTCTTTTGCCGCGATACTTTGCGGATATTCCATGTCGTAGATCAGTATGATATTACGTTCCGGCAGCTTTTCTTTCACTTTGATCTCAAATACCTGTCCGGACTTAAGTTCCGAATCTGCAAATTCCGCCGGGATGAATCCCAGTCCCAGATTATGTCTTACTGCCGGCAGAATCATATCTGTCGTTGCAAGCTCCATATCCGGTGTAAATGTCAGACCGTTCTTTTCAAAATATTCATTTAGAAAACGTCTGGTAATCGTCTCTGCAGTCAGACTGATCCACGGATAGGACACCAGTTCCTTAAGTGAGACCTCTTTCCCATTATCCTTTAATTCTCCAAATCTGTTTCCACTGATCAGGATATCATGATATTTTCTCAGGATCTTCATCCGAAGAGGTTTTGCCACCTGAAGGTTCGCCGATACAAATGCAAGGTCTACTTTTCCTTCTTTTACTGCATTCACCGACTCTGTCGTACTGTTATTCAGAATCTTAAACCTCACATTCGGATACAGGCTGTTGAATTCTTCCATTGCCTGAAAAAGATAACAGTGAAGTGCCGTCTCCGTAGCGCTGATATAGATCGTTCCGTTCTCCAGCGAGATTAGATTACTCAGATCATTCTCTCCTTTGAAAAACTGGGCACATCCGGCCGCCACATAGCCATAAAATGTCCGTCCCTCCGGAGTCAGCTGCATTCCGGTCTTACTCCTCGTAAATAAGCGGCAGCCAAGTTCATTTTCCAGTTTGTGTATGGTACGCGTTACTGCAGGCTGGCTGGTCTTTAGCACCGTTGCCGCTTTGGTAAGATTTTCATACTTTGCTACGTAATAAAATATTTTGTAATATTCGAAATTAGAATTCATGTTCTGTTCTCCCCCTTCTGGTGTCTGTGTTCTGATTTTTCAAATACTGTTTTTACAAGAATTGATATCTTCCAAATGAATTTCCAACGATTTTTTTGAATCTTCTCAATCACAAATTAGCAGATGACCTCCCGCTTTTGCAATTTCCTGTCTGGTCTGGTAATCCGTCTCCTCATCGGTAAATATCTTATCATATTCACTGACATCATTATACTTGATCAGATTTCTTTTTCCAAATTTTGTATGATCTACCAGCAGGTATCTTTCATCCGCATTTTTCCATACACACTTTTTTGCCGCACTTTCAATCTCCTGTGTCGCCGACACTCCAAAATTTACATCTACCGCAGATGCTCCGAAAAACGCCTTATCATACCGAAATCTTGACACATATTCTGCCGTAGAATAATCCAGCGGGCCGCCGTACTGTTCCTGATATATCCCCGGTGCCATATAAAGCTTGATCTTACGGTTCCGGTACGTCTCTTCCATCACCGGAAGTGAATTCGTCACGATCGTCAGATTCATATCCGGCAGGAACCGCAGCATCAGAAGAATCGTTGTGCTGGTATCTAAAAATAACACATCTCCTTCTTTTACACATCCGGCCGCAGTTCTTGCAATCTCTAATTTATTCCGATAGAGCCGGTCCTGTCTTGACATGAAGTCCATCCCTGCAAAATCTATATTCCGAAGCTTTGCCCCTCCATAATGCATCGTGACAATTCCCTGTTCCTCCATCTTATGAAAATCTCTTCGTATCGTCATCTCTGATATCCCGAACTTTGCAGCCATATCTTTTACCGTAACCTGCACTTTATCTTTCAATATCTCTTCCATCTTGCCTCTCCGGCTTACGGAAGAAAGTTCATTGTTATCCCGTGATATCTCCATAATCTTCACCTTCTCTATATCATATATTTTCATCTTATTACAATATATTTTTCCAACATGTTCAATTACACAATATGTATGGTTATATTATTATAAATAACACATAAAACAACATTTTTCAATGTGATATATCGTGTTATTCTATCTATAGATTCGAATCCTATATTGATTTTTATAAAAAAGGAGACAAGAATATGATAAATCAGATAACTGCCTGTCAGGCAATCTTTAGTGATATAGACGGGACTTTATTAACTTCCGATCACAAAATCTCAGAACTTACCAGATATAAATTACAGGAAGCAGTCAGTAAAGGTCTGATCTTTACCCCGGTTTCAGCCAGAAGTCCTTTCTGCATTGAACCCATCTTAAAAAGCAATGGTCTAAATGGATGCATGATTGCTTTCAACGGTGCACTGATCTTAGATGAACACCGAAATATTCTATATGAAAATGGAATGGATTTAGCCGGCGCGAAAGATTTGATCAAATTCATCGAACAGGAGCACTTTGATCTTGCCTGGCAGGTATACACTGCCACAGACTGGATTGTTGGCTCACGTGAAGATCCGCGCATCCGGCGCGAAGAATCCATCGTAGGTGTAAAATCCCAGGAACGTTCACTTGACACTCTTGGACAGGATATTGCCATCGGAAAAGTCTTATGTCTTTGTAACCCCAAAATCACAGATACCGTTGCCAGTATCCTCCGGGAAAGATTTCCACAATATTCTATCGTCAGATCTTCCCCGATCCACCTGGAGATCAATGCTGCCGGAACCAACAAAGCTCTCGCCGTCAGGCATTTATGCCGGTACAAAGGAATACCGCTTGAACATACCATTGCTTTTGGGGATAACTATAATGACCTTGAAATGTTAGAAACAGCCGGAACCGGAATCGTGATGGGAAATGCTCCGGAGGAAATCAGAGAACGATTTTCGTATGTGACGGAGGATAATGATCATGAGGGGATCGCGGTGGCGTTGAATTGGTTTTCTATTTAGTTCATCATCGCGGCCTCTCGGTCCATGAGAAAGACTTGGTGTCTGGTTTGTTGCTGGATGTCACGATGCAGATGTTCTAAGATAGTCCGCCTTCCCTAAGAGCGAAAGACACTCCGCTCAAACTCGGCATACGCCTCAAACAGTTCGCTCCGTGTCTTTAACGGGAAGTCGAACTATCTAAGAACATCTACACATCGCGCCAAAATACGCATCAAACCAGACACCAAGTCTTTCTCATGTCGTGATTGGCCAATGATAATGAATTCAATAAAGGGACTGTAACCGTTGTGTAGCCGGAAAGTTGTGGTAGACGCCTTGATTTTCCGGCTTTTTCGTACACTTCCGATATCATAACAGTTACGGTTCAGCTGCTTAATTATTATAGCATGCGATAACGTGAGGAAGAAAAGGAAGAGAGTCCAGCTGCATGCATATGAGATCATGGTTAGTATTTCTTAAGTATGAAAATTGGCCGTTAGCAGTCAAAAAATCATTGTCTGAGCTTGCGAGTTCTGGTTTTTTGACTGCTGCTTTTAGGACAATTTTTATACTTTAGAAATACTCCATGATTGAATCAGCACGCAGCTGGACTCTCTTCCTTTTCTTCCGGCCGGGTATCAGCCGCTTAATAGATTAAATAGGAACCTATCCCTTAACCGCTCCCGCAGCCACACCTTTAATAATGTGCTTCTGACAAGCCAGATAGAAGATAACTACCGGAATTACCGCCAGAATCAGTGCAGCCATAACCGCCCCCATATCTACACGGCCGTAACTTCCTTTCATATACTGGATCGCAATCGAGATTGTCTTATACTTATTAAGATCCAGTACAAGATATGGAAGCAGGAAGTCATTCCAGATCCACATCGTTTCCAGGATTCCTACGGAAATATATGTCGGCTTCATGATCGGAAGTACAACGGAGAAAAAGGTTCGAAGAGGTGTACATCCGTCGATCATTGCCGCTTCTTCAATTTCCAGAGGGATAGATTTTACAAATCCACAGAACATGAATACCGCAAGTCCTGCACCAAATCCCAGGTAAATAATGATGATTCCCCATGGTGTACGAAGTCCGGTACGGTCAGCAACCAGTGATAAGGTGAACATAACCATCTGGAAAGGTACAACCATTGAAAATACACAGAGTAAGTATAACAGTTTTGTAAATTTCGTATTTACTCGTGTGATATACCATGCACACATGGAAGTACATACAAGGATTACCAGTACAGATCCAACTGTTATGAATACCGTCCAGCCAACTGCACTGAGGAGTTCATATTTGTCAATCGCAGAAAGGAAGTTCTCAAATCCTACCCAGGTCTGCTCTGTCGGCATCTTAAAAGGCTCTTTATTAATGAATACTTTATTCTTAAATGCGTTCATCAGCACGATCAGGATCGGCATGATATATACAATACCGATGATCGTAAATGCACCTGTTCCAAACCAGCTTAATTTACTTGTCTTTTTCTTCATTACTGCTGTACCTCCTTAGAACGTGTTGCACGTAACTGGATCATACCGATCACAACTACGATTGCAAAGAAGATGACTGCCTTCGCCTGTCCTACACCTTCCCATCCGGTACGTCCGTAGAATGTATTGAAGATGTTAAGTGCCATCATCTCAGACATCTTAGACGGTTCACCGGCTGTCAGTGACAGGTTCTGATCGAATAATTTAAATCCATTGGTAATTGACAGGAACATACAGATTGTGATCGATGGCATCATCATCGGAATGGTTACCTTGAATAATGTCTGGATCTTATTTGCCCCGTCAATTTCTGCTGCTTCAATGACATCACCAGGAATGGACTGAAGACCCGCAATATAGATGATCATCATATAACCGATCTGCTGCCAGCTTACCAGAATGATCAGTCCCCAGAATCCATACCACTCATTCAATGCAAGTGCCGTTTCATATTTGGAAAGGATCCCGTTAAAGATCAGCTGCCAGATATATCCAAGTACGATACCACCGATCAGGTTCGGCATGAAGAAAATTGTACGGAAAATATTGGTTCCGTGCATCTCTTTTGTCAGTGCCATTGCAAGTGCAAATGCAATGATATTGATGATCAGAAGGGATGCGATTGCAAATAATACCGTATACCAGAATGAATGACGGAAAGCGGTATCTTTCAGTGCTTCTATGTAGTTTGAAAATCCTACGAATTTCGCATCCGTTACTGTTGTAAATTTACAAAATGAAAGCCAGATTCCCATAATAAAAGGAACGATAAAGCCAAGAATAAATGCAAAAAACGTTGGGAGCACAAAGATTGGCATATAACGTTTAATGGCTTTTTCCATAATAAATTCCTCCTTTCATGCAGAGAATCTTTATCTCATTTCCCTGCACCTCTCTGTACAGAAAAGCTTACAGTTACAGCTTCTCTTACATACTTTACTCTAAAAGCGGCGGGTGTCTGTTACGACCGCCCGCCACAACCTTTTACTTATTTAACTGTTACGAGCCTTTATGTGTCCGGATTGTTCCTGTAATTTTACAGCTTCCAGATCCGTTCACCGGCAATTATTTTGCTGCTGCAGCTTCTGTTGCCCATCCATCTACGAATGCTGTAACAACTTTATCCCAGTTAGCATCTGTCTGATCTGCTGCATAAGCTGTAAGTGCAGAACCTACACCGTTCTTCCACTCTTCAGATGGCATTGTTGAGAAGTTCCAAGATACAGGAGTCTTTCCATCTTCTGTATATTTGTTTGCTTCATTAACAAGCACGTTGTCTGATTCCAGGTTGCTCTTGAATGGAATTGTGAATCCCATGTCTTTGCACATTGCATCTACACCTTTATCAGATGTTACACACCAGTCCATGAAATCAAGTGTTGCCTGAATGTCATCTTCAGATGCTTTAGAGTTTACACACCAGTAGTTCTCTGTACCTGTACAGATTCCCTGATCCTCTTCTCCCTCTACTCCAATGTAGATTGGAAGCATTCCAAGATTGTCATCACCAAGGTCTTTTACGTTGTTGTATTCCCATGTACCATTCTGATAGAATACTGCATCACCAGTTACGAAATCTGCTGTTGCATCATCAGCTGTCTTTGTTGAAAGTTCTGTTGGCTTGCATGTTGCATTGTTGATGTACAGATCCCAGATCTGACGATAGTTATCAAGGTATGTACCTTTGATCGCGTCTGTATTGTCGATTCCTTCATCTTTGTATTCATAATAGATTGGAAGGTTTGCCAGGTGTGTTTTGAATCTCCAGTCAGATGATCCGTCCATACCAGCGGATGTGAATGCTGAGAATCCAAGTTTGTCTTTGTTAGCTGTAATATCTTCTACAACTTTCTTGAAGCTGTCAAAGTTAGTGATATCATCTGCAGAATATCCTGCTTTCTTTAACAGTTCTTTGTTGTAAATGATTCCGTAGCTTTCTACTACATATGCGATTCCTGACATCTTATCGCCATCCATCAGTGCGAAATCATCACTTGTAAGTTCTTTTGCGATATCAGTATCTTTCAGGTCATAGCAGTAATCTTTCCAGCTTGCAAGTCCAACCGGTCCGTTTACCTGGAACAATGTCGGCGCATCGCTCTTAGCCATCTCAGATTTTAATGTCTTTTCATATTCTCCGGATGCTGCTGTAAGAACTGTTACATCAACACCTGTCTCTTTTGTATACTCTTTTGCCAGATCCTGCCACTGCTCATCTGCTTCTGGTTTGAAGTTTAAGTAGTATACCTTTCCTTTTGCGTCCTTTTTGTCTGACTTACTGTCAGATGAACTTCCGCATCCTGCAACCATTCCTGTTGCCATTGCTGCTACCAGCATTGCCGATACAACTTTACGCATTTTCATAATTCATTTCCCTCGCTTTTTTTGATTTTGAAACCGTTGTTTCTCTTGTTTCCATTATATTAGCAGAAATCTATTCAAATCCTGTAACAATAAAACAACCTGATATACAAAAAAACATACACATGCCATTTCCTGTACATATGTATGTTTTTTCATATCCGGATATGTCAGTTTCCGGGAAACTACACATTTTACCGCTTTTTATTTTCTCTTTATCCTCTTTTGCTACCTGGCTGCTGTCTTTCTTCTTTTTCCTTATCTTTTCTAATAAAAAAATACCCATGTGTATCATTACATGGATATTTTTATATTTACTGTTCTTCCCGGAACTGCCTGATACTTTCATCTTCTGTCTGCGTGAATTCTTCCGCAGTTATCTTTCCTTTGATCAGATCCGGAAGAGATTCTCCCAGAATCTCTTCCTGTAGAAGGGAATTCCATTTCACCTGATAGTTCGGTACGATCTGCGGATTGCCTGTATACGCATTCAGATAGTCATTCAGCAACAGATCCTCTTTCCGTTTCCAGCTGTTCAACAGTTCCTCTTTCTGTTCTTTATTCAGTTTTGTCCGGAATTTCAGGAATTCAATGGCTCCTTCTTTTACCTTTTTGCTATATGAAGATACAACCGCCCAGCCAAAGGTTTCCGGTGATCCGATCAGCTTATTTCCCGGGAAGGCTGAGAAACGTATCTTTCCCTGCATTTCATCCGGAATCTGATCGATCATCCAGTAACCATTTGGAATCATCGCTGTTTCTTCCGATACAAAATGATTATAAGATACATCAAAATCATTATGCATGGCATCAGCTGTTGTATATTGGAACAATTTTTGCAGTGTTCTGGCAATTTCCAGTCCTTCCGCATTCTGATAAGTATCCGGATACAACTGCTTCATGAATGCCGCACCTTCTTCACTGTCTGCGACCTCGGCTGTTGCCAGAAGCATCGGTGCCCATGCCGTTCCTTCTGTATGCAATGCCAGCGGTGTAATACCTGCTGCCTGCAGCTTATCACAACATGTCCAGAACTCATCCCATGTCTTTGGAAATTCTGCGATTCCCGCTTTTTCGAATAATTCCTGATTCCAGAACACCCCGGAACATGCGAATGCCGCTGTACTGATCGGCCCCAGATAGACTTTTCCGTCTTCTTCACATACCGATTCCAGAACCGTCGGTTCTATCATCTCTTTCCATTCCTTATCATCGTTGATATAAGAAGTCAGATCTTCTAACCTTCCCTCCTTCACCATCATCTGATAAAATGACGGGAGCATACGCAGATCTGTGATCACAGCCGGCAGATCATCTGTTACGTTCAGCCGCTTCAGATTCTTCCGGTATTCTTCTTCCGTCTCCATCACCCAGTCTACGTCCATATAGTACTTCCCTTTATACGCTTTGTTAAACCGTCTTATAACTTCCTCTTCATTCTTATTCCCGGTACTCGGATCCACAGTAAGAATCATCGGAATTTTCACTTCTTTTTCTTCTTTCTTCGTCTGTGTCCCTTTTCTTCCGGCACAGCCTGCAAGACCTGCAGTCAGCAGAATAACCATAACCGCTGCGGCCAGACGTTTATAACTCACCATTTTCTTTCCCGTCTTCCTGAATCTGGATGACACATACCGTTCCTTCCTTGTCCGCTTCATAGAAAAACTTCACATCCTCCCCATATTTCAACCTCAGTCTCGTAATAATATTGATCACACCATAGCCATGTCTTTTATCTTCAAAGCTATGCTTCATTTGTGATATTGGTATTTCAGGCAGGCCATTTAATTTTTCCACCATATCCTGTTCCATCGGAACTCCGTTATTATACACGCTGAGAGTCAGTTTTCCTTCCTGTTCCGTAATCCTGATACGGATCAGTCCTCCTTCAAATATATCACAAAAGCCGTATTTAATTGCGTTTTCCACAACCGGCTGCAAGATCAGCTTTAATATCCACCGCGACTTCAGATCTTCTTCACATTCGATCTCGTAACGGAACAGATTTTCATTACGGATCTGCTGGATCTCCATATAACTTTTGACATTCTCAAGTTCATCCTCTATCGTTACGATATCTCTTCCTTTGCTCAGTGACAACCGCAGATACTTCGACAGTGCCTGGATCATCTTCATCGTTTTTTCCTCTCCGTTGATCCTTGCCAGCATATAGATCGTGTCCAGGGTATTATACAGGAAATGCGGATTGATCTGACTGATCAATGTATTCATTTCGCTGATCCGGAGTTCTTTCTGCTGTATTTTGATCTCTTTCTGGAATTCTTCGATATTATTCAGCATTTCATTGTATGCATGTCCGATCTTATCCAGTTCCGTGTCCGTATAAATCTGGATCGTGTTTGAAAAATCAGTTCCGTCAAAGCTTGTCATCGCATCACTGATCTCTTTGATCGGTTTCGTAAAAATTCTGGATGCATACAGACTATAGATAAACGCAAGTGCGCCAACCAATGCATAAATTGCGATCAGTACAAGCAGAATCTGCGACATTCCCTGATTCAGGATCGTATCCGGCACCAGGGTAAAGATTACCATTCCACTGTCTTTCTGCCGATATGCCTGTAAAATTCCTTCTTCCAGTTGTTCTCCTCTCACGATCACACCGTTTTTTTTCGTCCCGGCAAGCTTTTTGATCCGGTTTTTGTCCTCTTTATCCATTCGAAAATTTTCCGGACTATTCTGCAGACAGAACTTACCATCCGGGCTCATGATCCCGACCACTACATCTTTCGCCATTTTTTCATTTCTGCCGATGATATCTCCCAGAAACTTCTGATCCATTTTCAAAAATATCATTCCCGGTTCATGTGCGTAATCCATACTGTTCACATATCTTCCTATGAACAATGCATCTTTTCCGGTTCCGAACAGCCTGTCTTTTGTCCAGATCCATTTTGTTTCTGCATAATCATCTCCAAGCTTTTCCTGCATCCCGCTGTTTTTGAAATCTTCATATGAAATCTGTGAATATGATTTTGCATACACATTTTGCTTATTATCTACATAGCAGTAATCCGCTACATTATTCAGATCTATGTAAGCAAAATATTTACTCAGCGTATTTTTTTCTACTTCCTGCAATCCCTTATTCTTCAGACTCTTCTGTACGTTATCATCCAGGATGATCTCCGCTGTCACTGTATCGCTCTTTCTGTAAAGGCTGTCCAGAGATATCCCCATCTTCTCATTCATGAATTCATATTTATCCACAATAACGCCTGTCATATTCTTTTTGACATAGATCCAGACACCGATACTCGATAACACCAGTGCCAGTATCAGAAGACTGCTCATATATCTCAGGTACTTTTTCTGAATCCCTGACATTTTGTATTTTTTCATACTTCGTATTCCCTTTTATAATCTCTCGGAAGCTGTCCGGTATATTCTTTAAACAAATGTGAAAAATAGGACGGATTGCTGATTCCGACCTGTTCGCAGATATTACCGATACTGGTCCTTCCGTCTTCGAGAAGTCTTTTTGCCAGTTCCATCCTTCTCTGTAACAGATACTTCTTAAATGTCATCTGGAATGTGTTCTTAAACACCCGGCCAAAATACACCGGATTCAGATATACATGTGTCGCAACCGACACAATCGAAAGTTCTTCATCATCCAGATGTTCATCTATGTACGCTACCGCTGCTGCAATATATTCCTTCGAACTCTTATTTTCATCTTTTTCTGCATTTTCTACTCTTTTTTCTACTGCCGTTCCAAGGATCTTGTAGCAGACATCTACTGCTTTGGCTGCCTTCAGATTTCGCATGTTCGAATAGTAGCTCGCGAACTGTTTATTCAGTTCTTCATCCATGCCGTAACTGTCCTTCAACATGAATTCTGTCTTTACCATCACTTTATGCATATACTGGCACTGCAGCTCTTCTTTATGCGGAAGCTGGTAAATAAAATGTACAAATGCCTGTTTTAACTGCATTACATCATTTTTCCGTACACTGTTGACCACCATCATCTCTGCCTCTACCGGATACGGTTTCTCGTCATTTTCTTCTACCGACTCCGGTATGGTAAATACCCCCGCTCCGGATGCATTGGCTATTGCAAAAAGCTTCTGCGCCTCCTCAAAACTTCTTCGGATTCCCCGGATTCCTTTATATGGTTTGGAGATTGCTGCGATCAGCGGTCTGTTCTCTTCTTTCTTGATCTCTTCTATCAATTCTTTCAGTTCATGTACTGCCGCATTCTCCTGTGTTTTTATAATAAATGTATAATGTCCTTCTTCACTTTCGAATTTCCAGTAAGTATAATTTCTGCCAATCTTTTCTTCCATCAATTTAACCATGGAAAATCTGGCCGCTTCATATTCCAGCGTATTCGTAATCTTATACGCCAGATCCAGATCTGCATACACCGTAATGAAACGGTCTCCATCCTTCATTACATCCTGCAGCGTCTGGAACACCTCGTCTACTTTTTCCTCCGGCAAACGGTTTTGCACATACTTCTGGACGATCACCTGCAAGAATCCATCCCCGTCTTTTTTTAATAATTTTTCCCAGCTGTCGAATTTTTCTTCATTTCTGATCTGATCCTGACAGATCTTACCGACACTCTTCATGGTCTCCTGCAGTTTTTCATCTTCGATCGGCTTCAGAAGATATGCAAATGCCCCGAGATCACATGCCTGTTTTGCATATTCAAAATCTCTGTATGCACTCAATACTACAAACTGACACTCTATCTGCTCTTTTTTGATCTCTTCCATTACCATGAGCCCTGATATCTGCTTCATACGTATATCAGTCAATACAACATGCGGTCTCGTTTCACGGATCACTTTTATTGCCTGTTCCCCGCTCTGCGCAGATCCGACCACTTCATACCCCATGCTCTTCCAGTCATATGTTTTTACTAATCCTTCTAATAGAATCGGCTCATCATCTACGATCACAAGTTTTAATAATTCCATAACACTCTCCATACCCTTCACTGATATCATCTTAACATATTACAGCTTCATTTTATGATTTTTTATACTTTTTCATTATCAAAAATCATATCTTTTATAGTAAAAAACATACTTCGCATGCCAAAAAATATACTTTTTATAAAAAACAGAACGCATTTCCAGGCAGAAGCTTCCACCGGCAGATTTTCTTCCCTGTCTGAGCACTTTTCTTAAATGCATGACAGAATAAAACAAAAAACGGGCAATATATTCATTCAGGCTGTCATTTGTTTCATCTAAACTCACCTTATAAAATATATTGTCCGTTTATTTTTATCTGCTGTTTTAGTCTATGTAATGTTCAAAAAATTTTTTATTATCTTGCACAGACTTCTGTCATTTTTCTGATCTTCTTCACTAATTCATCTGTGAATGCACCCTTTTTCATCCTCCACATCCAGTTACCGCCAAGTGTAGACGGCATATTGATTCTCGCCGGATTACCAAGTCCCAGGAAATCCTGCACCGGAATGATACATGTATCTGCAACACTTCTCATCGCCAGACTTATGAAATCCCAGTGCACTTCATCATCCGGAGTGTATGGATTATTCAGGTATTCTTTCGTCATCTCTTTGTCTTCGTCTGAAAGCGTCTGATACCATCCCTGAAGGGTATCATTATCATGAGTTCCTGTATAGACCACACAGTTTTTATCATAATTATGTGGAAGATAATCACTGTCCTGTCCTGCCACAAATGCGAATTCCAATACTTTCATTCCCGGATAACCGCTGTCTTTTAATAATTGTCTCACAGTATCAGTCAGGAATCCAAGGTCCTCTGCAATGATCGGAAGATCCCCCAACTTTTCCTTCATCGTACGGAACAGATCCATACCCGGTCCCGGCATCCATTCTCCATTCTCTGCTGTCTTATCTCCATACGGAATCGCATAATATTCATCAAATCCACGGAAATGATCGATGCGGATGATGTCATAAAGTTTGAAGCATTGCGCTACACGCTTCATCCACCAGTCATATCCGGTCTTTTTATGATACTCCCATGCATACAATGGATTCCCCCATAACTGTCCAGTTGCTGAGAATGCATCCGGAGGGCATCCTGCCACTGCCACCGGGAGATTCTCCTCATCTAACTGGAATAACTTTGGATTCGCCCAGGTATCCGCACTGTCAAATGCTACATAGATTGGAATATCTCCGATAATCTCGATTCCCTGTTCATTGGCATATTTTTTCAGACCTGCCCACTGTCCGGCAAACAGATACTGAAGGAATTCATAGAATTCTATCTCTGAACTTAACTTCTTCTGATATGCTGCAATCGCATCCGGCTTACGCAGCCGGATATCTTCATCCCACTGATCCCAGCTTTTTCCATCAAACGAATCTTTTACCGCCATGTACAATGCATAATCTGAAAGCCATGCTTTTTCTTCTTCCAGATAGGTCTGATAAGCCTTACTTTCTGTCAGTCCGCTCTTTTTTGCTCTCGCATATGCAAGTTTTAATACTTTGAATCTTGCATAATACATTTTTTCATAATCGATTGCTTCTTCATTGTCTCCGAAATCAGCAGCATCGCATTCTTCTTTTGTCAGAAGTTCATCCTCGATCAATGTCTCCAAATCGATAAAATATGGATTTCCCGCAAATGTGGAGAATGACTGGTACGGGGAATCTCCGTATCCGGTCTGTCCAAGCGGCAGGATCTGCCATAACTTCTGTCCTGCTTCTTTTAATATATCTACAAATTCATACGCTTCTTTTGAAAAACATCCGATTCCATATGCCCCCGGAAGTGCTGAGACCGGCATTAGCATTCCATTTTTTCTCATTAACTTTCGTTCCTTCCTCATTATGATACTTATAATTAAGTATAGCAGTGTTCTTTTGCCGGTTCAAATAAAAAGTATACTATAGATATAAGAAATCATAGGTTGCTTTTATATTTTAAACTCTTCAAATAATTTTTTCTGATATTCCCTGTCACTTGCTGCTTTTGTAATATCTTCATTTCTTCCAAGTTCTGACAATTTTATAATCAACTGATTCCACCGATTCAGTCCTGCCTCCATACCTTCTGTATAAGATTGTTCTCGTTCCATCCGCAGATGTTTTTCTTCATCATATTCATAAATGCTCACTTTTTTTGCCTCCGCCCTGTTCTTACTCAAAAATTCAACAAGGATGTCTTCATTCATACATTCTGTGATTGCTTTTTCTACAGCATCTTCAATCGGCATTTCATTGGCATATCTTCTAACCCGTCCAGTATACTCACAATAATCTCCCAAGGATTTACACGTTCTTTTCAAATTTTCATTATATCCAGTATTAATATTTAAAAGCGTAGCTCTTAATTCTAATTCCGGATTTTCTTCTTTCATCTGATACATTGCAGACAAACTCAGCACTTCTCGTTCCGGTCGTTTCTCAATTCCATTATAAAAACTAATAAATTTAGGTGCTGGTATTCCAATCTTCTTCTTTCCATATAGATTCGCATTTTTAGTTATTGCAGAATATAAATCTGACATATAAAACAAAAAACGCAGCGGCAGATTCGGACTAAACGTTGACTGATGTTCGTATAATGAGACACTCCACCCTATTACAAAAGATACATCATTATGCATTGCCATATAGATGGCATTTTCTAATGTGTTAATCTCTAATTGTTCAGGATCCTCATATTTTGTTCCGTTTACTGCATTATATAAATCCAGTAACTCCTTTTTATCCTGGTACAACATTTCGAAAATCCGTGCTTTGTATTGTCGGTTTACAGATAACCGATCACTATTATTAGACATTATAAAACCTCCTTCAATTTTTGAATTCGCAGGAGATTCTATTATCCACTTTATCCTTGGACCATTCTTCTCTCTGCCTAGTTATTGGAAATATTAAAGCATTGAGATTTCATACTGCCTTCACTGGCTGTCGGAATGGTCTAAGAAATGACTTAAGATGCAGTAAATACTGCTTTTCCAGAAATATAATGCTTTGTCTTTATTAAAGCATATACATTTTTATTTGTCCACTAAATTTTTATAAAATTATAAATTTAACATAAAAGTCAGTTTTGCCCCTTTCAAGAAACAAAACTGACTTTTCCTTAACATATATTTCTTCTCTTCTTATGCAACAGATGTCACAGTATAATCCTTATCCTCAACTGTCTTCTTCAGCACATCATCAGCGATCTCTGCATTTAATGTAACTTCTGCTGTTCCAGCCTCGTGGCTTACGATTGCTTCGTCTACCTGTGGAAGTGCTTCCAGTGCTTTCTTCACAGTTGCCTCACAGTGTCCACACATCATTCCCTCAATATGCATTACTTTTTTCATTGTCTTATCCTCCTTCTTGGATACTTTCTTTTCTTTTTTAGCTTTTAATTTTTTATCTTTAGATGCGTCATACATCTTAAAAAGATTCAGTCTTAATGCGTTCGATACCACGCAGAAGCTTGATAAGCTCATGGCTGCCGCACCGAACATCGGATTTAATTTCCATCCGAATAATGGATACCATACGCCGGCTGCGAGCGGGATTCCGATCACATTATAGAAGAATGCCCAGAACAGGTTCTCATGGATATTCCGAAGTGTCGCACGACTCATACGGATGGCTGCCGGTACGTCGCTTAAGCGGCTCTTCATCAGTACCACATCAGCTGCATCGATCGCAACATCTGTTCCGGCTCCAATAGCGATTCCCATATCGGCTCTTGTCAGTGCCGGTGCATCGTTGATACCGTCTCCGACCATCGCAACTTTTCCTTTTTCTTTCAGCTTACGGATCACCTGTTCTTTTCCTTCCGGAGGTACACCTGCGATAACTTCATCGACTCCGGCCTGTTTTCCGATGGCTTTTGCCGTACGTTCGTTATCTCCGGTCAGCATAACTACATGGATTCCCATGTTCTGAAGTTCTTTGATTGCCTGTGGACTGTCTTCTTTGATGACATCCGCTACTGCGATGACTCCAAGTAAATGATCTTCATTTCCGAAGAATAATGGTGTCTTACCCTCTTCGGCAAGTTTCTCTGCCTGTTTCTGAATATCTGTATCTACATTTACCTTTGTGCTGATAAATGTGTGATTTCCTCCATATAATGTATGTCCGTCCAACACGGCTGTCAGACCGTTACCCGGAAGTGCCTGAAATTCTGTAACTTCCTCTATATTAGCATTTTCCTCTTTTGCCTTTTCAAGAATCGCTCTTGCAAGCGGATGCTCACTCTTATTCTCCAGTGCATATGCATATTTCAATAAAGTATCTTCGGTCACTCCTGCTGCCGGAATAATATCTGTTACTTTCGGCTCTCCGCTTGTGATGGTTCCTGTCTTATCAAGTGCTACGATCTCCATCTTACCGGTCTCTTCCAGAGATACAGCTGTCTTGAACATGATACCATTCTTGGCTCCCATTCCATTTCCAACCATGATCGCTACCGGTGTGGCAAGTCCAAGTGCACATGGGCAGCTGATAACCAGCACTGCGATTCCTCTGGATAATGCAAATCCAATGCTCTGTCCTGTGATCAGCCATACGATCGTTGTGATCACTGCGATCGTGATAACGGTTGGAACGAATACTCCGGATACACGGTCTGCGATCTTCGCAATCGGTGCTTTTGTTGCGGCTGCATCGCTTACCATCTGGATAATCTGTGAAAGTGTCGTATCCTCACCGACTCTGGTTGCCCGGCACTTCAGATATCCGGACTGGTTCACAGTTGCGGCTGATACTTTATCGCCGGCGGCCTTGTCTACCGGAATACTCTCACCGGTCAGTGCAGATTCATTGACTGCGCTGTTACCTTCTATGACTTCTCCGTCTACCGGAATATTTTCACCCGGTTTTACAACAAAGATATCACCTTTTTGTACCTGTTCGATCGATACCTGTACTTCTTTTCCGTCACGAACTACAACTGCAGTCTTCGGTGCAAGCTTCATCAGTCCTTTTAATGCGTCGGTCGTCTTTCCTTTGGATCTTGCTTCCAGCATCTTACCGACTGTGATCAGCGCCAGGATCATAGCTGCTGATTCAAAGTAAAAATCATGCATATAAGACATGACTGCGTCCATATCGCCGCGCATCTGTGCATCAGTCATGGCAAAGAGTGCATACGTACTGTATACAAAAGACGCACCAGATCCAAGTGCCACCAACGTATCCATGTTCGGTGCTCTGTGGATCAGTCCTTTGAATCCACTGATGAAGAACTTCTGGTTGATCACCATAACCGCAATCGTCAGAAGCATCTGTAATAATCCCATCATTACATGATTGTCTTTCATGAATCCCGGAACCGGCCATCCCCACATCATATGTCCCATGGAGAAATACATCAGGACGATCAGGAATCCAAGTGATGCGATCAGACGTTTCTTTAATACCGGTGTTGCTCTGTCTTTTAACATATCTTCTCCGGCGGACGCTGCTTGTGACTGTGTCTTTGCTGCTCCTTCACCTTTTTTCGATGCGCCGTATCCGGCATCTGTGACTGCCTTTATAATCTCCTGTTCACTTGCAGTTCCTTCTACTCCCATCGAGTTGGTAAGGAGACTTACCGAGCAGGATGTTACACCCGGCACTTTCGAAACTGCTTTTTCGACTCTGCTGCTGCAGGCTGCGCAGCTCATACCGGTTACTATATATTGTTCCATTGTTGTTTGATTCCCTCCTGTCATTGTTATTTTACTTATCTCATCAGCTTCTGTAACACTTTTACCAGCTCATCAATCGTCTCATCTTTCCCGTCTCTGATGTCATCTGCCACACAGGTACGGATATGATTCGCCAGTAATACTTTATTAAAGCTGTTCAGTGCCGCATTCACCGCCGATACCTGTACCAGAATCTCCGGACAATAGGCATCTTTTTCCAACATTCCTTTGATCCCGCGTACCTGACCTTCGATCCGGCTCAGACGGTTCATCAGGTCCTTGTATTCTTTATCTGTGCGATGCTTGGATGCATGACAACAGCATTCTTTTTCAATTTTATTTTCATTATTATCTGCATTCTTGTCTGCCATATACTTGCTCCTTTTCGCGCTCTTTTTATACCCTTACGGGGTATATGTATTTTATCTCTTATTATTTTAAATGTCAATAGATGTATCTGGTTTTGATAGATTTTTTCATCTATTAAGCTTTCATGATTGGTAGTTCCAATACAATTTTCAAAAAATGTCTATTTTATTTGACTTTCAAAATTTATAAGGAATATAATTCCTGCTGAAGGAAATAATGATAGCAAAACTGGAGGTTGTATTATGCTGGAAGAACAAGCTATGATAACATTTTTAAAAAAATTCGATGAACATCCTTTCCTGGTTAAGATCAATGGACATGAACATCTGATCGGAGAGGGCGAACCTACATTTACCGTAAATTTTAAAAAGGTCATCCCATTAAAAGATCTGATCACCAGTACTTCTCTTGCACTTGGCGAAGCTTACATGGATGGTGATCTTGATATCGAAGGAAATCTTTATCAGGCACTTGATAATTTTCTTGGACAAATGGGTAAATTCTCAACCGATGAACATCATTTAAAATCTATCATGTTCCCATCTTCTTCAAAAAAGAATCAGAAACAAGAAATCCATAGTCATTACGATATCGGAAATGACTTCTATAAGCTCTGGCTCGATCAAACAATGAGTTACTCCTGCGGATATTTCAAACATAAAGATGATACCCTGTATCAGGCACAGAAGAATAAAGTCGATTACATTCTTGAAAAATTATATCTGAAAGAAGGTATGACACTTCTGGATATCGGCTGCGGATGGGGATTCCTTCTGATCGAAGCCGCTAAGAAATATAAAATCAAAGGTACCGGCATCACCTTAAGTGAAGAACAATATAAAGAATGCCTGAAACGTATCAAAGACGAAGGATTATCCGACTATCTGGAAGTGAAACTTATGGACTACCGTGATCTTCCTTCGGATGGTAAATTGTATGACCGTGTTGTCAGTGTCGGCATGCTCGAACATGTCGGCCGTGAGAATTACCAGTTATATTTAGACTGCGTAAGCAAGGTCATGAAAGACGGCGGTCTGTTCCTGCTCCACTTCATCAGTGCCTTAAAAGAACATCCTGGCGATCCATGGATCAAGAAATATATCTTCCCGGGCGGATCCGTTCCAAGCCTGCGTGAAGTGATGAACTGCATGGCAGAGGATAATTTCCATACACAGGATATCGAAGATTTACGTCTGCATTATAACCGTACACTTCTCTGCTGGGAGAAAAACTTTAAAGAACACATTGACGAAGCACGTACAATGTTCGACGAACGTTTTCTTAGAATGTGGGACATGTATCTCTCTGCATGCGCCGCTACCTTCCATAACGGAATCATTGATATTCACCAGATTCTGATGACAAAGGGTATTAATAATAATCTGCCGATGACCAGATGGTATTAAAAAAATCGTGTCATATTGATTGATATGTTCTTTAAAGAGACTTACTTTCAACAATCGTATACAAGAGGGAGCTCTTCCTGCAACCGGAAGAACTCCCTCTTTTTTTCGATTATATATTTTCTCTCTACCACTTATCTGACGGTTCTTTCAGCTCCCGCCCATCTTTTTACCGGTTCTGTCATCTCCTGCCCCATCTTTTCACCGGTTCATACCGCCGCTTCAGTTCCTTCACCATCACATTCCTGTCTGCATCCCCGATCCATACGTCGTACTTATCCCGGATGCTTCCAAATGTCACCGTCTTATCCAGTCCCGTCAGTGCCTTCAGATTGGCCAGCATATGTTCTCTGGTCGCATCTTTCTGATAGATTTTCAGATGTGCATATCCCGGATAATTTTCCGAATCTGCGATCACGATCCGGTATTCCGATGCCCACGGTTCTTTCCTAAGCTTCTCATACAAGGAAACGATCCGGTTCTTTTCATCAATCACGAACAGATACACCACATTATCACACACTGGATCCTGGTGTCTTACATAATTTCTATACGGCGATTTCTTCTTTGAAGCATAGATTCCGTTCTCAGCTTCATTAACAAGTTCACTGTAATAAATTACCAGAAGATTCTCCACCACCGTATTCACAAAACAGCGGCATCCGTTCTGACGGATATAATTCTGCATCCGCTCCGCCTGCATATGGGACATCTGATACTTCATCAGATACTCCCCTTCCTTCATATCATAGAGCACCGCACCGTCCATCGCGATCACCGGCATATTCAGCTGTACCCCTTCCATCGCCTCTCTGACCGAAGCCGGTGTCCGTATCGTCGATACAGTGAACTTTGCTCCATCTGCGATCACACGGTTCAACTCTACTTTGCTGTACGGAGTCAGGCTTTTCCTGCTGTCCAATATCGTGTCATCTACACCGGACACAAACAGTACGTCCGTCCTCTTTTCTCTCGGAAAATGTGCCGAATTAACTACCAGTGCGATTCCGATCCCAATCAGCGTATCCATCACACGGTTCAATACAAAGATAAAAGGGGAATGATCCGATATATGCATCACCGTAATACTCAGGAACACCACGCAGGAAAAATACGAAGCATTTTTACATTTCCACACGACCGTCGAATACAGTACTACTCCGGTAAATACCGAGATCAGCATATATCTGAAAAATGATTCTTCAATCGTCTTCCCGATATCTCCTTCTGCCGCCTTAAGGATCAGAATCACCACTAATCCCCAGAACGCACCGATGAATGTCCCGATCGTTCTTTTTTTCGCCACTTCTTTCATACTCTTGTCGTAAGGCTGTATACACTGCAGAACTGCCAGTGCCGAATAGAACGGGATTCCTCTTTTTCCTCTTATATAATAAATGCAAAAACACAGTGCTACAGCAATCACCGATTTGATGATCCTCTGCCCCATCGGCGGAAATGTTATGGATTTTTCTTTTTCCATCGTCTCTCACCTCTTTCAATACCTTTTTTGAATATCAGGATTTTTCTGTTCTCTCCGGTTTTAATTCTTTCTCTGACTCTACTATAACAAACCGGCATCCGCATCTCTAATTCATAAAATCTATCCTGATATTCAAAAAAGGTATTGAAAGACAAAATAACAGACCGGAGCCGGAATCCTGTCACACCTGACAAGAATCCGGCTCCGGCCCGTTCGGTTATGTATTCATTTCAATCAGAGCGTCGTCTAACTTACTATACTATCCCTTATCTGATCTCCATTACTTACCTACTTTTTTGATTTACTTCTTTCTTTTTTAAATACCCGTACCATGAAATAACTAAATCCGCCGATATAACCAACCAATGTGATGATCATCATAATAATTGCATCCATCGTCATAACTCATACCTTCTTTCTATTATTCGTTACTGTATCATCTGTGAACTGTAACTATTATTTTGCCACTTCGTCGTCTTTCATAGCTCCCTTTGCAGTCTTTGCATTAAAGAACTTCGCAAGTAAAAGACCAACAATAATAACAACTGCAAACTGAAGTAATACTGTTCCTGTATTATCCTGGATGATGAATGGATTCAGCCATGTATCCGGGAACCATTCTTTTGTCTGAAGGAGCCAGTAAGCAACCATTCCAACTACCAGTACCGGAATGATATACATGCATACGGTGTAATATGCTTTCGGCAGATGTACATCTGCACCTTTTGCATTGACTTCCTGTGTACGTAATTTCTCAACTCCGTACTTCCATGCAAGGATTGCGATAAATGCACCACTTACTAAAAGTCCAAGTCCCCATACCCAGTCCTGATTGTCGATGTTCGCCAGTGACCAGCATGAAAAGCATCCTACTAAGAAGCCGGCAACGCAGACACTGACAACTGCTTTCTTACGCGGCATTCCCATGTCAACTACGCATTTCACACCAACTTCGATCATAGAGAACAGTGATGTAATTGCTGCAATTGCAAGTAATCCAAAGAAGATAAAGGAAATAAATCTTCCACCCGGGATTGTTGTAAATAACTGATAGATGTAAATAAATGTAAGTCCGAAGTTACCCTGGCTGAGTGCTTCATTGGCTGCTTCCGGTGTAGCGGACAGTGCACAGATTGCAGGAATAACTACCAGTGCTGAAAGGATAGCTCCAAGGTTATCGCCAAGTCCCATGATCAGACAGCTTGTCGGAACGTCTTCGTCTTCTCCTACGTAGTTCGCATATGTAATAATGAATCCCCATCCGGCTCCGGTGCTCCATGCTGCCTGAATGAATGCCTGGATCCATGTGTTCGGGCTTAAGATATACTCTTTCTTAATTGTGAAGAGATACTGAAGTCCCTGACTTGATCCGTTTAATGTAACTGCGTAAATCGCTAATCCTACAAGAATAATGAACAGTGCCGGAATCGCTACCTTACAGAACTTTTCAATTCCGCCTGCAATACCCTGATACACGATGAAACATGCCAACGCAAAACCAATTGCATGGAATAAAACAACCTGTGCCGGTGAATCTGTAAATGCTGCCCACATTTTTGATGTTGTCTCTGTTGTCAGATTTGCTTTAAATGAAGTAAATGAATTTACCGCATATTTCATGCAATATCCCTGAAGTACACAATAGTAACTCATCAGGAAGAAGCAAACCGCTGCTACAAAGAATCCCATCCAGGTATACTTCTTTCCACCCGCATCACGGAAAGTACCGATACATCCAAGTCTTGTCTTTTTACCGAATGCCATCTCTGTTGAAAGAAGCGGTACCGCATAAATCAGCATTGCAATCGTCCATGCTAAGATAAATGCTCCACCACCGTTTGCCGCACACACTCGTGGGAATCGCCATACATTACCAGTACCAATACACATACCTAACGCCGCAGCTATGTAACCTATGGTACTAAATTTTTCTTGTTTCTGTTCCATAACTCAAACCTCCATTCGAATATCGAAATTAATTAGAAATGAATACCTTGTAACCATAGTGTAAGAGATGGTTATTAAATTGTCAATGGAAAATATTAGTTTTTTTTATACAAATATAAGAAAATGTAATATTAAATGCATTTTGTTTTATTGTTTATTAATTTCTGATAATTCGTTGGTAAATAGACTGGTTTTCATACTTTAGTCTAATGCATCTACAATTCCGGATGCATATTTCGGTATCTACAGGACCTGCCACTGGAAGCTCCTTCCGAACGCATGTAGAGTAGGTTAGAGGGCTTCGCCCTCTTTCCCCTCATCAAACCGTGCA
>CAVBHX010000031.1:0-34880 GCA_963595255.1 bacterium
CCACCCCTCAAAGATTGAGGGGCAGGGGAGTTGAATAGGCAAAGCCTATTTTTTATACCAAAGTATACAACAGAACTTGCCGGTGGTAAGTCCTGTGATCTACATATTGATTTTGCTAAGTGCAGCTGCATCAGCCACAATCGTAACATCATTGTGAAGCTGAAGGATAGAAGCAGGAACTTCCGGAGTAATTGGGCCGTATAATACTTCTTTTAAGATTGCAGCTTTATCTTCTCCGCTTACGACTACGAGGATCTTCTTTGCCTGCATGATATTTTTGATACCCATTGTGTAGGCCTGTCTTGGAACATCATCTTCGGATTCGAAGAAACGTTTGTTAGCTTCAATCGTACTTTCTGTCAGATCTACACAGTGTGTCTCTTTTTCAAAAGCAACACCTGGCTCGTTGAATCCGATGTGTCCGTTGTGTCCAAGACCGAGAAGCTGAAGGTCTACGCCACCCTGTTTGCGGATGATCTCATTGTATTCGCTGCAGGCTTTGTCAGAATCTGCTTCCAGTCCGTTCGGAACGAAAGTACGTGTTTTATCGATATTTACATAATCGAAAAGATTGGTGTTCATGAAATATCTGTAGCTCTGGTCATTTTCCGGACTGAGTCCTTTATATTCATCGAGGTTCACGCTTGTAACCTGAGAAAAATCAAGATCTCCTTTTTTATACCATTCGATCAGCTGTTTATAAGTACCGACCGGTGAAGATCCGGTTGCAAGTCCAAGTACACAGTTAGGTTTCATAATAATCTGTGCAGAAATAATGTTTGCTGCCTTACGGCTCATATCCTGATAGTCTTTTGCTTTATAAATTACCATAATAATAACCTCTCCTTATTCAATTGTTTTTTGTTTCTGAATACCAGTATATACATTATAAATGAATTTTCAAGTGAAATAGCAAGAATTGAAACTACTTTCAAAACTGGAAAGAAACTACCTGGAATTGTGCAAATTGCACAAAAAGCAAGAGCAAAAATAGGCGAAAACAGAGAGAAGAATTGAAAAGAGTGAAAGAACTTTCAACAACGACAAAGGTACTTGAAAATACAATTGAACAATACTATACTGATTGCAGAACGAAGGAGGGAACAGAAAAATGAATCAGAAAGTTGAAAATCTGAAGGGAAAATTAATCGTTTCATGTCAGGCATTATCGAATGAACCATTACATTCTTCATTCATTATGGGAAGAATGGCACTGGCTGCAAAGCAGGGAGGTGCAAGTGGAATTCGTGCAAATACAAAAGAAGATATCAAGGAGATCCAGTCACAGGTTGATCTTCCGATTATCGGAATCGTAAAAAGAGATTACGATGACAGCGATATCTACATTACACCAACGATGAAAGAGATCGAAGAGCTTATGGAAGTTAAGCCGGAGATCATTGCAATGGACGCTACTATTTCTAAGAGACCTGGTGGAAAGACACTGGATGAGTTCTTCAAAGAAGTAAAAGCAAAATATCCGGATCAGTTATTCATGGCAGACTGCTCTACAGTAGAAGAAGCACTGCATGCCGACGAACTTGGATTTGACTTCATCGGAACTACTATGGTTGGTTATACAGAACAGAGCAAAGGCGACAAGATCGAAGCAAATGATTTCGAAATTTTAAGAAAGATTGTTGCAAAAGCAAAACACAGAGTCATTGCAGAAGGTAACATCAACACACCGGAAAAGGCAAGACACGTGATTGAACTTGGAGCATACAGCGTTGTTGTTGGTTCCATCATCACAAGACCACAGCTGATCACAAAATCATTTGTGGAAGAAATGGAAAGATAATTCCGAAGAGGATTTATTGATAACTTTATAAACAAACAAAACATATAAGCAAATCAAAATCAAATAAGAAAAGGAGAAAGAACAATGAGAAATCTTGAAAAGTACAAAGGCGTAATCCCGGCATTCTATGCATGTTATGACAAAGAAGGAAATGTAAGCCCGGAAGGCGTACAGGCACTGACAAAGTACTTCGTAGAAAAAGGTGTGAAAGGTGTATACGTTAATGGTTCATCAGGAGAATGTATCTACCAGAGCGTAGAAGACCGTAAGATCATCCTTGAGAACGTTATGAAAGCAGCTGAAGGAAAGCTTACAGTAATCGCACACGTTGCATGCAACAACACAAAAGACAGCCAGGAACTTGCAAGACATGCAGAGAGCCTTGGAGTTGATGCAATCGCAGCAATCCCACCGATCTACTTCCACCTGCCAGAGTATGCAATCGCTCAGTACTGGAATGACATCAGTGCAGCAGCACCAAACACAGACTTCGTAATCTACAACATTCCACAGCTTGCAGGAGTAGCTCTTACACAGGGACTTTTCGCAGAGATGAGAAAGAATCCTAACGTAATTGGTGTTAAGAACTCTTCTATGCCGGTACAGGATATCCAGATGTTCAAACAGGCAGCAGGACCTGACTACATCATCTTCAACGGACCAGATGAGCAGTTCATGAGTGGACGTGTCATCGGAGCTGAAGGAGCAATCGGTGGTACATACGGAGTTATGCCAGAATTATATCTGAAGTTAGATGAGTATGTAAGAGCCGGAAAGATGGAAGAAGCAAGAGAAATCCAGTATGCTTGTGATGAGATCATCTATAAGATGTGCTCTGCACACGGAAATATGTACGCAGTGATCAAAGCTATGTTAAAGATCAACGAAGGTCTGGAACTTGGCGGAGTAAGAGAGCCACTGCCGGCATTAGTAGAAGAAGATATGGCTATCGTTGAAGAAGCAGCTAAGATGGTTCGCGACGCAAAAGCTAAATATCTGTAAGATAATATAATAAAGATACATTTAAAGAAAAATATCTGTAAGGAGAGAGACGATGCAAGGGTTTACCGTAGTAGATTTAGTCATTTTAGTAGTTTATCTCGCGGCTGTACTGTTCGCCGGCCTTCATTTCGCAAAGAAAGAAATGAAAGGAAAAGAGTATTTTAAAGGAGACGGAACTGTACCGTGGTGGGTAACTTCCGTATCAATTTTCGCAACACTGTTAAGTCCGATTTCATTCCTGTCATTAGCAGGAAACTCATACGCAGGAACATGGATCATGTGGTTTGCACAGCTTGGTATGCTGTTAGCTATCCCGATCACGATCAAATTCTTCCTGCCAATCTACAGCAAACTGGATATTGATACAGCATATCATTATCTGGAACTGAGATTCGGAAGCAAAGGACTTCGTGTACTTGGAGCTGTAATGTTCATCATTTACCAGATCGGACGTATGTCAATCATCATGTACCTTCCATGTATGGTACTTGGAAGTCTGACTGGAATCAGCGTAAACTTACTGATCATTATCATGGGTATCATTGCTATTATTTACTCATACACAGGAGGTCTTAAATCCGTACTTTGGACAGACTTCATCCAGGGATCTGTACTTCTGATCGGTGTTACATTTGCACTGATTTTCCTGTTAGCTCACTTAGATGGTGGATTTGGAGCAATCGCTCATGCACTGACAACAGAGCATAAGTTCCTTGCTGTAGATCAGCCGATCTTCAATGCTAACATTTTTGAAGACAGCGTATTCATCATGATCGTTGGTGCCGGATTCAATACAATGGCATCTTACGTATCAAGCCAGGATATTGTACAGCGTTTTACAACAACAACTGATACAAAGAAACTGAACAAAATGATGCTTGCAAACGGAGGATTATCAATCTTCATCGCAACAGTATTCTACCTGATCGGTACAGGATTATACGTATTTTATCAGCAGAATGCACTTCCACCGGCAGCAGCTCAGGACCAGATCTTCGCATCTTACATCGCATTTGAGCTTCCGGTTGGTGTAACAGGACTTCTGTTAGCAGCTATTTATGCAGCAGCACAGTCTACACTTTCTACAGGTCTGAACTCTGTAGCATCAAGCTGGACACTGGATATCCAGGCAAGACTTTCTAAGAAAGAATTAAGCTTTGAGAAACAGACAAAGATCGGACAGTATGTATCTCTGATCGTTGGTATCTTCGCAATTGTAGTTGCTATGGTACTGGCTAACGGCGGAGTAAAATCTGCATACGAATGGTTCAACGGATTCATGGGACTGGTACTTGGTATCCTGATCGGAACATTTATCCTTGGAGCATTTACAAAGGTTGCCAATACATTTGGTGCAGTATGTGCATTCATCGTTGCATCAGGCGTAATGGTATACATCAAATACTTCGTACCTGCTGATCACGTATCAATCTGGTCATACTCAATCATCTCAATTGTAGTATCACTGGTAATCGGTATCCCGGCAAGTATCATCTGGAGAAAGGCAAAAGGAGACAATTCCGTACCTGCTCCTAACACAACCATTTACAAAAACTAAGAAGGAGTGACGATTTCTGTGATTTTTGGAAATATCAATAATTTATCTGAATTCCCATTCTTAGAAGAGCAGGTAAAAGAGTGCTTTGAATATGCAAAGACACACGACCTTGCATCTTATGAAAAGGGAAGTCATGAGATCGATGGTGACAGACTGTTTGTTAACATCGTAGAGTATACAACGACTACACCGGAAGAACGTTTCTGGGAAGCACATAAGAATTATCTGGACGTCCATGTAATGATCCATGGAAATGAACAGATCGATCTGAACTTCATTCAGAATATGGAATTAAAAGATTTTGTGGAAAAAGATGATTTTCTTCCAATGGATGGGGAAAAGAATTCTTCCGTAGTCCTGACAGATGGAGATTTCCTGATCTGTTATCCAAGTGACGGACACAGAACAGCGGTTCAGGTTCAGGAACCGGAAGCCATCAAAAAGGCAATATTCAAAGTAAAGATCTAATCAGAAAAGTCGAGGGCAAACCATAAAAGAACGGTTTGCCCTTTTCTGGCATAACGAGTATAATGAAGGATAGTGAAAGAGGAAAAGAAGAAATGAAAAAATATATTAGTATTGATATCGGCGGCACAGCCATCAAATATGGGATTGTAAGCGAGAATGCAGAAGTGCTGTTAAAGAAAGAAATGAAGACAGAAGCGCAGAAAGGCGGACCGGCGATC
Organism: bacterium; assembly: GCA_963595255.1. GTDB lineage: Bacteria > Bacillota > Clostridia > Lachnospirales > Lachnospiraceae > Dorea_A. The sequence continues at coordinate 5,048 of CAVBHX010000031.1, forward strand.
CTTGATAAAGTAATCGGTATCGTAGAAGAGTTAAAAGGTGAAGCAGATGCAGGTGTGTGTATCTCTACTGCAGGTATGGTGGACATTGAAAAAGGAGAAATCTTCTATTCTGCACCGTTGATCCCGAATTATATCGGAACGGCATTTAAAAAGACGGTGGAAGAGCGCTTTGGAATTCCATGTGAAGTGGAAAATGATGTAAACTGTGCCGGACTTGCAGAGTATAAAGCAGGCGCGGCTGCAGGAAGCAAGGCAGCAGTGATGCTGACGATCGGAACCGGAATCGGCGGCTGTATCCTTCTGAACGGTGAAGTGTTCCACGGATTCAGCAACAGTGCATGTGAAGTTGGATATATGCATATGGATGACAGTGATTTCCAGACACTCGGAGCAGCAAGCATCCTGACAAAAAAAGTAGCTGCCTGGAAGGAAGAACCAACCGAAAACTGGAGCGGATATCACATTTTTGAAGAGGCGAAAAAAGGCGATGAGATCTGTAACCGTGCAATTGACGAGATGGTGGATGTACTTGGAAAAGGAATTGCCAATATCTGCTATGTAGTGAATCCGGAAGTCGTTGTACTTGGCGGTGGAATTATGGCACAGGAAGCATTCTTAAAAGATAAGATTGAAAAAGCAGTAGAAAAATATCTGGTGTCCAGTATGTGGGAGCATACAAGGATTGCATTTGCCAAGAATCAGAACAATGCCGGTATGCTTGGAGCATTCTATCATTTCCAGGGAAGACACCAGTAATCAGAACAGGGATAATAAGCTATGGAATATTATGTAAAATCAGTAGTACCGATCATAGAATCCAACTATGATAAGTTCACAACAGTAGAAAGAAATATTGCAGATTTTTTTATACAGAACAGAAAGAAAGTAGATTTTTCTGCGAAATCTATCGCAGAAAGACTTTTTGTATCAGAAGCTTCACTTTCAAGGTTTGCAAAAAAATGTGGCTACAGAGGTTACAGGGAATTTGTCTATCAGTATGAAGAAACATTTGTTGAAAAGCAGGAATCTATTACAGGGAATACCAGGATGATCCTGAATGCATACCAGGAACTCCTGAATAAGACATACAGTCTGGTAGATGAAGCTCAGATTGCAAGAATCAGCAGATATCTGAATCAGGCGGAGCGGGTATTTGTATGTGGAACGGGAAGTTCGGGACTTTCTGCAAGGGAGATGGAGCTTCGCTTTATGCGTATCGGTGTGGATATTGATTCATTGGTGGAGACGGATATGATGCGGATGCAGGCGGTATTTCAGGATAAGAGAAGTCTGGTGTTTGGAATCAGTATCAGTGGTACAAAAGAATCGGTATTGTTTTTGCTGCAGGAAGCTTATCGAAGAGGTGCAAAAACCGTACTGCTGACGGCGAATAACCGGGGTGGTTTTGAACAATATTGTTCGGAAGTACTCTTACTTCCGTCGCTTCGGCATTTGAACCATGGTAACGTTATATCACCACAGTTCCCGATCCTGGTCATGCTGGATATTATCTATTCTTATTATGTAGAGCAGGATAAGTATGAAAAAGAGGTACTGCATGATAATACACTGCGTGCACTGGAAGAAGGTGAGGCGCTTCGCAGGAGCTTATTAAAATAAATACATATCACGGGGACATCGTATGAATGATAAAATGATATGCGGAAATAGACAGAATAAATTGGAGGATAACTGAAATGATAATCAAAAATGTAATCGTTTATACAGAAGATAAGAAATTTACAGCAGGCGGTATTGTGATCCACGATGATAAAATTGATAATATTTATACAACAGAAAATGTACCGGATATGATCGGAGAGGAAGTGATCGATGGACGGGGAGCATATGCAATCCCGGGACTGATCGATCTGCATTTCCATGGATGTATGGGAGATGATTTCTGCGATAACAGCAAAGAAGCAATCGAAAATATTGCAAAATATGAGGCATCTGTAGGTGTTACAACAATTGCACCGGCAACCATGACACTTCCGGTAGAAGAGCTGGAAGCAATCTTAAGAACGGCAGCTGAATACAAAAAAGAGCAGAATCCTAAGGGAGCGGACCTTGTAGGTGTGAACATGGAAGGACCGTTTATCAGTCCGGTGAAAAAAGGTGCACAGGATGAAAGAAACATCATGCCTTGTGATATGGAAATCTGTCAGAGATTCATTGATGCTTCCGAAGGGCTCGTAAAGTTTGTCGGACTTGCGCCGGAAGAAAGTGACGAAGCAGTTGCATTTGTAAAAGCAATGAAAGATAAGGTAAATATTTCCCTTGCACATACGAATGCTGATTATGCACACGCAAAAGCAGCGTTTGATGCAGGTGCGAATCATGCGGTACATCTCTTTAATGCAATGCCTGCATTCACACACCGTGAACCGGGTGTAGTAGGTGCAGTATCAGATAGTGAACATGTAATGGCAGAAATTATCTGTGACGGTGTACATATCCACCCATCTATGGTAAGAGCAGCGTTCAAGATGATGGGAGCAGACCGCATGATCCTGATCAGTGACAGCATGCGTGCAACCGGAATGCCGGATGGACAGTATACACTTGGCGGTCTGGATGTAAAAGTAGTTGGAAATCATGCGACACTGGTATCTGACGGAGCACTTGCCGGATCAGTAACAAACCTTGCTGACTGCATGCGTACGGTAGTTAAGAAGATGGAGATTCCACTTGAGACAGCTATTGCATGTGCGACGATCAATCCGGCTAAGAGTCTTGGAATTGAAGATACATATGGTTCGATCGCACCGGGAAAGAAAGCGAATATCGTATTATTAGACGAGAATCTGGATCTTAAGATGGTAATTAAGGACGGACAGGAATTATAATTCATGTAATTTATAGTATAAGGCTATTTGGTATTAAATGCAGATGAAAAAAATTATATTTTTAGGTGACAGTATTACAGATGCCAGTCATTGCTTTTTAGGAAATCCACTGGGAAATGGTTATGTGAATATGGTGGCTGAGAAGTTGAATGACAGTGACGGCGGAAGGAAGAAGTACGACATTATGAATCGCGGACATGATGGATTCACGGTTTATGGAGTGAAACGTATATTGGAGAAGGAATGCATTTTAAAACGACCGGATGTCGTAAGTATTCTGATAGGATGCAATGACGTCGGAGTTATGATGAATACAGGAAAGAGCCTGGAAGAACAGCAGTTTGAAGCCTGTTATGAAGCCATTGTGAAAGAAATTACAGAGCAATCGGATGCAAAGCTTATCTGTATGTCGCCATTTATAGTGCCATATCCCAGAATGTATGAAAACTGGATTCCGGGAATAAAACAGACAGAAAGAATCGAAAAAAAGATTGCAGAAAAATATCATGCGGACTTTCTTGCGCTTCAGGACATGATAATATTGAAAGCAGAAAAAGCAGGATATGAGAGTGTTACAACGGATGGTATTCATCTGACAGAATATGGAAATGAAATAATTGCAGGAGCATGGCTTCAACTTTTTGAAAAAATAAAAGATGGAGATTAAAAATCATCTTGACAAAGTTCAGCAAATCAGTTAGTCTTTAACACAGACAGGAAAATAATATACAGATATCACAAAGGCTTGGAAAAGAAGAAGTAGTGATTCACACACCCATACAGAAAGCTGCCGGTTGATGAGAGGCGCATGAAAGAGTGAAGAATGAATACATCTTGGAGCTGCACACCGAAATGATCCACGATAAGAATTATGAGTGTTTTCGAAAGTAGGCTGTGACGTCGGGCACACGTTATAGTGCAAAGGTCTGTGAACACGCAGACTGAATGAGGCTGAATACGCAGGTAATCAGCGAAATAAGGTGGTACCACGGTTAATATCGTCCTTATCCAATCAATATTGGATAGGGACTTTTTTTGACCCGTTATGTGGGAAAATCGCTTCCCAAAAGGCATATTTACAAGCTGAAATAAAGTGAGAATTCTGTAAATCATTAACATAATAAAAGGAGAATAAAAATGGGAATTTATGAAGAACTCGTTGCAAGAGGCCTGATCGCTCAGGTAACAGATGAAGACAGAATCAGAGATCTGATCAACAATGGAAAGGCTACATTCTACATCGGATTTGATCCGACGGCAGACAGCCTTCATGTAGGACATTTCATGGCATTGTGTCTGATGAAACGTCTGCAGGAAGCTGGAAATAAGCCAATCGCTCTGATCGGTGGAGGAACAGCTATGATTGGTGATCCATCCGGAAGAACAGATATGCGTCAGATGATGACACCGGAGACAATCCAGCACAACTGTGACTGTTTTAAGAAACAGATGAGCCGTTTTATCGATTTCTCAGATGGAAAAGCACTGATGGTTAATAACGCTGACTGGCTGATGGGACTGAACTACATCGAAGTATTACGTGAAGTCGGAGCGCATTTCTCTGTTAACCGTATGCTGACAGCAGAGTGCTACAAGCAGAGAATGGAAAAAGGACTCAGCTTCCTTGAGTTCAACTACATGATCATGCAGGCATATGACTTCTATGAGTTATACCAGAAATACGGATGTAATCTTGAGTTTGGTGGAGATGATCAGTGGAGCAACATGCTTGCCGGTACAGAGCTGATCCGTCGTAAACTTGGAAAAGACGCTTCTGCTATGACAATTACACTGCTTCTGAACTCAGAAGGTAAGAAGATGGGTAAGACACAGAGCGGTGCTGTATGGCTTGATCCAAACAAGACATCACCATTCGAGTTCTATCAGTACTGGAGAAATGTTGCAGATGCAGACATATTAAAATGCATCCGTATGCTGACATTCCTTCCATTAGAAGAGATCGATAAGATGGACAGCTGGGAAGGTGCGCAGCTTAACACAGCAAAAGAAATCCTTGCATTCGAGCTTACAAAACTGGTTCACGGTGAAGAAGAAGCTCAGAAAGCACAGGAGGCAGCAAGAGCATTATTCTCAACAGGTGCAGCAGCAGATATGCCAAAGACAGAACTGACAGAAGAAGATCTTACAGATGGCAATATCGATATCCTGACGATGTTAGTAAAATCAGGACTGACAGCTTCCAAGTCAGAAGCACGTCGTGCCGTACAGCAGGGCGGAGTATCTGTAGATGGTGAGAAGGTGACAGATGTATTCCAGACATTTGCCGGAGAAGCATTAAGCGGAGAAGGCGTAGTCCTGAAAAAGGGTAAGAAAAACTTCCGTAAAGTGTTAGTAAAATAATAGAAAAAGTATTATAATAAAAAAGCAGCAGGCAGTGGATTTATTCACTGTCTGTAATTATAAGAGTAAATGTATCGGGACGAAAAAGCCATCATCAAAATCTATGATTTACATGGTTGTAACATGTCCCGGGAGAACTTAGAGAAAATAAGGAGGATGCAGAAATGGCATTTAAAGAAGTAGCAATCGAAAGCCTGGAATTCAATCCATTCACAAAGATTTCCAAGGAATGGATGCTGGTAACAGCAGGAGATGAGAAAAAGAGCAACACCATGACAGCAAGCTGGGGCGGTGTCGGAATCATGTGGGGAAAGAATATCGCAACTGCATATATCCGTCCACAGAGATACACGAAGAAATTCATGGATGAGACGGGTATGTATACACTTTCTTTCCTGTCAGAGGATTACAGAAAAGCATTAAGCGTATGCGGATCTGTATCAGGAAAAGACGTAGAAGATAAATGGAAAGAGGCAGGCCTTCATCCATATGCGGTAGACGGAACAACTGCAGTTGAAGAAGCAGATCTGATCTTCGTATGCAAGACTCAGTATACACAGGACATGAAACCGGAATGTTTCGATGTTAAGGAAAATGATGAGAAATGGTATCCGGATAAGGATTATCATACGATGTATATGGGAGAAATCGTGAAAGTATTGAAGAAGGTATAGTCTTTACAGGCGTCAATCATATATAGCAAGATAGAAAAGAAACTGTCAATAGTGGGATGCATAAAAAGAAGTATGCAGGGATCCTGCTGATGGCAGTTTCTTTTTTGGTCTTCGGGCAAAAGGTGTGCTATAATAAAACAGTGAGTGAGCCGCTGTGAAACTTCTGGCGGACACAGAAAGGATGGATGAGTAATGTGGGCTTATAATAGTATTTTTTATCAGATTTATCCGATTGGATTCTGTGGGGCACCAGTGCATAATGACGGCGTGTGCGTTCCACGCATCCGCAAACTTATGGACTGGTCTGAGTATCTTCAGACACTGGGAGTAGATTCAATTTTGTTAAATCCGATCTTTGAATCGGACAATCACGGATATGATACAAGAGATTTTAAGACGATCGACTGCAGACTGGGAACGAATGAAGATTTCAAAGAGGTCTGTGAAGATCTGCATAAACATAACGTAAAGATCGTACTGGATGGTGTATTCAACCATGTTGGACGAGGCTTCTGGGCATTCAGGGATGTACAGGAGAAGAAATGGGATTCTCCGTACAAGGACTGGTTCCATATCAGTTTTGATGGAAACAGCTGTTACGATGACGGATTCTGGTACGAAGGATGGGAAGGACATTTTGAACTGGTCAAATTAAATCTTCAGAATCCGGCAGTCGTAGATTATCTGATGGAATGTGTAAAATACTGGATCGATGAATTCGGTATCGATGGGCTGCGTCTGGATGTGGCATACAGTCTGGATCATAACTTTATGAGCCGGCTCCGTTCTTATACACAGGAATTAAAACCGGACTTTGCATTGATCGGAGAAGTATTATTTGGAGATTATAATATTATTGTAAATGATGAGATGCTTCACAGTTGTACAAACTACGAGTGTTACAAAGGATTATATTCCAGCTTTAACTGCATGAATATGTTCGAGATCGCACATTCCCTGCACCGCCAGTTCGGAAGTGACCAGTGGTGTATTTACAGAGGAAAGCATCTGATGACATTTGTGGATAATCATGATGTTACAAGACTGGCAAGTATTCTGACGAATAAGAAACATATTCCGCTGGCATACGGATTACTTATGGGTATGCCGGGAATTCCGTGCCTGTATTATGGAAGCGAATGGGCAGAGCCGGGGGAGAAAGCACCGGATAATGATTATGCATTACGTCCATGCTTCGAAGAACCAAAGCCAAATGAGCTGACGGAGTTTATTAAGAAACTGATCCGTGTACGTCAGGAAAGTGATGCACTTTGTAATGGTGCTTATAAGAATGTAGTGATCCAGAATCACCAGCTGGTATTTGAACGCTGCTCAGAGAAAGAACGAGTGATCGTTGCGATCAATGCTGCAGATTATGCATATACTGCAAATGCAGGCGAACTGAATGGAACGGCAACAGATCTTCTGACAGGGGAAGCAGTTGCAATGAACGGACAGCTGGAGCTAAAGCCGTACAGTGTGCAATATCTGAAGTTTTAAATCGACATGCATTTAAAATTGCCGGTGGCAGGAGTTCGCTGTGTACTCGTGTCTATGGAATAAGAAAACTGTTCTGGTGATGAACATACCAAGACAGTTTTTTATATCTGTATATTGTATTTGTCAATGAAAAAAATGATTTATAGAAAAAATCAACATAAAGTCAATAAGTGGACTTTTGGGAGAGCGCAAATTATAATTGATTATGTGATTTAATGATAAAAATTATGAATAAGAATGCTGAACAAGGTGGGATTTTAGGATGTTGGACGTCAATAGATGTTATAAGATAGCATTTGATGCACTGTTTGAAACAAGAAGCCTTGAAAGAATGGCAGAAAAAGTAAGTAAATTTATAGGAGCATCTGTGATGATCGTGAAAGCAGATGGTGAAGTTTCACTTTACTCAAGTGCGGCGAAAAATAAAACCCGTAAGAAAACAGGAAAAAAATATATAACAACGAAAATGTTTGATACTGTGTTAAAACTAAGGCAGAAGGAAAAGCCGGATTGTTTCCGCTTTAACCGATGGTGCAGTGCAGTATGTAAAAAGATAGAGATAGAAGAGCAATTATATGGATACAGTGTGGTGATATTTCGAAGTATTGATCCAGATGCGGAAAAAGAATACTTATCGGTAGCTGAAATCATGAGTACGATAATTGCAAATTATTGGAAGACGGAAGAAAACTGCCGCAGAGAGGCCGTACCTGTGCGTAAAAGATTGATCGTACATGATATTTTCTGTGGAAATAGGTCAGACCTGATATATCTGGCGCATGAAATAGAAGACGGCTATATGATAGCATACTTTCCCCAAAATACAGATATAGAATTGCAACGGGAAATCAGCAGAATATGGGGACAGACATACGAAAGAACAGACCATCTGGGAACGTGGGTATTGTTTTACCGGATATCTAAAGAAGAGGACAGAAAGCAGATTATAGACAGACTTGGCGGAATTCAGAAAAAATGTTGTGTAAGCAGCCTTTTTTCAGAGCTGATAAAGTGTCCGCAAAAGATAAAATGGCTGAAAAGACTGTATCATCTGATGGGATTTGACGGGACAGAAAATGTCATACAAGAAGGAGAATGGAGAGCAGAAGCTGTCTACAGCTGTGCATATCAGGCTCTGGAGGCAGCAGGTGTAAGAGATTACGCACTTCAGATCTTACAGGATGAAGATGCAGAAAAGAATACAGACTTTTATGAAACGCTGAAATGTTATTTTTTATGTGGGCATAATATTGTAGAGACGGCAAATTATATGCACATTCACAGAAATACACTGGTGTACAGATTGAAAAAAATCCGTGAACTGATCGGAGAAGATATAGAAGATATAAAAAGATCGGAAGAACTACTGACGCTTATGATGATGAAACGATTCGGGGACTAGAGATGGAGGAATAACAGATAGATGAAATTGATACAGGATTTACCAGAGGTATTTGAAGAATTTGGTGATCAGAGAAGAAAATCATTTATTGATATAAAGGAATATAAAGAAAAAGGGGTTCCGGTTGTCGGAATGTATTGTGCATATTTTCCGACGGAACTTGCAATGGCAATGGGAGCAATACCGGTGGGACTTTGCTCCTTTTCCAATGAAACGGTATCTGCAGCGGAGCGGAAGATGCCGAAAAGTATGTGCCCGCTGGTTAAGTCAAGCTATGGATTTGCTTTGGAAGACAAGTGTCCGTATTTTCATTTTTCAGATCTGATCATTGGAGAGACAACCTGTGACGGAAAGAAAAAAATGTATGGAATGCTGGCAGAATTTAAAGATGTATTTGTCATGGAACTTCCAAATACACAGTCGGAAATGGCGGTGGAATTCTGGAGAAGGGAAATCATCAGGACAAAAGAATATCTGGAAGACTTTTTTCAGGTGATCATCACGGAAGACCAGATAAAAAGAGCAATTCACCTGGGCAATGAAATCCGCAGGTCCCTGCTCCGGCTTTGTGAGGTGATGAAGCTTGATCCTGCTCCGGTATTTGGCGCAGATGTGCAGAAAATAGTTTCGGGATCGAAATATCGTTTTGATTTCAGAACTACACCGGAAGTAGTAGATACAATTACGGATCAGATACTGGAAGAATATCATCAGGGAAAGAAAATAGACAGAAGACCAAGGATTCTCCTTACAGGGTGTCCGGTGGGCGGAGATACATTAAAAATCATAGACAGCATAGAAGAAAACGGAGGCGTTGTTGTTGCAATAGAAAATTGCAGCGGAGTTAAGACGCTGGATCAGATGATCGACGAAAATGACCCGGATATATATGGAGCAATTGCAAGAAGATATCTTGCAACGGGATGTTCGATCATGACACCAAATGATAACCGTATAGAACTGATCGGAAGAATTATTGATGAATACCGGGTTGACGGAGTGGTTGAAATGATTCTTACAGGCTGTCATGCAACCGGTGCGGAATCCGCATACATACGACAGTTCGTAACGGAAGAAAAAGGAAAGCCATATCTTGCGGTTGATACCGATTATTCAAGAGAAGATTATGGCCAGATATCTACAAGGGTAGGAGCGTTCCTTGAAATGATAGATGATGGTCAGGCGGGAGAGGATAAAATCATTATTAATGAATGCTACAGGATATTATTTTTCAATCTTGCAAAATCTTTAGAAGATGCAATGGAAGAATTATATGCTTATACCGGAATGCCAATGAAAATGGAAGATGCAACGGACAATCTGATATGTGAAATTGGCATGGAAGAAAACCGGCAGTGTCAAATGTACGCGATAGAAGTTGCACTTCCGGAAACGGGAATTATCTGTACGGTATATCCGAAAAGTAAAAGTCTGAAGGCAAAAGCAAAGCAAATTGCAGAAATCATAGGAAAATATTATGCTATGGTATCCCCGGAGGTGAAAAGTCCGGAGAAAAAAGAAGGACAGCCGGATTATATGTGGGTAATTGTGAAAAAAGAGGGGGCACAGAAGAAAACTGGGAAGTCTCTGGAAGAAATGTTATGCCGGGAATTTCATGTGACCTGGCAGTCAGAAGAAGAATTGTTCCAGAAATATCTGCTGTCAGATATAGCCGGAAAAGACTCCAGAGATAAAGTGATCCTGAAATGCAGGGAGTTTGAGGAGTGTCTGGAAGAAAAACTGAAAATAGGAATCGGAAATGGATTTCCGGATCTGCATCAAAAAGAAGAGAACGAAAAAATAGTTACAAAGATAATAGAAATAGGAGAAAGGGAGGAGAAAAAGAAGGATATTTACCTGATTGAATATTATTATCAGGAGCTTGCAATTGCTATGATGGGAGATGAGACAAAAGAACTGGAAGGGGACATGGAAGAATTAAGTATTATCAAAAAAGAAGACGAAGAAAAGAAAAGCAATTTATATGAGACGCTTTATTACTATCTGGAAGCTGAGAAAAATACATTGCAGGCGGCTGCAAAACTGCAGATTCACAGGAATACGCTTCTACACCGGCTGAACCGGCTCAATGAACTGATTAAACTGGATGAAAAAAGTTATATGTCCAGTCAGCGTTTGTTCCGTGCAATGCAGTTTGAAAGATATATAGACAAAGTTAATGAATGAATGAGAATTATAGAAAATGTGCAAAAGTCACATGGAAAAATTTTGTTTTGTTTTTTTTGTACGATGTAAAAAATAGAAAAATGATTATAATAAAACACGTTTGAAGCTGAATAAAGGGAGGAACCGAAATGCATGATATAAAAATTCAGGATGTGTCATTTTCTTATGAAGGCAGCGAAAAATTGATTCTGAAAGATATCAATATAGATGTAGAGGGTGGAGAGTTTGTCTGCATACTGGGACAGTCAGGATGTGGAAAAAGTACATTATTACGTTTGATCGCCGGATTAGAAACATGTACAACTGGACAGATTATGGTAGACGATCAGCCGATAACGGGTGCAAGTCTGGAACGTGGAGTAGTATTTCAGGACTACGGTCTCTTTCCGTGGATGACAGCAGGAGCGAATATTACACTGGCATTGAAAAAGAAATTCAACAGCTGGAATAAAAAACAGCTGAAAGAAAGAACGATGGAATTACTGAAAGCAGTAGGATTGGATGAATCTGTTTACCGTAAATATCCGAAAGAACTGTCGGGGGGTATGAAACAGAGATGTGCAATCGCAGGAGCTTTCGGCATAGATCCGCCGATTCTTCTGATGGACGAGCCGTTTGGTGCACTGGATGCGGTAACACGCTCTATGCTTCAGGATATGGTATTAGAATTGTGGGAGAAGCAGGAACAGAAAAAAACAGTGTTCTTTGTAACACATGATGTGGATGAAGCAATGCTTCTGGCTAACCGGATTATCGTTCTCGGACAGTCACCAAGCCATATTATTTTTGATGTAAAGATACCAGAAGAAAAACATATTACAAGAGAATCCAGATTCGAAGATGAAGATTCTATCAAGTTAAGAAATGAATTACTCCGGTATATCAACAGAGATGTAGAAGCTCATGTACAGAATGTGCATTAATAGAGAAATCTATTTGCAATAAAGAAAAGTTTACAAAGTATAAGGAGAACATTATGAAAAAGAGAATGATGGCGCTTCTTCTTGTGGCAGCAATGACATTCAGTCTTGCAGCATGCGGTGCAAAATCATCGGATGACAAAAAAGAAGCAAAAAAGACAGAGACAACAGAAAAGAAAAGTGACAAAGAAACTCCGGAAGTAGATACGATTCACTGGGCAAGAGCGAACAGTGGTAATATCCTGGTTACAATCGCAAAACAGCAGGGATATTTTGATGAGGCAGGACTGAACGTGGTTGAAGATCCTGTAGAATCTTCAACAGCTGCACTGCAGGCACTGCAGGCAAAAACAGTTGATGTAACTTCAAACCAGGGAACCAATAACCCACTTCAGTTTATCTCAACAGGTTCTGATTTTACAATTGTTGGCGGATATATGCTGAAAGGTATGTATATCGTAGGAAAGAAAGACACAGAGTACAAAGGTGTTGAAAGTTTAAAAGGTTCTAAATTTGCATATGCAGGCGTTCATCCGGTTGTAGGTATGGCATTACTGGATGCAGATATTGATCCGAATAAAGACGTAGAATGGCTGACATACAGCACAAACAGCGACCGTCTTGCAGCAGTTGTTTCAGGTGAAGCTGATTATGCCGTACTTAGTGGTGACCAGTTATATGCAGTTGAAAATAATGACCAGATCGAGATCAAGGCATGGCTGGATGATCTTGTACCTAACTATGGATGCTGCCGTATGAACATGAATACAGAGTTCGTAAAAGAAAATCCTGTTACAGTAAAACTTCTTCTGAAATGCCTGATCCGTGCAGAACAGTGGTACCTTGCAAACAAAGAAGAATGCGTAAAGATCCTTGCAAAAGATATTAACGCAGAAGAAGATTATGTAGCAGCATATCTGTTAAATGATAATTATGTTTCAAGTGTTGACCCATGTAAGAATTCTGTAGTTAAGACATGGGAAGGTATGATCAAGATGGGATTCATTGATGAAGCAGATGCAGAAAAGATCAACATTGAAGATCACATCAATACAAAACTTTATAAAGAAGCACTTGATGAGTGTGTGGCAGAATATCATGATGAGGATCCGGACTTCTATGATGGAAGAGTTGAGTTCTTTGATAAAAATGATAAATAATAATTAACAAGATAATGAAAAAACTCAGTTCTGTTGTGAATGGCTTCAGAATTGAGTTTTTTAAAAGTTGGAGGTATCTATGCAAAAAGTTATAAATTTTATAAAAAGTTATTGGATAACAGCCTGTATTTACCTGGCAATGTTCTTTACATATAAATATATTTCAGACAATCAGCTTTTTGGTGGATATCTTTTTCCGCCGGTAGAAAAAGTTGTGGGTTCCTTTACGAAGAATATAGGAACCATGTTTTTGAATATGATTTATTCATTCCAACTGATGATTCCGTCTATCGTCATTGCGTTTGCAATCGCGATCGTAGTTGGAACCATTCTGGGCATGAATAAAAAAATACGGAAAATTGTATATCCTGTAATCTATTCCATCAGTGTAATCCCGTCAATCCTGATGGCGCCATTTGCACTTCTTATGGCTCCGAATTTCAGAACAGCATCCTTATTTTTGGTAGTATACAATACAATCTGGGCAACATTATTTGCAACGATCAATGGAATTATGACGATTGATAAAGTATATCTTGATAAGGCAAAGACACTGGAACTGGGTCCGGTTGAAAAGATGATCAAGGTAATTCTGCCGGCGGCGATGCCTTCGATCATGTCTGGTTTTATTACATCTTTGAGAGGATCATTCGTAGTGCTCGTGTATGCTGAAATGTATGGAGCAAAATATGGAATGGGATTCTATGTGAAGAAATATGCGGAATATGGACTTTACAGCGAGGCATGGAGTGGATTTGTATTCATGGTTGTAGTACTGGTTATTGTAATGCAGCTGTTTGAAAAAATGAAAAACCGTATTTTGAAATGGACATTAAATTAAAAAATGGAGGAAAGACAGTCATGAAAATTACAAAAGTTGATGTTATGATGATGGATTTAAAACCGGAAGATAATAAAACATGGTCTCCTGTTTTATGCAGAGTATATACGGATGCGGGAATTTATGGAGATGGAGAAGCGGCTATGGCATACGGATGCGGATCGACCGGAGCTTACAGTACAGTTGTAGATTTCGCAAAGAAAATTGTAGGAATGGACCCGCTTCAGACAGAACTGATCTGGGAAACATTATATAAAGAAACATTCTGGGGACAGAATGGCGGACCGGTTATCTTTTCGGCTATATCGGCATTGGATGTGGCATTATGGGATATCAAAGGAAAATATTTCGATGTTCCGTTGTATCAGCTGCTTGGCGGAAAAGTACGTGACAAACTGAGATGTTATGCCAGTCAGCTCCAGTTTGGATGGGGAGAGAAAAAAATCCCGGCGGTAACGATCGAGGATTATGTACGTAATGCAAAAACGGCGGTAGCTGACGGATATGATGCAATTAAGATTGACTTCTTTACCTTTGATGAAGAAGGAAGAAGATTAAATCATGAAGACACAACAAGACTTCTGCCGCCAAAATATGTCAATATGGTTATCAGCAGACTTGCAGCTGTCCGTGAAGCAGTAGGACCGGATGTAGATATTATTATGGAAAACCATTCGTATATAGATGCACAGGCAGCCGTTCAGCTTGGCCGTCTTGCAGAAAAATATAATATTTTCTGTTTTGAAGAACCATGTACTCCAAATCCGAAAATGAATAAATATGTAAGCGACCATCTGAATATGCCGATTGCACAGGGAGAACGTATTTATACAAGATGGGGATATGCACCATATTTTGAAGACGGATCGATCCAGATGATCCAGCCGGATATCGGAAACTGTGGAGGAATCACAGAGACAAAGAAAGTGTGTGATCTGGCTCATATTTATGATGTAGGTGTGCAGATCCATGTGTGCTCAAGTCCACTGCTTACTGCGGCATCCCTTCATCTGGAAGCTGCAATTCCGAACTTTACCATACATGAACATCATGTATATAACCGCTATGATTATAACAAACGTCTGTGTAAATATGATTATCAGCCGGAAAACGGATATTTCTCTGTTCCGGACCTTCCGGGAATCGGAAATGAATTCAGGGATTTCGTGTTTGAAAATGCTACAAAGAAAGAAACTGTTTCGTTATAAAATTTGAAATAAAATATGAAAAAATATGTCAAAAAACAGTTGACACACACGGTGCAGTATAATATAATAAGCAAGTATGACAAAAGGAGAAACAGTAAGAGGCCAAAGCCCCGGAATCTTGCTGATTCTGATATATTATCATGAAAATGTTAATGATTCACAGGAGGTAAACCACAATGAAAACTTATATGGCTAATCCAGATAAGATTGAAAGAAAATGGTATGTAGTTGACGCTTCGGAATATACATTAGGACGTTTAGCATCAGAAGTTGCTAAGGTTTTAAGAGGAAAGAACAAACCGGAGTTCACACCACACGTTGATACAGGCGATTATGTAATCGTTGTAAATGCAGAAAAGGTTAATGTAACAGGTAAGAAACTGAATCAGAAGATTTATTACAATCACTCTGAATATGTAGGTGGAATGAAAGAGACTACATTAGCAGAGATGATGGCTAAGAAACCAGAGAAGGTTATCGAACTTGCTGTTAAGGGAATGCTTCCAAAGGGACCTTTAGGAAGATCTATGATCAAGAAACTTCACGTATACGCTGGACCAGAGCACGCTCAGCAGGCTCAGAAACCAGTTGAACTGAAATTCTAAGAAAGGTTAAAAGGAGGATTTTACAATGGCTACTGCAAAATTTTACGGAACAGGTAGAAGAAAAAAATCTGTTGCTAGAGTATATTTAGTACCAGGAACAGGTAAAATTACTATCAATAAAAGAGATATCGATGAGTATTTCGGACTTGAGACATTAAAGGTTGTTGTTCGCCAGCCATTAGCTGCAACAGACACAGAAGGAAAATTTGATGTAATCGTTAATGTTAAGGGTGGTGGATACACAGGACAGGCTGGAGCAATCCGTCACGGTGTTGCAAGAGCACTTCTTGAGGCTGATGCTGATTACAGACCAGTTCTTAAGAAAGCTGGATTCCTTACACGTGATCCACGTATGAAAGAACGTAAGAAATACGGTCTCAAAGCAGCTCGTAGAGCACCACAGTTCTCAAAACGTTAATTATACGAATTATTCGAGAATATACAAAAAGAAATACACAGCAGCCCCGGAAATGCAATGTTTCCGGGGTTTTTCTTTTGTATATATCAAGATAACAAGAAAAGCTGCCATTGAGGCAGCTTTTTGTGTGTTTCGATTATTTTTATTCCTGTAATAATTGTTTTTCAAAAACGGATAATAATTTATTAATCGTGAAAAAATGGCTCTTGCATTCACTTCGTGTTGTTGCGTCGACTTCGATATCACCAAGAATGATGAGTTTGGCAGCCTGGAGTGCTGCAATAATAGTACGAAATTCGTCGGGTGTAATATCTGTGTCGTGATCAATTAATTTTTTTGCCGCAGAACAACAGAGTTGATAATTAATTTCTGCCTGGGCTTCTGATTCTGCAAGTCCAAGACGAGGCAGAACGGTAAGAGCGTAAGCGGTTGCTTCTATGTTAGAATGATTGAAGGCATAGGAAATATGGCTCATAGTAAAACCTCCTTAAGTTTTTAAGAAAATTATAACATAAAAAGAGAAAGAACGCGAGAATATGAGCAAAAATCAACAGAAGCTTATTAAAGAAAAAGGGTTTACATTATAGATAATAATGTATACAATATAAAATATAAACACAAGGAAAACTTTGATAAGGAGAATAAAAAATGCTTGGCTTAAAACCGATAAAAATGTTACCGGCAAGGGAAAGAGTGGCGGCAGCACTTAGAAAGGCGATTATCTCAAGACAGATTACCGAAGGAGAAGTGTTAACTCTGGAAAGTACAGCACAGGAACTGGGAGTCTCCATTACACCGGTCAGAGAGGCATTCCAGATTCTGGAAAGAGACGGTCTGATAGACCTGCAGCAGAACAAAGGAGCAACGGTACTGGGAATTAATGAGACAACACTCAGAGAACATTTCCAGATCCGGGCGGCGCTGGAAAGTGAAGCATGTGCATTGTGCTGCAGGAACCGCATTGATATGAACCGGATCGAGCAGGTCTTAACTGTTTCGAAAGAGATGATAGAGAAGCAAGATTACGAGAACTATTCAAAGCTGAATCAGTCGCTTCACATGGAGATATGGACAGCCGCCGGGAATGAAAAATTAAAGAAAATGCTTTCGGAACTCTGGAGTGGATTATCGCTGGGAGTAAAGATGACAGAAGCAGAATATGCAAAAAAATCGTTGAAAGAACATGAGGATATCGTAGAAAGTATGAAAAAATACGATACACTGGAAGCCGCGATGAAGATGCATCAGCATATAGAACGAAGCTTAGAGGACGTATTGACGGAATTTGAGAAGTAAATATGCACAAAAAATCAAAGTAAAAATTATGTAAAACGTCGAACTTGTGATTAACGATTGACAAGTCCGGCGTTTTTAATTATGATTTGATTATGGATACATTATCATTTATAAATAATAAAAAATAAATGATAAGAGTAAAGAACAAAGGAGAGAGAAAAATGAGTAACAAGAACTTAATCGTGAACACTCCGGAACCAAAGCCTGGTATACTGGAGCGAGGAGATCTCTTTGCTATTGCGGTAGGAATGGTAATCGGATCAGGAATGGTAACATTGATCGGACCGGCGATGGCAATGACAGGATATTCCGTATGGTTGGCATATCTGACAGCTATCGTTATGGGATTTTTTATGGTATTTCCGTATATTATCTTGGGGGGAACTATGAGAGTGGCAGGAGGACCTTACTCGATTGTAACGAATTTATCCGGTGTAAGTGCAGGAGGACTGGTAGCGTATACGAAGCTTGTAACTCCAATTCTGAACAGCTCTTTTGCACTGGCATTAGGCTTGTATGTAAATAATCTTCTTCCGGGAATTACAGTAAAAGCAATTGCGGTTGTGGGAATCTGCATCTTATTTGTATTAAATCTTCTGGGAATGGATATTTTTGCAAAGGTTAGTAAGATCTTATCAACGATCCTGCTGATCACAATGGTACTTTATGTTATCTTTGGATTGACACAGATCAAGCAGCCAATCTTCCAGTTTTCTGGGGATAAGATGTTTACCGGAGGCTTTAAAGGATTCATGCTTGCTGCATTACTTCTGATCAACTCTGCAAATGGATATTACAATATCCTCTGGTACGGAAAAGATGCAAAGAAAGCGACAAAGGATGTACCGTTTGCAAGTATGGCATGTGTGCCATGTCTTCTGTTCATCTATGTGGGGCTTGCCATGGTAACAGGCGGTGTGCTTCCGCATGATGAAGTTGCAGGAGCACCGACAATCTTACCAGCAGCGCAGGCAATCCTTCCTGGTGCAGTGTATAAGATTTTCATGATCGGTGGACCGATCATGGCGATCATTACCACACTGAACGGTGTATTCAATGATGTCAGATATCCACTTGCACAGGCTGCAAAAGACGGATGGCTTCCAAAGTTTATTTTAAAAGAGAATCGTTTCGGAGCGCCATATCTGATTTATACATACACACTGATCGTTGTTCTGATCCCAATCGTTTCGGATATGAGCATTGTAACAATTACAAACATTTTCCAGGTAATTACGTTCTTCATGAATGTGACTGTTGTATATGCAATTTCAAGACTTCCAAAGAGATATCCGGAGGCATGGGCAAAGAATAAATTCCATTTTTCAAATGGGGCATTATATACATTCTGTACTGTAAGTATTATCATTTATACAGTTATCTTTGTAAAAGGTATTTTCAGTATTAAAGTATCTTATGCAGTAGCAGCGGTTATTGTTATGCTTGCACTGATACTGATCGGAATCTATCTGACAAAGAAGGGTGGTATCCGTATCGAGACTTCGCTCTGGGATCCATCTGTAAAGAAGGAGGAAAAGTAAGATGGAGGCAACTTATGTAAAACCAGGTGAACTCGGACTGAATCCGGAAAAACTGACAGAGATGCTAAATGAATTGGAACAGACAGTGGAAATCCACAGTATCTCAGTACGGTTTGGTGGAAAAGTTATCTTAGAGGGTGCATGGGAGCCATTCTCACTGGAGAAGCCGCAGATGATGCATTCACTTTCAAAAATCGGAACAAGTATTTGTCTGGGATTTGCACTCGATGAAGGGAAGATTCATCTGGAAGATAAACTGCTTGACTATGTACGAGACGAACTTCCGGAAGAATACGATCCGGCACTGGAAAATCTGACGATTTATCATCTGCTTACCATGCAGGCTGGTTCCAAAGAATGTTGTAATAATGTATGGTTTTCAAAACTTACAAAAGACTGGGAGACAAACTGGTTAAAGCAGTCGAAGATAAGAGAAGATATCGGAAAAGCATTCCATTATGATTCCGGATGCAGTTATACACTTTCAAGAATCATCACAAAGGTCATGGGAAAGAACTGTCTGGCACTGATGCAGGAGCGTGTATTTGATAAGATGGGATTTGGCGAGATTAACTGGCTGACCAGTCCGGAAGGACACAACACTGGCGGATGGGGAATGTACCTGACCGCAGGAAAGATCTCTGCACTGGCACAGCTTCTGCTTCAGAAAGGTGAATGGAACGGAGAGCAGTTGGTGCCGGCATGGTGGACCGAAGAGATGGGAAAGATGCGCGTTGTGATTCCGGGAGATGAGAAGAAAGCACTGACACATTATGCTTATCATATCAAGGCCGGAAAAGAGATTTTTGCGGCGGAAGGAGCATTTGGACAGTATCTGATCTGTTTTCGGGATTATCCGGTTGCAATCGGAATCACGGCAGGGGCATCGGAATATCTGGCAGCAGATATCTGTCTGAAATATATAAAAGAAGCAGTTCAGATTCCGTGTGAAAAAGAAAATCTGGAAGAAGCACAGGAAAAACTGGAAGAGAAACTGGCACATCTGACACTTCCGGAGCCAGAGGGTGACAGAAAAGAAATTAATGAAGTAACAAAGGAACTTTTGAATAAGAAAATTGTATTTACAGATAATCCAAGACAGATTGAAGCTGTGCAGATTTCACAATATGGCGATGAATTGAAACTGGAGCTTACGGTAGCCGGAGAAAAGAAAGTGTTGTTTGCTAGATATAGAGACTGGAAATGTAATGACATGTATCCGAATGATTTTACCAGAAGGTATCATGCAGTGTCCTATTCATTTGATGAGGACGCACTGTATATTTCGGTGGGTCTTCTGAATACATCTTATAGAGAGGAGTATTGTCTGTGGGTGAACTCTGAGGATGTAGTTGTAGGCACATGGAGACCGAATGTAACCTATCTTCCTACGGAAGAAAATATGACGTGGAAATTTACCGGAACATTTACATAGTAGTATAGTATCATAATTTCCAATATAAAAGAATCCCTGAAAGCGAAGGATGTTTTCAGGGATTTTGTTTTACAGAAAAAGATATTTGCGGTATGATAGAAAAAATGGAAAAAGGAGCGGTTCATATGAATGAAATAATACCTGCAACAGAAAAAGATATACCGGAACTTATGTCAATGATCCATGAAATCTATGATGCGATTCCAATAAAAGAATGGTTTTGTCTGAATAATGATGAAGCAGTGACCGGGTATATGACAACGGGAGGATTCGCCTTGAAGGCCGTGTGCGATGGGGAGCTTGCGGGCGTGTTTATTGTACGGACGAAAGAACTTGGAGAAGAAAATATCGGATATGATCTGAAATTCGATGAAGAACAGAGAAAGCAGGCGGCGCATATGGAGATTGCCATGGTAAGAAAAGAATACCGTGGACAAGGACTGCAGAGACACATGATGGAAAAAGCAGAAGAGATATTAAAAGAACAGGGCTTTCATTATCTGCTTGGAACGGCACATCCTGATAATGTGGCAAGTGTGAACAGTTTCCTGAGATTGAACTATGAACAAGTCATGACGAAAGAAAAATATGGTGGAATGAGAAGAAGTATTTTCTGTAAAGAAATATAGTGAAGATATAATATAGATATAACGCAGAAGGTATGAATAAAACCGGAATATATTATGATTGCAAGGTTCTGTTTGAACCGTTATAATGTAGATGTCAGCAGAGAGTCTGCTGGCATCTTTTCAGTATTAAAAAAGTGAATAATCAGGGAGAATGATATGAGTATATTAAACGTTGAGCATCTGACACATGGTTTTGGGGACAGGGCCATCTTCTCAGATGTTTCTTTTCGGCTTTTAAAAGGAGAACATATCGGGCTTGTGGGAGCCAATGGAGAGGGAAAATCTACCTTTATGAATATCGCGACCGGAAAGCTTGTACCGGATGAGGGAAAAGTAGAATGGTCTAAGAATGTACATGCAGGATATCTGGATCAGCATGCGGTGCTGGAAAAAGGAATGACGATCCGTGCTGTATTAAAATCAGCTTTTGACCCGCTGCTTCAGAAGGAACAGCGGATGAATGAGATCTGTGATCTGCTCGGAACGGCAGAGGAAGACGAGATGAACCGTCTGATGGATGAACTGGGAACTATTCAGGATGAATTGACACTGCATGATTTTTATACAATTGATGCGAAGGTAGAGGAAGTGGCAAGAGCACTTGGACTTCTGGATCTGGGACTGGATCGTGATGTTACGGACTTGAGTGGAGGTCAGAGAACGAAGGTCCTTCTTGCCAAATTATTGCTGGAAAAACCGGATATCCTTCTTCTGGATGAGCCGACTAACTATCTGGATGAGGAACATATTGCGTGGCTGAAGCGTTATCTGTTGGATTACGAGAATGCGTTTATTCTGATCTCGCATGATATTCCGTTCTTAAATGAGGTAGTCAATATTATCTATCATATGGAGAATCAGGAACTGAATCGTTATGTAGGAGATTACGATCATTTCCAGGAGGTCTATGCTGTGAAGAAAGCACAGCTTGAGGCGGCCTACAGAAGACAGCAGCAGGAAATCAGCGAACTGAAGGATTTTGTGGCACGTAATAAAGCACGCGTATCTACCAGGAATATGGCAATGTCCAGACAGAAGAAACTGGATAAGATGGATGTGATCGAGCTGGCGGCAGAGAAACCAAAGCCGGAATTTCATTTCCGTTATGGACGGACACCCGGAAAGATGTTATTCGAGACACATGATCTGGTGACGGGATATGATGAACCGTTATCGAAACCATTGAATTTCAGTATGGAACGTGGACAGAAGATTGCACTTGTCGGAACGAACGGAATAGGTAAGACTACATTATTGAAGAGTATTCTGGGATTGATCCCATCGTTATCCGGAAGTTGCGAACTGGGAGAGAATCTGGAGATTGGTTACTTTGAGCAGGAAGTAAAAGGGGAGAATAAGACAACCTGTATTGATGAGATCTGGCAGGAGTTCCCTTCATTTACACAATATGAAGTCCGTTCTGCGCTGGCAAAATGTGGACTGACAACGAAGCATATTGAAAGCCAGGTCAGAGTATTAAGCGGTGGAGAACAGGCGAAAGTCAGACTTTGTAAGCTGATCAACAGGGATACGAATATATTACTTCTGGACGAACCTACAAACCATCTGGATGTGGACGCAAAGGATTCATTGAAAAAAGCTTTGCAGGAGTACAGAGGAAGTATTCTTTTAATCTGCCACGAACCTGAGTTTTATCAGGATGTAGTGAATGAAGTGTGGGACATGAGTAAGTGGACGACAAAAGTATTCTAACTGGGGATGATATAATTGGAAGAAACAAAACATGATAAAATGAAATACCGTCTGGCGGACGCTATGAAAAACTGTATGAAGAAGATGCCGGTAGAAAAGATTACGGTAAAAGAAATCGTAACAGAATGCGGAACGACAAGGCAGACATTTTACCGGAATTTTCAGGATAAATATGATCTGATCAACTGGTATTTTGACCGGATCCTGTTGGAATCGTTCCAACATATGGGAGAAGGTAAGACGGCTTATGAAGGTCTTGTTAATAAGTTTCATTATATAGAAGAAGAAAAATTATTCTTCAAAACTGCTTTTCGCAATGATGATCAGAATTGTCTGCGGGATCACGATTTTCAGCTGATCTTAAGATTCTATGAGAACCAGATTCAGGAAAAGACAAAACAGCCAATTCCGGAGAATCTGCATTTCCAACTGGAAATGTATTGTCAGGGATCTGTATATATGACAACGCAGTGGGTACTTGGAGATATGAAAAAGCGTCCGGAAGAGATGGCGAGAAATCTGGTTGCAGCAATGCCGGCAGAGCTGGAAACACTATTTAAGAAATTAGAACTCCTGTAAAAGGGAGTTCTTTTTTTGTACCAAAGTATACGAGAGAAGTGGTTTTTGGTATCGCCATGCGTTCGAAGGAAGCTGCCGGTGGCTACTGCGGGACAGAATAAAGTTATTTATATAACAAATAAAAAATGAATAGTATTGTGAACAAAGCATAAAAAGTTACAAAATAACAAAAGTGTAACATGCAAAAGTTACAAAATAATCACTTTGTAACTTTCATAACAAGAAAAAGGTTGTTAAAATAAAGACATAAAGAAAAGAGATGCGGATAACAAGAAAATAAAAATATTTCGCATCGCGAATAAAGAATATGTATAAAAGGAGTGTCAGTTATCATGGCAAACAGAATTAATTTAAACCAGACATCATTTCACGGAGCAGGAGCAATCAAAGAGATTGCAGCAGAAGTTAAAGTAAGAGGACTGAAAAAAGCGCTGGTATGTTCAGACCCGGATCTGATCAAATTCAATGTGACAACAAAGGTAACAAAAGTACTTGATGATGCAGGACTGGAATATGAATTATATTCTGACATCAAACCAAACCCGACGATTCAGAATGTACAGCACGGAGTTGAGGCATTTAAGAAAGCGGGAGCTGATTATATTATCGCAATCGGCGGAGGATCTTCTATGGATACATCCAAAGCAATCGGTATCATCATTGCCAATCCGGAATTCGAAGATGTAAGAAGTCTGGAAGGAACAGCACCAACCAAGAATCCATGTGTTCCGATCATTGCAGTACCTACAACAGCAGGAACAGCAGCAGAGGTAACAATCAACTACGTTATTACGGACGTTGAGAAGAAGAGAAAATTCGTCTGTGTAGATCCACACGACATGCCGGTTATCGCAGTCGTAGACCCTGAGATGATGTCTTCTATGCCAAAAGGACTGACTGCTTCTACAGGTATGGATGCCCTGACACATGCAATTGAAGGATATACAACAAAGGCTGCATGGGAAATGACAGATATGTTCCACTTAAAAGCAATCGAACTCATTTCCAAATCTTTAAGAAGTGCAGTTGCCAATGAAAAAGAAGGACGCGAGGGCATGGCACTCGGACAGTATATCGCAGGAATGGGATTCTCTAACGTAGGTCTTGGAATTGCACATTCTATGGCTCATACACTTGGAGCTGTATATGATACACCACATGGTGTTGCGTGTGCAATGATGCTTCCAATCGTTATGGAATACAATGCAGAATGCACAGGAGAGAAATATAAAGAGATCGCAAAAGCAATGGGCGTTGAAGGCGTAGATGATATGTCTGTAGAAGAATACAGAAAAGCAGCAGTAGATGCTGTACGTAAATTATCTGTTGATGTCGGAATTCCTACAAAACTGGAAGCTCTGAAAGAAGAAGACCTTCAGTTCCTTGCTGAATCCGCTCACGCAGATGCATGTGCACCGGGTAACCCGAAAGATGCAAGCGTAGAAGATCTGAAAGATCTGTTCAGAAAATTAATGTAAGATATGAATATAAAACAGGGTCAGAGAAGAACGGTTCTCTGACCCTGTTTTACATTTACCGGGTATTCGGAAGAAGCTGCCGGTGGCAAGTCCTGGGCGATTTAAAATATTTTACTTCCGTTTTTCACCGGAGTCAGAGAAGTAAGGAGGATACATCCTTCATCGGTATCACTTCCGAGCAGACGTACTTCACTTTTTACATCACCGATTCTCATGGGTTCAAAGTTGCATACACAGACTACCTGCTTTCCAACCAGTTCTTCAGGCTCATAGTTGGTTAACTGAGCGGAGCTGTTCTTGGTTCCGAAATCGCCGAGATCTACGGTGATTTGGAAGATAGAAACCGCTGTATCTATTGAAAAGAGCGAAACGTTTATTTATAATAGACGATGTCAGTTTTTTGTGCCGGACGCTTGTAAAAAAGTCGGTGACAGATCAGGAAGATTAAAAAACTGGCAGTACAGATCATGGAGGAAATTATGTCAGCATTATTTTTTGATATTGATGGAACAATTTTAAGTGAGATTACACATAAAATACCGGAAAGTGCACTGGAGGCATTACATAAGGCACAGGAGAACGGTCACAAGACATTTATCAATACCGGGCGTACCATATGCAGTGTACCACCGATGATAAAGAGGATACCATTTGATGGATTCCTGTGTGGATGCGGAACGCATCTGATCTATGGAGAACAGATTGTGTTTCATCATTCGATTCCCTATGAAAGAGGACGTGAAATTATTAAAAGCATGAAGGACTGTAAAGTAGAAGGATTTCTGGAAGGAACAGAGGATATCTATTATTCGAACCGGATCTCCAGACTGGAGCCGGTAGAAAGCAGCAGAAGGTATATGGCAGGACTTGGGCTTGGAAGAGAACAGGCAATGGAAGATACAGGCTATGATTTTGATAAGATACTGATCTATATAGATAAGATGGCAGATGGGGAACGATTCTTTAAAGAAACAGAAGATGTATTTAACCATATCGACCGTCTGGGAGGTGTCTATGAATGTGTACAGAAAGAGTATTCCAAGGCAACTGCAATTGAGTACATACAGAAAGAACTGCATCTGGCTGATGATGAAATCTATGCATTCGGAGACAGCAGCAATGACCTTGATATGATCAAAGCTGCCGGGCATGGAGTGATTATGGGGCATCATGATCCGGTTCTGGAGCTATATGCAGAATACATTACGGATACAGTGGAGAATGACGGGCTTTATAAGGCGATGGAGCATTATGGACTGATTTAGAATTTGCAGAGTGTGTATCAGAGTATTATAATATACGGAGAGAAGAAGGGAAGTGCATTTTCATGGGAGAACAGTTAACCGAAAGTGATGTTAAGAAGATCAAAGAAGAGATTGAATACCGCAAGATTGTTGTGCGTAAGAAAGAACTGGAAGCTGTAAAAGAGGCAAGAGCGCAGGGCGACTTAAGCGAGAACTTTGAGTACAAGGCAGCAAAACAGGATAAGAACCGAAATGAAAGCCGTATCCGTTATCTGGAGAGAATGCTTAAGAATGCGAAGATCGTATCAGATACATCGAAAGCAGATGAAGTCGGAATCAATAATACGGTCGAGGTCTATTTTGAAGATGATGATGAGACAGAGACATATCGTCTTGTAACCAGTATCAGGGGGAATTCCCTTCAGGGCCTGATCAGTATTGAATCACCACTCGGCAAAGCGATACAGGGACATAAGGTCGGAGACCGTGTACTTGTTAAGACCAACGGAAATGACGGATATTATATCGTGATCAAAAATATTGACAATACAACAGATGACAGTCATGATACATTGCGTAAATATTAAAAGCGTAGTATAATGGAGGTCGTTAAAGGAAAAGGGGAGTCCGTAATCTGAGCGGGCTGAGAGTAGACTAAAGATGTCTTGACCCGGGAACCTGATTTGGATCATGCCAACGTAGGGAAAGAAAAGTGCCGACAGGGCAGATGTATCTGAAAAACAGGTAGATCTGTCCTTTTTTGATTGCTATGCATAACAGGAGGAAGAAAATATGTTAGGAAACTGTATCGAAAATGTAAGAAAGAATGTACCGTTGGTACACAACATCACCAATTATGTAACGGTAAATGACGTTGCGAATGTATTGTTAGCCTGTGGTGGAAGCCCGATCATGTCAGATGAACCGGAGGATGTAAAGGAAATCACTTCAATCTGCGGAGGGCTGAATATCAACATTGGCACTTTGAACAAAAGAAGTATTGATGGAATGTTTGCAGCCGGAGCGCGTGCCAATGAATTGGGGCATGCAACGTTATTGGATCCGGTCGGAGCAGGAGCGAGCACACTTCGGACGAATACAGCTGTAGAACTGATGGAGAAGATCAGGTTCGATGTGATCCGTGGAAATATCTCGGAAGTAAAAACACTGGCACAGGGCAGCGGAACAACAAAAGGGGTAGATGCAGATGTAGCAGATGCCGTAACAGAAGAAAATCTGG
The DNA here is from genome assembly GCA_963595255.1 of bacterium. Classification (GTDB taxonomy): domain Bacteria; phylum Bacillota; class Clostridia; order Lachnospirales; family Lachnospiraceae; genus Dorea_A. The sequence goes on from CAVBHX010000031.1 coordinate 32,328, forward strand.
AAGAAGGTATTGCATTTGCCAAAGCATTTGCCAAAAAGGCGGGATGTATCGTTGCGATTACAGGTGCGATTGACCTGGTAAGTGATGCAGACCGATGCTATGTGATCCGCAACGGCCGTCCGGAGATGGGAAAGATTACGGGAACAGGATGTCAGTTATCGGGAATGATGACAGCGTTCTTAACAGCGAATCCGGAACAGAAACTGGAAGCAGCTGCAGCAGCTGTATGTACAATGGGGCTGGCCGGAGAGATCGGATGGAGTTATATGCAGAAAGGTGACGGTAACGCTACTTACCGCAACCGTATCATTGATGCTATCTATAACATGGATAAAGAGATATTGGACAAAGGCGCAAAATATGAGATCAGATAAGGAGATCGAAAAAGATCAGATGAAGGAGAAGGCAGAACATATGTGTAAAAAGATGAAAAAAGAAGATTTACTTCTGTATGCGGTGACAGACCGCCACTGGTTAAATGGTGAGACGTTATACAGTCAGGTAGAGAAAACGCTGGAAGGCGGTACGACATTCGTACAGCTGAGAGAAAAAGAACTGGATGAAGCACATTTCCTGAAAGAAGCAAAAGAAATCAAAGAACTTTGTGCCAGATACCGGGTGCCGTTTGTGATCAATGACAATATGGATATTGCACTGGAAATGGACGCCGATGGTGTACATGTCGGACAGAGTGATATGGAAGCAGGCGACGTAAGAGCAAAGCTTGGACCGGATAAGATCATCGGTGTATCTGCACAGACGGTAGAACAGGCAGTTCTTGCCGAAGAGAGAGGAGCTGATTATCTGGGAGTCGGAGCAGTATTTCATACAGATTCGAAAGCCGATGCTGCTGAGGTAAGTCGTGAGACATTAAAAGCGATTTGTGATGCGGTAGACATTCCGGTAATTGCAATCGGCGGAATCAGTAAAGAAAATGTATCAGAGCTTGCAGGAACCGGAATCTGTGGAATTGCCGTGATCAGTGCTATATTTGCAGAAAAAGATATTAAAAAAGCGACAGAGAAACTAAAAAGTTTAACAGGAGAAATGGTGAAAGCATGATAAAAGGAGCAATATTTGATGTAGACGGAACCCTTCTGGATTCCATGGAGATCTGGGAAGATGTAGGAGTCCGCTATCTGAACAGTATCGGTATAGAGGCAGAGCCGGATCTTGGGACGGTGTTATTTACAATGAGCATCCAGGAAGGTGCAGCATATGTAAAAGAACATTATCATCTGTCCCAGGAGCCGGAAGAAATTGTGCAGGGAGTTCTGGACGTCATCAGCAATTATTATAAGAAAACCGCACCGTTAAAGAGTGGAGCGAAGGAACTTCTGGAAAAGCTTGATAAGCATAATATCCCAATGACGGTTGCATCATCCAATAATAAAAAAGAGATAGAGATGGCATTTGAGCGTCTGGGAATTGCAAAATATTTTGACCGGATCTTTACCTGTGAAGAGGTCGGTGCGGGAAAGACGAAGCCGGATATTTATCTGCGGGCAGCAGAATATCTCGGAACCCGTCCGGAGGAAACAGTTGTATTCGAAGATGTCATTCATGCAATCCGTACTGCAAAGCAGGCAGGGTTCCAGGTTGTAGGAATCTATGATGAAGCAAGTAAGGATGACCAGGAAGAGGTTAGGAGAGAAGCAGACTGGTATTGTAGAGAGTGGGCAGAACTTATGAAAAAAAAGACAGCACTTACAATCGCTGGAAGTGATTCAAGTGGAGGTGCAGGAATTCAGGCAGACATCAAGACGATGCAGGCAAACGGAGTCTACGCAATGAGTGCGATCACCGCACTGACAGCCCAGAATACAACCGGAGTAACCGGAATCATGGAAGTATCTCCGGAATTTCTGGAACAACAGTTGGACGCAGTTATCACAGACATCCGTCCGGATGCAGTGAAAATCGGTATAGTGTCATCAGAAGAGTTAATAAAAATGATATCAAAGAAACTAAAAGAATATCATCTGGAGAATGTCGTAGTTGATCCAGTGATGGTAGCAACAAGCGGATCCAGACTGATCAGTGAAACTGCGATTGATACATTAAAAACACAGCTGCTGCCAATGGCAACTGTGATCACACCGAATATCCCAGAGGCAGAAGTTCTTGCAGAAATGGAGATCAGATCAGAAGATGATATGGTGGAAGCAGCAAAGAAGATTCATGAAATGTATCACTGTGCAGTCTTATGCAAAGGCGGACACAGCTTGAATGATGCGAATGATCTCCTATATCAGGATGGAGAAGCAACATGGTTCCACGGAAAAAGAATCAACAACCCGAACACTCACGGAACCGGCTGTACCTTATCCAGCGCAATCGCGTCTAATCTGGCAAAAGGATATTCTCTGGAAGAATCTATTCACCGCGCGAAAGAGTATATCAGCGGGGCGTTGGAAGCCATGTTAGATCTGGGAAAAGGAAGCGGACCGATGGATCATGGGTTTGAGATGCGGGGGAGATTTTCTATTTAGTTTATTATCGTGGCTTACCCCGGTCCATGAGAAAGACTTGGTGCTTTGTTTGTTGCTGGAT
>CAVBHX010000032.1:0-32073 GCA_963595255.1 bacterium
AAACAGAAAAATAAATTTCTGGCTAATTTATGCTTGACTTTTCATAGCTGGTCTCCTGCATATTTTGTATAAAAATACCGGGCCCGTTCTTCCACATTTTCATGCTTCGAACACGTCCCGGTAATATTATAACCGCCCTGCCTATACTTTTGCAAATTGTATCAGCCATAAAATCAAAAGATGTACCGGATAGAAACCATAGAAAAACCACTTTTCCCATCCATACACTTTTCTTTTTTTCTCTTTATCATAAATATACAATATGATCACGCCCGACACTGCCAGGCCGATGCACGCACATCCCGCATGCACCAAAGCCATTCCCAGGCTGTAATCATTCTCATACGACAGCACATTCAAAAGCAGGAAAATTCCCGTTGCTTTTACATATGCCCCTGTCATTCTTCTTCGGTCTCCATACGCATTTGCGAACAGGATCGTAAATACCGGTGCAAGAAGCGCCCAGTCCGTCCAGAGCGAACAACAGACCATCACGCACAGCAGCGCCGTTCTTTCTCCCTTATTCTTTACATGCTCCTTGATCCACACTACACCCAGGCACAGCAGCAGGCTGAACATCATATTCAGATTCTTTTGTTTCAACGCCAGCATAAACGGAAGCTGTGAAAGGATACCAAATACCAGCAGCCGCACTGCATAATTCTTCACCGACCGGGTGTAATGATAACCCTCCACAAGAAAATAGCACATGGTAATCGCTGTAAAATACCCGATATCAATCATCACTTCCTGCCCTGTACTTCCTTCTTTCAGAAATACATAGGCGAAATGATTGCAGAACATCGTTATCATTGCCAGATATTTTATTGCATTTCTACTCATACTTACCCCCGCTTTTATTTACACTCTTCTATATTTCGGACAAATCCTACATAAGTTGCCCCGAAATAAATCGCATACACACCAAAGAACAACGCAAAAGAAATCGCAAAATATTGCAGCACCGGTGTGCTGACTCCCGTATAGAAATTAAATCTCGCACCCATATAGACTGCTATAATTCCACTGATCACCGCCGAAAAGATCGCCGGGCACAGATAGTAACCGAACAACTGCCGGAACACCGTCCGGTGAATCTTCGTCTTCCGAGACCGATCTTCGAAAGCACCTGGTAACGGAACCGGTATTTTGCGGAATCGCTCAATTGCTGCACCGATAATACCGTCAGTGCAATACACAGGAATACAAGTCCGATATACATGCACGGAAATGTGATACAGGTCAACATATAACGTACCTCTGCCGAAGCATTTTCCCGCACCAGATTCACCGCATCATATGTAACAACCGTATCCGTACCGTAACATACATTGTTATCATCCTCTTCCATATAGGTATGACCGGCATAATCGTGCTTATCCGACAGATTATCCAGCTTATTCTGCAGGTTATCCGGTACTTTTCCGGCCACGCTGACTGCAAGTTCTGAATAATACGGTGCCATATGTGCTATCCGTTCATCCGACACCACAATAACATAGTCACCTCCGTTATGCCCATCCTGTGAAAATGACTCCGTACATATCTTCTTACATTTCAACGTCTCACCCTGAGCCCGGATCTTCACCTCATCTGTAAAATTCCCCGTTTCCTCATATACCCTTTTTTTCATCTGCAGGATATATTCATCACTTCCAAGTGTCACTTCAGAATATCCAAGCATGTTTCTCAAATGATTATAATCGCTCAATCCCATGTAGGTATCATACTGGCAATACACATCGTCGCCGATACTTTTTCGCAGTTTCTTTTTATCCGGTGTTCCGTCTTGTTTAAGATATTCATCTCCAAAATAATGCAAATGTGTATACAGCCATGTATTCATGTCACTTGTATGATTTTCATAAATACGGTAAATGCAGGAATCCTTTACATCCGTTTCTTTTTTGACAATCTTTAATTCTCTCGCAAAATCGTATTCCGGATTCTCATTGTTCACCTGCACATCAAACGGAAACTTCATTTTCAGGACCTGATTCTGCCAGTCCGTGAACATAAGAGCCACCGAACAGCCCAGAAATGCGATCATAAAAAGCACCGTAAGCGTTCCCATGGTAAATCTCATCGTCTTTAACTTGGAAGCGAACTGGCGGAGCAGGAACAGATTCTGGCCGCGGTAGATCGCATTTCCCTTCTTCTTCACATAACAGATGATCCATGCCGAAAGTCCTGTATAAAATACATAGACCGTCACAAACAGCCCCAGCAGAAATCCCGTGGCCGCACCTACAGACTGTACATTTCCGCTTAAGATCCAGATACCAAACGCAATGATGAACAAAACGGATAACGGTAGCAATAAACGTTTGGCTTTTTCATTCTTTTCTTTCAGTTCTTCATTCTTCTGGTTCTCACTCATCAGATCATGAATATTCATTTTGCGGAATCTTCTGCCGCTCCGGAACAAAGCGAGCAGATAACACCCCACATAGCAGCACGTTGTCATCAGGAAACAGTACCGGTTGAATTCCAGATGTGGCCGCATTTCCAGCCGCACAATGCTGTAGAGGATCACAAGCAGTACCTGCTGTAACAACATGCCTAGTCCCATACCGATTACAAAAGAACACACGCCAAGCATCACATTTTCTTTCATATAAAGTCTGGACACTTCTTTTTTCTTCATCCCTATCAGCAGGTAGATACCAAATTCACGGCTTCTCTTTTCCAGCATGAACCGGACCATATAGTTGATCAGCCATGCCACGATCAATACGATAAAAAATGTCGCAATCCCGATCATAGCTGCCATCATCGTTGCCATCTCATACATTTTCTGAAGGTCTCTGGAGAAAATGATACTGTTGAATGCAAACATCAGTGATACAATAAATGTCATCGTCAGGACATACACCAGATAATCTCTGGCCGAACGTCTGACATTGCGGAAAGCAAGTTTACCTATCATCCGAAAGTTCACCTCCCGTCAGGGAAAGTACGTCCAGAATTTTATTCAGGAATTCCCGTCTCTCCTCCACTCCCCTTACCAGTTCATGAAAGATCTTCCCGTCTTTCAAAAACAGGATACGGTTACAATAACTGGCCGAAAACGCATCGTGTGTAACCATAAGAATCGTTGACTGCATATCGTGATTCATTTTGCGGAATGTCTCCAGCAGAGTCTGCGCCGCTCTGGAGTCCAGTGCTCCGGTCGGTTCATCCGCAAGGATCAGCTTGGGATGGTTGATCATCGCCCTGGCACAGGCACACCGCTGTTTCTGACCGCCGGATACCTGATACGGGAATTTATCCCTGATCGTCTCAATATCAAGAAGCTTTAATATATCATCACATTTCTGCCGGATCTCTTTTTTATTCTTCGTATGCAGGGTCATTGCCAGCACGATATTTTCCTCGATTGTAAGCGTATCCAGAAGATTATAATCCTGAAATACAAATCCCAGGTTCTCTTTTCGAAATTCAGACAGTGCATCTTCATTCAGTTCCGTGATATCCGTATTTCCATAATAAATATGTCCGGACGTAACCTGGTCGATTGTAGAAAGCATATTCAAAAGAGTCGTCTTACCCGATCCGGAAGCACCCATGATCCCTACAAATTCACCCTTTTGTACACAGAAACTGACCCGGTCTACCGCTTTTGTAACATTGGTATCCGTCCCGTAATATTTTTCCACATCACATACCCGGATTTCTCCATCCGGTATGTTTTCTCTTTTTCTTTTCATCTATCTCATCCTTTCTGATCTTCTGCTGTTGTCCGCACATCGTACAGATAATAACAAACTTTTCATTTTATTATCCTTTTTTCTTTACGCCTTTACTTTACTCGTTTTGACCAGAAAGTTGTATTGATGCACCTTTCAGTTATCTTACATTTTTGAAAGATAACTGCTGATGGGAAATGCGAGGATCATCTTCGTTCCATTTTTCCAGACTGATTCTGCCTCCATCGCAATTCCAAGTTTTTCGCACAGCCGTCTGCACAGATAAAGTCCCATGCCCGTAGATTTCTTTCCGTTTCTTCCATTGGAGCCGGTAAACCCTTTTTCAAAAATTCTGGATATCTCTTCTTCCCGGATTCCTGTTCCGTTATCCTCTACAATCAGCCGGACACCGTGTTCATACTTTTCTGTATAAATATGAATATATGGATGCTCGCCGGGGTCTTCACTTTTATATTTCACACTGTTCAATACGAGCTGGTTCAATATGAACATGATCCATTTCTTATCCGTATAGACGTGATCCGGACAATTCACCTCTCCACACACCTCATTGCTGATCAGATAATACTTATTTTTCATCAGAATTTCAGAAGCAGCCTTTCCAAGATCCGTCTCTTCGATCATATAGTCTTTGTATACCTTTTCCATTCTGGCATAGTACAGAACCATATCTACATCATTTTCAATTCTCTGATTTTCAAGACTGATCTGTCTGGTTACTTCATCTTTGTGATTTTCACAGGCAAGCTGGATACTGGTGATCGGCGCCTTGATCTCATGCACCCAGCTTTCGATATAATCCCGGTAGTCGCTCTGTTCATCCTCAATCTTACGGATTCTTTCGATCACGGATTTATTCGACCGCCTGATCAGTTCCCGGTAAATCCGGTCTTCCAGATACGGCGAAGATGGCAGCAGTTCTCCCAGCAGATATCTCTGATCTACATTTTCCAGAATATGTTCTGCCCTGTCAAAATATTTCTTTCTGCGGTAATATCCGGTTACGATCCATAATCCAACAATGATCCACCAGAAAATCAGGATCAGTCCGGCAGCACTCTTGTTATACCCTGTAATATAGAAAAATCCCATCAGTAACATCATGCATAAGAGATGCAGCAGACATATCAGAATCTTATCTTTTATATAGTCCGAAAATCTCATATGCGGTACCCCATTCCACGTTTGGTTTCGATAAAATCTGTCACTCCAATGTCAGCAAGTTTTCCTCTGAGTCTTGTAACATTCACACTCAATGTATTGTCATCTATGAAGACCTCATTGTCCCACAGGTATTCGATCATATCCAGTCTTGGAACAATCTCTCCTTTCTTCTGATACAAAAGATGCAGGATCTTCAACTCATTTTTTGTAAGATCTGCCTTCTTTTCTTTATACTCTATGTAACCTCCCGCAACATTTAAAATCACACCCTTATATTCAAGGTTCAATGCATCAGTCCTTGATTTTTCGGCATTTCTATTAGTAGTTCTTTTTAATACCACGCCTATTCTCGCCAGTAAAATCGGTGGATTGAATGGTTTCATGATATAATCATCTGCTCCCTTTAAGATTCCTGTCAGTTCATCCATAGAATCTGTCCGGCTGGTCAGGAATATGATTGGAATGTCTGAATGCTCCTTAAGTCTTGTACAGATATCAAAGCCGCTTTCTTCTGGAAGGTTCAGATCCAGAAGTACCAGATCCGGCAATGGTGTCATGCGGCATATCTGCCCGGCTACATCCTTAAATTCTTCGATTATCTTCACTTCATAGAATGCATTCTTAAGAAGCTGCTTCAGTTCCTTTCGGATGCCTTTATCATCTTCTACGATAACAATCTGCATGTTTTTTCTCCTTACGATATCTCTTTTATAATAAAAGTCCATTAATCATTTTCTATACTGATAAATACACTTGCACTTTCTTTTACAAAGGTCATTTTACTGTTCTCTTTTCCTTTTGTCAATCACCTGACACCGGAAGCTTTTTTCGAATACATGGCGATACATTGGTATAAAAAAAGAACAGGCAGCAGAAAATGCGCTTTTCATTTTCTGCAATCTGTTCTTTTCAGCATATTTTGAATATGCCCGTATTATTTTACAAGAAGTGATGTTCCAGTCATCTCAGCCGGCTGTTCCATACCCATCAGTTCGATCAGTGTAGGAGCGATATCAGCCAGACATCCACCCTCTCTTAACTTGTATGCAGGATCTGCATTTACAAGAACGAACGGTACCGGATTGGTTGTATGAGCTGTGAATGGCTCTTTTGTCTCTTCATCGATCATATATTCTGCATTTCCGTGGTCAGCACAGATGAACATCTGTCCGTCAGCCTCTTTCAACGCCTCATAAGCCTTTCCTACGCACTCATCTACTGCTTCAATGGCTTTTACAGCAGCCTCGATCACACCAGTATGACCTACCATGTCAGGGTTGGCAAAGTTAATTACGATAACATCATACTCATCAGACTTGATTGCTGCAACGAGCTTGTCACATACTTCATATGCACTCATCTCTGGCTTCAAATCATAAGTAGCAACCTTTGGAGATTTTACAAGAATTCTGTCTTCTCCTTCGTTTGGTTCCTCTACGCCGCCATTGAAGAAGAATGTTACGTGAGCATACTTCTCTGTCTCAGCGATACGTGCCTGTTTCTTGCCGTTCTTGGCAAGGAACTCACCAAATGTATTAGTGATTTCTTCTTTCACAAATGCGACCTGTTTATTTTCGATTGTAGCATCGTATTCTGTAAAGCATACAAATGTAGTCTTGATTCTGTCTCCTCTTTCGAATCCATCAAAGCTGTCGTCACAGAATGTTCTTGTGAGCTCTCTTGCTCTGTCAGGACGGAAGTTGAAGAATACTACGGAATCATTTTCTTTGATCGTTGCAACCGGTGCGCCGTCCTTTGTTACTACAAATGGTACAACGAACTCATCCGTTACATCTGCATCATAAGAAGCCTGAATTCCCTCTGTAGCAGAAGCAGCTGTCTCGCCTTCGCCTGCTGAAAGTGCCTTGTAAGCCTTTTCTACACGATCCCAGCGGTTATCACGGTCCATTGCATAATAACGTCCGGAAACACTTGCAACCTCTCCTACGCCGATTTCTTTCATCTTAGCTTCTAACTGCTCTACATACTCTTTTCCTGAAGCCGGTGGTGTATCACGACCGTCAAGGAAGCAGTGTACGTATACTTTCTCAAGTCCCTGTCTCTTAGCCAGTTCCAGAAGGCCGAAAATATGTCCGATGTGGCTGTGAACACCACCGTCAGATACCAGCCCCATCAGGTGCAGTGCAGAATCATTCTTCTTGGCATTCTCACATGCAGCCAGAAGTGCTTTATTCTCGAAGAATACACCGTCTTCAATTGCCTTTGTGATCTTTGTCAGTTCCTGATAAATGATACGTCCGGCACCCATGTTCATATGACCAACTTCTGAGTTACCCATCTGTCCGTCCGGAAGTCCTACTGCAAGTCCGCTGGCATTTCCTTTTACACATGGATATTCTGACATCAGTTTATCCATAACAGGTGTTTTTGCCATAGCAATTGCATTACCTTCTGTCTTTTCATTCAGTCCATAACCATCTAAGATCATAAGTACTGTTGGTTTCTTACTCATTCTTAATATCACCTTTCGTCTTAAATATCGTCTTAAAATATTGCCTTGGATATCACTTCCCATTATTTCAGATATCACTTTTGCAACACAAAACCGCAGGAAGCAGTCAAAACGAAAGCCTCCTGCGGCTGATATTACTTTTATCAACCCTTTAGCGTTAAGGCTGCAGGTTATCAAAGTTTCAATTATAAATATATTTATTTTTATTTATAATTTACAATTTTGCCAAAATCTGCTTTAAGGCTTGCTCCACCTACAAGTCCGCCGTCGATATCAGCCTGAGCGAATAACTCTGCTGCATTTCCAGCGTTTACAGATCCGCCGTACTGGATACGGATAGATTCTGCTGTAGCTTCATCATATACTTCAGCGATGCATGCACGGATACCAGCGCAAACTTCTTCAGCCTGCTCTGTAGTAGCTGTCTTACCTGTTCCGATAGCCCAGATTGGCTCGTAAGCGATCACTGCTGTCTTAGCCTGATCAGCTGTTACATTCTGGAATCCAACTTTAACCTGCTGACGGATAAAGTCCATTGTTACACCCTGTTCTCTCTGCTCCAGAGTCTCTCCACAGCACATGATTGGTGTAATACCATGCTCGAAAGCTTTCAGCATTTTCTTATTTACTGTCTCGTTTGTCTCTGCAAAGTATTCTCTTCTTTCAGAGTGTCCAAGAACAACATATTTTACTCCTGCATCTGTAAGCATAGCCGGAGAGATTTCTCCTGTATATGCTCCGCTTTCTTCAAAATACATATTCTCAGCACCAACCTGGATATTGGTTCCCTTTACAGCCTCTGCTACAGGGATAATGTCGATTGCAGGTACGCAGAATACTACGTCTACATCTTCATTAGCTACTAATGGTTTTAATTCTTCAACTAAAGCTACTGCTTCACTTGGAGTTTTGTTCATTTTCCAGTTTCCGGCTACGATTTTCTTTCTTGCCATCTTTCCAAATCTCCTTATTCTATTTATCGTTAGCTGCTGCTACACCCGGGAGTTCTTTTCCTTCAAGGAATTCAAGAGAAGCTCCACCACCTGTTGAAATGTGTGTCATCTTATCTCCATATCCCAGCTGGTTAACTGCTGCTGCAGAATCTCCTCCACCGATGATTGTTACAGCTTCTGTATCTGCAAGTGCTTTTGCTACAGCTTCTGTTCCTGCTGCAAATTTAGGCATTTCGAAGCATCCCATTGGTCCGTTCCATACAACTGTCTTAGCATCTTTTACTGCATCGCAGAAGATCTTAGCTGTCTCTGGTCCGATATCAAGACCTTCCCATCCTTCCGGGATTTCTCCGGCTTTTACTACCTGAGTATTTGCATCATTAGAGAAATCATCTCCGACAACGTTATCTACAGGAAGAAGGAGTTTTACACCTTTGGCTTTTGCTTTTTCGATCATGTCAAGTGCATACTGGCAATAATCTTCTTCCAGAAGGGATTTTCCGACTGTTCCGCCCTGTGCTTTTGCGAATGTATATGCCATTCCTCCACCGATGATCAGAGTGTCTACTTTGTCAAGAAGGTTCTCAATTACAGAAATCTTGCTTGAAACTTTTGCTCCGCCAAGGATTGCTACGAATGGTCTTTCCGGATTGTTGACTGCATTTCCAAGGAAATCAATTTCTTTCTGCATAAGGTATCCAACAACTGCTGTATCTACGTATTTTGTAACTCCTACGTTAGAGCAGTGTGCACGATGTGCTGTTCCGAATGCATCGTTAACAAATACGTCGCAAAGAGAAGCGAGATCTTTACTGAATGCATCTTCATTCTTTGTCTCTTCTGCTCTGTAACGTGTGTTTTCAAGGAGGATAACATCTCCATCTTTCATCTCAGCTACTGCTGCTTTCGCATTTGGTCCAACAACTTCCGGATCAGCTGCAAATTTTACTTCCTGTCCAAGGAGTTCTGAAAGGCGAACTGCTACAGGAGCAAGAGATAATTCTGGAACCGGCTGTCCCTTTGGCTTTCCAAGATGAGAGCAAAGGATAACCTTTCCGCCATCAGCGATTAATTTTTTGATTGTAGGAAGTGCTGCAACAAGACGGTTCTCGTCTGTGATCTTTCCATCGATAAGTGGAACGTTGAAGTCACATCTTACAAGTACTTTTTTCCCTTTTACGTTAATGTCGTCTACAGATTTTTTATTAAGCATAGTACTGCCTCCTGGTTATATATTTTATAACTGCAAAAAGGATCCGGCCCAATAAGACCGGACCCTTTGTGAGTCTTAATTCATGCTCTAAATTATGCTAATTCAGAGAAGTATTTGATTGTTCTTACCATCTGGCTTGTGTATGAGTTCTCATTGTCATACCAAGAAACAACCTGAACTTCTGTAGTTCCGTTTTCCAGTGGAAGTACCATTGTCTGAGTAGCATCGAATAATGAACCATATCTCATTCCAACGATATCGCTAGATACGATTTCATCTGTGTTGTATCCGAAGGACTCTGTAGAAGCTGCTTTCATAGCTGCGTTGATTTCATCAACTGTTACATGTCCTTTTACAACTGCTGTAAGGATTGTTGTAGATCCTGTAGGTGTTGGTACACGCTGAGCAGATCCGATTAACTTTCCGTTCAGTTCTGGGATAACAAGTCCGATTGCTTTTGCAGCACCTGTGCTGTTAGGTACAATGTTAACTGCAGCTGCACGAGATCTTCTGAGGTCACCTTTTCTCTGTGGTCCGTCAAGAGTCATCTGATCTCCTGTGTAAGCGTGAATTGTGCACATGATACCAGACTCGATTGGTGCAAGATCGTTAAGAGCTTTTGCCATTGGAGCCAGGCAGTTTGTTGTACAAGAAGCTGCAGAAATTACTGTATCTTCTGGTTTCAGTGTTTCGTGGTTTACGTTATATACGATAGTTGGCAGGTCGTTTCCAGCTGGTGCGGAAATAACAACTTTTCTTGCTCCTGCTTTGATATGAGCAGATGCTTTTTCTTTAGATGTATAGAATCCTGTACACTCCAGAACTACGTCTACACCGATCTCTCCCCAAGGAAGTTCTTCAGCGTTAGCTTTAGCATAGATTTTGATTTCTTTTCCATCAACGATGATAGAATCATCTGTTGCTTTTACAGTATCAGCTAAAGCGTATTTTCCCTGTGAAGAATCATATTTTAACAGGTGAGCAAGCATCTTAGGAGATGTTAAGTCGTTGATTGCTACAACTTCATATCCTTCTGCTCCGAACATCTGTCTGAATGCAAGACGTCCAATACGTCCAAATCCATTAATCGCTACTTTTACTGCCATGATTAATTCCTCCTAAAGTTTGTTTATTAACTACTTATGCAGTCTACATTGTGAAATCTTTCTCAAGCCCTTTAGAAGCTCTATCAAGACCTCTCAACTGCTAATAATTGTACTTTATCTGATACAAAATTTCAAGAGGTTTTCCTATTTTTATATAAGTTGCTTAAAAACAGGCTTTTGTTCAAAAAATTCTGTATAATATTTAAAGCCGCAGGACTTCAAAATTTCTTCTGTCTTTGCAAAATCATACGCAATATGCTCCGGTTTATGTGCATCGGCTCCGATCGTAATGATTTCACCGCCAAGCTCACGATAACGCTTCAATACATCCGGATGTGGATGTGCGAACGGAAGGCCATACTTCAATCCGGTCGAATTCACTTCCAGACCCTTTTCCTTCTCAATCAATAGTTTCAAAATCTCGTCTATAATATCCGCATAATCTGTATACGAATATTCTTTTTCCCTTGATTTTCCATATCTTACAACATAATCCAGATGGCCAAGTGTCTGAAAGCAGTCCAAAGTTCTCACATTTTCCAGCGTTGTCTCCATCATCAGACGGTACGCCTCTTTGTCGGTACGGTCTGTAAAAAGCTTTTCTGCCGCAGGATCAGTATATAATATGTTCCCTTCCGCATCTTTCTTATACGGAACATTGTGAACCGATCCGATCACGAAATCAAACGGATATTTCTTCGTCAGTTCTTCATAATAATCTTTCAGATATGTCCTAAGTCCCAGTTCTATTCCAATCCTGATATTTAGTTTTCCTGCATATTCTTCCTGAAGTTTCTGCATTTCCGCAAAATAAGCATCCACATCAAAGATACCTTCTTCTCCCCATTCCAGATCATCCTTGTCAAAATGATCCGTAAAGCAAATGGTTTTCAACCCTTTTCTGACTGCCTCATCCGCCATATCGCGTGGACAGGCTTCGGAATCCGTCGAAAACCATGTGTGCATATGCATATCCGCCTGTATCATAACTTATTCCTCTTTATACCAAAGTATGCAAGAAAAGCTGCCAGTGGCAGGTTTTCTGTATTTTGTATTTTATCAATATTCTTTATGTTTCCTACTTATCCGCAATGATCGTTCCACCGCCAAGTACGTATTCTCCGTCATATAATACGACAGCCTGTCCCGGTGTGATCGCTCTCTGCGGCTCTTCAAATGTACAGAGGATCTCATCTTCTCCCGTCTTTTCAACGGTACACCATGCACCTCTGTGATTATAACGAATCTTCGCCCACACTCTTTTCGGCTCTGTCAGATCTTCTACCATCATGAAATTCACCTGATTCGCGCGCACATAACGGGACATAGATTCCTCATTTGATCCCACTACAACTTCATTGGTTTCCGGGCGGATCTCCAATACGAACACCGGATGTCCGAGTGACAGTCCCAGACCTTTTCTCTGTCCCACCGTATAATGAATGATTCCTTTATGTTTTCCGACAACCGTTCCATCCGAAAGCACGAAATTACCCGGCGTAATCTTTGCATCTGAATTTTCTTCGATATAAGACGCATAATCTCCATCTGACACAAAGCAGATATCCTGACTGTCCGGCTTATGTGCAACAAGAAGGCCTATTTCATCTGCCATTGCACGGATCTGATCTTTTGTATATTCTCCAACCGGCATCAGTGTCTTCGAAAGCTGATCCTGTGTAAGGTTATAAAGTGCATATGTCTGATCTTTTGCCGCAGTCGCAGAATTACGGATTGCATATCTTCCATTCGACAGCTTTTCTACCCTGGCATAATGTCCCGTTGCTATATACTCCGCACCAATATCAAGGCTTCGCTTTAACAATGATTCCCATTTCACATATCGGTTACAGGCGATACACGGGTTCGGCGTTCTGCCATGCAGATAATCATCGATAAAATAATCAATGACATTTTCTTTAAATTCTTTTTTAAAATTCATGACATAATACGGAATATCCAGTGCTGCTGCCACTCTTCTGGCATCATCCACTGCACTGAGTCCACAACAGCCGCCATGTTCTTCCATCGCGGCTTCTTCTTCATCCTGCCAGATCTGCATCGTGACTCCTATTACATCATATCCCTGATTTTTTAAAAGCCAGGCTGCCACGGAGGAGTCAACCCCTCCGGACATCCCGACTACAACTTTTTTCTTTTCCATATAAAGTTCTCCGGCTTAGTATTCTTCCTCTTCTGCCTCTTCACCTTCGTGAATATCAGACTTCGGTTTCTTGAGTCCTTCAATCTTGATATCATGCTTTTCTGCATAATCCCATAAAGCAGCGTGGATTGCTTCCTCTGCAAGCAGTGAGCAGTGCACTTTTACCGGCGGAAGTCCATCCAGAGCTTCCATAACTGCTTTATTCGTAACTTCCATAGCTTCCTGGATTGTCTTTCCTTTTACCATCTCTGTTGCCATACTGCTTGTTGCAACTGCGGCACCACATCCGAATGTTTTAAATTTTACATCACGGATGATCTGATTGTCGTCGATATCAAGGTAAATTCTCATGATATCTCCACATTTTGCATTTCCTACGGTTCCAACGCCACTGGCATTTTCAATTTCTCCTACATTTCTTGGATGTTCAAAATGATCCATTACTTTTTCTGAATACATATCTAAATTACTCCTTTTGTCTTTTTATCTAAATGTTTTGACTGTTTTGTCCGAATGTGTTCTGTACACAATCTGAATTATTTCTCGCCCTGTTTTTTCTGTTTTTTAATGAAGTCTTCATACAGAGGAGACATTTCTCTTAAGTGCGCAACGATCTCTTTCAGATTATCTACAACATAATCGATATCTTCTTTTTCAATTTCTTCGTTCAATGTCAGTCTTAATGATCCGTGAGCGATCTCATGAGGCAGACCGATGGCAAGCAGAACGTGTGATGGGTCTAATGATCCGGATGTGCATGCAGATCCGCTTGATCCACAAATTCCTTTCATGTCAAATTTGATCAGAAGCGACTCACCTTCTACGAACTGGAAGCTGAAGTTTGCATTATTTGGAAGACGGTCTGTTCTGTGTCCGTTCAGACGGCAGTATGGAATTTCATTCAGCACTCTGTCGATCAGATAGTCTCTGACTTCTCTTTCTTTTGCTGTTCTTTCTTCCATGTTGGCTGCTGCACGTTTTGCTGCTGTTCCGATTCCTACGATTCCAGGAACATTCTCTGTACCTGCACGACGCTTTCTCTCTTGTGCTCCACCATGGATAAACGAACGGATCTTTACGCCTGTACGGATGTACATGATTCCGATTCCCTTTGGTCCGTTGAACTTGTGTCCGCTGGCGCTTAACATATCAATGTGGCATTCGTCTACATTGATCGGAAGCTGTCCGAAAGCCTGTACTGCATCGGTATGGAACAAAATGCCATGTTCATGAGCGATCTCACCGATTTCCTTGATTGGCTGGATGGTACCGATCTCGTTATTTGCAAACATAACAGAGATCAGGATAGTTGTCGGACGGATCGCTGCCTTTAAGTCATCCAGTTTTACTTTTCCGTCTTCATCTACATCAAGGTATGTTACCTCAAATCCTCTTTTTTCAAGATACTCTGCTGTATGAAGAATCGCATGATGCTCGATCTTTGTTGTAATGATATGGTTACCTTTGTTTGCATAAGCTTCGGCTGTACATTTTAAAGCCCAGTTATCAGATTCCGATCCACCGCCTGTAAAATAGATCTCATTTGATTTTGCACCGATCATTTCAGCGATTGCATCTCTCTGCTGGTTGATCACTTCTTTGTTTGCAGCGGCAAAGCTGTAAACGCTGGATGGATTTCCGAATTTCTCTGTAAAATACGGAAGCATTGCTTCTACAACTTCCGGTGCTGTCTTTGTTGTTGCTGCATTATCAAGATATAATAATTTACTCATTTTATCTCCTCCATTTTCTTTGTATATTCTGTAATGTTTTTGTTTATCAGAATTTTTGTCTGCCGATTACTGGCTGCACTTTGGATTTTCACATTCTCCGTCCGGATTAATGCTTTTACTCTCCTGTATCAGCTCATCCAGCATGATCTGATTCACCGTATCATTAATACTGTCATTAATCTTCTGCCATACATACTTTGTCACGCATCCGTCCGATGCCATGCAGCCTTCTCCTGTTGTAGTATCAAATGCCGCACATTTGACCGGCTCCAGACTTCCCTCCAGTGCTCTTAAGATATCTCCGACAGAGATTTCCGACGGTTTTTTCGCCAGTACATATCCGCCAGAGGCTCCACGAATACTTTTCACCAGCCCTGCCTTTTTCAGAAGTGCAACAAGCTGTTCCAGATAGCGTTCTGAAATTCCCTGTCTTGCGGCCACACTGCCGATCGACACCGGTTCTTTCTCACTGTATCTGGCAAGATCTATCATGGCACGCAGTCCATATCTACCCTTCGTGGAAAGTTTCATCTTATCACCTCTTTTTAATCCCCAGTATTTTACTAGGATTTTTACTCCTGTAGAATATCACTGCTTTTTAGTTCTGTCAAGCACTATTCTTGAATAACTTATAAAGATACAATTCTCATATATAAAGGAGCCGATTATGTCCGGAAAACGCGCTCTCATCCGCGGAACAGCTATTTTGACCATTACAAGTTTTGCCACCCGTTTTATGGGATTTTTCTATCGCATTTTTTTGGGTCATACCTTTGGCGAAGAAAATGTAGGCCTTTATCAACTTGTATTTCCTGTATATGCCCTTGGCATCTCTTTTTCCTGTGCCGGAACCGAACTTGCTCTTTCCCGCTGCGTTGCACAGGAAAATGCTGCAGGCCATCCGGGAAAAGCAAAAGAATTATTAAAAACCGGCCTGATATTTACATTTGTTCTTTCCTGTATTCTGACCGTTTTTTTACAGCATAATGCACATATGATCGCCATCTCTTTTCTCCATGATTCCAGATGCGAAGAACTGCTGATTTTATTGTCCTATACGTTTCCTTTTGCTTCAATCCACAGCTGCATCTGCGGCTATTCACTTGGCTTAAAGCAGACAAAAATCCCTGCTGTTTCCCAACTTTTTGAACAGACATTCCGTATTTTATTCGTGTTTCTTTTTTGTCATTACCGCACCATCCATCATCTGGATCTTTCCATCTCTTTTGCCGTTGTCGGTCTTGCTATGGGGGAGATCTTTGCATCTTGCTATTGCCTGTACTCCATCCACCATACAGCTTCGAAACAAGTGCAGAATCTGCTTTCTACAAGTACTTTCTGCATCCATCTTTCCAGGCTTTTCAGACACGCCTTTCCTCTTACTGCCAGCCGGGTATTATTGAACATTCTGCAAAGTATAGAAGCCGTATCCATCCCCGTTTTTCTTCAGTATTCCGGAATGTCTTCTTCTCTGTCTTTGCAGGTATATGGAGTTCTGACCGGTATGGCACTTCCTTGTATTCTGTTTCCTTCTGCTATTACCAACGCTGTATCCTCCATGCTTCTTCCTACAGTGGCAGAAATTCAGGAAATGAAAGAGAAACGCAGACTTCAGGCTATCATTTCAAGAATCGCTTGTTCCTGCATATTTCTTGGATGTTTCTGTTGTATTTTCCTGCTAATATCCGGGAAATGGATTGGAATCTTTCTGTTCAAAAGTCCGCTTGCGGGTAGTTTTATTCTCACGCTTTCCTGGATTTGTCCGTTTTTATACACTAACACGGTTCTTCTTGGCATGATCAATGGTTTGGGAAAAACTACTTTTTCTTTTATTATCAACTTTTTAAGTCTTTGCATACGGATTGCAGGTGTATGTCTTTTTATACCTATATGGGGCATAAACGGATATCTTACAGGTCTGCTGATCAGCCAGATCTTTTTGTTTTTGTGCTGTATACTTCATCTCGTAATCTACATAAAGAATTTTTCATAAAAAGATCGACACACAGTATGTTTGAAACATTTCATACTATGTGTCGATCTTTATCGCCATGCGTTCGTAAGGAGCTGCCAGTGGCAGGTCCTGTAGATCACCTACAATGTTTTCAGAAACATTCTGATAATGACAGGATTCACATAACATTCTGTTATCATTCCCAACAGCACCAGCATTATCAGTTTTATAGTTTTTCCGGAATTCCACCTGACCACAGGATATTCCAGCATATATTCAAACAATAGTATCCCGGACAAAATATAGAATACGCCCTGTGGCATAACAGCAATCACACAAAGGACAATCCCTTTAATTCCAAGTCTGGCAATGGCCGTACAGATCACCATTCCAACGCAAAAACCCAGCCATATTACTGTTAATATCACAGCACTTTTTCTATACCTTGTTCCAGCTGCCGCCGTAAGAATCAGTAGAAATACCCCCCTGTTTTTTATCAGGTACCAGAAATACTCCTCATATACGATCTCTAACCGGTTATATTGTTCCAGAAAAAACTGATTAAAAATTCCAATGTCGAGTATATACTCCTTCATCCAGAGATTCGCACTGCATATTCCCAGTACAAATCCTGTCATTCCAGCCAGAAGCACATATTTTTGTTTTGTCTGTATCTTCACATATCATTCTCCTTTTTTCAGATTCAGATATCTTATTATATGTGCTCTTTGGGTGGATATGATTTTATCCGTGCAGATACTTTGATTCATATGCAAGGATTGCTGCCATAGTTTTTGAATCCTGTATCTTTCCTTCAAAAATCATCTGTTTCAACTCATCTAATTCATAAGCTTTTACATCCACAAATTCATCTTCATCAAGGCTTTGCTCTCCCGGTATCAGATCTCTTGCGACAAAAACTTCGATTCTTTCATCGCAAAATGCAACCGTTGTCCGAATTGTAAGTATCCATTCCAGATTTTCAGAACTGTATCCCGTTTCTTCTTTTAGCTCTCTTGCTGCGCATACAATCCCCTCTTCATTCGGATCATCCAATTTTCCAGCCGGAATTTCCAATGTGTCTCGTTCCAACGCATTTCGGTACTGTTTTACCATCAGGATCTTCCCATCCTCCATAACCGGGATAACTGCAGCAGCGCCGTCATGATGAATAAAGTCCCATTCTTCTGTATTTCCATTTGAAAATTTCATATGATCCTTGTATACTTTTAAAACTGTTCCCTGATACGCCAGCTCTCTTCCTGTACGTATTACATCTTCACTCATTCTTACTTCCTCCTGCTAATCTTTCAAAAGTATCTTTTTTAACTTCAGCCACTCTACAGGATCTGCCACCTGTAGAACTTGCCCGTGGCAGCATCTTTCGGATGTTTTGGTAACCGGCTGTTTCTCATACATACTTTTGTACACAAAATAAGAACCGGTTGACCAAAAATCAACCGGTTCCTGTCATTTCATTTATCTTCTACTTGGCATAGTCTGTAACTCGTGATTCACGAATTACATTAACTTTAATCTGTCCTGGATATTCTAATTCAAATTCAATCTGTTTCGCAATATCTCTGGCCAGTAATACCATATCTGCATCAGATACTTGTTCTGGAACTACCATAACACGAATCTCTCTACCTGCTTGAATTGCAAAAGATTTATCAACACCCTTGAACTGGTTGGTGATATCTTCTAATTGTTTTAACCTGTTTGTGTATGTCTCTAATGTTTCTCGTCTTGCGCCCGGCCTTGCTGCCGAAATCGTGTCTGCAGCCTGTACCACACACGCAATCAGAGTTTCCGGTTCTACATCTCCATGATGTGCCTCTACAGCATTGATAACTGTAGGAGATTCTTTGTATTTTCTACAAAGATCCACACCAATCTGAATATGTGATCCTTCTACATCATGATCGATCGATTTACCGATATCATGAAGAAGTCCTGCACGTTTTGCAAGTCTGACATCTAATCCGATCTCTCCCGCAAGAAGTCCGGATAACTGTGCCACTTCAATCGAATGCTTCAGTGCATTCTGTCCATAGCTTGTTCTGAACTTCATACGTCCGAGAAGTTTAATCAGTTCCGGATGAATACCATGCACACCGACTTCCAGTGCCGCCGCTTCACCCTCTTCACGAATCATCGTGTCAACTTCTTTCTGCGCCTTTTCTACCATCTCCTCAATTCTTGCCGGATGGATACGTCCGTCAACAATCAGCTTCTCCAGCGCGATTCTTGCCACTTCTCGTCTTATCGGATCAAATCCGGAAAGGACAACTGCTTCCGGTGTATCATCAATAATGAGTTCCACGCCCGTCAGTGTCTCTAAAGTACGGATATTACGTCCTTCACGTCCGATAATTCTTCCTTTCATTTCATCACTTGGAAGCTGTACAACCGAAATTGTAGTTTCCGCAACATGATCTGCCGCACATCTCTGGATTGCAGTTACGACGTACTCTTTCGCCTTCTTATCTGCCTCTTCCTTTGCCTGCGCTTCTAATTCCTTGATCATCTTTGCAGTGTCATGTTTTACATCTTCTTCAACAGTTTTTAACAAATATTCTTTTGCCTGTTCGGAGGTAAGTCCTGAGATTCTTTCTAGTTCCTGTACACGCTGCTGACTCAGCTCTTCTACTTTCGCTTCACGCTGTCTCAGCTCTTCTTCCTTCGCTGTAAATCCTGCTTCTCGTCTTTCAATGGCCTCTGATTTTTTATCAAGAGCTTCCTCTTTGGAAAGTACACGCTTCTCGTAACGCTGCAATTCCGATCTGCGTTCCTTTGTCTCTTTTTCAAGTTCGTTCTTATTCTTGATAGACTCTTCCTTGATTTCTAAAAGAGACTCCTTCTTCTTGGCCTCCGCTGTCTTTACTGCATCATCAATGATTTCTCTTGCCCTTGCCTCTGCATTACCAATCTTGGATTCTGCATTGTTCTTCAGGTTTGAAACTGTCAAAAAATGACTGATCACAGCGGCCACAACGATAAGTACGACTGCTACAGCAATCACTATTCCTATCGGCACAGGAGCACCTCCTTATTTAATTTTCATTGTACGATTATTACAACAGTTCAATTTTATACTTTTTACACAAATATGTCAAGCTTTCACTCGCAAACTTGTAACACATTGCGGACATCCTGATAACTGAATCCTTTACGCATCAGATAGCCCATCATTTTCTGCTTTTCCTTCGCATCCGCTGTTTCCGGGTTATAATTTCGTTTCCGCATCAGCGCTTCGATCGCCTGTCTGGAATCTTCCTCCCCGTAGTCCGCTTCTTCAAATACCTGTTCTACAATTTCTGATGAAACGCCTTTTTGCACAAGTGCCGCATAGAGTTCTTTTTTGCTTTTCCGTTCCTTCCTGCTGTCAATAAAACTTCTCGCATATTCCACATCATTAATATAACCAAATGACTTCACATACCGGATTGCCGCCTCAACTGCATCTTCCGCATAACCGCCCTGTTTCAATTTAGTCCGAAGCTGCGATTCCGTTCTTCCCATATCAGAAAGCAGATGCATTGCCCGGAGCTTCGCCCTCTTGGTAACAATCTGCTGAAGACTGTCATAGATATCGTCTTCGATCACAGATTCTTCCGCTATATGATAACGGGACAGTTCGCCCTTATACAATGTAAAAGCAAACTGTCCATCTAAATATACTTTATATCTTGTCTTTGACAGCGGTTCGATCTTCGTAACCGTCATCATAGATTATTCTTCCTCTTTTGTAATTCCCTCTGCAGTTGCAGCTTCTTCGTTCTCTTCCACGTCACCTTCCGCTCCAATATGATAGTGTGCACGGATCTTCTGCTCCAGTTCTTCCATGATCTCCGGATGTTCAGAAAGATATGTCTTCGCATTCTCTCTTCCCTGGCCAATCTTGTCTCCATTGTATGCGAACCAGGCACCACTCTTGCTGACCAGATCACACTTCACTGCAAGATCAAGGATATCTCCTTCTTTGGAAATTCCTTTACCGAACATAATATCGAATTCTGCCTCTTTAAACGGAGGTGCAATCTTATTCTTCACAATCTTTACACGTGTTCTGTTACCAACCATCTCACCGCTCTGTTTCAGAGTCTCAATTCTTCTGACATCCATACGTACAGATGAGTAGAACTTCAGCGCACGTCCACCGGTTGTTGTCTCCGGATTACCGAACATCACACCTACTTTCTCACGCAGCTGGTTGATAAAGATGACCACACAGTTGGACTTGCTGATTACCGGTGTCAGCTTACGGAGTGCCTGGGACATCAGTCTTGCCTGAAGTCCGACATGGCTGTCTCCCATATCTCCTTCAATCTCCTGCTTTGGTACCAGCGCAGCAACCGAATCCACTACGATGATATCCATCGCTCCGGATCTTACCATTGTCTCTGTAATCTCCAGAGCCTGATCTCCACTGTCCGGCTGTGAAATATACAGCTCATCAATATCTACTCCAATATTCTTCGCATACACAGGATCCAGCGCGTGCTCCGCATCAATAAATCCTGCAATACCGCCTCTCTTCTGCACTTCTGCGATCATATGTAATGCGACTGTTGTCTTACCACTTGACTCTGGTCCGTAGATCTCTACGATACGTCCCTTTGGAACTCCGCCGAGCCCCAGTGCAAGGTCCAGGCTTAATGATCCTGTCGGAATCGTCTCAACTGCCACCTGTGCTGCCGGATCTCCCAGACGCATAACTGTTCCTTTACCAAAATCCTTCTCTAATTTTGCAATTGCCGCGTCTAATGCACGCTTCTTATCTTCATTTGCCATTATAATTCTCCTTTTCCGCTCATCGAACGAGTGTTCGTTCTCTGGTTAATATAGTATTATACTTCATCCCGAATGTCAATATTTAATTTTCCCTCATTACTTTTCTTTTGTATATCTCGGAGTATTTTACAGAAATGTAAAAGAATACAACCATCTGTGATCCAGATATATTTAACATATCACATAAAACTTTCCGGCGTCAAGATAATCCCCCGTTTTCTTCCGTCTTTTCATTTTTAAAGTCTTGCGTTTTTTACAACCCAGCATATGCACCACCAAACCGTTCTTTTCTTTACTGTCTTCTTTATACTTAACGGGTATTCTGCTATTTTTTGACTTTCCAGATAATATGTCAGCATTCCAACCTTTTCACCTTTTTTCAGCGGTGCATTCCAGTATTTTGCAAGTTCCAGCTTTGCCCGTAATTCTTCCCCGTCTCTTATAAGGATTTTGGAGTTTTCTCCCGCCGGTCTCTCAATTTTCACAGGAACGTTCAGGCAATACTGATACGGCCTTTTATTATCCACGCCACCGGCAACTTTTATTTCCGGTATTTGCATTTTTTTATCTATTTCCCGATATTGATAATGCTCCAGCCCATACTCCATCAACTTCCTGGTATCCTTCCATTTATATCCTTTATTATTCGGCCATCCACATGCAAGAAGCGCTACAATAAATGTACGTTCATCCCGCCTTAAGCTTCCCACATAGCAGTATCCTGCATCTGCCGTAAATCCTGTCTTGCCACTTAATGCCCCGTCCATCATATCCAGAAATGCATTATGATTATGACAGGAAAATGACCGTTTCTTTTCCGTATCCTGGAACTGATATTCCTTTGCCCTGGTAACTTCGAGAAATGTCTCTTTTTCCGTGGATGTCATGATGCAATAACGCATGATCTTCGCCAGATCTTTGGCCGTCGTAGAATGTACACCCCCTGCATCTTTAGCATCCAGCCCGTTCGGTGTAATAAAATGCGTGTCCTTGCAACCGATCTCTGTCGCTTTTGCATTCATTTTCTCTGCAAATTTTTCGACACTTCCAGCAACTCCTTCGGCCACTGCTACCGCACTGTCATTGTGCGATTCCAACATCAGAGAATACAGCAGATCTTTTAGATAGAATGCTTCTCCTCTCCGCATTCCCAGATGCACCTTCGGCTGTGACACAGCCTGATCCGATACCTCTACCGTCTGGTCCGGATGTTCTTTCAGATACTCCAGCGCGATGATACACGTCATAATCTTTGTTGTGCTTGCCATTGGCCGAATTACATCTGCTTCTTTTTCAAACAATACACGACCGCTGTCCGCATCTATCAGCACTGCCGATCTTGCATAAAGGTTTTCCGGTTCATCTCCAAATATCCGGCCGGAATTTTGTGTTACAGTTTCTGCATTCTCTTCCCATCTTTTATTTCTTATCTCCAGGCTTCTCTCGCGGCATGCCATACCCATGCCGGCAATTAATGCTGCTAACAAAAGGACTGATATCACTTTATGTGGTCGTCTTTTCATATCCTTCCACCCCGGCGCATACTCCGTTGTGAAAATATATGCCCGGTAACGCAAAAAAATCACTCCACCTGTTTCTGACACATGAAATGATTTTTCTTTCTATTATTTATATATCCAATTTTAACTGTACTTCTTCTTCTGCTTCTTCTTTAAACGTCTCTACCTGTTCCGGATTCGGACTTGGAAGGTCATCCAGTGAATGAATACTGAACCTTCGCAGAAATTCTTCCGTTGTTCCAAAAAGAATTGGTTTTCCCGGAGCATCCATTCGTCCTCTTTCTGATACAAGATTATATTCTACCAGTTTATTTACCGCATGATCTGACTTCACACCACGGATCTTTTCAATCTCAAGCTTTGTAACTGGCTGCTTATAGGCAATGATCGATAGTGTCTCAAGTAAAACATCCGTAAGGACATGCTTCTTCGGCTGCGATGCCACACGGATCAAATATTCATACATCTCCGTCTTCGTACACATCTGATACGCACCGTCCAATTCTATGATGCGGACGCCTCTGTCTTCCGCCACATATTTATCCATCATTTTATGTATTACTTTACGCGTAGTTTCTTCATCCTGTTCCAGCGCTCTTGCGATCTTTCCAATCTCTACAGAATCCCCCATTGTAAAAAGAATCGCCTCGATGATCCCTTCCATTTGTTTTATTTTTAACTTTGCCATGTTATCTTCCTTATACTTCTTCAACTTTTGATGTAATCATAATCTCATCAAATGGCTGATCCTGCTCTATAAAGATCACGCCTTCCTTCATCAACTGTAAGATTGCAAGAAACGTAACAACCACCTGTACCTTGGAGCTTTGCTTTTTTAATAACGCCCGGAATCCAAATTTCCTGTGCGACCTGGCATATTCCGTCACATAATCAAGCTTGTCCGGAAGTGTTACTTCTTCTTTCTCAATTTTTCCAAATTTACTTCGTACCGGATCAACCTTACTTTCCTGTCTTTTCATTACTTCTTTGAAAATACGGTTAAGCTGCACCAGTGTCAGATCTCCCAGAAGTTCATCCAAGTTCACCAGCGGTACATATCCTTTTACCTCATCCGGAATCGTCGCCGGCTTATACATAACCCGGTCACCGTCCAGTTCACGGTCTTTCAGTTCATATGACATGAATTTGTACATCTTGTATTCCAGCAATTGTTCTACCAGTTCCTGTCTCGGATCCTCTTCTTCTCCTTCTTCATTCACTTCTTTTGGAAGGAGCATTCTGCATTTGATATCCAGAAGTGTCGCTGCCATCACAAGAAATTCACTCATAATATTCAGATCTTCTTTCTGCATGGCTTTAATATATTCCATATATTGATTCGTGATCTCGACGATCGGAATATCGTAAATGTCTATTTTATTTTTTTCGATCAAATGTAACAGCAGGTCTAACGGACCTTCAAATACCTGTAATTTTACCGGAATCCCCATACATATCCTCCATTATCATAACTTAATTATTATACAGGACATTTGGAAATTACTCAAGTCTTTATCTTTCATTTCCGGATAATTCCAGAACAATCAGCTCCGGCCAGTTCCACAGTCTTAACGGCACCGAATGCGTCCCAAGTCCGCGGCTTACAACTGCTGTCTGTTCTCCTTCCGGGTAAATTCCTCCGGAATACTTTGGAAACAGTGTAAAATTCGGCGAAATGACTCCACCAATCCCCGGGAGTTGTACCACACAGCCGTGATAATGCCCGCTCAGGATCAGATCTGCCCCATATGCCAGATATTCTTTCATATATCCCGGATGATGTGCAAGCAGGATCTGATAATCATCCCCGTGTTCTCCGATACGGTCTGTGATTTCTTTTAACGAAAGTTCTTTCTTTCCAAATCTTGCATACGCTCCAAGCGGGATCTCCAGGCCGGAAAGTTTCACAGGCACTTCGTCCAATTTTACTGTCTCTGATGCATTCTCTAACATGTGGATTCCAGATGCCGTCAGTGCTTTCTTGTACTCTTCATAAGATTGTTCATACTTATCCGGCAGTTCTTTTAATTTCTGTTCATGATTACCATTTGCACAATAAACCGGGCAGATTCCCGGCAGTTTTGCAAGAAAATGAACCGTCTTATCATAAGAATTTCCATCCTTTCTGACCAGCATATCACCGCCGATCATAATCAGATCCGGATGCTGATTCCGAATACTTTCCAGCAGACGTTCATTCTCTTCTCCATACATCCGGTTGTGTAGATCGCTTAAGAATATAATCTTTTTTTCCCCTTTGATTCCATTTAATTTCTGTGAGCAGATCCGGTACTTCGTCACACGGAAATCCCGCAGTTCTCTTATCATTTCTATCAGGCAGTACACTATAAAAACTGCCACAATTATCAGAATTATTTTTATCAATTTCTACTTCTCCTTTACATCCGGGTTTATTATATAATTCTTTCTGTTCATTTTCAATTAATTGTGCTAAAATTCATTCTTGTAGGTTATTCAATTCATTATAAGGAGGTTTTTGTTATGAATATACCAGAACGGATCTCCGCTCTTCGTGCATTAATGGAAGAACGAGGATATGACGTCTACATGGTTCCTACAGATGATTTTCATCAGAGTGAATATGTCGGCGATCATTTTAAAGTAAGAGAATATATTACAGGATTTACAGGTTCAGCCGGAACTGCAGTCTTTACAAAGGATGAAGCAGGTCTTTGGACAGACGGACGTTATTTCCTGCAGGCTGACCAGCAGTTAGCCGGAACAGGTGTAAAGCTTTATAAGATGGGCGAACCCGGTGTTCCTACTGTAGAAGAATTCATCGCTTCAGCATTGCCTGAGGGCGGTACACTCGGATTTGACGGACGTGTAGTTGCCATCGAAGAAGGTACCGCACTGGAAGAAGCTGCCGCCACAAAACATGCCAAGATCAACTACTCTGAAGATCTTGTCGGAGAAGTATGGGCTGACCGTCCTGCACTTTCTGAAAAACCTGCTTTCACACTTGGCGAAGAATACACAGGTGAAAGTACAGAAAGTAAACTCGCACGTGTCCGTGAGGCTATGAAAGCTGCCGGTGCCGATGTACATGTCATCGCTGCACTTGATGATGTATGCTGGATCACGAATTTACGTGGAGACGATGTTGATTTCTTCCCACTGTTACTTTCTTATGCAGTCATCACAATGGACGAGATGAAGCTTTACATCGATGAGCGTAAATCAAACGACGACATGAAAGCTGAGCTTGCAAAAAACAACATCACCATTCATCCGTATAATGCAATCTATGAGGATATCAAGAGCTTAAATACTGCATCTACAATTCTGGTTGACCCGAACCGTCTGAACTATGCACTGTTCAACAATATTCCTGACGGTGCAAAGGTTGTACAGCAGGTGAACCCGACGATTGCAATGAAAGCGAAAAAAAATGATGTTGAGATCAAGAACATCATCAATGCTCACAAAAAAGATGCCGTAGCCATGACAAAATGGATGTACTGGCTGAAAACAAATATCGGCAAGATCGAGATCACAGAACTTAGTGCTGCTGCCAAACTTGAATCATTGCGTAAAGAGCAGGAAGGTTACTTATGGCAGAGCTTCGAACCAATCTGCGCTTCCGCCGAGCATGCTGCGATCGTTCACTACGAGCCGACGCCGGAGACAGATGTTCCTCTGACACAGAACGGATTATTCCTGACCGATACAGGCGGAGGATACTTAGAAGGTTCTACTGATATCAGCCGTACTTTCGCTTTTGGCGAACTGACTCAGCAGATGAAGGAAGATTTTACAACTGTATTACAATGTAACTTCAATCTTGCACATGCTGTATTCCTTGAGGGAACAACCGGATATAACCTGGATGTCCTGGCAAGAATGCCTGCATGGAGACGCGGCATCAACTTTAACCACGGCACCGGACATGATGTCGGCTATCTGATGAACATCCACGAAGCTTCCTGCGGATTCCGCTGTGCGATCCGTGAAAAAGAACAGGCTCCTCTGATGGCCGGACTTGTCATCACAGACGAACCTGGTATCTATATCGAAGGCAGCCACGGAGTTCGTACTGAAAATGAACTTCTGGTTAAAAAAGGACCTAAGAACGAATATGGACAGTTCCTGTACTTCGAACCTATCACATATGTTCCGATCGACCTGGATGCAATCATTCCTGAGATGCTGACAGATCAGGAGCGTGAGCAGTTGAACGAGTATCATAAGAAGGTTTATGAGATTGTTGCTCCGCATCTTAATGATGAGGAACGTGAGTGGTTGAAGGAGTATACTCGGGCTATTTAAACTTGTTGCTATTGAATGCATGAAGAGGTCGTTACCCGGACCTGAATAAAGCTTAGGAACTCTTTCCTGTTCAGATTCCGTCGGCGGGAAAATCTAAAGGGACAAAATTCTGCTAAAAGCAGGCTTTCAAAATTTGAAACTCGGCATACGCCTCAAACAGTCAAATTTTGAAAACCTAACGCAGAATTTTGTCCCTTAAGATTTTCCAACACCTTCTCCATATTCACTGGAAAGAGTTCCTAAGTTTTATTCCGTGGGTATCGCATGCTGTAATGATTTAACCCTTTATGTGCAGCAGAAAAGTGATGATAAGTTTTATTCCGTGAATATCACTTGCTTGCAAGATTAAATGGCTAGAATGCTGGTTTTAAAGTACATATTCTTCTAACACACTCTCTATTGCACTTTCATAATTTTGCTTTTCAACTTTTTCTGTCGTAACGATATCTCTTACCCCAATCTTTTTTCCATCCAGATAGTAAACCGTTTCGCCCACTTTTTTGCCCTTTTTTAATGGTGCTTTTACATTCTTGTCTTTTCTGGTTTTATTTTCTATTTTGGTCAGATCTGCGCCTGTGGTGTCTACATAGGTAAATGTACCTTTCTGACGTACATTTACTTCTTTTTCTGTGCCACCCCGGACTTCGACCGGTGATATCTTCTTTTGTTTCTTTTCTGTGTATTTCTGACATTTTCCGAAGCCATAATTCAATAAGGTGATTGCATCTCTGACTCTGGCTTTGCTGTCATCTGCTGCCATGATCACGGCGATCAGATCAATATCATCTTTTCTTCCGGTTGCGGATACACAGAATTTGGCTTTACTGGTAGAGCCAGTCTTTAACCCGGTTGCATACTCATACTGACGGATCAGTTTGTTTGTATTCGTAAGTCCGAATTCTGATTCGCCCTTTTGGGTTTTATGTGTGATATTCTCCATCCAGATGTTACAGTAATCAAAGATTTGAGAATATGTAGTGATCAGTTCTTTTGACATCAATGCAATATCTCTTGCCGTTGTCAGATGACCGTCTGCATCCAGACCGTTGCAATTTACAAAATGTGTATTCTTCATGCCAAGATCCTTTGCCCGTTTGTTCATCTTTGTAACAAATTCTTCTTCGTTTCCGCAGATGTATTCGGCCATCGTCACACATGCATCATTCGCACTTGCCACAGAGATGCATTTGATCAGTGTATCTACCGTCTGTGTCTCCCCCGGCTCCAGAAATACCTGTGAGCCACCCATGGATGCTGCATATTCAGATGTTGTCACTTCATCCCCCAGCTTGATCTGCCCACTGTCCAGTGCATCGAATATTAACAACAATGTCATAACTTTTGTTACACTTGCAGGCGGTAATTTCTCATCCGGATTTTTCTCATATATGATCTGTCCTGTTGATGCTTCCATCAGGATTGCCGACGGTGCACTGATCTGCTCTTGTTGTCTTTTCTCATTCTCTGTATTATTTTCTTGTGAATTTTCCGGTTGATTCTCTTCCGACGGAACTGCATATGCAGGTTGTAAAAAGAGTACAAAAGACATTAGTATTGCGCTGATACATCGTCTATGCCGCATCTTTTTTGATTCCTCGCTGACATTTTTTCGATTATTATTATCTTACTCGGAAAAATTGTACATTATTCCATCCACCGATATTTTATATCCTTAACCCAAAGAAAAAGCATAGTTATTATCTGTGGATTTTTCAAGAATCGCTCACACTTCAAATAACCATGCTTATATTTCACTTACAAATTATCATTAATACCTTGGGCATCACGTCTCGATACTGCTACATTCTTTTTAATATCGGATGTGTATAATCGTAATATACTTCATCCGCTGTTGTTTCGATGTCATCATGCAAGGTATCTTCCGGAAAGTTTTCTAATGACTCTGGCAAAAAAGAACTTTTTATTATTTTATTTGCTTCAAATTCGCTTAATCCATATTTCTTTTCTAAGCATTTTGTAATACTGGCCTTATAACTCTCAACCTTCTCATCTAACATCAACTTATCTCCTAATACATTTAACTAAATAATATTTACATTCTTTCCAAAATCATATTATTCATCTTATCATATGAATTCCAATAGTCCTCTTTTATAGAAATTCCTGTATACCCGAATAGTTCTTGGAGCATTCCCATTATTTTTTCAGCTGTAAATCCAGTCAACTCCTTTATTGTAGCATCTGTTACCGACACAATCTCATGCGCTGCCAAATTACGAATATTTGCCTCGACCGAGCGAATATTTTTCACAAGTTGAATTAAGTGTGTATTCTCCGAATATTCTTCTATCAGACCTCTCAAATGATCTGAATAAATATTTTTTTCTTTAAATCCACCTGAATATAGATTATTTAATGTATCCGCAATATTCGTACCTTTCATTTTTTTCATTGACCAAATTCGAATTGTTTTTCCATTCTTTTTGTATTTATCGCAAAAATCATCTATCTTAATTCCACACTGCTTTTTTAAGATTAATTCAAACATATCTACAATAATTGGTGTCACAGCTCTAATAAAATCTACATATTCTTCTTTTTCTAATCGTATTTTCAAATTTAGCGCATATTCAAAATACTTTCTTTCTGATGATGTACGTACAGGAAGACATTGCATCCCCGTCTTCCTAATCATCTCATCCACCCCAATAAAATCTAACATTAATCTACGTGATGCCATATAAATTAAATCACGATATTTTTCTGTTTCTTCTTTTTCCAATGTATCTGCAACATCCAATGCCGCCTTGTAATCATACGCTAAAATATGTTTCTTTATAATTTCTTCTTTTTTTATTTTAGATAAAGTCGGGCATTCAATTTCTTTACAACGATTTTCGGCTCCTTCTTCATTATCTTCGTCTAACTCCCACAATGTTTCCACATCATAATCTTTATGATGATGCTCATTTATTTTTTTCTCTGGAGTAGCTACCTGAATTACTTTTGCTGGAAATTCCCCTAGTGTCTGTAACACCAATAGTCCACTTTTCATCGCTGGTGTACCTGAAGATACATTTAATAACAATCTATCTGACTTGTCCATTTTTTCATATATTTCAGAGATAATTGTTCTAAAATCCTGATAAAAAAAATCAAATTCGTGAACCTTTGTAAGTTCTTTTCTTTCTATAATTTGATACCCCATTTCACGTTTTTGATTTTTCGCTAGATTATTCAAACAATACCGATATCTATCATCTTCTTCCTGATAATCCAACATTTCTTTTGACATATACATTATAACCTTATCTGGTTTATAAAATCGACAAATATGTAACATTGATCCATCTCTGTAATTTGTAGATGAAATAGGATCTGTTCCCCCAACTGGTGTAAATAAAATTGTCTGATTCATATCTTCTATTCTCCTTTTCTATTATAAAACAATAACTTCTTCATCTTCAATTTTCGGACTGACTCCGAAAAGATTCACTTCTCCTGATCCCCTTATCTTATATATTCTTACAGTATCAATATTTTTATCTATCAAACACGGTATCTCTGCCAACAGTTTCTTGTACAAATTTTCTGTAATCATTGCTTCAAATGCAGATTTTTGAACTCTAAATCCATATCCACTCATTTTATTTGCGAATTTTACCCGGCGTTTATTATCAACAATATCATAAATCACAAGAATATATAATTTCTTTTTCTTTGCAGGAATCTCGGTATTCCAAAAATAATTTTCCATTTTTCCTTCTTTCTCCGAATACTGTTATATTTCCACCTAGCGAATAACAATCGGAAAATATTCTTCAGGGTTTTCTGTTTCTATTGCTTTTATAAATTGTCCAATCTGCATATCCAATGCCTGTCTAAAGCTCACACTGTAATCCACATAAGAAAGATATTTGTTTTCTGTTCGGAATTTTCCTTCTAATTTTTTTATATATTTACGCAACGCATCCTTTTCCAGAAACACCCCCGGTTGTTCCGCCATCGTATAAAACTCTTCTTTGTTTATTTCATGTCCATTTATCATACTTAAAACAGTCGAATCAATCAGTACTGCTCTCCATTCTTCCATTAAATCACTTGCCAATGTTGGATGCTTTTCTCTATCTTTATGCATCACTCCAAAATAAGGATTCAATCCTTTTCCTTCTATCTTTCCATATAGCTCATTCATAATAATCGAATATCCCAGACTTATCATAGAATTAAAAGGATCTAACGGCGGTCGTTTCGATCTTCCTTTAAAACTAAATTCCGGTTCTATTAAAGTTCCAAGAATTTTGAAATATATCTTTGCCGCTGTTCCCTCATATCCCATAATTTGTTCTATCGTAGATGCGCCTTCTATTTTCTTATACATATTCTGCATTTCAATAACAGAACGTTCAATATCAACTTTTCTTGACCTGGCATATCGCCTTAATATCACAATTTGATTTCGGATTTTTGCATTAATTATTTTTTTCGAGAATGCCAGTTTGAATTCTTCATTTTTTCCTATATCTGCTTGTTTTCGTTGCCTCTGGACATTTACATGCGAGGTTGAAATCAGCCTTCCATAATATGCTCCATTTGTAGAATAGAATAACACATTAACACCACGTTTTAAACATTCTGTCAAGCATTGAGTTGTAATTTGAACATTGCCAAATACTTCTATTACTTCCAACGTTTCACTTGGAACACTTCTTGTTAGCCCATCTTTGTATTTCACTTGAAATCTATTGGCTGTTATTCCTATACTTGCTCCTTGTTCACTTACATATAAATAACTCATTTCACACTTCCTCTCTTTTTATAACACAATTCTGGTTTTCTATAATTCTTCTCTTCAAAACTCATTTCTGCATCAAGAATCGCCTGATGAGTATTACATATATGTTTTCGTCCTCTTCACGGAATATCTCTATTTCTACGGCTATAACTTCCATGTGTATTTAATTTCAGAATAAGGTTTTTCGTCCCCTTCGCAGGGGTGTCTATATTTCTACTATCACAATCCTGACAATTGGTG
>CAVBHX010000032.1:32083-34809 GCA_963595255.1 bacterium
CTTCGGAGTATCTCTATTTCTACTTTGTAAAAGTCAATATTTTCAATTGTATATTATAAGGTTTTCGTCTCCTCCTACGGGTTTCTCTATTTCTACTACGTCAGACGCTAGAATAGCAGGCAGGAATTTCCCGTTTTCGTCCCCTCTTCGGGGTATCTCTATTTCTACTTAAATTATGAGAGGTGATAATAATATGACTGATAAGTTTTCGTCCCCTCTACGGGGTATCTCTATTTCTACTCTTTTGTGGTGAATACTGGATATTTATCAATCGTTTTCGTCCCCTCTACGGGGTATCTCTATTTCTACCCTTCCTCGTATTCCCCTTGAAAACTCAAAGGGAATTATCTGGTTTGCGGGGCAAATGCACAAACCAGATAATTTCATGTTCACAAATACCTGTCCAGAGCTTTAAATGCTATATTTTACAGGCATCGGCGCAAAATCACAATTTCTGGTACTCAATTCGTCCCATTCCCATATCATACAATTCCCCTCGATATCTTGTACATTTACACACATGTGGTGCTATTTTGAGCCCAAGATCTTTTGTATGCTTATGTTTTCCATAAGAAGGGCCTAATGTATTCCGGTAAATATTATCTACTACTTTCACAGCTTTACTTCCAAACAATGGATATATGACTGTCTTTGATAAAAAGCCACATCCACCACCAAGCCAAACAATATTTTTTTCTTTTGATCCACGTCGGAATCTTGTATAAAAATACTGGTAACAAACCTCTTGAAAATCGTTCACTGCATTTATAATATCTTCCATATCATACGGACATATAGTACTATCAATCGATACTTCAAATTCTATATCTGTTCCAGGAATGATACATTCTCTTAACAAAGGCAATTCTTTTTCTACATAGTCCAAAGTATAATCAATTTTCTGACATAATGTCAACTGTTTCAAATCTATTGGATTACTGTCTCCTATATGCAGACCAGACAAATTATCATTTACCGCATTCCCAACATTTCGTTCATCTCTTTCCAATGTATACAGTGCCTGTTTTTCTAACTGCTCTATTTCATCTTTTAAACACCATTTTCTATTTGTTCTTTCGGTTGAATTTTTCCAAATAAGCTCTCTTGTATCTGCATATTTTTCTGGATTATTTTTTATTTCATGCGCTATTAATGCAGTACGAATCATTCCTTTGATACTACTACCCGGAACATATGGCATGCCATATGCATTTTTCACAAAGGCTTCTATTTCCTTCGGTCTGGAGGTACGTGATGAAAATGCTTCTCCACCATCTAATTCGTATTTCTTCCATCTTTCATAATCTGCTTCTTTAAATTGATGTTTTTGAAGCCACTGTCCTATTGAAGGACCTTTAGGAGTATTATCCATCATATAGTTTATAAACTCCTGTTGTAATCCTTTTTCACAAATATTCTGATACATTTTTTCAATATCAGGAATAATAACTTTCTGTCGCCAGGGCATATAAATATATTCCTTTTTTCCTATTTTTTCTCCCGATCCTATATAAATCGGAGATAAGGCATGAATTTTTACATTATAACATTTTAGATAATCATTCATCTCTATACCCCCATAAATAACGGTTTAGCATATCGATAAACCGGATGTTTTCCTCCATCCGACACATCATATATATCTCCTTCAAACAACTCTTCAAAACATGACCCAGACGCAAATACATATAAATCTTTCTTTTTTCTCCATTCATCTGCATATCCCGAAGAGGCCACAAAGCCAGAACGTTTTTCCAATTGATAGGATGAACCTTCCAAAGCCCTGTCCAGTTCATCCTCCCGTGGCAGCGCTACTGACAGTAATACCTTCTTTTTAGAATTACTGTTCAAATGTTCAAGCAGACATTCCGACATTTTACCTTTTAATAATTTAAATTTACCAAGTCCAACTGATTTTTTCCCACCAATTCCAGTATACGATAATGCTTCCAACAATTCCTCTGCCAGCATTTTTTCCGTAGCACTTTCATAGGAAACTATTACATATAATCCGTTATCTTCCGAAAAATAAAACGTGCCCACCCGATAAGGGGCTGTTTCTTCCTCACATCTTACATTCGCCATTGATTGCTGTATATATGTTCCATAATTTTTCATCGGATCCTCCGATAAATTCATTGTTCCATTAAAAAAATCTTCTATTTGCTCAATTGAAATAAACTTCATTTTCTTAAATAATTTCTTTTGTTCTGATATTCCACGGACCTTTGGTTCTACATATATCATTGGTTTCGGTATCATATATGTTTTTCCTAAATATGGAAAAGCATCTGAAAAAAGTAACTTTCCTCTTTTCACGCAATCATAAAATTTCTTCTCACACTTTAATTTCAATGCTTCTATATATAATGCAGAAAATAACTGATCCGCCCGAAATGTATATTCACTTTCATTCAACATACCTGTTCCCAAATGTACACCTGTTTGAAATTCCAGTTTATAAATTGAATGCTTCATAATCGTACTCCCTAACATCCCATAATTTTCTGACATTTATCCATAATAGCATCATCAACATCCCCTACTACTACTTCTAGTTGTACATTAGATATTTTAATTCTTCCGTATCCTCTGGATCCGTTTCCACCCAAATAATCATATTCCAATAATTGAAGTCCATCTTTTAAAATTTTAAAATCTTCTACAATTTCCTCCCTAATAAATCAAGTCTTTTCCCTTTAAAATAAAGGTTTTTTTATTTCTAT
>CAVBHX010000033.1:0-34659 GCA_963595255.1 bacterium
ATGGTCAAAAAATGACCATCCTTGTTCGCCAAGGTACTTATGTTCTACCGTTTACGTTCTGGTGAATGTGGAGTGTGCTTAGAAACAGTTAGAGCGCCAAAATAACCGTTAAAGGAATGTAGTGAACCTGTTTGAGTCCCAAAGGGACGAGTTGTGAACGTAATTCCTTTGTTCTTAGGTTATTTTGGCGCTCTAACTGTTTCTTAGTGCACGGAACCTGAACAAGAACGACTATATACTGTGTTCTTCAAGGACCGAGAGGCCAACTCCGTTAATCGATTAAATAGAAACTAATCTAATTTCAACCCTTTGAATAAATCCCCAAGACTTGTACCGATCTCCTCAGCCTTCGGGATCTCTACATGGATTTCTTCTTCCTCTTTTTTCTGTTCTTCGAGAGCTTTCATACTCAGGCTGATCTTGCCATCTTTTATTCCGATGATCTTTACAGTTACTTCGTCTCCGACATTTAATACATCAGCAGGTGATTTGATTCGTTTTAAACTGATCTGGGAAATGTGTACCAGACCGGAGAGACCGTCGCCGAGATCTACAAATGCTCCGTAATTCTGAAGGCTTTCTACAGTGCCTGTTACGACGCTTCCAACTTTGACAGCGGCAATCTTAGCTTCTCTTTCCTTTCTTGCTTTTTCCTGGAGAATCTCGCGTGCAGAGAGTACGAGACGGTTATTTGCTTCATCTACATCGATGACTTTGACTTCAATATCTTTTAACAGATAAGTTTCAAGATCTTCGATATAGGAGAGAGATAATCTGGATGCCGGGATGAATCCACGCAAACCTTCAACCATGGCAATGGCGCCGCCATTTACAATTCCCTCTACTTTTACAGGAAGGACAGTACCTTTTTCCATGTAAGATTTTACTACATTCCATGGATTTGCATCGTCAAAATGTTCCTCAAGATCAGCCATTGTAACAGGTGTTTCGTCGTTCTGTGTTTCTTCGTGTAATAATTCTTCGCTCATAGTATTAAGTTCCCTTCTTATTATTAAGAACATAATTGAAAATGTTCTTTTATACTGTCTTAAGTATAGCATAGAAGTATAATATTGTTCAAAGAAAAATACGAAATACATAGAAATAAAGGTTGACGAATTCTTAAAAAGATGGCAAGCTTAATACTTAAGAGATGATATAAAAAGGGATGTGAAAGAGAAAATATGGCTAAGAAAGCAGGAAAAATATACGTTGTGGGACATAAGAATCCCGATACGGATTCCATCTGTTCAGCAATTGCCTACGCAAATTTAAAAAGAGAAATAACTGGTAATGATTATATTGCAAAAAGAGCCGGTCAGATAAATGAAGAGACACACTATGTATTACAGAAATTTGGAGTGAAGGTTCCAAATCTTCTGGAGAATGTCAAATTACAGGTAAAAGATATGGATATCCACCAGATAGATGGTGTAGGACCGAATGTATCTTTGAAAGATACATGGACAAAGATGAAGGAGAATAACATCAAGACACTTCCGATTTTAAGAGATGAAGAGCTCCTGGGTGTTATTTCAACCGGAGATATCGCGACATCTTATATGGATGTATATGATAATATGATCCTTTCAAAAGCAAGAACGCAGTATCGTAACATCATGAATACACTGGATGGAGAGATGGTAACCGGTAACGAACATGGATATTTTACAAAAGGGAAAGTAGCAATCGGTGCATCAAGTCCGGATCTTATGCAGGAATTTATAGAAAAAGATGATCTGGTGATCCTTGGAAACCGTGTAGAATCACAGATGTGTGCACTTGATATTGATGTAAGCTGTATGGTAGTCTGCCAGAATGCGGAAGTATCCGAAGAAGTGATCAAACGTGCAGATGAGCAGAGTACGGTAATCATCAGTACACCGCACGATACATTTACGGCAGCCAGGCTGATCAACCAGAGCGTTCCGGTCAAGCGTTTTATGACGAAGACACCACTTACTTGTTTCCATATGAGTGATTATGTGGAAGATATTAAGGAAGTTATGGCAAAGAAGAAATACCGTGATTTCCCGATTATCGACCGGCATGGGAAGTTTAAGGGATTCGTATCAAGACGTCGTTTCTTAAATGTAAGTAAAAAGAAAGTGATCCTGGTGGATCATAACGAGAAGAATCAGGCAGTAGATGGTATCGAGGAAGCTGAGATCGTGGAGATCATTGATCATCACAGACTGGGAAATATCGAGACGATGGGACCTGTATTTTTCAGAAACCAGCCGGTAGGATGCACGGCAACGATCGTATATCAGATGTATAAAGAAAATGACGTAGAGATCACACCAACGATTGCAGGACTTCTGTGTTCGGCAATCATTTCCGATACACTGTTATTCCGCTCGCCGACCTGCACATCGCTGGATGAAAAAGTTGCAAAGAAACTTGGAAAGATTGCAGGAATCAATCTGGAAGAACAGGCACAGGCAATGTTCAAGGCAGGAAGCAGTCTTGCAGGAAAGACGGCAGAAGATATCTGTTTCCAGGATTTCAAGCAGTTTACAGTAAATGATATGGTATTTGGCGTGGGACAGCTGAATTCGATGAGTAAAGAAGAATTGAAGGAAGTGAAAGAGATGCTGACTCCATATCTGCCGGAAGTACTGGAGAAAAATGGAGTACAGATGGTATTCTTTATGCTGACGGATATTCTGGATGAATCGACAGAACTATTGTGCTGCGGCGCAAAAGCGAAAGAGTATATCATTGATGCATTTGATTTGAAAGAAGACAGCGAAAAGATGATCTTAAAGGGAGTTGTATCCAGAAAGAAACAGCTGATACCGACCCTGGTAAGTGAATTACAGCAGTAGAAAAAGCGGGGGAAAAGACATGGCAAAGCAGATCTGGAAACCGGGAAATATGCTGTATCCACTCCCGGCCGTGATGGTAAGTACCGCAGATAAATCCGGTAAATCAAATATCATAACGGTTGCGTGGACCGGAACGGTATGTACGAATCCGGCAATGCTGTACATATCCGTAAGACCGGAGCGGTATTCGTACGATCTTCTGAAAGACAGCGGAGAGTTCGTAGTAAATCTGACAACTGAAAAGTTAAAAAAGGCAACAGACTGGTGCGGAGTACGCTCCGGTCGTGATGTTGATAAATGGAAAGAGATGCATCTGACAGCCGGCAGAGCATCAAAGCTTGACTATGCACCGATCATAGAAGAATGTCCGGTGAACATTGAGTGTAAAGTAACCGAGATCAAAGAACTCGGCTCACATCATATGTTTCTGGCTAAAGTAGAGGCTGTTCAGGTAGGAGAAGAATATCTGGATGAAAAGGGAAGATTACAGCTTGGAAAAGCCGGACTTCTGGCGTATTCTCATGGAGAATATCTGACACTCGGAGATTCCCTTGGAACATTTGGATGGAGCGTCAGAAAAGCTTCTGCCCCGGGAAAAGCTTCCGTATCGAAAAAGAATAAAAAGAATGCAGGAAAGAAGCCTGTATCGAAAAAGAATAAGAAGAGTACGGGAAAGAAAACAGCATCGGGAAAACGTAAGAAATAAATATAGAATAAATGTAAGATAAAGTAAGGCGTCAGAATTCTGGCGCCTTTTGTATACCAAAGTATGCAAGAGAAGTTGCCAGTGGCAGGCCCTGTAGATACCAAGTATGCAAGAGGAAAATGTCAATGGCGGCTTTTTCGTATTGATGCAAGGTCAGAAAAAGAACCCGGGTATGGAATTCCCTGCCCCTGCATATAGTAAAATGAAATAATGCTATGCGGGTGTGACATGAAATTAAATATCGATTGCAAATCAGATATAACATACAAACGACGGACCAGGATGAAAACGGCGGGAATTTTGCTGATTTATATATTAGGCATCTATTTCCTTCTGACAAAGATGGTGCAGTTGGAAGATGAGGCTGTTGTGGGAGTGAAAAAAACTCATAAGGAACTGTCAGAAACTACCCATTCAAGTAATGAAAAGGCCATTCAGTATGTCGCATCGAATATGATAAAAGAGCCCCCTAAGATTGCAATCACATTTGACGACGGACCAAGCCCGGCATGGACACCGAAACTACTGGATGGATTAAAAGAGCGGAATGTAAAAGCAACATTTTTCCTGATCGGGGAAAATGCAGAAAATACGCCGGAACTTGTAAAGAGAGAATCGGAAGAAGGGCATCTGGTCGGCAATCATACGTATCACCATGTAGAAATCACACGTGTACCGGATGAAACGGCAAAAGAAGAAATTCTGATGACAAATGAAGTGATTACCGGGATCACAGGAGAAGAAGTCTCTTATATGCGACCACCGTTCGGAGCCTGGCAGAAGAAGCTGGAGTGGGAACTGGATGTTATGCCTGTGATGTGGACGATAGATCCTCTGGACTGGACAACGAATAATGAAGATGAAATTGTCAATAAAGTAGTGACGCAGGCAAAGGAAAATGATATCATTTTATTGCACGACTGTTATGAGTCCAGTGTGAATGCGGCACTGCGTATTGTAGATATCCTGCAGAAGGAAGGATTTGAATTTGTAACGGTTGATGAACTCATTATGAATTAGATTCAAAACGCAGAATTTATGAATCAGATCTGATGAATGAAAATTTACATAGATAAATGGAGATGAAAGAATGGATTTATTTGATTATATGCGGGAACAGAACATGGAAAAAGAGGCACCGCTTGCATCCAGACTGCGCCCGACCACATTAGAGGAAGTAGTCGGACAGCAGCACATTATCGGAAAGGACAAATTACTTTACAGGGCGATCAAGGCTGACAAATTAAGTTCGGTTATTTTCTACGGTCCTCCGGGAACAGGAAAGACCACACTCGCCAAAGTCATTGCCAATACGACCAGTGCGGAATTTACCCAGATCAACGCAACGACTGCGGGTAAAAAGGACATGGAAGAAGTGATAAACAAAGCAAAAGAGATGCAGGGAATGTACCGGAAGAAGACAATCCTGTTCGTGGATGAGATCCATAGATTCAATAAAGGACAGCAGGATTATCTGCTGCCGTTTGTAGAAGACGGTACGATCATTCTGATCGGCGCAACGACAGAGAATCCGTATTTTGAAGTGAATGGGGCGTTGCTTTCCAGATCGAGCATCTTTGAATTACAGCCGCTTGCCAAAGAAGATATCAAGACACTGATCACAAGGGCAGTCTATGATACGGTAAAAGGTATGGGAAGTTACCAGGCAGTGATCGATGAAGATGCACTGGAATTTCTTGCAGACATTTCCGGAGGAGATGCCAGAAGTGCATTGAATGCAGTCGAACTTGGAATCCTGACGACAGAACGAAGTGCAGACGGAAAGATTCACATCACACTGGATGTTGCATCCGAATGCATTCAGAAACGTGTAGTCAAATACGATAAGACCGGGGATAATCATTATGATACGATCTCTGCATTTATCAAAAGTATGCGTGGCTCCGATCCAGATGCGGCAGTGTAT
The DNA here is from genome assembly GCA_963595255.1 of bacterium. Taxonomy (GTDB): domain Bacteria; phylum Bacillota; class Clostridia; order Lachnospirales; family Lachnospiraceae; genus Dorea_A. The sequence goes on from CAVBHX010000033.1 coordinate 5,465, forward strand.
TATCTTGCGAAAATGTTATACGCAGGAGAAGATATCAAGTTCATAGCCAGACGTATCATGATCTGCGCATCGGAAGATGTCGGAAATGCAGATCCGATGGCACTTACGGTTGCTGTATCTGCTTCCCAGGCAGTCGAACGAATCGGCATGCCGGAAGCACAGATCATCCTTTCCCAGGCAGTCACATATGTAGCGACTGCACCAAAGAGTAATGCCGCATGCAATGCAATCTTTGATGCAATGGCAAGCGTGAAACGCACAAAGACAACGGTTCCGTTACACCTGCAGGATGCCCATTATAAAGGAGCCCAGAAACTGGGACACGGCATCGGATATAAATATGCACATGATTATCCACACCATTATGTAGAACAGCAGTATCTCCCGGACGAGATCGTCGGAGAAAAATTCTATGTACCGAGTGAGAACGGGCATGAGAAGGAAATTAAAGAGTGGATGAGGTATATCCGGGAAAATCGATGATTTTGCTGTTTAATACATGAAGCGGCTGATACCCGGCCGGAAGAAAAGTAAGATAGCCTGGTTGAGTGCTGATTCGATCATGGAGTATTTCTAAAGCATAAAAATTGTCCTAAAAGCAGCAGTCAAAAAACCAAAACTCGCAAGCTCAGACAATGATTTTTTGACTGCTAACGGCCAATTTTTATACTTAAGAAATACTAACCATGACCTCATATGCACGCAACCAGGCTATCTTACTTTTCTTCCTCACATTATCGCATGCTGTTTTGCACAAATATTCATCGATGGTTTGTTGTTTTTCTTGTTTGTTTTATTCGTTCTCATGAAAAATGTGTTTTTTAGATCTCTTGACAAGTATTGTGATTTTTTTATAATGATACATATAATATCTATAGTATTACTATAGCTCAGAATAGTGTGCAAGTTAGTATGAAGTACTGGAATGTTATCAAAAGTATAGAAAATATTACAGTGTAACATAAGCAATAACTCGCATTTCATGTATATAAAGGGCAATATCATTTGGCTGTTCAAGAGATTTGTGAGAAAATAAAAAATATTGATTACTATCCACAAATTTACTTATATAAGGTAATATATCCCAAAAAGTATGTTGAAGATTAATGAGTGAGACTGTTATAGGGACATAATTTGGATGGTTTTGTAGATAAGAATTAATAGGCAGAGTTTTTTGGCGTAATGTGATATTAAGAAGATAGCGCACTATGTGATTAGATTAAAAGACTGTGTTGATAAGGAGATGTTAAAATGCGTCCGAGTCAGTATCGTTACATAAAACGTGCTGTAACAAGAACTGCATACAACCGAAAAATGCAGAAAAAACGTACTAAAAAGCGTAAGAAAGAACTTAGGAAGAAAAATAGGCAAAACAGGATTTATACTTTTCAAAAAAAATTAGAAAACACTTCTGTCACTTATGAACCACCTGGATTCAAGATCACAATGTTTGCACTGGCAGAAATTTTCTTCGGAATATTAACACTTTTTCAGATAATCAGTTTTTTTGTGAAATGGAAAAAGTATGTGAAAGTAAACGGTATAATCGGCACTATAATTCTATTCATACTAAACATAGTAATTTGGGGTGGATTAACATATCTATTCTCATATTTAATAAAAGCGGACAAGAAAAAAGGCACTGACGATTTGCAATTTGATGATAGTACATATCACCTTACCAAAGAGAAATCTTTAACTGATCGTGCCAATGCAGTTCTTGAACATGAGTATAAAATCCTTGTGGAAGACTTAAATAAATTGGATGTCGAAAGAACAAATGTTTCGGTCGAAGAAATCAAGAAAGATATAGAGATTCCATCTGAACAAATCAACAAAATGAAGAAGCAAAATGATGTTCAAAAAACAATAACTTCGAAAAAACATTTTGAATTCAAATATGCAGTTGTAGAAAATCCAGATCCTTACTTAAAAGAAGCATCAGAACTATTTATCAAAAACGGAAAAGCTTCTGTCGGAATGTTACAAAGAACTTTTAAAATTGGATTTTATCGTGCGGATCGCATTCTGAAACAGCTTGAAAAAATGGGAATTGTCGGTTCTGAGTACGGAACACATCCAAGAGAAGTTCTTGCATCACCAGAAGATATAGATGTAGCTTTTTCGGATACAACTTTCCGAACGGTTCCCCAAGAAGAAAAAGTTAAAAGAGAAGAGAATGAACATATAAAGAATTTTTCTGATGCTTTCGCTGCTCTGTGTGTTGCAAATTGTGAACTGGACAAAGAGCAGAATTATACCGATGATGTTACTGGTGGAAACGTAAAATATAATGAAAAACGTTTTGACAATCTTACGAACGATTCTGTCATAAGTCAAATAGTATCAGATGAAAAAATCAAGGAAGTTTCTGATAAAATCTTACATGTATATAGCGAAATTGGATTAATGGTTATGATAGACGGCGTATTATGCACAAATCAGTATGTTGTCCTGAAAATAAAACCGATGCACGGAACCCGTATAAATGACATAATTTCTCTTCAAAATACTATCGAAAGTACTATTGGAATGAAGTCATTAATGAATGTTATGTATAAAAAGGGATATATTGGAATTTTACTTCCAATCCATCAATTTATAAAGAAGAAAGAAGATAAAAATCCTATCACTGATGAGTAATCAGTGGTAGAATTGGGGAAAGCGTAATCTGTGTATAGCCGGGAAGTTGTGGTGGAAGCCGTGACTTTCTGGCTTTTTTGTACCCTTCCGTTGTCACAGCAGTTACGGTTCCACTATTGAATCATTACAGCATACGATACCTACGGAATAAAAGTTAGGAATCCTTTCCAGTGAATGTGGAGAAGGTGTTGGAAAATCTTAAGGGACAAAATTCTGCGTTGGTTTTTCAAAATTTGACTGTTTGAGGCGTATGCCGAGTTTCAAATTTTGAAAGCCCGCTTTTAGCAGAATTTTGTCCCTTAAGATTTTCCCGCCGACGGAATCTGAACAGGAAAGGATTCCTAACTTTTATTCCGGTCCGGGTAGCCGTCGCTTAATGCATTAAACAGCAATTATCTCCCCATCAATCCCAATCGTCACCACCTGCCAAGGAATAAACTTCCCGCTTGCTTTTAACGCTTCTGTGGCAGCATGCTCCAGTCCTCCGCAGCAAGGAACTTCCATACGGACGATAGTAAGACTTTTGAAATCATTATGCTTGATGATCTCGGTTAATTTCTCCGTATAATCAACTGCATCCAGCTTCGGACATCCAATCAGTACAACGTGATTCTTAATGAACTGGTTGTGGAAGTTGCCATATGCATATGCCGTACAGTCGGCTGCGATCAGCAGATTTGCATTCTGGAAATATGGTGCGCTCAGCGGAGCAAGCTTGATCTGGACCGGCCACTGACGAAGCTGACTTTCCATGGAGTAAGCGGTCGGTGTACTTCCTGACATATTATTAGAAGCACTTGCATCATTATTATGAGTGTGTTCAACCGAACGGGCCATAGAACCCGGACATCCACCATGAGGAGCAGTGTGTTGAATTTCACGAGCCATAGAACCCGGACATCCACCATGATGTGGAGCTGGTGCATCATTATCGTGAGCATGTGCTTTTTTTGCATCAAGGTGTTTCTTAAGTGCTTCCGGTCCTTTGGCGGCAAGATGTGCTTTTACTGCATCATCATCATAAGCATCCGCTTCACGTTCTTCAAATGTGATTGCATTTGAAGAACAGGCCGGCAGACAGTCACCAAGGCCATCGCAAAAATCATCGCGCATTAATCTGGCTTTTCCATCAACCATCTGAATGGCGCCTTCGTGACAGGCGTTGGCACATGCACCGCAGCCGTTACATTTTTCTTCATTTATATGGATTATTTTTCTGATCATAATGATTCTCCTTTTCTTAAAAAATAGAAATATGTTTAAAATGGTATCAGTTGTTTTGCAGGTATTAGTGTACTATAAAGAAGAAAAAGAATGTTGTTGGAATAACAACAAAAATAAAAATAATTACAATACCGCAATTAGGATGTCCGTAATGTATCTGAAATAATGGATGTTAAGTATGGAAAAATGACAGAAGAATGTGTTAAAATTTTTCACAGAGCTGATATTTCTGCAAGCAAAATACAAAAATCAGAAACAGAAGCATTATAATTTGAAAAATATAATATAGGAAAAGAGGAAGATATATGGCACAGATTTATGCATCGAAAACAAATGAAATTCAGAAGTATGAGACAGAGCATGAGAATGAAGTACGTCGTCTGGCCGGGGAATGTATGGTCCTTTTGGAGAATGACGGTGTATTACCATTTTCAGATAAGATAAAAAAGATTGCATTATATGGAACGGGAGCCAGACATACGGTGAAAGGAGGAACAGGATCCGGAGATGTTAATGTAAGAAAAACAGTTTCAATCGCACGGGGATTAGAAGAAGCCGGATTTGAGATCGTGACAGAAGACTGGCTTGACAGATACGACCGGGATCTGGAAGAGGCGCAGAAAACATATTTGAAAAAATTAAAAGATATGTCAGATGAGACGGGAGAGCCATCGGTAATCCTTGGGTTCAAACATCCGTTTCAGGAACCGGAGCAGCCAATTGTCGAAGAGACAGATATCAAAGAGGCAGATGCGGCCATTTATGTGATTGCAAGAAATTCCGGAGAGGGAAAAGACCGGCGGGCAGAAAAAGGAGATTATTATCTAAGTGACAGAGAATTGCAGAACATCCGGTTTATGACGGAAAATTATTCGAATTGTGTTGTATTATTGAATACAGGAGGCGTGATAGATCTGACAGAATTGCAGAAGATTTCCGGAGTGCAGGCAATCCTTCTGACCGGACAGACTGGAAATATGGGTGGCCATGCAGTGGCGGATGTCTTGATGGCTAAAACAGTTCCGTCAGGAAAATTAACAGATACATGGGCAAGATCTTATGATGACTATCCGTCATCGAGAACTTTCAGTTACCGCGATGGCAATCTGGATGATGAATACTATAGTGACGGGATTTATGTCGGATATCGTTATTTTGATACATTTGGAATCATGCCGTTGTATTGCTTTGGGTATGGAAAAGGATACACGGATTTCTCATTGGTGACCAAAGAAGTGACTGCAGATGAAAAGCTGGTAAAGGTAGAAGTGGAAGTGACGAATATCGGTAAGGTATATCCGGGAAGAGAAGTCGTACAAGTTTATTATTCGGCACCGGATGGAGTTATGGAAAAACCAACACAGGAGCTCGCAGGATTTGCCAAGACAAAGCTTCTCATGCCGGGAGAAAAAGAAGTGGTAACAGTTACATTTGCGACAGAAGATATGGCATCTTATGACAGTTATGATGCAGCATGGGTCATGGAGGAAGGCGAGTATACGATTCGTGTGGGGAACAGTTCACGTACAACGGAAGTAGCCGCGATCATAGATCTGGATGAAACGGTTCAGACGGTTCTTTTAAAGAATGTGATGAAGGATAAGGAATTTGTAAAAGAGATTCATCATATGGTCCCAATCTTTGACCTGGAACTGGATGACACACCATTTATGCGCCCGATATTGATCTATGCGGAAAACTTTAAGAAAAAGATCATGGAATATGAAGTGATACGTACTGCGCTGGAAGATAAAAGACCGGACGAGATATTAACACTGGAGGATGTGAAGAAGGGGGCAGCATCACTCGAAGAATTGGTTGCACAGCTTACGGTAGAAGAGATGGCCGATCTTTGTGTCGGAACTGAACGGCTGGAAGAAGGCGGCAATGTAATCGGGTCATCTTCTGCATGTGTGCCGGGAGCAGCAGGGGATACGACGTCGGCACTGATCGAGAAGCGGAAGATCCCGAATCTGATCCTTGCAGATGGACCGGCAGGATTACGGTTACAGACACATTTTAAAACGGATAAAGAAGGCAATAAATTACCGGGTGGGGAACAGTTCGGAATGGAAATTACACCGTTTGCGAAAGAGCAGCCGGAAGGAGCGCAGGATTATTACCAGTACTGTACGGCAATCCCGATTGCGACGACACTTGCGCAGTCATGGGATGTGGAGCTTATCAAGAGAATGGGTGAGATTGTCGGAGAAGAGATGGAACAGTTTCATATTCACCTGTGGCTGGCACCGGGCATGAATATTCACAGAAATCCATTGTGTGGAAGAAACTTTGAATATTATTCGGAAGATCCACTGCTTACCGGACTGTGTGCGGCAGCCGATACAAAGGGTGTACAGTCTTACAAAGGACATGGAACGACGATCAAGCATTTTGCGGCAAATAATCAGGAAGACAACCGGATGTTCACGAACGCACATATCAGCGAACGTGCATTAAGGGAAATCTATCTGAAAGGATTCGAAATTGCAGTTAAGGAGGCACAACCATATGCGATCATGACATCGTATAATCTGATCAATGGAACACATGCCGCCAATCATTATGACATGCTTCAGAATGTAGCGCGTGATGAATGGGGATTTGAAGGCCTTATTATGACAGACTGGTACACGTCTCAGGATACGACGGCACTTGGAATGGTATCAGAAAGCGGAAAATACAGCTATTCCGATAGTGTACAGTGTATTAAGGCAGGAAATGATCTTCAGATGCCAGGATGCAGGAAAAATGTAGAGGATATTGTAGACGGCGTAAAAAATGGAAGGATTACCAAAGCGGATCTCCAGAGATGTGCAAAACATATCCTGGGAGTTGCGTTAAAAACAATATAAACGAAAAAGAATAAAGTGATTAACAGGCAGACAATATATTATAAGTAGTCTGCCTGTTTGCGTTGATGTGCATTCGAAAGAAGTGGTAATCAGAAGGTTTTTTACATTTTCTAAAAAATATCTAAACAGTGTTGACAAAAATATGTGAGAGTGCTATCTTAATAGTCGAAAGGTGTTAGCACTCAGATAAAAAGAGTGCTAATAACCAGAAACCGAAAGGAGGAGGTACCGGTGATAAATCATGAAGAGCTGAGTGAAAGAAAACTGAAAATACTTCATGCAATCATCCAGAATTATCTGGAGACAGGTGAACCGGTTGGTTCCAGAACGATTTCCAAGTACACGGATCTGAATCTTAGTTCAGCAACGATCCGTAATGAGATGGCAGATCTGGAAGAGATGGGATATATCATCCAGCCTCATACGTCGGCAGGACGTATTCCTTCGGATAAAGGATACAGGCTCTATGTAGATATGCTGATGGAGGAGAAAGAGCAGGAGCTGAATGAGATGCAGGATCAGATGCTTGACAAAGCAGATAAGATGGATCAGCTTTTGAAACAGGCAGCAAAGGTTCTTGCAACGAATACCAACTATGCAACGATGGTTTCGACTCCGATGAACAATTCAAACAAGATTAAGTTCATCCAGTTATCTATGGTAGATGAGGAACAGGTGATCGCGGTTATCGTACTGGGAGGCAATGTGATCAAGAATAAGATCATTAATATTGATGAGCCGATCAGTAATGAGAATCTGCTAAAGCTGAATATGCTGCTGAATACAACGCTCAACGGTATGTCGATCGAAGAGATCAACCTGGGACTGATCGCCAGATTAAAGGAGCAGGCAGGAATCCACAGTCAGGTAGTCGGATATGTACTGGATGCGGTTGCGGATGCGATTCATGTAGATGATGATATGCAGATCTACACAAGCGGCGCGACGAACATTTTCAAATATCCGGAATTAAGTGATAACCAGAGTGCACAGGAGATCATCAGTGCATTTGAGGAAAAGCAGCAGTTATCCGAACTGGTCACACAGACACTGGCGCAGGATGAGAATACCGGCATTCAGGTATATATCGGAGATGAGACTCCGGTACAGACCATGAGAGACTGCAGTGTCGTAACTGCAACGTATGAATTAGGTGACGGTATGAAGGGAACGATAGGAATTATCGGACCGAAGCGTATGGATTATGAACATGTTTTAAAATCTATGAAGCGTCTCCAGACAGAACTGGATCAGATGTTTCATAAGAATGATAGAAAGGTGGAATAACCCTTGGAAAATAAGCAGGAAAAAAGCCAGGAAGATATGGTAAAAGAAGCTGTGGAAGAGGCAAAGAAATCTGCTGCGGAAGCACAGGAAGCTGAGGCGGATGCAGAAGAGACAACAGAAACTTCGGAAGAAGTAGAAAACGAAGAGGCCGAAGAGACAGCGAAAGATACAGAAAAGAAATCTGGCAAAAAATTATTTGGCAAGAAAAAAGATAAAAAAGACGAGAAGATTGAAGAGCTTACAGATAAGCTTACCCGTCAGATGGCAGAGTTTGATAACTTCCGCAAACGTACAGAAAAGGAAAAATCCCAGATGTACGAAGTTGGAGCGAAAGATATCATAGAGAAGATTCTCCCGGTTGTAGACAACTTCGAAAGAGGTCTGGATGCAGTGAAGGAAGAAGACAAAGAAGATCCGTTCGTTCAGGGAATGGAGAAGGTGTATAAGCATCTGCTTACCACTCTGGAAGGAATCGAGGTTAAGCCTATTGAAGCAGTAGGCCAGCCGTTTGATCCGAATTTCCACAACGCAGTGATGCATGTGGAAGATGAAAACTTCGGTGAGAATATTGTTGCCGAAGAATTTCAGAAGGGCTACACGTACCGTGATTCAGTCGTAAGACACAGCATGGTAAAAGTAGCAAACTAGAAACAAGAACATTCACAATTATCAGAATAAAAAATCATACAGGAGGAATTTATCATGGGTAAAATTATAGGTATTGATTTAGGAACAACAAACAGCTGTGTAGCCGTAATGGAAGGTGGACAGCCAACAGTTATCGCCAACACAGAAGGTGCAAGAACAACTCCATCTGTAGTAGCATTCACAAAGACAGGTGAGCGTCTTGTCGGAGAACCTGCAAAACGTCAGGCAGTAACAAACGCAGAGAGAACAATCTCTTCTATTAAGAGAGAGATGGGATCAGATTACAAAGTAACAATTGAAGATAAAAAATATTCTCCACAGGAGATCTCAGCAATGATCCTTCAGAAACTGAAAGCTGATGCAGAAGGATACCTTGGAGAGAAAGTAACAGAAGCTGTTATCACAGTACCTGCTTACTTCAACGATGCTCAGCGTCAGGCAACAAAAGATGCAGGTAAGATTGCAGGACTTGATGTAAAACGTATCATCAACGAGCCAACAGCAGCAGCACTTGCATACGGTCTTGACAACGAGAAAGAACAGAAGATCATGGTATACGACCTTGGTGGTGGTACATTCGACGTATCTGTTATCGAGATCGGTGACGGAGTTATCGAAGTATTATCTACAGCCGGTAACAACAGACTTGGTGGAGATGACTTCGACCAGAAGATCACAGACTACATGATCGCTGAATTCAAGAAACAGGAAGGTGTTGACTTATCTGCAGATAAGATGGCACTTCAGAGATTAAAAGAAGCAGCTGAGAAAGCGAAAAAAGAACTTTCTTCAGCAACAACAACAAACATCAACCTTCCATTCATCACAGCTACAGCTGAAGGTCCAAAACATTTCGACATGAACCTTACAAGAGCGAAATTCGATGAACTGACACATGATCTTGTACTGAAGACATCTGAGCCTGTACAGAGAGCATTATCAGACGCTGGCATCACAGCTTCTGAACTTGGTCAGGTACTGTTAGTTGGTGGATCAACACGTATCCCTGCAGTACAGGAAGAAGTAAAACGTCTGACAGGTAAAGAGCCAAGCAAATCTCTGAACCCGGATGAGTGTGTAGCACTCGGTGCATCTGTTCAGGGTGGTAAACTTGCCGGAGATACAGGCGCTGGCGACATCCTTCTTCTGGATGTAACTCCATTGTCACTGTCTATCGAGACAATGGGTGGTGTAGCTACTCGTCTGATCGAGAGAAATACAACAATTCCTACAAAGAAGAGCCAGATCTTCTCTACAGCTGCTGATAACCAGACAGCCGTTGATATCAACGTAGTACAGGGAGAAAGACAGTTCGCAAGAGATAACAAATCCCTCGGACAGTTCAGACTGGACGGAATCGCACCAGCTCCACGTGGAATCCCACAGATCGAAGTTACATTCGATATCGATGCAAATGGTATCGTAAATGTATCTGCAAAAGACCTTGGAACTGGAAAAGAACAGCACATCACAATTACAGCAGGATCTAACATGTCTGATGAAGATATCGACAAAGCTGTAAAAGAAGCTGCTGAATTCGAAGCTCAGGATAAGAAACGTAAAGAAGGAATCGACGCTAAGAACGAAGCTGATGCTATGGTATTCCAGACAGAGAAAGCTCTGCAGGAAGTTGGCGACAAGCTTGACGGTGCAGATAAAGCAGCAGTAGAAGCTGACTGCAAAGCTCTGAAAGAATTACTGGAAAAAGCAAACACAGATACTCTTACAGATGAGCAGGTTGCTGAGATCAAAGCAGGTAAAGAAAAACTGACAGAGAGTGCTCAGAAGCTTTTCACAAAGATGTATGAGCAGGCTGGCGCAGCAGCAGGAGCTCAGGGAGCTGGTCCTCAGCCAGGAGCTAATGCAGGAGCAGGTCCGGCACCAGAAGGATTCCAGGGCGACGATGTCGTAGACGGAGATTACAAAGAAGTCTAAGAACATTAAGTGAGGAATAGGAAATGGCAGAGTCAAAAAGAGATTACTATGAGGTGCTTGGGGTCAGTAAAGACGCTGACGAAGCAACTTTGAAAAAAGCATACAGACAGGTTGCCAAGAAGTATCACCCGGATATGAATCCGGGTGATGCTGAAGCTGAAAAGAAGTTCAAAGAAGCTTCTGAGGCGTATGCAGTCTTAAGTGATCCGGAAAAACGCCGTCAGTATGATCAGTTTGGTCATGCTGCTTTTGACGGAAGTGCGGGAGCAGGCGGCGGATATGGCGGATTCGACTTTAACGGTGCTGATTTTGGCGACATTTTCGGAGATATCTTCGGAGATCTGTTCGGCGGCGGACGCAGAGGCGGACGTGCGAACCAGGGACCGATGAAAGGTATGAATATCCGTAAGAGCGTCAGAATCACATTCGAAGAGGCTGTATTCGGATGCGAGAAAGAATTGGACGTTGTATTAAAAGATCCATGTCCGAAATGTAACGGAACAGGTGCCAAACCGGGAACATCTCCGGAGACTTGTCCGAAATGTGGCGGTAAAGGTCAGGTGGTATATACACAGCAGTCATTCTTTGGAACAGTACAGAATGTACAGACCTGTCCGGATTGCCAGGGAACTGGTAAGATTATTAAGGAAAAATGCCCGGATTGCGGCGGAACAGGCTATGTAGCCAGCAAGAAGAAGATATCCGTATCGATTCCTGCAGGTATTGATAATGGCCAGAGCGTCAGAATCCGTGAAAAAGGTGAGCCGGGTGTAAACGGCGGACCAAGAGGAGATCTTCTGGTGGAGGTTGTGGTATCAAGACATCCAATCTTCCAGCGTCAGGATATGCACATCTTCTCAACGGTACCGATCACATTTGCACAGGCAGCACTTGGTGCGGATATCCGTATCAAGACGGTAGATGGAGAAGTGATCTACACAGTAAAACCGGGAACCAAGACAGATACAAAAGTACGTCTGAAAGGTAAAGGAGTTCCATCTCTTCGAAATGCACAGGTTCGCGGTGATCATTATGTGACACTTGTGGTCCAGACACCGGAACACTTAAGTGCCGAAGCAAAAGAGGCACTGCGTAAATTCGATGAGCTGACCGGCAATTCCCTCGGAGCAGAGAAATCCGAAAAAGCGGAAGAGCACGAACATAAAGGCAAAAAGAAAAAAGGATTTATGGATAAATTAAAGGAGACCTTTGATGATTAATTTCATCAGAGGTTTCCTCTTTTTTACAAAAAATACTGGCATTCACCGTGGTAAAGTGGTATCATATTAAACAAATCAAATTTTTAACAAACCAGGAGGACTCAAATATGTATGCATTTGATGAAATTAAAAAAGCAGACAGTGAAATTGCAGACGCCATTCAGGCCGAGATGGAGAGACAGAATTCGCATCTGGAGCTGATCGCATCGGAGAACTGGGTAAGTAAGGCAGTGATGGCAGCAATGGGAAGTCCGCTTACAAATAAATACGCAGAAGGCTATCCGGGCAAACGTTACTATGGTGGATGTCAGTGTGTGGATGTAGTGGAAGATCTTGCAAGAGAAAGAGCAAAGAAATTATTCGGCTGTGATTATGCCAATGTACAGCCGCATTCCGGAGCACAGGCAAACCTGGCAGTATTCTTTGCAATGCTGGAGCCGGGAGATAAAGTCATGGGTATGAACCTGGATCATGGCGGACATCTGACACATGGTTCTCCGGTTAATATTTCCGGTAAATATTTCAATATCGTATCATACGGAGTGAACGACGAGGGTGTGATCGATTATGATAAGGTACGTGAGATCGCAGTAAAAGAAAAACCAAAGATGATCATTGCGGGAGCAAGTGCTTATGCAAGAACCATTGATTTCAAAAAATTCCGTGAGATCGCGGATGAAGTAGGAGCATACCTGATGGTCGATATGGCTCATATCGCAGGACTTGTTGCAGCAGGACTTCATCCAAGCCCGATCCCGTATGCTGATGTCACAACAACGACAACACATAAGACACTGCGCGGACCAAGAGGCGGTCTGATCCTCTGCAATCAGGAAGCAGCAGATAAGTTCAACTTCAACAAAGCTGTATTCCCTGGAATCCAGGGAGGACCATTGGAACATGTGATTGCAGGAAAAGCAGTATGCTTCAAAGAAGCCCTGGAGCCTGAATTTGCAGAATATCAGAAACAGATCATCAAGAATGCACAGGCACTCAGTAAGGGACTGATGGACCGTGGAGTGAAGATTGTATCCGGAGGAACAGACAACCACCTGATGCTGATCGACTTAAGAGGAGAAGACGTGACCGGTAAAGAACTGGAAAAACGTCTGGATGCCGCACATATCACATGTAACAAGAATACAGTACCGAATGATCCAAGATCTCCATTCGTGACAAGCGGTGTCAGACTTGGAACACCTGCAGTTACAACAAGAGGATTAAAAGAAGAAGACATGGATGTGATCGCAGAATGTATCGCACTGGTACTTCAGAGTGAAGACAATATTGAAAAAGTCAAAGGAATGGTTGCAGAGCTGACTGCAAAATATCCTCTGGACATGTAAGAAACAGTCTGCAAATAAAAAGTCAAGCAGAATTAGTAAAAGAGAATAAGATAAAGCACAGAAGAAGCTGCCGGGATGGCAGCTTCTTCTGCATATATTTACATATTGGAAAGAAGGAAAAATGAACAATAGGAATACGAAGATTCAATAATGGAATTAGAAGCCTATGGCATACAGCGGTATCATTTATAGTAGAAAGACTATAATCCAGGAGGAAATAGATATGGCATTACACATTATTGATGAAGCAAACCGCTGTCTGAACTGTAAGAAGCCGATGTGCCAGCAGGGATGTCCGGTACATACACCGGTTCCGCAGATCATACAGATGTTCAAAGAAAACAGGCTGATGGAAGCAGGAGAGAGATTATTTGAGAATAATCCGATGTCGGTGATCTGTTCGATTGTCTGTAATCATGAGAAGCAGTGTGAAGGACACTGCGTGCTTGGAAGAAAAGGAAATCCTGTACATTTTTCCAGTATAGAGAATTATATATCGGATATGTATCTGGACCGGATGCAGCTTGAAAAGGCAGAAAAGAAGAATCAGAGAGCTGCAGTGATCGGTGCAGGTCCGGCAGGAATGACGGTGGCGGTCAAGCTTGCAAAAGAAGGGTATGACGTCACGATCTTCGAATGGAAGGATAAGATCGGCGGGATCATGCAGTATGGAATCCCGGAATTCCGTCTGTCGAAAAGTATTCTGGACAGATACCAGATCCGTATGCGGGAACTGGACATTAAGATCCGTCCGAATACCACGATCGGAGCAGTGTTAAAGATTGAAGATCTGTTACGGGACGGATATGACAGTGTGTTCATCGGAACCGGTGTGTGGAAGGCAAGGAATCTCGGGATTCCGGGAGAATGTCTGGGCAATGTATATTTTGGCATTGATTATCTGGCAAATGCATCCGCATATCAGCTCGGCGAAAAAGTAGCAGTGATCGGAATGGGCAATGCGGCGATGGATGTGGCAAGAACGGCTCTCAGAAACGGTGCGCGTCAGGTGACATTGTATGCAAGACGTGCCAGAGTTGCAGCCAGCTCACATGAAGTGGCTTATGCAAAGCTTGACGGTGCAGCTTTTGAATTCGGATATGCGATTCAGGAGATCAATGAAAAAGGTCCGGTATTTAAGAAAATGATTCTGGATGAAAATGGAGAAGTCACAGGAGAAGAGGAAGATCTGGTACAGGTGGAAGCAGATTCGACGATCATATCCATCAGCCAGGGACCGAGAAAGAAACTGATCCGGACAACACTTGGACTGGAAGGTTCTGAGAAAGGACTTCTGATTGTGGATGAGAATTACATGACAACAAAAGAAGGTGTGTTCGCAGCCGGTGATGTAATAACGGGTTCCAAAACCGTTGTACATGCAGTAGACGGGGCGAAAAAAGCAGCGGAAGCAATGATGCATTATATGGAGCAAAAAAAGTAGCAGAAGCAATGATACCCGCTGCAGATCATCTCTGCAGCGGGCTGGAAATAAGATTTATCTAGGGCGTACTGTCAGGCGTAAGATGTGTCCGTCTTCTGTTACAGATTGCAGATGGACCAGAGCCATGATATAGTAGCCGCCGAAAGAAGCGATGAATTCTGCCTGTTCGTCATTCAGGATCCGCGATTCCATGATCGCGTACTGGCGGAAGAGGAATTTGTTACGGAAGAACATGGAGATAGCTTCCTTTCCATACAGGTGGTATTCATGCTGCGAAGTGCCATTTGGACAGTAGTCACAGTAGTGGCCGTCATCGGTGAACAGACTTCCAAGAGCGTTAAAATCTTTGTTTTCAATTGCTTCGATATATTTTTCGATTGGTTTCATAGGGATCATCCTCCGTTCTTAGTATACTTTTTCGGTATTTAACAGTGCATCGGTACCGCCGTCAACGAACATGATATTACCATTGACGCCGCGCGCCTCATCAGAGGCAAGGAAAACAATGACAGATGCGATCTCTTCCGGATCCATCAGTGTCTCAAGACCGTATTTGGTCGGGATCGGAAGTGCATTCAGTGCCATACGTGCATTGGTTGCCAGTGTAGCTGTCATGGTTGTGTTAACATTTCCTGGAGCAACGGCATTGATGCGGACTCCGTTTGCTGCATAAGATGCAGAGTGACGGCGCACCCAGCGGGCAAGTGCATATTTACTTGCAACATAGATGCTGTTGCCGACGCTGAGATCGGACTCGTCTAATGTAGAGATCACATTTAAGATACGCTGTTCATCTTCGTTATTGTTGTTAAGAAGATCTGCGATATCCATACGTGCCGCACCCTGTGAGATGGTATTGGAAGAAGTAACGACACATGCGCCGTGTTTCTTCTTCAGAAGATCATAAGCACCTTTGATCAGAACGACGGTTCCAAAGAAATTGAGTGATACGATCAGTTTCAGATTGCCGCAGGCACCGGATACACCGGCGTTGCATACAAGACCGTCCAGACCATCCGGACAAAGTCTGTGAAGTTCATCGATTACATGCTGTCTGCCATCCGGTGTGGAAAGATCTGCAGTAATGTCTCCGCCACGGAGATCAATATTCAGAACATCGTGTCCTTTCTGTTTTAATAACTGTACTGTTTTTGCGCCGATTCCACTGGAACCTCCTGTTACTGCATATGTAGCCATAGATAAATCCTCCTTTGAATATTTCGTGATTTGAAATAAGTAATGTGTTTTGTTGAGACTTATTTTAGCGGACTACAGGAGAAGAAAAAAGGACCAGACTGTGAGAAAAAAAGGGGATCAGATGATGTTGAATTATGACCTGAAAAAAAGAGAAGGAAAATCCATATATGAAAATCTGTATGGGTGCCTGAAGAAAGATATCGTTACAGGAAGGCTTCAGACAGGAGATAAGCTTCCGTCAAAAAGGGCAATGGCAGGAGACTACAGGATCAGCGTGAAGACAGTCGTTCACGCATACGAACAGCTTGTGGCAGAAGGGTATATTGAGTCAAAAGAAAAGAAAGGCTATTATGTAGCAAAGTTATATGAGCAGACATATGAGATAAGGCAGAGGGAAAAAGCGTTAAAAAAGCATAAAGAACAGTTGATCGTAGATTTTTCTTCGAATCATCTGGCGTACGAGAAATTTCCGCTTTCGGTATGGAAAAAGGTGATGCGGGAGGTGTTGACAGATTATGAGGGGGAACTGATCGAAAGCACTGACTGGAGAGGTGTTCCGGCATTAAGAGACACCATCGCACGTTATCTGGCAAGGGAGAGAGGACTGGATATATCGGCGGATCATATTGTGATAGGGACCGGCGTGGAGTCGTTATATGGAAAGCTGTTCAAGATATTTCCAAAAGATTCGGTATATGCGGCGGAGACACCAGGATACAGGAAGATTCCATGGTTATATGAGGATGCCGGAGTTTTCTGGTATAGTCTTAAGATGGATGAAGAAGGAATCAATATGAATGAACTAAGAGAAAGCGGAGCAAATATTATACACGTCTCTCCGGAACATCAATATCCGCTTGGTATTACAATGTCGGAAAAAAGAAAGACGGAATTGCTGGAATGGGCAGCAGAGACACCAGACAGATATATCATAGAAGATGATTATGACTGTGAATTCCGCTACCGAACACCGATGGAAAAGACATTGCAGAGCATGGATATGCATCACAGAGTTATCTACATGAATACATTTGGAAAGACAATGGCACCGGCAATCCGGATCAATTACATGATTCTTCCGGAAAAATTAGCAGAAGACTGTAAGAAAGTCTCGGAAAGATTTCCAAGTCCGGTACCAAGCTTTGAACAATATGTCATGGCAAGATTTATTAAAGAGGGATATTTCGGGCGGCATGTCAGAAGGATGAAGAAATATTACGAGGATAAAGGACAGAAATTGCTCCATCTTTTACAAAAAGCCGAGGATATTCCGATAGCTGATATCAAAGGTGGAAAGCATGGAACACATATATTGCTAAAGTTAAATACAGAACTTACGGATACAGAGCTGATCTGGGAGGCAAAAAAACAGGGGATAAGAGTACAGTGTCTGTCACAATTTTGCACGGAAAAAGAAAAAAGATATGACAGGACACTGATTCTTAGCTATTCGGATCTTAAGGAAGAGAATATGAAAGAAGCAGTGAAAAGATTGAGCAAAATATTTGAGTAGTTGATAGAAATAGGATAATAACAAGGGTGGAATTTTCAAAATGAAGGGCGTATAATAAAAGTCAGTGTATACGAATCTTGTTTATACTATACAGATGTATGAATACAAATATATATGGAAGGAGCCAGATTTTTGAAACTGAGAAACGTAAAAGTCGCAAAAAGATTAGGAACAAAAACGCTTGCAGGGTTGCTTGCATTTGGACTTGTCGTAGGTACGCCGTCGGTTGTTCTGGCAGATGTACAGAGCACGATGTCACAGTCAGATGCTGTACAGACAGAAAAGTTACAGGCCAAATCCGTAGATGGGAGAGATACACTTACAGATGTATCCGATAAAGTCATGGATATGATTCAAAAAGGTGAAGTGAAGCTGGATGAAGAATCAAACTATCTGATTGATACCGTGACAGGAAAGAAAGTAGATCCGGTGACAGGAGAACGAGTAGAGCAGATACCGGCTAATCCGGATATACCGGGTACACCGGATACACCGGACACTCCGAGCACACCGGATACGCCGGATACGCCGGACACTCCAGATACGCCGGATACGCCAAATACACCGAATACGCCGAATACACCGAGTAAGTCAGAGACGTCAGGTACTTCGAATGTTTCCGGTACATCGAATGCTGCAGGAAAACACACGACAGCAAATAATAAACAGGCGACAGATACAACTAAGAAAAAAGATGAGACAAAGAGTGCAAAAAGCAATAAAGAACTTATTGCAAAGCAGAAGATTGTAAAACTGCCGCAGATCAAGGAAGATTTCCGCTTTTTTACAGTTGCAAGAAACTATGCATTTGCAAAGACAAAAATCAATATCCGTGAAGCGGTGCCGGAAAATATTGACGGAAGTAATACACAGACGGTAGGAACAGATGTTGCAAATGCAAAGAAAGATGCTGAGAAATTGCAGAAAAAAATAAAGACAGTGAAGAAAGATAAGAAGATTAAGAACAAAACCGCCAGAAAAGCAAAGAGTAAAGCTGTCAGGGATCTGCAAAAAGCAGTGGAAAAGCAAAAAAAACAGAAGCAGGAAGGCATGGATGCGGCTCTTGTAAACCAGCAGTTGGAAGAAAAGGTCCGTACTGTGGGAACGCTGCCACAGGATGGTTTGCTTTATGTTTTGAAAGAAGAAGAAAACGGATGGCTTTATGTAGAATCCGGAGATGTCAGGGGATTTGTAAAGGCCTCAGAAGTATATACAGATGATGCGGCACAGGAACTTTTAACTGTTTACCAGAAAAAGGCTCAGAAAAAAGCCAAGAAGGATGAAACAGAATATAATGGAATTGAAGGAATTGCAAAAACGGCAAAAGCTTCAATTGATGCAAAGGACAATCAGGCATATACGTATCTGCGCGTGACAGCCGGTCAGACAGTGGCAGCTAAAGATACAGCACTTATAAATGATCAGATTGGTTCTGCTGCATTGGAAATAAAAGAAGAAAAAAATACTACAGCCAGAACAATAGGAACAATGGCACAGGGACAGTTGTGCTATATTCTGGCAGATAAAGATTCGGATTGGGTATATATAGAATCCGGAGATGTCAGAGGCTTTGTGGAACAGAAGTATCTGGACTTCAGTGATGAAACAAAAAAACAGATCGAAGCGAACGGTGAGGATAAATATCAGACAGCAAAAGAAACGGTAAAACCAGAAGAAAATCAGGCATTATATTATACACTGACTTCTGTAAAAGAGGGATCGCCAAGTGGAGAAATCCGGGAATCTATGCTGGAATTTGCGTCACAGTTTATCGGTAATCCATATGTGTGGGGTGGTACAAGCCTGACGGACGGTGCAGACTGCTCTGGATTCGTACAGCAGATTTATAAACAGTATGGGTACAGCCTTCCAAGAGTAGCAGAAGATCAAAGCCAGTATGGAACGAAGATTCCTGTAGAAGATGCCCAGCCGGGAGATCTGATCTTCTATGCTAAAGAAGGGTATGTATATCATGTGGTCATGTATGCAGGAGATGGCAGGACGATAGAGGCTGCAAGTACGAAACTCGGAATTATCGAAGGAAAAGTCAATACCAAAAATGCAGTATGGGCAACACGTATCCTGAAAGATGATTATTCTCTTACAGGCGGTGGAATTGAAAAGGCCAATGCAACAGAGGACATGTATGGACAGAAACTTGAAAATTTCAAGATTACATATTATTGTCCTTGCGAGATCTGTTGCGATAAAGCATCTAAAGTTACGGCATCGGGAACACCTGTTGCAGAAGGAAAGACAATCGCAACTGATCCGAATGTAATTCCATATGGAACCAAGGTGATTATCGGAGGACATGTATTTACAGCGGAAGATACAGGAAGAAAAGTCCAGGGAAATCAGATCAGTATTTATGTAAATAACCATGCAGAGGTATCTGCTTCTGACACAGAGAATACAGACGTATACCTGGCAAAATAATATAATAAAGAATGATAAAAAGGTGGTTTTTCAGAACTTACATGTTGAAAAACCGCCTTTTTCAAAGAAGGAACAGAAACTATGAATCAAGAAAATTTATTGAATAAGATCAGACAGAAAGATGCAAAAGCATTTACTCACGGGGGAAAATTTCATGCAGATGATGTATTTTCATCGGCCTTGTTATTATATCTGAACCCGGAAATTCAGATTACAAGGGGAAATCAGGTGCCGGAAGAGTATGACGGTATTGTATTTGACATCGGACGGGGAGCATATGACCATCATCAGAAGGACAGCCGTGTCAGGGAAAACGGGATCCCATATGCGGCATTCGGACTTTTGTGGGAAGAGTTAGGAACGGAGATTCTTGGAGAAGAACTGGCAGAAAAATTTGATGAATCCTTTGTCCAGCCTCTCGATCAGAATGATAATACCGGTGAGAAGAATGAACTGGCTTCGTTGATCGGAAGTTTTAATCCGGCATGGGATGCAAAAGGAAATCATGATGATGCATTCTTTCATGCAGTCAGTATGGCTGGAATGATACTGGAAAGCAAGTTCGAGAGATTCCGTGGAAATGAAAGGGCGGACAAGAAGATAGAAGAGATTTTAGAAGCACATGATGATGCAGTAGAAGAGGGAAAATGTGATGAAAGGATCCTGATTCTTCCGGAATTTGTTCCATGTCAGAAACGGTTGCCAGAGACGGAGATTACATTTGTGATTTTCCCGTCAAATCGCGGAGGATATTGCATTCAGCCACAGAAAAAAGAATTTTCCATGAATTATAAATGTGCGTTCCCAGAAGCCTGGCTTGGATTGGAGGGAGAAGCATTACAGAAAACAACCGGACTTTCAGGAGCAGGATTCTGTCATAAAGGCGGCTTCCTGATGTCGACAGAGAATCTGGAGGATGCGGTAAAAGCGTGTGAAATCAGCCTCAAAGAGTATGTAGAAGTGCCGTGTGTTGTCTGTTACGGAACATGTGATGAAGAAGTGGAAGAACTTCTGCATATGCTTCCGGAAATGAAGAATGTAACGGTACATAAGATGCCGCTGTCAGAGCCGCCGGAGATGGAGAAAGATGGAATCTATGGAGAAGTTTTGATGGAAAAGCAGGAATGGAAGAAGCGGATAAAAGTACAGGTAAAAGAAATTCTGAAATACAAACCGGAGGCGGTATGTGTGAATGGAGATGTCTTTTCGACTTATCCGGTAGTACATGCGCTTCGTAAAAAGCATGTGCCGGTGCTGACAATAATGGAAAATGATGGGGAGAAGCTGATTGTGAGAATTCCGTCCGGTTCTTAGACTGTCAGATATAATGAATGTAGAAGAAGAAATAGAACATAACAAAAACGCAGAGACTTTTAAAAGGATTGAAGTAATCCCTCAAAAGTCTCTGCATTTTTATGTTTATTTACATGCTTTTAAAAGTTCTTTCAGGTAGTTCCACATACGCTGTGTAGATGCGATATGTACACGCTCATTATATGTATGCACACCTGTAAGATCCGGACCGAAAGAAATGATATCAAGATCATTCTTCTTGCCGTATAAGATTCCACATTCCAGTCCGCCGTGAGTTGTCTCAACAGTAGGTTCTTTTCCGAACATTTCTTTATAAAGTTCGATTGCCTTAGGACGGATCACAGAATCTGCATTGTAGCTCCATGCCGGATATTCACCGGAAATCTCACGGGATGCGCCTGCAAGATCCGTTGCAAGATCCAGTTTGTTCTGCATATCATCTAACTTGGTAGCGACAGAGCTTCGAACCTGGAATTTAATCTTTACAGTGTCTTCAGTAGTCTCAACAATACCTGTGTTCAGGGAAGATTCTACAGCGGTAGGGAATGCACGGTCATAGCACTGTACACCGTCGATCGCTCCATAAAGGAATCCGATTACATGTGAAGTAGTATCTGCATCAAAGGCCTTTAAGGTCGTCTCGCCATCGGAAACTGCTTTCAGAGATAAAGTAGGTTCCTGTCCGGCAAATTCAGCGTAGATAGTCTGTTCCAGTCCGGCAACCGCATCTATGATATCCTGAGCCTGTGCAGGATCTGCGATGATCTCAGTCGTATTGTACTGTGCGATTACGTTTGCCGCATTTCCGCCGTTTGTGCTTACGATGTTAAAGTCGTAATCTTTTGCAAGTGCATACAGAACACGGCCCATGATCTTGTGTGCATTTCCGAGCTGCTTCTGAATCTCGGCACCGGAATGTCCGCCCTGCAGATTGGAAAGGGAGATTGTCATCTTGGTTCCACTTTCTTCACTCCATTCGATCGGGATAAAAGTATCATAAATGTATCCGCCGGCACATCCGACTGTCATAACGCCTTCAATCTCAGAGTCGATGTTCAGGCAGATCTTTCCTTTTAATACGGATGTATCGAGGTGATGTGCACCGCCCATACCGATCTCTTCATCAACTGTAAATACAGCCTCGATCGGTGGATGCGGGATATCTGTGCTGGCAAGAATTGCCATAGCATAAGCGACTGCGATACCGTCGTCACCGCCGAGAGTGGTGTTCTTTGCCCCAATCAGATCACCATCTATAAAAAGGTCTAACGGATCATTCTCAAAATCGTGATCGCTGTCGGTTGTCTTTGTAGCAACCATGTCCAGATGTCCCTGGATGATGACCGGATCACTGTCTTCATATCCGGCAGTACCAGG
The DNA here is from genome assembly GCA_963595255.1 of bacterium. Classification (GTDB taxonomy): domain Bacteria; phylum Bacillota; class Clostridia; order Lachnospirales; family Lachnospiraceae; genus Dorea_A. The sequence continues at coordinate 27,907 of CAVBHX010000033.1, forward strand.
TTTTTTGATGATAACGTTGTTCACTTCATCCTGGATATATTCAAGATTGTGCGCTTTCGCAAATTCTACACAAAAATCACTGATCTTTTTTGTGTGGAAGGTACTTCTTGGTACCATACTTAATTCTTCGAAGTACTGAAATACTTCTTTTGGTTCAATATTAGACAAAATTCCCATTGTTCATTCCTCCGTTTGTCTCTAGTCTCTATCTGTCATTGTACCATGAATTTTAACACTTTATCATGATAAAATGTAATGCATGTATTACGGAATGTAATAGCTCTGATAACCATAGCTTATAAGGTTTCATTAAAACATTCAATAACTACAGGTCTACCAAAAAAAAGCAGAAAAATATATAATATTTTAGGTTGAAAATATGAGAGCAGAATGTACACGGGAGGATATGTATGAGTACAAAAGAAGCAAAACAGATGGATCAGGCATTATTTGATTTTTATGGAAAACCTTCTATCGGACAGGCACTGCCGCTTGCAATCCAGCATGTACTTGCGATGATCGTCGGATGTGTAACACCATCGATCATTGTTGCGGGTGTAGCAGGACTTTCGCAGGAAGATTCCGTTATTTTAATACAGGCTGCACTGGTGATGTCGGCACTGACTACATTATTGCAGTTATTTCCTTTTATAAAGACAAAAAGTTTCCGCATCGGATCGGCGCTTCCGGTGATGATGGGAATCAGTTTCGCATATGTTCCGAGTATGCAGGCAATCGCAGCAGATTTTGACATTGCAACGATTCTGGGAGCACAGATCGTTGGTGGTGTGATCGCATTGTTAGTCGGACTGAATATTAAGAGAATCCGTAAATTTTTCCCGCCGCTGATTACCGGAACGGTTGTATTTTCTATTGGATTGTCTCTGTATCCGACGGCAATCAACTATATGGCAGGCGGTGCAAGCAGTAAATCATACGGTGCATGGCAGAACTGGCTGGTAGCATTGATTACCCTTGTGATCGTTACGGTATTGAACCATTATGGAAAAGGTGTGTGGAAACTGGCATCGATTCTGATCGGAATCATTGGAGGATATATTGTGGCATTATTCTTTGGAATGATAGATTTTTCATCGGTTGCGCAGGCATCATTCTTCCAGCTTCCAAAGCCAATGCATTTTGGTATCAAATTCGAGCCTTCTGCATGTGTGGCAATTGGAATCCTGTTCGCAATCAATGCAGTACAGGCAATCGGAGACTTCTCTGCAACGACAACAGGTTCTATGGACCGTATGCCGACAGACGAAGAACTGACAGGTGGAATCGTGGGCTATGGTATCAGTAATATTATCTGTGCATTCTTCGGTGGACTTCCGACGGCAACATACAGCCAGAATGTAGGTATTGTATCTACAACGAAGGTAGTCAGCCGTGTGGTAATGGGAATGGCCGCCGTGATCTTACTGGCAGCAGGACTGATTCCGAAGTTTTCTTCTTTACTGACAACGATTCCTTACTGTGTACTCGGCGGTGCGACAATCTCGGTATTTGCATCGATCACAATGACAGGTATCAAACTGATCACAACGGAGCCGATGGATTTCCGCAATACAACAGTAGTAGGACTTGCGGTTGCAGTCGGAATGGGTGTGACACAGGCAAATGCGTCTCTGGCACAGTTCCCGGAATGGGTAACGACGATCTTTGGAAAATCACCGGTGGTACTTGCAACGATCGTAGCAATTGTGTTAAACTTAACACTTCCGAGAACACAAAAGAAAGCTGAGAAATAATTCATATATGATAAAAAGTTATACAAATGGTGAATGGAAAGAGCCTGGCAGTTTATGCCAGGCTGTTGGAATTTATAAAGAAGATTTTTATAAAAAAGATTTTCATAAGGTAGTATCCGTTGTCGGGGGTGGTGGAAAGACAACGGTGATCCGTACAATGCTTCGGGAGTGCATGGAAACCTGCGCTGAAAGAATCCCGTGTGCGGTCTCGACAACGACACATATTCAAAAGATAAATGCGGAATATTTTCTGGGAGAACCATCTATGAAAATGTTCCGGCAGAAGCTGGCAGATTACGGAGCCGTGTGGATGGGGCGTGAGATCCAGGAAGGAAAGCTTGCATCATTTTCGGAGGAGTTTCTGGAAGAAGTAAGCCGGGAACCTGTACTTTTGCTTCTGGAAGCGGACGGGGCAAAGCATTTTCCAGTGAAAGCTCCTGCAGAACATGAGCCGGTGATCTGTGAGAAAACGGGCATAGTTTTGAATATCTATGGGATGCGTGCGATTGGAAAAAAGATAAAGGATGTATGTTTTCGTATCGGAGAAGTGGAGAAAATTCTTGGAAAGACAGGGGAAAATATTTTGCGCCCGGAAGATATCATGACACTTGCGGTAAGTCGGAGTGCAGGACGCAAATGTGTGACGGATGAGATGGAATATCAGGTTATACTGAATCAGGCTGATACAGAGGAAGAGAAACAGACGGCAATGCAACTTGCGGAAGATATTGGAAAGAAGATTAGCAAAGTCCACGTAACATCGGACCTGATTTCGCTGGAAGAAAGATGGTAGATATGTCAGAAATTTATAAAAATAAGAAAAAGGCATTGGTCCGGGGATCCGGAGACCTGGCTACCGGCGTGGGTGTAGCACTTTACCGGGCGGGCTTTCAGGTGATCATGACGGATATTGCAGTGCCGCTTACCGTAAGAAGGGAAGTGGCGATGTCCAGAGCCGTTTATGAAGGCAGGGCAAAAGTGGAAGGGATAGAAGGAATCCTTGTCCGGAATTATCAGGAAGCGTTGGCTGTACTGGAAGAAAATAAGATTGCCGTGATCGTAGATCCGAAAGCCGAGATCCGCAAGGAATTTCACCCGGATCTACTTGTGGATGCCATCCTTGCAAAGAAAAATATGGGGACCAGACGGACGGATGCACCGTATGTGATCGGTCTCGGACCGGGATTTACTGCGGGAAAAGATGTGCATGCTGTGATAGAAACGATGCGTGGTGAGACGCTTGCAGATATCATCTATGACGGACAGCCGATTCCGAATACCGGCGTCCCTGGATATGTGGGCGGTTATGCGCTGGAGCGCCTGATCCGTGCGTCTGGCAATGGCCGAATGGAGCCAAAGGCACAGATCGGAGATATTGTAAAGAAGGGACAGCTTCTTGCCGTAACAGGAGGAAAACCTGTATATTCGCAGCTGGACGGCGTGATCCGAGGCATGCTGCAGGAAGGTGTGCAGGTGAAAAAAGGTCTGAAGATCGGAGATGTAGATCCAAGAAAAGACAGGAAATTGTGTTACCTGATTTCGGATAAGGCGAATAAGATCGGCAGTTCTGTGGTGCGAGCGGCAGAAGCACGTCTGGCGGATAAGGATTATGCAATGATCCTTCTGGCAGCAGGAAAGTCAAGCAGATATGGCAGTAATAAGCTGTTAGAAGAACTGGACGGGGGAAGAATGTTCGAACATACCCTTCGTAAGATGCGGGCATTTCCGTTATGTACACAGGTAGCGGTGACGAGATTCGAAGAGATAGAACGTGCAGCAGAAGCACAGGGGATGCTGGTAGTGGAGAACTGGGAACCGGATCTTGGAATCTCACATTCCCTGAGATTAGGACTACAGAAAGCACTGGAAGAAAATCCGGAATTAAAAGGTGCAATGTTCATTGTATGTGACCAGCCGGGATTGACAGCCGCAACATTTGCCCGTATGCTTGATATAGGTAAGAAATATCCTGGAAAGATTGTATGTGCCGGGCGAAAGGGCAAAATGGGAAATCCTGTATTGTGGGATCGATGCTTTTTTGATGAACTTAGCAGGCTTTCCGGCGACAAAGGCGGGAAACAGATCATCGGAGCACATATGGAAGATGTGCTGCTCTGTGAAACAGAAGAAACAGAACTTCGGGATGTAGATATACCGGAACAACTGACAAAATGGGAGAGAGATTATGGAGAATCAGGAAAATCAGGAGAAGAAACATAAGCGGAGAGTCCGGTATTCCGGAACACATCCGAGAAATTATAAAGAAAAATACAAAGAGCTGAATCCGGAAAAGTATGCAGATACCATTTCCAAAGTTATCAAGAAAGGCGGAACACCGGCGGGGATGCATATTTCTATCTGTGTGAATGAGATTCTGGACTTCTTTGATATTCAGCCGGGACAGCAGGGATTAGATGCGACACTGGGATATGGCGGTCATACATCAAAGATGCTGGAAAAATTACAAGGCCAGGGTCATATCTATGGTCTGGATGTGGACCCGATCGAATCTGCTAAGACAAAGAAACGACTGGAAGAAAAAGGATTCGGACCGGATATCCTGACGGTAAAGCTTGAGAATTTTGCTAATATCGATAAAGTAGCAGAAGAGGCAGGAAAATTTGATTTCGTACTGGCGGATCTGGGCGTGTCATCCATGCAGATCGATAATCCGGACCGTGGATTTACATTCAAGGCAGAAGGACCTTTAGATCTGCGTATGAATCCGGAGAAAGGGATCAGTGCGGCAGAAAGACTGCGTGACATTTCCACGGAAGAACTTGCGGGAATGCTGATCGAGAATTCGGATGAGCCATATGCAGAAGAAATCGCAGAAGCAATCACAGAGAAGATCCGCAAAGGCGGCAAGATCGAGACAACAACGGGGCTTCATCAGGTGATCGAAGAGACACTTGCATTTATCCCGGAAAAAGAAAGAAAAGAAGCAGTACGGAAATCCAGCCAGCGAGTATTCCAGGCGCTTCGTATTGATGTGAATAATGAGTTTGAAGTATTGTATGATTTCCTGGATAAGCTGCCGGGTGTATTAAAGCCGGGCGGAAAAGTTGCAATCCTCACATTCCATTCCGGAGAGGACCGTCTTGTAAAGAAATCATTCAAGCAATGGAAAAAGGAGGGACTGTACAGTGAGATCGCAAAAGACGTCATCCGACCGTCCAAAGAAGAATGCTTCCGCAACAGCCGTGCGAAATGTACGAAAATGCGCTGGGCAATCCGGGCAGAAGAGTAAGATACAAAATAAGAAACAGAAAGACGGAAAGCAGACAAAGAATAAATCTGCATGCAAGATTGATAAAAAATGTGGCGGCTGCCAGTTCCAGAAGATGCCATACAAAGAACAGCTGAAAAGAAAGCAGAAGCAGGAAGAACAATTATTGGGCGGCTTTTGCAAGGTCGGCCCGATCATTGGTATGGAGCATCCATATTTTTATAGAAATAAAGTACATGCGGTATTCGATCATGACAGAAAAGGAAATGTGATATCCGGTATCTATGCAGAAGGAACACACCGTGTGATTGCAGTGGAAGAATGTCTGATTGAGGATAAGAAGAGTCAGGAGATCATCCGCACGATCCGTGAACTTCTGCCGTCTTTTAAGATTAAGACATACAACGAAGATACCGGATATGGGCTTTTAAGACATGTGCTGGTCCGCAGAGGATTTGAAACTGGTGAGATCATGGTGGTGCTGGTACTGGGCTCACCGATCCTGCCATCAAAGAATAACTTTGTGAAGGCTTTGAGAAAAGTGCATCCGGAGATCACAACCGTGGTACTGAATGTGAATAACAAGCAGACAAGCATGGTGCTTGGAGAAAAAGAAAAGCCGATTTACGGACCGGGATTTATCAAAGACAAGTTATGCGGCTGTACATTCCGCATTTCCCCAAAATCATTCTATCAGGTAAATCCGGTACAGACAGAAGTTCTCTATAATACGGCCATGGAATATGCAGAACTGACCGGAAAAGAGACGGTGATCGATGCGTACTGCGGAACCGGTACGATTGGTCTGATCGCGGCTAAGAATGCAAAGAGAGTTATCGGAGTAGAGCTGAACAAAGATGCGGTAAAAGATGCGAGAATCAACGCAAAAGAAAATGGCATCACAAATGCCGAGATTTATGCGGGGGATGCGGGAAGATTCATGGTAGATATGGCCTCGAAGAATCAGAAAGCAGATGTTGTATTCATGGATCCACCAAGGGCCGGGAGTGACGAGAAGTTTCTCTCTTCTGTGATAAAGCTTGGACCAAAGAGAGTGGTCTATGTGTCCTGCAATCCGGAGACACTGGCGAGAGATTTAAAATATCTGACCAGACATGGATACCAGGCTGTGAAGATCCAGCCGGTGGATAATTTTCCGTTTTGTGATCATGTTGAGACGGTAGTATTGATGTCTAAGGTACAGAAGTAAGGTGCGAAAAAAGCCTTATTTTCCGGGCTTTTTGGGACATTGCATCGGTTTGAAAATTCGCTGATTTTCCTGGGATTATCTTCGTGGGAACTTATCTACGAGGGTTTTGAGGTGATTTTCGGTAGCCGGAAATTGTATACAAAATTGAGACAGTGGTTTGGATGTCAGGCTTTGACAACCAAACTGTAGTCTCAATCCTAAAAGGGTAGGTAAGACGGCGGATTGGATGTCGGGGAAATACGATAAAGAACAGGGTGATCATATGCAGCATGAATGTAAAATAACAGTTCTGGAAACAAAAGTATTCCCGGAACTGCAGGAGAAATATTTGGCTGATCCGAAGTCGGGACCATGTCCTTGCTTCAAGGCAGGCGATACATTTTTATTGAAGAGAACACCACAGCAGGATGATTTCTATCATCTGATGAATGGCAAGTTCTGCGGTGAAGCGTGGGATGCAGTGAGCCGATATGTCTATACTGCTTTGCAGGGAGGTTCCATCATGCACGGCTGGACAAACGATGAGCGTATGATGATTACCTGCTGTAATGACGGAACAA
>CAVBHX010000034.1:0-34650 GCA_963595255.1 bacterium
GACTTAAGCTATCCGAACGATAATTATATGATTCTAATAATTTTTTCCATGCAGAATACACTTTATCACATTTATTACAATAATCAGAATATGTCTTTCCTGATAAGGTGTCTCTACTTCCAATATAATAGTTATATACCGCCTTTCGAAGCAAACTCACCTTATTGCAATTACTTAATACCCGACAGCAAAAAATTTCATCCTCAAATAAATTAACCCCAAATTCAAATCGAGAATCTCCTATAATATTCCTTTTAAAGCACTTTATCCATGTATATCCAAACATATCTTTATTAGATAATTCTAGAAAAATATCAAATTTCTCTCTTTTTTCACAATAAGGCAATTTTTCTGCAATCTGCTCAGCTTTATTATTAAAAAGATTGTATCCAAAAAAAATCACGTCTGGATTTTCATAACAAATAATACTTTTAATAGAACTCAAATAATCATCAGTAATTGAATCATCGCTATCAACAAAGCATATCCAATCCCCTCTTGCAATATTTAATGCACGATTTCTTGCTTGTGATGGACCACAATTTTCTTGGCTTAAAATAATAAAACGCTCATCTTTTTTTCTATATTGTTGGCAAATATTTAAACTATTATCTGTTGAGCCATCATCAACCAATATTACTTCATAAGTACCTACTGACTGTTTCAATATAGAATCTAAACATTTTTTTAAAGTAGTTTCAGCATTATAGACCGGAACAATAATCGAAAACTCCACCCTAACTCCTTTCCCATTAGATACTTCATGCAAAATATTCATAAACAAACTCAATAATAAATTTCATTCGATACTTAAATTTCATTTTGCTTTTTACTAAAATATAAAATAAATTATCCCTCAGAATTTTTCGTAAATACTCATACTCGACTTTATAAATTTCATATTCACTTTTATCAATCGCATGAATTAAAATATTTACTTTCTGTAAATAAAAATTAAAAGCTTTAGGCGCAATTGAAGGATAATGAATTTTCATATATTCATAATTACAACGCCACGCCTCTTCTTCATCCATCCTTTTATGACTAAAAGCAGATGTCATAATGCTATTGCTTCTAATTCTATAGTAATATAGCGGTTCTCTAATTTGAACTATTTTTTTTGCATGAGCAACAAGCAAATATGTCGTAAAAGCATCCTCACAGATTTTACCAACTGGAAATCGTAAATTTTCCCAACATTTACGTTGATACAACTTATTCCAAGCAGCAACCGGATACTGTGTATCATTATAGATTGATTCTAATACCATTTCTGAATCACCAATAATAGACGGTAAATTTAATGGTTTTTCACCTTCAGAATAGGAAACTATGATTCCACAAGCGCATATATCAGCATTTTCTTTTTGTATAGTATCTATCATTATCTGGTACATATTAGGCGCAATCCAATCATCACTATCAATAAAAGATATATAATCACCTTTGGCAATCTGTATTCCCGCATTACGAGCATCTGATAATCCTCCATTAGACTTATGAATTACTTTAATGCGTTTATCTCTTTTCGCCCACATATCACACATTATTGGGCATTTGTCTGGAGACCCATCATCAACTAAAATAATTTCTAAATTTGTGTACAACTGTTCAACTACAGATTTAATACACTGGTCTAAGAATTTTTCAACCTTATACACTGGTATAATAACCGAAATCAATCCTTCCATATTTTACCTTTCTCGATACAATCGATATATAAATTTATGTAGCTTAGGAGAAACAATGATTATCCAAGCTGCAAATTGTTGTCTCTTTATAAGCAACCCTAAAGAACCTCTTTTTTCCTTCAATTCCTTTCTACATTTCTGACAAAGAGCCTCAGCCCCCTCATCCTCATAAAAAGTCATACAATTGAAGGTATTTACAACAGCTGATAACCATGATTTCATTGCGTAGTTTTTAAATAAATTATCGCTGTGTTGTAAAATGCATTCCCTTGCATTTAAAATATCTTTCATTCTATATAAAATATTCGCATCATTTGATAAAGAATTTTCACGACTCCAATATTGATACCCTTGAAAATCTTCATAAACAATTTTATTTGCTCGTCTAAACACTACAAAATTTCTTAATAAGTCTTCGTTATTGATTATGTCTTTATCCAGACAGCTGTTATTTAGTAGTTCTCTCTTATACAATTTATTACATAAAGATGGAGTCATCCATTCTCCTGCCAATAAATCTCTAACTGCGTCCTTCCTATCTTGAATCACAATTTTACTTGTTCCATTGTTTCCTTTATCTTGCCGGCCGTTATAACACACCCTCAGACCACAATGAGAAATATCTGCGTCATATATAACCGCATTATTCAACAATTTTTCATACATAGTAGAATCAACTGCATCGTCTCCATCAATGAATCCAACATATTCACCTGTCGCTGTTAAAATTCCTTTTTCACGAACCGCGACAAGTCCCCCATTCTTTTGATGTATTACAACAATTCTCGAATCTTTTTTTGCATAAAAATCCGCTATATTACCTGTCTCATCTTCTGATCCATCATCAATCAATATAAGTTCCCAATTTGTGTATGTCTGAGCAATAATGCTATTTACACATCTCGGAAGCCATTTAGCAACATTATATGCAGCAACAATAATTGAAATCTTTATATTGCTCATACGCTTCATTCCTTTACTAAAAATAATATTTCTGTATATTTCTAATCCAACTTGCAATTGAATACTTTTCACTAATCAATTTTCGATTATACGCTATATCATCTTGTGTGACTATCCATGCTGGACTTGCTACCGTTTCCAATGCTATTTTTACATCTTCCACATTTCCCTTTTTCACCCATATTATATTTTTAAATTCCTTAGCAAACAAATTTTCTGGTATACTACTACATATTATTGGAAGGCCTGCATACAATGCTTCTAAAAGCGCATATGATAACCCTTCTGCTCTACTTATATGTATAAATACTGTTGCTTCTTTATATAAATCATTTATATCAGAAACCGGTCTTGAAAATTCAATCATTCCATTTGTATTTTCTTTAGATAAATATGTTTCACATTCATCTTGACCTATTATTTTTACTTTTATTTCGTCAGATATAATCTTCATTGCATCGACAAGAATATCTACACCTTTTCGATAAACTTCCCAACCAAACATTAACATATTTTTTTTACTTTCGTAATGATCAATCTCTTCTATATTAATTCTTGATGTTTGAATTCCATTTGGTAAATATCTTATATTTTTCTTATTAAATCCAAGTTTTTCTGCAAATAATGCATGTTCTTTAGATACAGATAAAAGTATTGCTCTTTTACTAACCATTCCATATTGTATTTTAGTTAAAATTTTTCTCGTAAATGCCCCATTACTATAATTATCTTTTAAAGCATCATGTAAATGCCAAAATATTTTTACGTTTTGAGGAGCAGTAATTGTTGCTGGCATATCATACAATTCAAAGTGAGAATGAACAATATCTACTTGATTTTCTCTATATATTATTTTGAATATTTTATATGTACTAATTCGTAATCTCGCCCGTGCCTCTGGCAAAAAGTATACCTTCGTTCTTTCTTGTATTTCTTTACACCACTTTTTATTTTTCGCTCGTTCAGGAAATGCGTAAATAGTCTTTATTCCTTTATCTTTCAAAGCGTTCTCCAAACTAAGTAATGAAAAAATAAAATTTCCAGGTGCAGGAGCAGCAAATGCACATACTTGTAAAACAACCATTTTTTATTCCTCTCTTATCATTTTAACTAGCATTTTTTCAACATTCTTAACAGTTCGATCTACTTTAAATTTTTCTCCTCTAATAAGTGCCTGTTTTTTATAATGAGCCAATAATATTGGATTATCTAACAGTTTTTTTATACCTTTATATAATGATTTCTCATCATTTTTAGTAATTAAGCCATATTCGTTATTATCACCAAGCAATTCTTTCATACCAGATACATCCACTGTGCATACAGGAGTGCCAACAATTAAAGCTTCAGTTACTGCCGTTGAAAAACCTTCAGACAAACTAGAGCACACAAATAAAGAACATTTAGCAACATATTTATATGGGTTAGTTTGGTAACCTAATAAAGAAACCGTCTCAGAAAGAGAATTATCAATAATGAATTGTTCTATTTCTTTACGTTGAGGTCCAGCACCTAAAATATACAAATGTATAGGATACTCTTCATCCTGCAATTTCTTAACTATTCTCATCAGACGAATAAATCCTTTAATCGGCTTTAAAGAACCTACTGAAATGAGTCCGATCTTTTCATGGTCAACCTCTTTCACATCTTCTTGTGACATTTTAATTATCTTATCAGATTCAACTGTATTGTATAAAACCTCTGTATTTCCTCTATAGTTACATTTATCTAAAAAAGATTTACGGACATCTTCTGAAACAAATATCATTTTATTCATTTTATTATAACAAGATTCTGCTTCTACGATATTTCTAAAAGATTCCGTAATATCACTTTGTGTATTCATAGTACAATGTACCCAAGCAACTAATTTTGTATTCTTATTCTGGCAACCGCTAATAATTCTCGCAGCTACTCCTTCAAGATAAGAGATTTCTATATCATACTCTTCCTTCACCAAAAATTTATGTAGCATTTTTGGTGTAAATAGTTTCATGATATGACTATTACCTGGTATCACCTTCGAAAAAATGGCCTTATAATGAATCTCTGGTCGTAAAAACCGTTCATTTACGCCTCCACCAAATAATGCTGTAACCGTAATATCAAACTTCTTCTGATCCATATTATTCACAAGGTTAACCATCACTTTCTCTGCTCCACCTTGTCCCAAATCATTAATCAAAAATAATACTTTAATCATTATTACTTTCCTCATAAATTCCATTATGGTAATTTTAATTTCTTTACCAAAAATTCCTATTACACACACGGAATTTGTCTCCATTCAAATATGTTTTCGTTTATATACCATTTACCTTTCTCATATCTAATTTACCACTGTCTTTCTGCTTTTTTATGAAACATCATATATAGTTTTTCCGGCATAATCCCCTTAATGAAATGTTTTATAAAATCTTCCACCACATAAATATACATATACCACGGAAAATGAAATAATTTAAATCCTACATAAGTTACATATACTCCATTCATTCGAGATTTTAATCCTCTTCTTCGAGTTGCATTCATATCATCTCTCATTTTATAAAGTGGTTCACTTAAATTATATCCAATATAGTTTTTGGCATATAATTTATACCACAAATTAACATCTTCAAATCTCAGCATACGTTTATCAACAGTATATCCTCCAACTGCTAAATATGCTTCTCTTCTAATCATACATGGGGCATGACAAAATACCGGACTATGTTTAATAAAATCTTTCTTTTTAGGTTTTTCTATTGAATAACTTCTTCCCCAGTCACCCTGTTCATCAAAAAAAATCATAGGTGTGCTAACAATCGCATACTTCGGATTTGAATCCAGAAAATCCACTTCTTTTTCGAGTCTCCGAGATAAAGATATGTCATCACCATCCATCCTGGCCACATACTCTCCATGGGCACTTTTTAGACATTTATTTAAAGTATAATTCAGTCCACTATTCTTTTTGTTTCTTAACAATACTATCTTTTCCGGATATTCTTTTTGATATTTCTCCGCAATTAAATATGTATTATCTTCCGATCCATCATCACAAAGAATCAGCTCCCAATCAGTAAAAGTTTGTCTTAAGATAGAATCGATTGCTTCATTCAATGTATTAGCACAATTATATATTCCCATTATAATAGATACTTTAGCCATAACGCTTTCTCCTTGTATCGCATTTTATACTCTCAAACAATTAATTATCATCAATAATATTGTAAGTAAAACCACAAATTTCTTTTTACATAGCTCAAAGAACATTTTCCATTTTAATGGACAATAATTAGTATTTAACTGGGAAAACGCTTTTTTATATAACGGTTTTTCCAATATCTTTTTTATATGTTTTATTTTAAAAACGATATTCCCTTTTCCACTTACTTCATTTAATCCTAAACCTATCATTCCACATGCAACACGATTCAGAAAAAAAGGATAATATTTTTCTTTTAGTCCTCTTTCCTCTAAATAATTCTCTAAAATCTGATACAACACATCCCATTTTTCCGACAAATCATCTTTATGTTTTGTGGTAATCGATTCAGCATTGGTTCTTCTATAATGATAAAAGCACTTATTAATATAGCTTATTCTACTATCTTCCAAAGCATATATATTAAATACCGTATCTTCAGATGTTCCTACTATTTTCTCACTAATGCTCTTTCCTTTTCTTGCATTTTCTGTTCGATACATCTTCATACACATAGATGATAAATTATCAATTTTTTCGGGATGACTAAGCTCGCTTCCTCTCATCCCTATCAGCCGACGATGTATCTTATCCTCTGCTTCCTCTTTGCTATAAGTAAAATCTTTTTCAAATAAATAATTAGGAATCCTCTTTCTTTCTCGTTCTCTTATATAAGCAAACATAACACAGTCTGCATCATCCCTTAAAGCAACATTTACACACTCCTCGCATGTATTCAAATCTATCCAGTCATCACCATCAACCATCATAATATACTGACCAGTTGCATACTTAATTCCATCTCTTCTGGCCAATGAAGCTCCCTCATTTAATTTATGTACTATTGAAATTCTCTTATCTTTTTTTGCATAATTTTTACAAATATCATAACTGGAATCCTTCGATCCATCATCAACCAACACAATTTGTAAATTTTTATATGATTGATGAATTAAACTTTCTATACATTGTTCTAAATATAATGACACATTATATACGGGAACAATAATTGAAACACATGGCATGCTATCATTTCTGTGCATATTATTTTCCTCTCTGTTTTCATTCATTTTAAATCATTGCCCATATGAAATGCATTTGATAATAGTAAAATACTAAATATGCACACACAGCTATGATATACACCAATCTCGCAGATCTTTTCGTAAATATATTATCAATTTCCCATGGCAATAAGATATAACTATATAACGAAAAATAAATCGGAAGTCTTCCAATAAAGATACCACTTGTAAACATTGATACAATGTAGAATCCTACAGATACGATTGACATATTTACGCTAAGATTAATGACTGGATTATCTGCATTTCGTATATATTTAATTCCAATGAGTGATAATATAGTAGGTATCGAATACACTAACACACGCAATGCACTGGTTCCGTTATCTTCCCAACTCTGCCAATCCGATACGACATTCTTATACTGTGTTTCCGCAAGCATACTGTCCAGCACATTTGTGAATTGTCCAACAGATGCAACCACGGCTATAACTACTAAAATGAATAATAATGTTTTCTTATTCCATGCCTTTCCTTGTACAATAAAAATAAAAGGAATCATTAACAATGCACTCTGATGCATTAACGAAGCTATCAGAATCAGGATAATTGCTTTTACATATTTTTTATCCAGAATGAATTTAATTCCAATAAAAGTAATAGTTGCCGCCAGAAACTGTCTTATTCCATTGAACATCCATGATATATAGTCAGTTGACGCAAGGAATAAGAAGAAGCTTACAAGATATCTGCTTGAATATTTCCGATATACATAAAAAAGCATTCCGGCCTGAAGAACAGCTATAATAAACAGATATACAACGCTATTATTCCCAACAATACATTTAATAACTGCAGATAAAAAGTAAAAGCCTTTATCCTTTTTAACAGTTCCCATATATGCTGCAATTCCGCTGAAAGCTCTCGGCATATCCTTAAATCCGTCCAGATATGCCCCTGTGTCCATAATTTCGCCACGATGACTGCACATCCATACAAGTGGCGCCACTGTCACAACCGCCCACACCGGTTTCCACCGATATTCTTTTTTTCCACACACCGTCTCCACTCGTTTCACCGATGTCAATACAGACAGCATCGCCATCACGGCAACCCATCCGAGTATCAATATATAATTCTTGTCCATATTCTTCTCCAAATAATTGATTGATATTGCAGGGATTTTCTTACCTGCTTCATGCGTTTTTCAACACTTAATTTTACCATATATTTCTTAATATTCCAAGGCAGCACGGTAGGCATGGCTCACCATTTGTGCCGATATCTCGTAATTTATAACGCTTTTTCTTATTTACCTCTCATATTCCATTTCTGTTCCCCACGATAAATAGAACAGCTTCCTATCATCCTATTTTTCCATTCATAACACTTCACGTTTTCTCATGTATCTGCCTTTCCTATTCTTTTCGTCATTTTTGCCATATTATTCCAACTTTTCCTATTGCATTTGTGCATTTTATACGATATGTTGACTTTAACACATTTGGTGTTTACATGATGTAAGGGAGATAATTATCATGTAACGCCCAACACACATTGGCATTACTGAAAGGAGGCCTATATGTTTAGAAAAAGTTATTGGAAAAAGAGATTTGCTCCTGTCCTGGCAGGCGCACTGGTGATTTCTTCATTACTGATACCGCCTGGCCACGCATTCGCAGCCGATCCGGTTAC
Organism: bacterium; assembly: GCA_963595255.1. Classification (GTDB taxonomy): domain Bacteria; phylum Bacillota; class Clostridia; order Lachnospirales; family Lachnospiraceae; genus Dorea_A. The sequence continues at coordinate 8,568 of CAVBHX010000034.1, forward strand.
TTCCGAAGAACAGACTGTAAGTCCCAAGACACCGGAAGTTAAGGATGCAACGGATTCCACAGACGCAGCGATCGCAGATGCGAACCTGACCACTCCTGATTCCGTTCCGGATTCTGTCCCGGATTCTGTATCTGATACTTCTGCAACAGATACTTCATCCGTCAAGGAAGCTGCTAAGCAGGACGTAAAGGAGACGAAGGAAGTAAAGGCAGCTGACGATGCAGTTACTGATCCGATTCCGGACAAGACCCCTCACCTCGTATACGGCGACAAGAGTCTGGCTGATGAAGATGCTTTTGTTCTGCTGATCTTCGGTGACGGCTTCACCGCATCCGAGCAGGATTCATTCTACGCCAATGCTCAGAACACCGCTGATTACCTGATGGAGACTTCTCCTTGGGACGAGTTCAAAGATACGATCAAGATCTACGCTCTCGGAGTTGTATCGAATGAATCAGGCGCAAGAGCAGACACAGCGATCAACCAGGAGCAGGCGAATGCAGACACACGCGACACCTACTTCGGATCTTCATTCTGGTCAGGCGGTATGCAGCGTCTTCTTACGATCAGTTCGGAAGGATCTAAGAAAGCAAAGCAATTATCCGAGCAGTACCTTCCTGCAGCAGACTTTAATGTTGTGATCGTCAATGCTACTACATATGGTGGAAGCGGCGGAAGTGTATGTGTTGCTTCTCTTAATAATGAATCTCTTGAGATGATGCTTCACGAGCTTGGACACACCACTGCCAAGCTTTCGGATGAATATTTCGCAGGTGCAAGCTATGCGGCCGAGATGCCGAATATGACAGCTGAGTCTGATCCGGCAAAGGTCCGCTGGTCACGCTTCATCGGTAAGAATGGTGTCGGTGTCTATGAATATGACAATGGCGGTAACGGATGGTACCGTCCACATCAGAATTGTAAGATGCGTTTCCTTGGCAAGCAGTATGCTTTCTGCGAAGTATGTAAAGAACAGATCCGCAAGACCTTCTGCCAGGATTCGAACGTAACGAAGTTATTCTTCCAGCCTTATGCAGACATGTTCTATGAATCTGACACAGGCAAGGATATGCGTGAATACTTTATTCTCCGCAGAGGTAAGAATGAGATCACAGGCGATAAGCTCGGCGATGCTTTAACGCTTACTTACAAGGATGCGGACGGCAACGTAGTATCCGGTATTCCTAACAAAGCCGGAACCTATACCATCGAAGCTACATTTGCTGGAGACAGCACCTATGAGAAATGCAGTCAGACAGCTTCCTACACGATCGAATTACCGGACCTCATCACGCTCGATGTTCCGTCCAAGGTATACGACGGCAAGCCAGCTGACCTTAATTATACCGTTAATTATGACAAAGACTATACGGTAAAAGCACATTATAAAGGAACTGTTCCTTACGCAGCTGAGATTACTTATGACTATGACAGCGACGAAGCACCGGTAACTCCTGGCCGTTACAGCGTAACCCTTACCGCTTATGACAAAGCCACAGGAACCGCGATCAGCAGCAAGACCAAAGACTATGAGATCACCTTCAAGTCTACGACCCTTCAGAATAACGATACAGCCGATTATCCGGGTGCTATGCCTTATTATAACAATAAGACGATCGTATTCTCGGGAGAAGGTTACACAGCCGGCGAGCAGTCACAGTTTGAAGATGTTGCAAAAGACTTTGTGAAGTATTTCCGTTCTACCGAACCTTTCAAAGAGGCTGATACGTACTTTAACTATCACACAGTAGAGACCGTATCCAATGAATCCGGCATCGGTCGGGAAGCCAAAGATACTTACTACAAACTGACTTATGATAAGAATGGTAAGATTGTTCCGACAGACGAAAGTACCGCCGGTGCAATGTACATTGGTAACAATGTCATCACATCTTACTACAAAGCCAATATTGTTATTGTAAATGATAAGAATGTCAAGACAAGTACGACATTCAAGAACAAGCGTTTCACCATCTACACAACAGCAGATGAGGCCGGCATGCAGTTTGCGGCAAATGAACTGCGCAATTACTTCACCAACCACGAAGAAGGCTATACGCCTTCTACAGACGCTGAGAAAGATGCGGAAAGAACCGAATTCCTGAAAGCGCTTTATTACACCTGGTATGGATCTGATTACGCTCCGGTATTAAGCCGTGCTTATGACGAGACATTTACCGAGAACGGATCTCCGATCGACCTTGCACCATATTTCCATACTTATGTATTGGGCAAAGAGGTTGAGGGCGTTGCCTATAAGATGACTTACTATGCAGATGATAATGGCGCTGTCGGAGAAGAACTTTCCGAAGCTCCTTCCAAGGCAGGTACTTATCATGCGAAAGCGGAACTTGTCATGGACGATGTATCCGCATATGGCGAGCCTTGTAAGAAGGTTACTTTAGACGGTGAGACATATTCGCTTCCTCTGGCACGCGGATGGACCACTTACACGATCCAGGCCAAAGATGACCCGGAGAACCCGGACCCAGAGAATCCTGATCCGGAGAATCCTGACAAACCGGATCCTGGTACACCGGATGATCCGAAGAATCCTGGAAGCGATAATCCTGGACAGAACCAGAAGCCGAATCAGAACCTGAACAATAACAAGAATACAACCAAGAATCCAAATAATAACAAATCAACCAACGGCAAAGCTACTAACAAAGCTGCAGCCAAGACCGGCGATCAGTCACCGGTATGGATGTACACACTTCTTTCTCTGGCAGCACTTGCAGTGATCGCAGCTGTGATCTGTAAGAGAAGATTCCGTAGATAAGTTCGATAAAAAAGCTTAGATAAAAATCTTTAATAAAAGGAAACTCCTTTCTGGCACCTGCCAAAAAGGAGTTTCCTTTTTACCGTCTTTGATTATATTATACTCTCTCGATCCCCTGTATCGTCTTCTTCACAACCTTATCCTTATCGAATTCCCGCGCCATCTTATCTCTGCCGCATACTCCCATCGCTTCGCGTTCTATACGGGTCATCTGAGCGATCTTACTCATCTTACGGTACAGATCATTCCAGTCCTCTACTTCACACAGAAGACCGCTCTTACCATCGTCTACCGCTTCCCTGCAGCCCGGGATATTGCTGGTGATCACCGGGCGTCCAGTCGCTGCTGCCTCCAGAAGTACATTTGACATTCCTTCATGATAACTTGGGAGCACGACACAGTCGGCCATGGCATAATACGGTCTCGGATCTTCTTGGAATCCATGGAATACTGCGATCCCTGCGTCCACCAGCTTATCAATCTTTTCTTTGTATTCATCTTCAAAGAGTCCTACCAAGTCCAGAACGAACGGTATTTCTTTTTGCTGTAGTTCTTTCGCCGCATAGAACAGTTCGTCCATTCCTTTTTCCTTCATGATCCTTCCAAGATATAAGAAATGCACTTTGTCATTCTCCGGATATTTCTGATAGGTATAATACTTAAGATTTACTCCGGCCCCTTTAAGCAGACACATCTGTTCCCGGCGGATGATCTGCTCCTGCAGGAATACTTTAGCATTTCCCTTATTTTCGAAATACACTGTCTTTGCCTTTTTTAAGGCTATTTTATACATTCTTATAACAATTTCCCGAAGTCCCTTCTTCTGGAATGTAGTTCCAAGTCCCTGTACGTTGACACAATATGGGATCCGCATCTGTCGGCAGGCATATCCTGCATATACGTTAGGCTTGATCGAATAAGTAACTACCATGTCCGGGTGATGTTCTTTTAATAACCGGCGGTAAGTCAGATACAGCTTCATATCCGTCTTCGGGTTGATTCCCCGGCGGTCCACATCCGTCTCGATCATCGTACATCCCATCGCTTTAAAATCATCCTCATGCCCTACAAACGGTGTACTGATGATCACGTCGTAATCTTCCATAAGTTTCCCGATCAGCTCTCTTCTGAACTGCCACAGCATATAAGAATGATTAGTGATGACCATAAGTTTCTTCTTTGCTCCGGTTCCGCCTTCTACGACTCCGTCACTTCGAAGCACGGAGAATACCGTTCCGATAAAGCAACGGATATCCATAAGCGGCCCCATCTTTTTTACATACTCGCCGTCCAGTCTGGCTTTGACAGGGATCTTAAGTTCATCTCTTCCGTTAATCTGTGCCCATCCGGTAAGCCCTGGTTTTACATCATTGGCCCCGTACTTGTCACGTTCTGCGATCAGGTCATCCTGATTCCACAGTGCAGGCCTTGGTCCGATCACGGCCATATCTCCTCTGGCGATATTCCAAAGCTGCGGAAGTTCATCTAAGGATGATTTCCGCAGGAAACGTCCTTCTTTTGTTATGTACTGATCCGGATTCTCCAGAAGGTGGGTCGGCTTATCGTGCGGCGTATCTGTGCGCATGGAGCGGAATTTGTACAGGTTAAAATATTCCTTATGGATTCCTACTCTTTTCTGCGAAAAAAAGACAGGAGCTGTAAGCCCGTCTTCTTTCTTGATCGCCACAATAATTGCCAGATAGACGGGTGATAATACCACCAGACCAATCCCTCCAAGAGCTCTTCCTATTATGTTCTTAATCTTCATATATTTCCTTTGTCCGAAAGACAAATGATCCTCTTTGAACATATCTGTTATGCCTCCTGTATTCTCTGGTTCTATTGTGTTGATTTATTTAATTTTGGATGATAGGTCGGAACGATGCTTTCCACGATCAGACGCATATCATCTGTCTCATCCTGTGCTGCGCTCTCAAGGACTCTGAGTGCATGTGCGAGCTTGACTTCATCTACATCGATCGGATGTCCGATATGTATCAGCTTATTCGGTGTATCCGTCATACCTTCTTCGTCCATCAGAAGTTCTTCGTATAATTTTTCTCCCGGGCGCAGTCCCGTGAATTCAATCTTGATATCCTGATCGACTTTATAGCCTGACAGCCGGATCATATTCTTGGCAAGATCCAGGATCTTTACCGGTTCTCCCATATCCAGTACGAAGATCTCTCCGCCTTTGGCATAAGCGCCGGCCTGAAGTACCAGTGATACCGCCTCCGGGATCGTCATAAAGTATCGGATGATCTCCGGATGTGTGACCGTTACCGGTCCTCCTGCTGCGATCTGTTTCTTGAATAACGGGATGACACTTCCGTTACTTCCAAGGACGTTGCCGAATCGGACTGCTACATATTCTGTGTCGGATTCTTTATTATAAGTCTGTATGATCATCTCGCAGATTCTCTTGGATGCTCCCATGATATTCGTAGGATTAACAGCCTTATCTGTAGATATCTGTACGAACTTCTTCGCTTTCCAGCGGTCCGCCATCAAGACCATATTATAAGTTCCGAGAACGTTGTTCTTGATTGCCTCGTTCGGGCTGTCCTCCATAAGCGGTACATGCTTGTGTGCTGCCGCATGATAGATGATCTCCGGACGATACTGTTCGAAGATACTGTCGATACGGTTCTCATCACGTACAGAGCCGATCAGTACCACCAGATCAAGCTCCGGATGCTCTCTTAATAGTTCCTGCTGGATATCATATGCATTATTCTCATAGATGTCGAAGATGATCAGCTGCTTCGGGCTGTGCTTTGCGATCTGTCTGCATAACTCACTTCCGATCGAACCTCCGCCTCCGGTTACCATGATCACTCTTCCTGATACATAATCCATAACCTCGTTCAGATTGATCCGGACTTCATCTCTTCCCAGAAGATCATCGATGTTCACAGGACGAAGCTTGCTTGCCCTGACCTCCCCGTTGACCAGCTGATATACTCCCGGGAGGATCATAAGTTCACAGTTCGTATCCTGGCAGATATCTACGATCGGTCTGATCTTTGCTGCATTGGCCGATGGTATCGTCAGGATGATCTGCTGGATATTATATCTCTTGACATATTTCTTGATAGTGTCCCGGTTGCCGACAACCTTGACGCCCTTGATATATCTTCCGATCTTATGCGGATCGTCGTCTATGATACAGGCAACCTTCTGATCCAGATATTTACTGTTCTGGATCTCTGCGATCAGGCTTCTTCCAGCCTCTCCGCCGCCAACGATCATGACTTTCTTTCTCTTTGCCCATGGGAATGTACGGTTCTGTCTGCGCAGGCGGATCAGACGGTAAGACACTCTTGTTGCCCCGATCAGGATCATCAGATAGATTGTATCCAGCACATACCAGCTTCTCGGCATGACGCTCCATGTAAATGAGATGATGATGATCTTCGCTACGGCCGATGCAAGACAGGCTGCGATCAGATTAAATACTTCTTCATTCCTGCATACTCCCACAAACTACTGTAGATACGGAAAAGTGTAAATATAATTAATGTTATGACTATGGTGAATGGTCCGTATTCATAGATTACTTTTAAGAATTCTTTTGGAATCTGGCTGAAATCAAATTCAAAACGTGTCAGCAATGCCAGAATTGATGCTGCGATAATGCAGATGATATCAAGTATGATAAGACATATTCTTCTTATCAATAATTGATAATTCATTTTCCTCTTTTTCATACCTGTTTTTCCTTATTTTGTTAATTATTCTCAGTTCGTAATTATAACATACTTTTTCATTTCATTAAATACCTATTACTACAATTCGTCTCTTTTCATCTAAGTCAGATATTTTCCTACATCTTGTCTGTAACACTTTTTTATTATTTTATTGCATGGTGATCTACAGAACCTGCCACCGGCAACTTCTCTTGCATACTTTGGTATCTAAAAACAGCCGGACATTTTTCTTTGTCCGGCCGTTTTGATACTTTACAGCTTTTTAATAATCTCTCTTTTATAATTCAGGAATTCATCCGTCAGATAGAAATCTTCCGGTCTTGGCTTCTTCTCTTTGATGATGATCTCATCTTTGATCTCTCCCGGTTTCCCGTTCAATATATAGATACGGTCCGAAAGCAGTATTGCTTCGTCAATATCATGCGTGATAAAAAGTGTTGCAAGATCAATGTGCTGCATTACTTCCAGATACCACTTATGGATCGCGCTTTTCGTGATCGTATCAAGTGCACTGAATGGCTCGTCCAGAAGTGCCACTCCCTTAGATGACAGATACGTACGCAGAAGTGCCGCTCTTTGGCGCATTCCGCCGGAAAGCTGTGACGGATACTGATACTGTGTTCCTTCCAGGCCGAACTCTTTGAAGTACGGGGAGGCTTTCTCTCTGGCGTCCTTCTTCTTCATTCCATGAAGTACCAGCGGAAGTGCCGCATTATCTATGATCTTCTTGTGGGGAAATAACAAGTCTTTCTGAAGCATGTAGCTGATCTCTCCGGGCTTTGAAGTGATATCCTGCCCGTTAAGCAATACCTTTCCCTCTTCCGGTGTCGTAAGCCCGGACAGAACGTGAAAAAGAGTCGTCTTACCGGAGCCGCTCACACCAAGAAGAGATACCAGCTCTCCTTTATGGAGCTCGATGTTAATGTCTTTTATGATGGTCCGTTCTCCATATTTTTTTGTGATATGTTCAGCTTTCAGAAGCGTCATCTTTTTCGTCCTTTCTATTATTTTGAAGGCAGGTAATCATTAGAGAATCCTTTTCCTGTCAGATCTGTCTTTGTAAGTCCGTTGTCATGCAGCCACTGATAGAAATTATTCCATCTTGTCTCATCGATCACGCCCCATTTTGCCTGATCTGCTACATACTGCTTAGACAGCCATTCCTGGCTTGCGTATACAAGATCTTCAGAACCTTTCAAAGATCCTGTATCATCACCCTTGATCAGAAGATCTGCTGCCTTCTTCGGATTCTTGATCGCATATTCATAACCTTTTTCTGTTGCCTTTAAGAATGCTTTTGCCACATCCGGTGAGTCTTTCAGGAAATCATTGTTGGCAATGATCACTGGTGTATAGTAATCGAATACTTCATCGATATCCTTGAACATCCAGAAATCACAGTCTACCTTCTCGATATCGGCATTGATTCCGCCCCATCCGTAGAATACCCAGATGGCATCTGTCTGATTCGCCTTTAATGCTGCCGGCTCATCTGTGATGTTGTTCGGGATCAGTTTAACCTTGGAGAAATCTGCTCCTTCGTCTTTCATAACGGTCTTCAATGTTGCCTGCTCGATCGGTGACTCCCATGTAGAATATGTCTTTCCTTCCAGTCCCTTCGGGCTGTCGATTCCGTCACCTTTTCTCGAGATGATACCGGATGTATTATGCTGGATCACACCTGCTACTGCTGTGATGCCAAGCGGCTTGTCGGAATCCAGGGCTGCTGCCATCGTATCCTGTGCTTCGATTGCGAACTGTGCCTGTCCGGCAGAACACATCGTTGCTGCTCCGTTCTCCGGCGGCTGAACGATCTCTACATCCAGTCCGGCGTCCTTATAATATCCCAGGGCACTGGCTGCGTACAGTCCTGTGTGGTTCGTATTCGGTGTCCAGTCCAGGCAGAAAGTAATCTTTGTAAGCTTCTTTCCGTCATCTGAACTCTTGGCATCTTTCTTACTTCCTGATGCTCCGCAGGCTGTCAGTGATACCAGCATCATAGCTGTCACTGCTCCTGCAGTAATTCTTTTCCAAGATGATTTTCTCATATGTTCCTCCCATTTCGTCTGTTCTGTTTGTAATCTTTTTATTTTATTTTCCGGCTTTTGCTCTGTTATAGTATTTCTACTGCTGTGTCTCTTTCTACTGCTGGGACTCTTTCTCCACGATTCTTAACCATGGAAGAGAGACTGCCTTTAATATATTCACCACTCCCATAAGGAGAAGACTTATCACTACGATGAATATAATGACTGCGAACATCTTATCGTATGCATATGCCTTTGATACACGCGTCATATACACACCCAGTCCTTCGAATCCACCCAGCCACTCAGAGATGACTGCTCCGACTACTGCATAAGATGCGGAGATCTTAAGTCCCGAAAAGAACTGCGGCAATGCCCCCGGCACTTTCACATGGAAGAAGATCTGGCTTCTCTTCGCCCCCATCGCACGCATCAGGTCAATGGAATCTTTATCGACACTCTTATATCCGTCCAGCAGTCCCACCGTGATCGGGAAAAATGTCGTGATCACAACCAGTGTGATCTTAGGCGCCATATAGAAGCCCATCCATAATACCAGAAGCGGTGCGATCGCGATCGTCGGGATCGTCTGCGTGATGACCAGGATCGGATGCAGTGCCTTATTCAGTATCTCGAACCGGTCCATGATCGTCGCCATGACAAATGCCAGTACAACTCCGATACACAGTCCGTAGAATGCCTCCTGAAGCGTAATTGTCGCATGCTTTAAGATCGTCGAGAAATCCGTAACAAGTGCTCTCCACACTTCTCCAGGTGTCGGCAGCATATACGCCGGTACCAGGCCGCTGCGGCACAAAAGATCCCACAAAAGGACGATCACACACAAAGCTATGACTGCCGGTATCTTACTGGTGATGCTTTGTAACCTTCTTGTCAATCGTCAGTACATCTCCTTCCGGTTTGTAGGAAATCTTAACATAAGTATTCATGCTCTTGCATCCTGCTTTTGCAGCTACTAACTGACAGTTCTTTACGATCTCCATCAGCTTGTCATAATCACCTTCAATTGAAGTCTCACATGGTCCTACATAATAATTTAATCCTGTCGATTTGATATAAGCGATTACCTCATCTACGATACGGATAATTTCATTTTCGTCCTGCTCTCCCGGCAGAACCTGAATTGCTACACTTGCGTTCATTTTACTTACCTCCATTAATTTTTATTCATACTAGTATAAAAAAACATCCGCAACAAGTGCGGATGTTTTTCTCATAATGATCTTTGCGGTATTATTCTGACAAACTCTTCCTACACTGGCATTATCCAAACAGGTTCAAGGGTCTAAGGTCTACCTTACTCTCAGCATCTTTGACTTCCGTATGATAACCGGATGTCACGAGCTCCCCTGGGCTTATTGAATTACTATATTAGTATAGAGCATATCTTGTATAAAAACAAGTTGAAAGATATTCTCTTCTGTGATGTATTCAAGAATTATATGCGTCATGTTACAATAAAACAGCTAGTTATTACATTTACGAAAGCGAGGTTAAAGCAATGAAAAAGAACAGATTTACCCGCGGAATATTAGCCACAGCATTGTCCTGCTGCCTTTTATTCCCGGTCCCTGCATCAGCTGCCGCACAGCAGGATTCCGCTGCATCCGGTTCGGACATCTTCTATGATGACTTTAACGGCAATTCCCTTGATACTGACAAGTGGCTGATCGCAGACAAGCAATGGGGCGGCAACAACGGAGGTGTTGTACCAGAAAATGTATCCGTATCTGACGGTACTTTAAAATTAGAAGGGCATGGCAACCTCTATACCGGTGATGTAGACAGCTACCGCTCTCTTACTCCCGGCGGGATCCGTACCGGAGCTGCTATTGCCACAAGAGATTATTACTCTTCCGGCAGTTATGAAGTCGTAGCCAAAGTGGCACCGGAACTCGGTGCGTGCTCTGCTATGTGGACATTTGAATACGAAGAATACTATCCCGGCTCACCGGAATATGAACAATCCGGCGCTACCGGACAATATTCCACCGTCAATCACGAGATTGATATAGAAATACCTACAGCCAATGCTACACATTCCGATCCAAGCTTTGAATGTGGACGCTTCAATACGTATACTGCCGAGAACAGACATAACAGTAATTTTCATGATCTTCCATATGCGGTAAATGACGGCAAATTCCATACCTACCGTTTCGACTGGCATACCGGTGACGATAACGAACAGGCCCGGGTTGATTATTATGTCGATGATATCTATGTATGTACCAGCACCAGTCAGGTACCATCCAACGCCAGCCGTTTCTGGCTTGGTCTGTGGTTCCCTTCTTCTGTGGACAGTGATAATGACGGAGTCTGCGACAGCGGATGGTCCGGGACTGCCAATTTCGACACGACTGTATTCGAGATTGATTCGGTAAAGATCACGCCTTACCACGAAGCGGGTGATACCACGGGTAAAGAAAGTTTCCCATATGACGGATGGGCAGTTGATTCATTTCCTGATCTGATCGAATCTGAACGGTTCAATCATATTAAGAACGGTGACTTTTCTTCCGGTAAAAACTACTGGAAATTTTCCGGAGATGCTGACATAAAAGACGAAGCGGCGATTCTTTCATCCGGTGCCACTACAGATGAGATTTCCCAGACCATTGATGTAAAACAGCGTATGACCTACAAGATTTCTGCCGATATCACAACGGACGGCACCACTGTTACACTCGGAGCACGAAAACAGAACGGTACCTGCAATACTTCTCAGACATACACCACTTCCGGGCATGTAGAACTTACTTTTGTAACAGAACCAAGCACTACGGCTATGGACATCTATGCACAGGTACTGCGTTATCAGAAGGGAAATGCTGTAAAAGTAGATAATATCACTGTAGAAAGTGCGGGAAAAGACAGTACCACCGTGACACCTGATCCCGATCCGATGCCTGATCCGACTCCCGATCCTGATCCGACTCCTGATCCTGAACCTGATTCACTGGAGCTAATAAAAAACGGTAGTTTTGATGACGGCTCAGATGGTTGGGATCTCTCCGGAAGTGCTAAAGTAGCAGACGGATCTGCAACACTTTCTTCGGGATCTGACACCGATTCCGTCTCTCAGAAAGTAACCGTCAAAGGCGGCACTACTTATACTCTGACGGGTGATGTCACCAGCAGTGGTTCCGTGATTACCCTTGGTGTACGTGATTACAACGGACGATACACTACACTTACTAAGACTGCCGACTCAGACGGTACAGTAACCCTTACTTTTACAACGGCTCAGCATATCAGCCAGATAGAAGTATTTGCCGAAGTGCTGCGCTACCAGAAGAACAACTCACCGACTACTATTGATAATATCAGCCTGAAAACCGGCGGATCCACAGATACACCCGAGCCTGATCCAACTCCTGATCCGACTCCCGATCCTGCCCCGGCACCTGATTCTGACAGTGACAATCTGCTCACCAATGGATCATTCACTAACGGAACAGCTAACTGGACCTTAACCGGTTCCGCCACGATCAGTTCCGGCAAAGCTTTGCTTACTTCTGGATCTGATACCGATGACATCACACAGGCTGTAAGCCTTGAACCAGAGACTGATTACACATTAACCAGCGACATCGTCTCAAAAGGCTGCGCCGTCGATCTGATCATTGAAAATCATGACGGAAAATACAGCAAAAAGTCAATAATATACACTTCTTCCACTTCCGGTAAGCTGACATTCACAACCGGTAAGAATACTTATGATGCAAAAGTCGTGATTCGTGTTCTCAGATACCAGAAAGCTTCTGATACGGTCGAGATCAGCAATGTGAAACTGCATAAAAGCAATTAGTCTTTTGTACTGAGAAGCTTTCACCCGAATGCATGGCAATAATAAATCCCTGCTCTTATACATAAGTGTATAGGAACAGGGAATCTTTATTTGATATTCGAAAATTCTACGACAACCTTTCTTCCATCAGCCACATTTTCAAACATGCCTTTGATCACTTTCTTTGCATTCTCATCTGCATTATCAAGGAAACCATATTCATCGGATTCGGCCTTTTTCTTTGCCTTTTCTTCCGCTTCTGCGACAACTTCTATCACAGCTTCTTTATCAATACTCATGATTGCAAAATTCGTGTCATAAATTTTCAGATCACTGGATTTGATCTTGATTGAATCTTCGTTGATCGTACAATGTGGGATAGTGATTCTGATCTCATCATCTGTTTCTTTAATCTTCGCCTTTTTCACATCCAGGCCTGCAGTAACCGTTGTCTTATACTGCACCAGGAATTTGTTCTTGTTGATCAGCGGGATATTTCCCTTTGTGCTTTTGAATACATCTGATATGATCATCTTCTGGGTAGTCAGTTCCGCCGCATCTTCAAGCGTGGTCTCCAGTGGAATACTTTCCTCTTTTGGGCTGGTGATATACTTATATGCGGATATCGAGCCGACACTGATTACGACGGCAAGAATTACCGCAATGATTACTTTCCATTTGGTCTTCATAGGATTCGCCTCTCTTCTTTTGTATTGCCTTATATCTTTTGTTTCTTTATATAATATCACATTATCTTTTCTTCCGGATAGCTATTCCATATAATCCAGTTCGAATATTGCGATCTTTGCTTCCGGACATCTATTCCATATAATCCAGTTCGAATATTGCGATCTTCTCTCTTGGATCTTCTCCCGGGAACAGATCCATACATACAATCTCATCTGTGAACATCAGCTCCTCCACCGTCATCAGATATGATATATATTCATCTGACGGATAATAGAAGAATAACTGAATCCGTCTCGGCTCTGCATAATAAGATTCTAATATCCTTGCCATCACTTTTCTGAGTATCTCCACCGAAAACGGATTAAAAAAGTACATACAGTCTGCCGTCTCCGGTACTGCAAATTCTTCCGCATTTGCAAGTTCTATCTCCACTCTTCCGGACGATACCGCATCTTTTTTATTCTCTGCTGCTTTCTCATAGATTCGCTCATCATACTCAATACCGATAGACTTACATCTTGTCTGATATGACAGGAAGAAATCTACTCTCCCTTTTCCACAGCCATAATCAAGCAGTATATTCCCCTTACGGATATATCCTGCATTTGCCAGTCTTTCCAGCACAGAATATGGCGTCGGTTCGTAAGGGTAGCGGTACTGGTCTGCATGAGTGTCATCTCGTCCCATCGTCCGGATATTTAAAAGCTTGTCCCATCTTGATTCGTTCTTATCTTCTTTCATCTTTTTTTATCGCCTTCTGTTATTTCTCTTCTTTTATTTTTATCGCGCTTCATTCTCCGTTTGCAATCGCTTTTCCACAAGTCTGGTAAATGATTCTGCGAATCTTCTGTCATCTTCGTCTGTCCTTTTTGCCGGACCTTTCAGATGATGCTTCTTCTTCGCATTTCTCGCTTTCTTCGCGAGATGTCTTTCCATCAGCATACGATCAATATTCTCATTCGTATACCATTTGCCATTCTGATGGATTCCATATGCTCCCTTTCCAAGGATCATAGCTGCGACACCATAATCCTGTGTTACCACGATATCACCTTTATGGCAGAGACTGACCAGCTTAAAGTCTACAGCATCTGCTCCGGCTCCTACCGTCACTACCTCACTGTAATCCGAATATAATACATGATTCGTATCACACAGAAGCGTTACCGGAATCTCATATTCTTTTGCGATCTGTTCAACGATGGCTACCACCGGGCAGGCATCGGCATCCACATATATCTTCATAATTCTTTTCCTCAAATGCTTGTTAACAGAAAAACGCCACATATGTGACGTTTTCCCCTATTTATCTGTTAGCTTCTTCCGATCGCATGGCGATTTCGAACATTCTTCTATAATCTTTTCGATAGTAGAAATATCTTCTTCTAATTCATCCGCAATTTTTTCAGGTGATTTATTCTTTTGTAATTTCTTCTTTACAAGTTCCGTAAGTAATTCGGCCTTTCCCTCTTCTCTTCCTTCTTCTCTTCCTTCTTTTCTTCCTTCGGCCTTTCCTTCTTCTCTTGCATCCTCTCTCTCCATACGAAGATGTTTTTCTTCATCATATTCATAAATACTCACACTCTTCGCCTCCGATCTGTTTTTACTCAAAAACTCTGCAAGGATTCCTTCTTGGATGCATTCTGTAATTGCAATTTCCACAGCTTCCTCTATTGGCATCTTCTTGGCATATTTTCTTACCCTGTTCGTATATTCTGCATAGTCTCTTAAAGATTTGCATACACTTTTCAAATTGTCATTATATCCGGGATTGATATTCAATAAAACTGCCTCTAATTCCAGGCTTGGATTTTCATCTGTCCGCAAATACATAGATGATAATTTTAATACCTCTTTTTCTGGCCTTTCTTTTTTTCCATTATAAAATATAATAAACTTCGGCGTTGGTATTCTTATCATTCTTTCACCATACAGATTATCATCTTTAGTAATCATCGAATATAAATCCGATATGTAAAAAAGATATCTCAATGGCAGATTCGGACTAAAAGTGGATTGATGTTCATAAAGTGATAATTTCATATCAATCACAAAGGATACATCATTATGCATTGCCATATAGATTGCATTCTCCAGTGTATTAATCTCCAGCTGTTCAGAATCCTCATATTCTGTTCCATTTACCGCATTATACAATTCCAGCAATTCTTTCTTGTCACTGTACAGCATCTCAAAAATTCGTGCTTTGTAAGTAAAGTTAACGGGCAACAGGTTTGCGTTTTTTTCCATAGACTTCTCTCCTTTTCGTGAAATATTACAGGAGATCTTGCACCGTTAATTTAATATATAATATATAAAATATAAATACCAAGAACCTGCCGCCACTGGCTTTTCTTGCATACTCCAGTATTCAAAATCTCCCTGCTTATTTGTGAGTTGTAAAGCATTGAGATTTCTTCTTGCCATAAAATCCATGGCAAATATTATGATTCAAGATATGCTATCAGATACAATACATTGTATAGAACGTTAGAAATATAATGCTTTGAGTTTATATTACCATACTTCAAAGTATATTGTCCATCCCATTTTACAGATTCCATACCATCATCTGCCGGAATAGATATTTTGCAATTTTCTATCTTTTTCCTACCAGTTTCTCACTGATACATTTGTTAAATATACTGATCACCGGCCCCAGTCCGAACATTGCAACAAGCATTCCAATCCCGATCAGTCCGCCGAATCTCCAGCAGATAACCGCACAGATTCCATCCATCAAAACTCTGTTGAAGAAGTACGGAACCTTTGGAAATCTTTCCGTCAGGATCAGTGCAAGACTGTCATATGGTGAAATGCCTGCATCCGAGCTCTGATAAAGTGATAACCCAAACGACTGGATCAGCACTGCGATCACGAGTGTTATCAGCTGACTTCCAAGTCCCTGGATCTGAAGTCCTGCCACTTCCCATATCCATGAAAAGAACATCGTAAAATATCCCAGAAAGCACGCATTCACAACTGTACCGATCCCAATCAGCTGTCTGCCGAAAAGCACTTCGATCACAAACAATACCGTACTCTGCAGTAAGAAATATGTCCCGTAATTCATATGTATAGATGCCGAAATTGCCATCGTCATTCCCGAAAAGGAATCATTTCCAAGACTTGCGAGCTTGAATATACTGATTCCCATTCCAAGGATCAAATTACCGATCACCATCAATATGATTCTCCGCCATCCGGTTTGTTGTATCCATTTTTTAATCATAATCTTACCTCTTCTTAGCAACTATCTATCATCACGAACTAGAATGATCTCACCTTCGGTCTGTACCGCATATCAGATACTGTATACACCGTTACAAATGCTTCCGGATCTTTCCGGACAATATAGTTCATGAGTTTCTGATATTCACTCTTATCTACAATCGTAATAATCTCTCTGTACTTCTGCATATTATAAGCACCCATCGCTTCATAGAATGTCGCTCCACTGTGCAGCTCATGTAAAATAAACTGTCGTACCTCTTCTTCGTATTTTGTAATAATGCAGACGCGTCTTTTTACATTCTGTCCAAAGATGAAATGATCCAGTACAATACCATTAAAATATGTGCCAAGCACACTTAACACTACCGCTTTTTTATCATAGATCAGAGCCGAAGAAAGCGCCACACACATTCCTGAAATTGACATTGCCTTTCCCAGTTCGATATGAAGATACTTATTCATAATCTTTGCTACGATATCCAGTCCGCCGGATGACGCATTCATGTTGAATAAAATGCTAAGACCAATACTTACCACCAGAATATAACATAACACATCCAGCTCACTACTGTTCGTCAGCGATTTAAAATCCGGAAATACATGTTCAAATACCGCCAGATACACTGGCAGCAAGATACTCGTATATACCGTCTTCGCCCCAAATTCTTTTCCGCAAGTTACAAATCCGATCAGCAATAAGACCACATTCAGGATCATCGTAACCGTTGACACATGTAATGGTACATAATGTGCGATAATGATCGCCAACGCAGATATACTGCTGATCGAAGTCTGACTCGGAATCAGGAAGAAATACACTGCTGCGGCGATAATCCCCACTGCTATCGTCATGACGGCGGTTTCTTTTAACGTGTCTGATGTGAAACCTTTTTTCTTTTGTTTGTTCATTTTTTATTCCCCACTTTTGTAAATAGTTTTATTAATATTATATCTCTAATGTATCATTGTACACAATCTCTATTCTTCTATATATCCATTTAAAAGTATAAAAAAATCATCTATGTTTTACCATAAATGATCTTTTTAATTTCTACATTTCAATTCAACAATATTTTTACCGTTTTCTCAAATTCATAAAACAAGTCAATATAATGACCTACAATTGCATTGCAATATTTCTTCACAATGTCACAATCATAATCATGTGCCAGTTCATTTCTAACTTTCAGCATTTCCATCCAGGCTTCATCTGTAATCATATTTGCTTTAAATGCTTCTCTGAGTACTTCTCTTGGCGAACCAGCCACAAATCCTGTAATTGCATAATACTGTACCAATATATCTTTCATCACTTTCCACGCAAGATCAAATGTAATACTAAATTTTGCACTGGTCCCACTAAGTACAAAAGAATCAGAGAAATCTCTTTCTCTTGCTTCTGCCAATGCATCCAATGATTTACCAAAAGATAAAAAACGTCTATCAAATTTTTCGTCCATATTGTTCAATATCCTCCAATAGTAATTGATTTTGACAAGTATCCAGATTTAATAAATCTACACTGTAAAGTGTTGGCAAATCTTCTACTTTTTCTACTAGCAGTTCAAAATTTTCTACTCCTGTCACTGCAATATCTATATCACTTCTTTCTCTTGCCGTTCCTTTCGCTCTTGATCCGTATAATATAACTTCTTTTGCCTGAAAATTTCTACATATTTTTGCAACTTCTTGTATAACTTCTTCAGCCCTCACACTATCACCTGTTTCAATAAAATAATACAGAAAACCTGCCACTGGCAGCTTTTCTTGCATACTTTAGTATGTAAAAAAATCCATTTACGAGTATTCACTCGTAAATGGATTTTATACCGCTCCCTGCAGGAATCGAACCTGCAACTAGCCCTTAGGAGAGTGCCAGTCTGTTGTCACTCTCTGTCAGACAAAGTCAATTCAAATCCACTAGGGACAATAAAAAATCCATTTCCTAATCAATTCTACTTAATCTGAATACCCCTTCTGTTAAGCTCTGTAAAACCTAGAAAATTAGCTGACAATTTGCTCCAGCTAATATCCGGGGAATGCCTCGATATCACCATCAGCGTCTGTTATATGTCCACCATTCTTCGCTCGTCCAAAAATGAGTAACAGTATTTAGTTGAACTTTTTCTATAAATAATATACCGCATATGGGACGGTTTGTCTATGCGTTTTTGACTGGTGAATTTATAGGATTTTCCAGTATCCATTTTTTCTTGCACCTTCACGGTAGAGTATCTTTTTTTCTTGTAAGACCTTTAAAATTCTTTGAATTTTTGATCTTGAAAATCCAGATTTTGTAACCATTTCTTTTTGACTTATCTGTGGATTTATTTTAATCATAGACATTATTACTGCTTCATCTGAATTTAAAGATTCATTTATTGATTCATTTATTGATTCATTTGAAGCTTTATTTGTATTATTATTCCGATACATATTCACCCGAAAATCACCATCAAAATCAATAAGTTCTGGATCAGGCAAACCATATTCTCTACATTCACGGAATATTCTTGGTATACCGGTTCCCCATTTTTCGATAATCTTCATATATGCAAATGCATTTGCTATCGCAGGATTTCTCGGTTTAGAGTATCCTTCCATCATTTTTTTGATTGAAACATTATTCAACAGCATCCCTGGTGAAGTAACTTCCAGACGATCATCAAATATTGCTACTTGTATATTTCCAGGTTCCAGATAACTGCGATGTGCGACAGCATTTGCTATCAGCTCTCGCACACTGTCAGTTGGTAATTCATATACATCCTGACGATAAATGCCTTGAATCTGCATACCCATATTAATCTTTTCCAATACATATTGATAAGCTGCATCTACCTGATTTTGAATTGGACCATCAAATTCTTTTCGATCTGCAAAATAAGCTCTGTCTTTTCCTTTAAAAAGACCACACTGTATAATCGGCTGCATCCGCAATTGTCCTGTCAGAAGAGCAAATGCATTTGTTGGAAATATCTCTCCCTGAACTTCTGTTAATATTCCCCATGACAACAGTGTATTTTTTGTAATGTCTTTAATTTTTGCTTTTTCACTATCCTGCCATGTGTTCTTGATGGCCGTTTCTTTCATGGTCTTGCAAAGATTTTGAATATCTTCATCTGTAATCTGTAATTCTCTACATGGCTCACTGTCAAAATATCGATTTTGACCTTCCAGAATTAACTCTTTCAACATATATCCTTCTACCGGTCTTGTTGTCCCGGACACTCTCATATAAGTTCCTTCTGTCATTCCTTCCGACTTTATATAATACGGGCGCATAGCACCTGGAAGTATCTCAACAACAATGACTGTTTTATCATTTACGGTCTGTAATGTGACATCCGGTCTGATTCTCGGCTCACAGGAATCAGATATCGCATTGGTAATAGCATCCATGGTTTTGAATATATTATCTTCATCCATTCCTACTATTTCTAATGTCTTATCATCAATACCAAACACAATTTTACCGCCATTACCATTGGCAAAAGCAACCACTGTTTTCATATATTTTTCACTCTTCTTAGGTACAGCAACTTTATATTCAATATTTTTTGATTCACCTGCAAACAGACTTTCTTCTGCCATAATATCCCTCCAATTTCAATTATCTTACATTAGATTATAACAAGTATTTTATTTTCATACACCTTATTTTTTCAACTATTAGTCAAGTGAATCAGGATAATAATGCGGTTGCTGAATTTATCTCCATCATTTATAGATGAAATGACGGAGATTTTAATCCGTATGATGGAGATAGTTCTCCGCATATACAATAAATATACTCATTAAGATATGTTGTATGCTACTTCATCGTCTTCGCCAGCGAATTGAGCAACGACCGCATCTCCGGATTTGCCAGGACTTTTGCCAGAAGTTCCGGATCAATATCTTCCGCAGCTGCTGAGTCTTTCTTTTCCTGTTGTGTGTGCATCTGCGGATCCAGATTCTTTTTCTCGTAGAATGCTTCCTCAAAAAGTTCTGCATTTTTTCTTCTGTCATCATCCAGAATATGCGAATAGACATCTGTTACCATATTGACCTGAGCATGGCCGGAATCACCCTGTACTGCTTTGATATCCCCGCCATTCAGTTTCAATTTGTATGTTACACTACTGTGACGGAAACTGTGGAAGACCACTGGTGGAAGATTATAGTCTTCAATTAACTTTTTCAAAGGCTCACGGATTGCACCATCACCCAGCGGAAGGCCAAAAGTACTTGCCATCACCAGATTATAATCCATATATTCATCACCAAGGATTTCTTTCATCTCATCCTGCTGAGCTTTCCAGTCTATCAACATATTTGCAACACTCTTTGGTAGAAATACTTTTCGGATACTACTTTCTGTTTTCGGTGTTTTTAAAATACGTACCGTTTTATTATTTTTATGCTGAGTCGGAACTATCAGCAAGACATCTTTTCCATCCAATGCTTCTAAGGCTGTTTTTTTCACTCTCTGTGATTCTTTATTGATATAAACATACGCACGGTTTTCTTTAATCGCTTCCGGCGAGATATCAACACAATCCCAGGTAAGTCCCAACAGTTCTCCGATTCGCAGACAACACGAAAAAGATATATTCATGGCAAGTTTTAACCTGTCATCATCACAGACACTCATTGCATACATTAAAGTCTCTGCCGTCCAGATTTCCCTTTTTTGAGATTTATGTTTTGGTACCGTCGCATGAGTGCATGGATTTTTTTCTATCAGTTCCCATTTTACAGCCTGTTCAAAACAATTCCTGAGCAGTTTATGGATATCTCGGATTGTTCCTGTAGAAACATATTCATTCTTACTCTTTCCCGCCAGCGGATTGATAACAGCCTTTGTTTTTAAAAGACTCTGATAATACTTTTCAATGAATCGTGTATACACTCTATAAAAAGTTCACATCTCACGAAAGTTTACAAATCATTTCTGAGAATACTTCAGGTTTCAGTAAAACTAACCCTCCATGTCCCAAGTCCGGCAATTTTGTAAATTCTGTTTGAGGAAACTTGCGTTTCATATAGGCAATATCCTGTTTCCGCTCTTTTTCCTCATTTTTTGCACACCAGTAATGAATTTGCGTGTTAATATCCGAAACAGGCTCAGGTACTCTGTAATTATTGCAGGAATCAAAGGTACGCCATAGTGTTTTTCTGCTACAATGTCGCAGAACATCTACCACATATTGTAAATCTTCCTTAGAATATTCATCTGTTGCAAATGCCTTTTCCAATAAGCTAATGCCACCCACCCTTCCAAGCATCATCATCAAATAATCCTTTAGAGCGATAAAACGTGTCACAAACCACGGAAGCTGATACGGTGTGATTCCGCCGTCCATAATACAATGATTTATCTTGATCCTTTGTTCCAATGTTACCATTAATGCAATAGATCCACCCATGGAGCAGCCATATACTGCATATAGATTTCTGTAACCTCTTGTACTGAGGCAATTTGTTCTACGCTTGTAAAATCACTATCATTCTCAAAATCATATCCTGGAAGTGCCGGAATCAGCAAATGGTATTTTTCCTGTAATAAAGGAATCACGTTTTCAAAATAATCCCACTTTACGACTGATGGATGAATCAGCAAAATAATTTCATTATTTTCTTTACCAAATTCATGGATATTCATCATTAAATACACCTCTGTCTCTACAACAAAATATTTTTCATTTGATGGAACTGAAATTTATTATATTTTACCAAGTAATTCCACAATCCCTGCTACTACAAATGCAACCACCAAATACAGTACAGTAGCCGCCCCTCGTTTTACCAACACAGTCTTCCAAGGCTTTACATACGGAATTCCTTCCATACCATCTATATGCCAGATTATGCTGTGTCCCACCCATAATCTGTCAATCACAATACCATCAAACCAGTTCATGACCACAAGAAAAAGACAGGCTTGAAGATATGCCGTTTTAAAATCCATAACATGATTCCAAACAGAAATAATCAAGATCAGCGCCACAAATATAATGATACAAAATGGTATCATAAACCACTTTGACCTTTTCATCACAGTTTCTTTATCAGCAATTCCACGTTTCTGTGCTTCTTCTATATATTCTTTTGGATAAAAATATAAACAGTTACGCCCGTCGTTCCTCACTGCACATTTTATCAGTGATGCATACAGCAGACAGTACAATACATTTTGCAACAATAATAACATTTTTACGAATACCATCTTTTAATATTCCAATTTTTCCCGTTTCCGACTCACTAAAAATCCAGCTTCATCTCTTACGATTTCATATTCTTTTGCCATAGGATTCTCAGAGCCAACTACACAATAATCGCATTTGTCGGAGTTCCCGCAAGTACCATGTCGAATCAAAGTCCCATGAATCTGGCTGATTCCCCAATAATCTGAATTACAGAAAAGCGGGAGTACATGCATCAGATTATGTTTTTTTGCAAATTCTGCATTTGGACATTGTGTAAAGTGATATCTGGCCGCATGATTCTTTTTATCATAGGGCTCTGATATATTACAGAAGCATGCTGGATGTTGTGCATATAATTTTCGATCCTTGTCACCAACTTTTTGAAAAACCTTGTTGATCAGCCACATATCAAAATTTCTGTTCAAATTAAAAAGCTTTCCTAATTTTACAAATTCTGACATAAACAGGTTTGTGACAAGTTCCTGCAATTCTTCTACTGGCGAATGATCCGGAAGAAGTGGATACATGGAGAAAATGGCAATACTTCCATAAATCGCAAGTGCATGACTGGTCTTTTTCCCGCCATAATCAGGAAGATCTTTCAGATATTTATTGTACTGCCTACTGGTCAATTCCCAGAGCCTGCAGCCTTCCTCTTCTCCATAACGTTCCTTCAACCACTTTTTTATTTTCATACAAAATTCTGGTATGTCGCTTAATTCTATATGTTCTACCATTAACTTTCTCCCATTATCCATACTATTTTCTTAGTATTCCTCACATTTTTCCGCAACTATTATTTTGTTCGATATATTCTGAACAGCTGGAATTTTACCTATCACACGATAAACAGGCATAAGTTCTTTCATTCCCTCAACCAGACTGACCTCATGCAGGATAGAAAAATTCGGTACAATCTTTTGTAGTTCTGTTCCGTTCTTAACACCCCATGTGAATTTTGCATTGCTGCCCTCTATAGATTTTTCTTTCACATGTTTTACAACAAATTGTGACATGGTTTCGACCATTACGGTTACTTTCTGAAATGATTTTTTAATAATAGAAAATATCTTTCTGATGTCCTTCTCACACAAATACATAGTAAGTCCTTCAATTATTACCAGAACATTTTCTCCATGATAATCGATATCGTCCACGTAGGAATCATCCATTGCAGACTTGGCAATCTGATATATCGGACCTGTTTCCGGAAGAAACTGCCGCCTTATCTTCATAGTCTCCGGCAAATCCACATTGTACCAGCGCAGATATTTCCCCTTCATCCGGTAACATCTGGTATCCAGTCCACATGCAAGATTTACAACGACTGCATTTTTATGCTTCTTCAAATATTGTTTAACCATCCGATCTAATACAATCGTTCTCGCAATCACACCATAAGTCATGGTGCTATCCTGATCTGCTTTGGAAAAATCATAGTCCAGCTTTTCCACAAGTTCTACTGCAATCTCATCCTTGATTTTAGCATTTTGCTTTTTTGTTTCTTTTGCTCTTGCATACAGAGTCTGTATCATCGTTTCCGGCACACCTGTCACATTCACTTTTTCTTTCATTGTCTGTCACCTTCCACGGCCCTTCTTACTTCTTCTACCCACTCTGCACTATGACAGCAAAACAGTTCTTCATGCTGCATGTTGTGTCTCCGAATATCCGGATTTTTGAAATAAGTACGATATCTCTTTTCGTATTTTTCACCCATCTTTATTGCGTAAAATACGTGGATTTTTGTTCCCGGCACATCAATTCCATGCTGAACTTTCGTAACCAGATCAGAATAAAACTGATTATAAATACTCTGTTTCGTAATCCACGGACAACCTCCTTTACCGATTCCAAACATATTCAAAAATCCATTATATAATTCTTTTTTTACCTCGTCTGTCTTGCTCAGCTTTTTCTGCATAAATTTCGGAAGAGCACCTGTATGTATCATTTTATACATAAAAGGCACTACCATGGATGACTGGATTTTTGCCACAAGACGACCTGCTTCGTCCATATCACTGCTACCAATGATGCCATGATCTATATGAATTCTTTTTCGTTGAATCAAAAGTGATACAATACTTCCTCCAAGGGAGCATCCATACGCTGCTTTAATTTTTCCACCATACTTTTTCTTGATTTCCTGCTCAATCTTTTCACATTCATCTTCCATTGAATAAAATTCTGTTTTCTCATTTGGATCAAATCCATCATAAGAAACTGCCACCGTGTAAAAATAAGAATGCAATCCATCCAGTACATGATCAAAGCTACTATACAGACAACAGGTACCAGGAAATAAAAATATCACTGGTTTACTATTATCTCCACTTTCATAAAATTTCATAGCGAGCCTCCTTTAGGCTTTTCATATATACATAAAATTGCTTATGCAGTTCTCTCATTTCATCTGGTGCTTTCATAGCATGTTGATACATAAATTTATCTCCAAAGCTACTTTCGAATGTAATAGCAAGCATAATCGCAAGAATTGACAATGGTAGAAAACAAAAAATATTCATTTTGCCAGGCGACAACCTACCTGACTGTTTCCGCAAAAAGTTAAAATTTCTTTTCAATCTTTTTGCTGTTTTCTTCATGATCTTCCAGTCTCTTCCTGCTCTCTCCGAACAGTCAGCTTCATAATATGCATCTGCAATCGGCACCACCATGGCAAGATGACACAGCTGCCACATATGCATATCCTTTACTTCCTGATATGGGATATTCGCATGCTTCAATATCTTTGAAAATTGTTTTGTTCTTTCGGATTTATTTCCTGATATTTCTGCAAATGTTGTCGGTTGGATAATTCTCGGAGTAAGAGATGCATCAAGAATGCCATCATCATTTATACTTCCTCCTGCTCCTGGAAAAGCCGGTAATATTCTTCCTATTCCAACAATGTCTTCCCATTTTTTATAACTGTCCAGTGAATTTACCATTGTAACAATCGTATTGCTTTTATTATTTTTCAATTCCGTAAGTGCTTCATACAGCTGATTCTCCCGGACAGTCAATAAAACAAAATCATAAATATCATCGTTTGATACTTCTCCGAGAATCTTAATTTTTGCCTTTATTAAGTCCTGATTTTTCTTATAAAGTAATCCATTATTTTTTAGGATCTCAAGTCTTTTACCTCTGGCATAAATACTTGTATCGTAACCTGCATCTGCTAATAAAGCCGCATACAAGGAGCCAATCACGCCTGCACCATAAATCAATATTCTCATAAAAATTAATCCTCTTTTATATCGTTCTGTAAATCGCACACGTGTTAGTTCTATCTAACCACGCATTTCTAAAAAACCGTGCGCAATGCAAGACTGTAATATCGCACGGTTCTTTTTCATGTGTTCAGTATATCACTTGAAAATTTATATAACAAGAATTTTTATTATGACGGAGATTGTAGAACAGAAAATTTTTTGATATTTTTTTCTTTTCCCCCACTGTAAAACAGCCTCTGAGCGTTTCGTTATATAGAGGGGTACACATACAGAGCAAAAAACACCTTCAAGCTATTATTTTGTTTCATTATAGCTTGAAGGTGCCCCTTTTTGAAGTTACTATTAAATTTATTAGTTTGCTTCTGCTGCAACTCTATTTTATTTCCAAACACGAAATCA
>CAVBHX010000035.1:0-34387 GCA_963595255.1 bacterium
CACGGTGGTGTGAGAGGTCGGGAAAATTTATTTAATTTTCCCTCCTACTCGATTATCTATAACACTCTCTTACCATCCGGCACATTTTCTCCGGTGTAAATTCTCCCAGGTCTTCCGGTTCCATTTTCTACTTTCCTGTTCTTACCAGTTTTTCTTTTCTTTTGAACTATCCTGGTTTTTCTTTCTTTCCTCAACCATATTCACGAACCACTCTACCATCTTCGGATCCTGATGTGAGAAGAAGGAACTCTGCTTTTTATCAAGTTCTGCAATTGTCTTCATATCTTCTTCTGCAATGACAAAGTCAAATACATTAAAGTTTTCTTCCATACGTTCGATATGTGTAGACTTCGGAATAACTACGATTCCTCTCTGGATATGCCAGCGAAGCATGATCTGTGCCGGAGTTTTTCCATATTTTTCTGCAATCTTAACGATTACCGGATTATCGAATGTGCCTCCACGGCCTTCTCCAAATGGTGCCCATGCTTCCAGCTGGATCAGAAATTCTCCTGCCTGGATACCTCCTGCGGAAAATCCCATGACTGCAATATTATCCGGATCAATTCCGTATACATCTGCATTCCTGCGAATATACCTTACCGCCCTTGCCACATCAAGAGCACCTTCTTCCTGACTGTATGGCTCCAGCCGGTAATCTACGATAAATGTCTGATATCCGCATTCTCTGAGTGCTGCTGCAGTCGGCAATGCATCTGTATAATTGCCGCGGAACTGATAGGCACCCCCTGCCATCAATACAACTGCACCCTTTGGTGTAGTTCCCTGCTTTACCGGAATTGCTGTTACATATGGCCGGAAATCCCAGTCATCAAAATATCCAGTCATGCTTTTTGTAAATTCTGTAACCGTCGGTACATTATCCTCTTCTCATAAATACAGTGCCTGTATATTCTCCGGATCTGCAGTTGTATTTAACACAGTTTGATTTTCTTCTGGTTCCGGCATCTTTCTTAACATTGCACTTCTGGAATAATCACTGATCTTTCCGGTTCCATAATCATATGCTTCCGGGAAATCTTCCGGTGTTGCAACTGTATCCCTGGATGTGCCTTCTCTTAAGTCTTCTCTGTCTTTTACTTCTGTTTTCTGGTCGTCTGATCCGCCTGCTCCCATAGCGTCCTCTATTGCTGATACTCCCTTATCAAGTTCGTTATTATCATTCTCTGATGTCTGTCCGCCTGTCCCTGCACATGCCGTAAGCAGGCATCCGGTGAGCAGGCAGATCAGGATTCTTTTTATCCGCTTCATAGATTTATTTCAGCAGCTTTTCTGCTTCTTTCCCGTCTGTTGCCATTCCTCCATATTCCATGCCGTAAAGCGCTGCAAAACGTTTCATCGTATATTCGCCTGCTTCTAGCATCCATTTCTCCGGTGCTGCTCCCTGGAACAGGAAATACAAGGTTCTGCCTGAGAGTTCTCCCTGTTCCACCTTTCCATAAAAGCGGTCCAGTACATCTCTTACCGCACCACAGATATTGTGCCAGTATAACGGAGAACCAATTACAATGGTATCAGCTTCTTTCATCTCTGCGATTACTTCATCTAACTGGTCATCTGCAAAGTTCTGTCCGTAACTTCCGATTCTGTAATCTGTCAGATTTAATGTCTCGTACTCTTTTCCTTTCATCATTTTGTCCGCTAATGCTTTTGTGTTGCCGTTTTTATTCGGACTTCCATTAATAAATAAAATACTCATTATCTTTTCCTCCTGTTCTTATTTGTCTTTATTACAAAAAGTTTTGTCCTGATATAGAAGTTTCGGTTTGTTTTTCAGTATAAACCTTAAGGTTATCGCTTTCCCGTTATATTAATGATGAAAATTCGTAAACACCGCCGGTTCTTTCTCCGGAAGCCCAATCTTCTCCTTCCCCATCTGGATTCATGTTTTCTTCCATTCTGTTTAACTTTCTTGTACCTGGAATCGGTACAATGTACGGGCGTTTGTTCAGCATCCATGCAAGCGAGATCTGTGCCGGTGTTGCTTCTTTTTCTTCTGCCAGTTCTTTGACCCATGCAAGGAATTTTTCGCTTTCTTTTAATCCCTCGTCCGTAAACTGCGGCATCATGCTTCTGTAATCTCCTGCTGTCTCGAATTCTGAGTGTGCATTGTATTTTGCAGTCAGAAGTCCATTGGCAAGTGGGGAAAATGCAACGAAACCGATCTTCAGTTCTTCCAGTACCGGGAATAATTTTTCATAATCTCTGTACATCATGGAATAACGGTTCTGAATTGCAGTCAGCGGGCATACTTTATGTGCACGTCTGATGACCTCTTCATTTGCCTCGGATAAACCCCAGTGCAGGATTTTGCCCTGTTCCATCAGTTCCTTCATTGCCCCTGCCGTCTCTTCGATCGGAACGCTTGTATCGATACGGTGGATATAATACAGATCCAAATGATCGGTCTTGAGTCTCTTAAGTGAGCCTTCAATAGAGCTCTTGATTGTCTCAGGTCTTCCATCCGGGATCAGCGGCTTATTCACTGTCGCCGCCGTCTCATCAAAACGGATTCCACATTTTGATGCAATCTGAATCTCCTGCCTTTTTGATTTCAGAATGTCTCCAAGCAGTCTTTCATTATGGTGCGGATCGTCCTGTGAGCCGTAAACTTCTGCCGTATCAAAAAATGTACAGCCCATATCCAATGCCTTTGCAATCAGTTCTTCTGCTTCTTTCTTCGTTGAGACTGTTCCATATGCATGGCTCATTCCCATGCAGCCAAGACCGATTGCCGATACTTCCAGATCATTTCCTAATATTCTCTTGTCCATCTTTCTTTCCTTTCTTCTAGTCTTCTTTTTATATTTAGAAGCTCTCCTTAAATATCTCTAATATCTCTTCATGCGTCATCTTCTTGTAACTGCCCGGTACGAGGTTGCACGAATCTGCGATCTGTTTCAGATCTGTCGTTTCATCAACTCCAAGCTCTCTTAACGTTGTCGGAAGTCCGATTTCTTTAATAAAGTCTGCCAGTGCTTCTACGCCGGCCAGTGCCAATTCTTCCTCAGACTTTCCTTCTC
Organism: bacterium; assembly: GCA_963595255.1. Lineage (GTDB taxonomy): Bacteria > Bacillota > Clostridia > Lachnospirales > Lachnospiraceae > Dorea_A. Next base: position 3,045 of record CAVBHX010000035.1, read on the forward strand.
CCGTAATCCCCCATACATTTTTTGCAAAACGTACGAATTTTGTAAGTCCTTCTTTATAAATGTGGCGGTAATATACCGGATGAAGTACCGCCAGTCCGCATCCGTGATTACAATCTGTATATGCTCCAAACTGATGTTCCATCTGGTGGCATTCAAAATCACATTTCTTGCCAAGCTTGATGATACGGTTTTCTGCCATTGTAGAATCCCAGAACAGATTGCTTCTTGCCGTGTAATCCTGTGGATTCTTCATTGCCACACATAAGTTCCGGATGACATTCTTCATCAATGCTTCTGAGATATCATCCGATACATTGTCCTCATCTGTCTCGCTGAAATAGATCTCCATAATGTGGGATAAGGTATCAAAGCTTCCGGATGCCATCTGTTTTACCGGAACACTGTAAGTATAAGTCGGATCCATCAGTGCAAACTCCGGATTGCATTTCGGGTAGTCTCTTCCGGTCTTGATCTTCAGTTCTTCATTCGTGATAACAGCTCCTCCGTTACATTCACTTCCGGTTCCTGATACCGTTACGATCACACCAAGCGGCAATGGATCAAAATCAATCACGCCCGGTTTTGCCCAGTATTCTTCCCAGATATCTTTTTCACTGACTGCTGCCATAGAGACGGCTTTACAGCAATCCATAACCGATCCGCCGCCAATGCCAAGGATCCAGTCTGCCTGATTCTCTTTTGCAAGCTTTGCTCCTTCTAATACTTTTGCATAGGTCGGATTCGACATGATTCCGCCAAATTCAATGATTTCTTTTCCTGCAACTTTCAGTATCTCTGTGACTTCTTCATAGATTCCGTTCTTTTTGATCGATCCGCCGCCGTAAGCCAGCAGGACTTTATCTCCATGTTTTTTTGCCAGACAGGAAAGATATTCTTTCACACAGCCTTCGCCAAAATATACTTTTGTTGTATTTTCAAATACAAAGTTTTTCATAGTTTTGTGCCCCTTTCTTTTATAATTCCAGTATAAAAAAAGCGGGACTGTTTCAGAAGTCTCGCTTTGTTATGCAGTGTAAACCTTTCGGTTATATGCATGTCTTATTTTATTTTTAAAAATTATTTTTCTTTATGATTCTTTTCTTTTGTACCTTTGATCGTTCTGATCGCTTTCAGAAGCTTCTGCACTTTCTTATCCGGATTCTCCGAATACAAAAGCCCGAACGGCATTCCGTAATTCCACTCCACCGGTATCATCTTCATAAGCGGATGCACCGTCTCCCAGTTCTTGATCGCCAGCAGCACATCATTACTGTTCTCACACTGATTGAATATCTCTACATTATAGATGTCAAAATCTTTCACGTGAATCTCCGGATGCTGCGCCCAGATCTCGTCTCTTAACATATCCACATATTCACTCCAGCCTCTGTGCATCAGCCACAGATTCTCCTCGTGCAGATCTTTTAGACTAATCTTTTCCTTTCCGGCAAGTCTGTGATGCATGGAAACTGCCACACAGAACTTTTCTCGGGCAATCTCTATTCCCTGGCACTGGCGCAAAGCCAGCATGGTATCATCAAAGATCCCGGCGATCACATCGATGTTCTGTCCCAGATTGGCAAGAATCTCCCTCGCATTTTCCAGGGTATTTTCAAATGGAATCAGCTGGAACTTCATCTCCGGATAAATGCTCTGGATCTCCGGCCACAGTTTAACGAACACTTGCGGCGGTGTCATCGGGGAAATTCCGACTCTTATGACTTCTTCTCTTACTTCCATTGCATTCTCTGCCCTGGTTACAGATTCTTTACAATATTGAATGATATATTTTGTATCCTGATACAAAGACTCTCCCGCCGGTGTAATCGTAAGTCCCCGGTGTGTCCTATCAAAAAGCTGCAGATTCAGACTTTTTTCCAGTGAATTGATCTGCTTGATGACTGCCGGTGCGGATATATATAATTTTTCGGCTGCTTTGCTAAAACTGCCGGATTCTACTACGCATAAGAAAGTATCCAGTTGTGGATTGTACAGCATGTGATGCCTCACTCCTTTTTTAGAAAAGTATACAGATAATCAATATATTATCCGGTCATTATTCTTTTCTTATATCAAAGTCCTCTCTATCTGTCAACTCTCTTCTCCTGCTTTCCAAGATAAATATAAAATCCCACATTCAGCACAATTCCCACCATCGTCGATACCGGCGCCGCAAGACCAATCTTCGTAAGACTCGCATCCGGCTGGATACTCATCACATATGCAAATGGAAGTCGTACCAGCAAGGTCTGGATCAATCCCTGTGTCATTACCCAGACCGTCTTGTTATTACCATTGAAATATCCGACCATACTGAACAGGATCGCTGTCACGATTGTCTCCAGTGCAAATCCTTTCAGATATGCATAGCCTTTCTGGATAACGGCTGCATCTGTCGTAAAGAATCCTGCCAGCATATCGCCTTTTAACATCACCAGTAAGAAGACCATGCAGCCCACAACCAGACCGACACCGATTCCGGTGAACATGGATTTCTTCGCACGCTTCGTCTTTCCTGCTCCGATGTTCTGGGATACGAAAGATGCCATCGACTGCATCAGCGCACTTGGTACCAGCATCGCAAAGTTGACGATCTTGCATGCAACACCGTAACCGGATGAAGCTTCCAGGCCAAGCCGGTTTACGAATGCACAGAGTACCAGGAAAGACATCTGTGTCAGGAACTCCTGCAGTGCAAGCGGCAGCCCGATCTTCAGAAATTTCTTACACTGACTGTTCAGGCTGAAATCTTTTCTTGTAATCTTAAATGGCAGTTTCTTTTTGATCAGAAGGATTACTGCAAATACTACGCTGAGTGCCTGCGCTGTAACCGTTGCGATTGCCGCACCTGCTGCATCCATGTGAAGTCCTGCCACCAGTACCAGATCTCCGATCACGTTCACGATACACGCAACAAATACAAAAAGTAACGGGGATTTACTGTCTCCCAGTCCACGGAAAATTGCTGATAAAAGGTTGTATGCAACGATGAAGAAGATACCGCCTCCGCAGATACGCACATATACCGATGTCAGATCCACTGCTTCTTTCGGAGCCTGCATCAATACTGAGATCGGATGTGCAAATCCTACCATGACAATAAATAAGCATGCTGCAATCATCGTAAATACAACTGCCGATCCGCCAATGACCGATCCAATCTGCTCCGGTCTCTTTTCACCCATATATCTCGCGATCAGAACCGTAATTCCCATGGCGAATTGTGTTACTACAAAGGTGACAAGATTCAATACCTGGCTTCCCGTAGATACTCCTGAAAGTCCCGATGTAGAACCGAATCTTCCAACTACCAGAAGATCCACTGCTCCGTATGCCGCCTGAAGGATCAGTGCTCCCAGCACCGGCATCATAAATGCGATTAGTTTCTTAAGAATGCTTCCCTGTGTAAAATCTGCCTTATCGTTCATCGTAGTGTTTCCTCCTTTCACACATGATCTGATAGAATTTTTCGATCGTCTGTATCATGCATTCCGCATCTTCGTCCGGTATTTCTTCCATATATGGAAGCAGGCTGTCAAAATATTGTTCGTCATATTTCTGCGATAGTTCTGAGCCTTTTTTCGTAACAGTAATGTATGTGACACGTCCGTCCTCTTCTGAAGCAATTTTTTGAAGATATCCTTTTTCTTCCATTTCTTTGACTGTTCTTGTAACACCCGGTCTTGGAAGCTCCATTGCATCGCTGAGATCCGATACTTTTACCTGTACGCCTTCTCTTTCCATTGAACGGATCACATCCAGATAATGAATAAAGGATGCTCTGACACCTTCCGGCAGCGGCGGGAGCATATCCCGGGTCCGTTTTGCCTGATAGCATGCGTCGAACATCCTTTTTATGATTTCACTCGTCATATTTTGTCCTCCTTATATAATCATCCTATAATCATTGACAGAATACTGCCCAAAATTTCTTTCGCTGACAGCATACTTTCAATTAGTTACCTTTGTTAATTACCATTGATAATTATATGCAGATTTCAAAATTTGTCAAGAACTTATTTCATTGTTAATTGATCGTTGTTACACATTTGCATGACGATTAAAGGCGGAGAAAATAGCTTTTCCCCGCCTCTATGCATTTACATCCATATTATCCTACGTGACGTTCAAATCTCTGGAATCCAAGAATCTTCTCAATCCGTTCCATCGCATCATCCGGAATCACCAGATCGACCGCTTTGAGGTTATTCTCAAGCTGTGACGGCTTGCTTGCTCCTGCGATCACGCAGCTGATCTCCGGATGCTTCAGAATCCATGCCAGTGACAGAATTGCTACATTTGTCCCCAGATCATCTGCTACTTTGGAAAGTTCATCCACAATTGCAAGATTTTCATCCGTCAGCAGGTTATTGATCTGCTTATCTGCCTGATGTGTTGCACGGGATCCTTCCGGATATGGCTGTCCTTTTTTATACTTGCCGGTCAGAAGTCCCTGTGACAATGGTGAGAATGAAGTAATACCGATTCCATATTTTCTGCATGTTCCCATAATCTCATGCTCGATATAACGGTCTACCATATTGTACTGTGGCTGGATCACTGTGATTGGATATAAACCACGCTTATCAATGATCTTCTGCGCTTCTTCGATTCTTGCACTTCCCCATTCTTCACTTACACCGTAATACAGTACCTTTCCCTGAGCAACCAGATCACTCATCGCACGAAGTGTCTCTTCCAGATCTGTGTTCTCATCATAGCGATGGCAATAATACAGATCCAGATAATCTAAGTTCATATTTTTCAGAGACTGCTCACAGTTTTCCATAATGTGCTTTCTGGAAAGTCCTCTGTCATTCACGCCATCTCCTGTCGGGAAATAGACCTTGCTTGAGATCACCAGATCTTTTCTCGGGAACTGTTTTAACACTTCTCCGAAGAACCTTTCTGCTGCTCCTCCGGAATATGCATCTGCACAGTCGAAGAAATTAATTCCATTCTCATAAGCAAGTTTTACAACTTCTTTTGCCACATCTTCCTCGGAGCTTCCTTTCAGATCTGTCATCCAGCTTCCAAGTGCAATCTCACTGACTTTGATTCCTGCTTTTCCTACGTTACGATATTTCATGTGTATATCCTCCTTTAAGTAAATTAGTTAAACGTTTTCATATTATATTATACAGAGAACTTGCCACCGACAACTTCTCTTGCATACTTTGGTATCTACAGAGTTCCACGCTCCATAATCTCATATGGAAGGATCTTGTCTGTAAGCGGCATTCCCTGATCTATATATCTGATCAGCATTCCAGCTGCCTGTCTTCCCATCTCATACGCATCCTGTCTGACCGTAGTAAGTTCCGGATTCAGATATTTCGAAATGTAAATATCATCAAATCCCATGATCTTAATGTCTTCCGGAATTTTTTTCCCAAGTTTTTCGCAGACACTGACGGCTCCGATCGCCATCAGATCATTTCCACATACAATACAGTCAATCTCCGGATTTCTCTGTAACAGCGTCATTGCGCCGATCTGACCGGTTTCTACAGAAAATGTTCCTGCATAATGCATTTTCTTATTAAACGATATTCCATTCTCTTCCAGACCTTCCACAAAGCCTTCATAACGTTCTTTGCTTGGCGATATCGAGATATCTGCTGTAATATACGCCGGCTGTCTGCAGCCTTTTCCGGCAATATATGCCGCTACATCCTTCATTGCAGAAAAATTATCGATCAGAACACTTCCCATATTCTCCCTTTTCTTTATCTTTCTGTCCATAAAAACCACCGGAACCGTTATGTTTTCCAGAAGTTTTTCACTTGTTGCAGGATTGGAACTGACGTATATAATACCGTCCACCATCTTTGCTTTTAATGCATCCAAAAACTTTTCTTCCTGTATATAGTTATTATCAGTACTTCCAAATAATACGGTATAACCATGCAGAAAGGCCTCATCCTGAGCACCTTTTGCCATCTCCGGAAATGCATTGTCAATATCCGGAATCACCAGCCCCAGTGTTCTGGTATTAGATTCCTTCAGACCTTTTGCCATACTGTTCTGTACATACCCCAGTTCTTCAATTACTTCCAGAACTCTCTGTCTCGTTCCGTCCGAAATATGTTCATCTTTTCCATTCATAATCTTGGATACTGTCGCAATGGATACTCCCGCATGTCCAGCCACATCTTTGATCGTAATACGGCGCTTGTTTGTCTGTCTCATTCTATCACCTTCAAGTAAACGTTTACCTCATTCTATCAATATCTGCTCACTTTGTCAATTATATTCCGTATTTTTCCAGATCTACCCTTCCGTTTATCACTTCGACTCCATCCGCCCGAAGAAGTTCCGCCTGCACATTCTGGCCTCCAAATGCAAATGCTCCGGCCAGTTCTCCTTTTGCATTAACTACACGGAAGCATGGAATATGTTCCGGATCCGGATTCTTATGCAATGCATTGCCCACGGCTCTTGCCATCCTGGGTTCTCCTGCCATCTCTGCAATCTTCCCATAAGTTGCCACATGTCCTTTTGGAATACGCTTCACTGCTTCATAGATTCTCTTTGTCGGACTGTCCGTAACCAGATCATAGCTTTCTGCGATCATTCTTTTGATCTCTTCTTCCGGAATGGTCCCATCCAGAATGATCGTATTCCAGTGTTCTTTATTCAGATGATATCCGGCCGTCACTGACTCATACGCCGAGCGCCAGAAGTCTCTCCACTCCGGATTCACTTTGACATTCAGATTGATATAGCCTTCCCGTTCATATATCCACAGAAATGTTTTTTTACTTCCTTTTATCCGCACCAGCTGCCAGTTCGGGTCACGGAATGGTCTTTCTTCATATACATTGTCAAACGACATTCCATATGCCAGTGCTTCCTCTCTTGTCATCATAATCTTTTTTTCTCCTTTTCTTTCACTTCCTCAAGAAATACTTCCGCTGCCCGGCTAAATATATTCCGTCTCTTCCAGACCAGATTATACTGAACCTTAAGTTCCGGTTCCAAAGGACGGAACACCATACTGCTGTCCAGTTCCGGTTCCAGAAGATCTCTTGTTGCCAGCAGAACACCGATATCATGCTTTACATATGTATCCGGACTTCCATGTATTACATTATAAGTTGCTGTGATATTCAGATCTTCAACTTTCACCCCTGCCCAGTCTGCAATACTCTGCTGTAATCCAATCCGCCTGTGAAAGATCAACGGCATCTGCTGCAACTCCTCCTTTTTTATCACAGGAAGTCTTGCAAATTCCGATTCTTTCTTCATCAGAACACCCCATACAGACGTATCCGGAAGTTTCATATATTCATATTTAGAATTATCAATCGGCTGAAGTAAGATTGCAAAGTCCAGATTGCCATGATCCAGACGCTCTGTGACATCCGTTCCGTCTCCACTGAATAGCTGGAATACAATATCCGGATACTTTTTTCTCACAGACGCCGCTGTTTCCAAAAGTGTTACCGGCATTCTTCCTCCAATCGCAATCTCCCCGGAAACTTTTTCAAAATCTGACGATATCTCCCGTTCCGTCTTTTCCACCAGTTCTATGATATCCTCTGCTCTTTTTCGGAGCAACACCCCTTCTTCCGTCAAAGTCACCTTTCTTTTCCCCCGGTTTAAAAGCTTTTTCCCCAGTTCACGTTCTAATTCCATCATCTGCTTTGACAGGGACGGCTGTGCAATATGCAGGCTCTCGGCTGCCCGCGTGATATTCTCTTCTCTTGCCACTGCAAGGAAATACTTTAAGACACGGATATCCACTCTTCTACCTTCTTTCAGTCAGACTATTTTATAAATTGATGTCGTAAATCCCATCTTATATATAATCCAGATTACCAGATATTATCATTCCTGTAAACTATGATAGCTAATAGTTTATAAGTATTGGATATTAAAAATATTTTTTCTTATAATAATGTTCGAATAGAGAAACTGATAAACACTATATAAAAGGAGTCTTATACTTGAAACAACAAAAAAAATCAACACGGAAACTGGATATGCTTCACGGCTCTATCTGGAATAAACTGATACAATACGCACTCCCCGTTGCCGCCACCGGTATTCTGGAACAGCTTTTTAATGCCTCCGATGTCGCGATCGTAGGTAATTTTACCGGAAGTGCAAGAACCGTATGCGTTGCCGCCGTTGGTGCCAACAGCCCAATTGTCGGATTGCTTCTCAACCTCTTTATCGGTATCGCGCTTGGTACAAATGTCGTCATTGCCACTGCGATTGGAAGCGGTGATCATAAAACGGTTAAAAAAGCGGTACATACTTCAGTCATCATGGCAGTGACCGGAGGGCTCATCGTAACAATCCTTGGCGAATTATTGATCGGATATCTTCTTCCGATGTTAAATGTTCCGGACGAAGTGCTCCCTTATGCACTGTTATATATACGGATCTATCTGCTTGGAATGCCGGTAATCCTTCTGTATAACTTTGAAGCCGCCATTTTCAGAAGTATCGGTGAGACTAAGATGCCATTAAAAGCACTGGCTGTATCAGGCATAATTAATGTCCTCCTGAATCTCTTTTTCGTCATCGTTCTTCACATGACGGTAAATGGAGTAGCTATTGCGACCGTAATATCTAACCTGATCAGTTCTGTAATCTTACTCATAAAGCTGTTACACACGGATCAGCTGATTCATCTGGATATACATGAACTAAGATTTGACAATACCGTTTTTAAGAAAATTATGCGGATCGGACTGCCATCCGGCATTCAAAGTGCCGTATTTGCAGTCGCCAACATCGTAATCCAGTCTGCTATCAACAGTCTTGGAACCGTTGTAATTGCCGCATCCAGTGCTGCATTTAACATTGAGATTTTTGCCTACTATATGATGAACGCTTTCAGTCAGGCATGTACTACATTTACCGGACAGAACTATGGTGCCAGACAGTTGAAGCGCTGCCGCAAGGTTTTACTCTTATGCATTATCGAAGATGCCATTGCCACTGCTTCTGCAATTGCTTTGGTCCTGTTCTTCGGGAAGGGTCTGCTGGCTATTTTTAACAATGATCCTCAGGTTATCAATATCGGTTATACCCGACTTATGACTGTATTTTTTGCCTATACATTCAGTATGTTGTATGAGAATATGTCGGGCTATCTCCGTGGATTCGGGATTTCCCTTTTGCCTGCCATCCTTACGGTCATCGGTGTATGTGGTGTCAGATTAATGTGGATCTTCACTGTATTCCCGGCACACCGGACATTCCGGGCAATCATGCTGGTCTATCCGGTCAGTCTTGCGACAACTGCCGTGCTGATATTTATTGCACTTATAATACGGAGACCATCGCATAAATTGAGCTGACCATGAAATGTGAAAGGTTTTAAAACAATAAAAAACAGGTAGTTTTTATTACTGCCATATTACTTAAGGAGATACTCTATGAAAAAAACAAATCAACCATATATTACATTAAATAACGGAAATGCCATGCCTGCCATCGGTTACGGTGTCTTCCGCATGACCGATCAAAAAGAATGTGAAGAAGCTGTCTACCAGGCACTCAAGGCCGGCTACCGTCTGATTGATACTGCTGCCGCTTACGAAAATGAAGAAGCCGTCGGAAGAGCTATCCGCCGTGCCGGCATTCCGCGTGAACAGTTATTCATCACCACCAAGCTCTGGGTCACCGATACCAGTTACGAACGTGCAAAAGACGGACTTGCCCGTTCATTACAACGATTAGGATTAGACTATGTAGACCTGTATCTCATCCACCAGCCATATAATGACTATTATGGTGCATGGCGTGCCCTGGAAGAATTATATAAAGAAGGAAAAGTAAAAGCCATCGGTATCGATAACTTCACCCAGGACCGTCTTGCCGACTTTCTGTTCTTCAACAAGATAAAGCCTGCTGTCAACATGATCGAGTGCAATGCATATTTCCAGCGTGAGAATGAACGGAAATATCTGGAAGAACAGAACATCACCATGCAGGCATGGTCTCCTCTTTCTGCAGGTAATTCCAGCCTGTTTACCGATCCTGTCTTATGTAAGATCGCAGATGCACATGGCAAATCCGTAGCCCAGGTCGTCTTGCGTTCTCTCATTCAGCGAGGAATCGTTCCGGTTGTAAAATCTGCCAATCCGGTACGTATGAAAGAGAATCTGGATATTTTTGATTTTGAACTAAATTCTGAAGAAATGACCGCGATTGCTGCATTAGATACCGGACATAGTTCTTTTGGAGCCAGAGATACCGGTGAAGCTGTGACAGCATTTCTTGAAGCAGCGCAGAATTTTTCTGTTTAAAACATAAAAAATTCAGTTGCAGGAAGCTTTTCAGCTACATCTAACATAAAGCACTCGGGTAACCCTACGGCAAGCGAATTGTCTGGATTTTATACATTTTTTATATTCTGAACTACGCTTCCGGTTTCAGCGGTCCGTAATAATAAGACGCTGTCGCACCACCATCCATCAGGAACGTAGAGCCTGTGATAAATGCGCCTTTTTCGCTCATAAGAAGCTCTGCCACATTTGCTACTTCATCGGCTGTTCCCGGTCTTCCTGCCGGGCATTTGGCGAACATGTTCTTGTAGAAATCTCCCCTTGGTCCGTTGAATTCGTCTACAGCAAGCGGAGTAACAATGATTCCTGGCGCGATCGCATTGATTCTTGCACCTCGTTTTCCCCATTCTACAGACTGTCCCATGACACGTTTTTCATTGCATCGTTTTGCCATCTGGTACGCATGAAGGGTATCTTTGATATTCTCCGGCTGTAACATATCAAGCTTTAATAATTCTTCTGTCGGTGTCGTTGCAAGTGCTGCATCTTCTTCGGCTGTAAGCTGCGGCATTCTCCATCCGGACTGGCTGGAAATTGTAACTCCGCAGCCTCCTTCTGCGATGACTTTTCCTACTTCTTCTAATAATACTGCTGTCCCGTACAAGTCAACTTTCAGAATTGCTTCGATCGGTGCCTGGCTTGGTGATACCCCTGCACCATTGACTAGCATCTTGATATCTCCGTATTCCAGTGCTTTTGCGATCAGACTTTTGATAGATTCTCTGGATGAGAGATCCATCTCTATCGGCTCTACATCATATCCTGCGTTGTTCATGATCTCTGCGATCGCCTTTGCATTATCAATATTCTTATCTCCCATGACAATCTTTTTACCGTATCCCATTCTTCTGGCGATTGCCATACTGATCTGTCCTGCACCTGTTACGATCATTACATCTTTTTTACTCATTTTCTATGTCCTTTCTTTTGTTTGTCTTTATTCTAGTCATTTGCAGCTTTTCAATCAATTCTTTATACTTTCATCATCGATAAGTACAACTAATCAATATATGATATTCTCTTTTTTCAGAAGTTCCTCACATATTCCAATATATTTTTCTGTATAAATACTGCCCTTTTCCCAGATAAAATCAAAATCATGCTGCATTTTAAAATCTGAAAGCCTGATTTCTTTCAATGTTCCGTTCTTAAGTTCATCCGCTACCGCAATTTTGTACATAAATGAAATTCCACAATCTCTTTTTAAAAGCCCGATAATTGTATGCATATTTTCCACTTCTGTATAATGAAGAAAATCTTTTATCCCCATTCCCCTTGCAAGAAGTAACTCTTCTAAAATATTCCTTGTCCCGGATCCCGGTTCACGCACAAGCAGGCGCTCCTTCACCAGTTCCTGCATCGTTTCCGGCGATTTTACTTCAAATATATGATCTCTGGCACAAACTGCTATATATTCTTCAGTACTGTAATTTTTATGTTCATAATTTTCCTTCGGATAATTACCCTCTACAAGTGCCAGATTAATAATTCCTTCATCCAGCAATGTTAATAGCTGTGTTGTATTTCCATAATGTATGTGCAGATTCATCTCCGGATGACCGATCAGAAAATCTGCTATTTTATCTACAATTGCATATTCTCCGATCGTCATTGTAACCCCTATAGAAAGAGATTCCATCTTATGGGATTCATTTCTTATCTCATTCATAATTGCCAGCTGATCATTTTTCATTGTCATCAGACGTTTTCTGAGTATCTCCCCTGCAGGCGTCAGATACAGTTGTTTATTACAATAAGAAAACAATCTGGTATTATATTCCTTTTCAAGAAAACGAATATGTTGCGAAACTGCCGGCTGTGTAATATGTAATCGTCTTGCTGCCTCTGTAAAGTTCATCGTCTCACATACCGTAAGAAATGTATCTGTTCTAAAATCCAGCATAATTTTCTTCCCTCCATTGTCAATTTGACTTTCACAAATGATTTTTATTGATTCTCTCTCATATCTGTCAATAATTTTTTATTATCGTTCAATAATATTATATAATTTTTTATTATCGTTTACCAGTGTTATAATCTCTAATTGGAAACCTGTATGAACTAACAAAAGAATGAGAAAGAGGAAAAAACATGAATTTTTTGAAAAAAAACCTAAACGGTATACTGGTTTGTTTTTTGATCGCCGTACCTTCCTGGCTTCTTGGAAAGACATTCCCAGTTGTTGGAGGCCCTGTCATCGCAATCCTTGCCGGAATGCTGATCACTTTAGTGTGGACGAACAAAGAAAAAGCCGAATCAGGAATCAAATGGACTTCTAAGATTATTCTGCAGACAGCAGTTGTCCTGCTTGGATTCGGAATGAACCTTGGCGTCATCTTACAGACCGGAAAACAGTCACTCCCGATCATCGTATGTACCATCAGTACTTCCCTGATCATCGCATGGCTACTCCGTAAAATTATCAAAGTACCTGCTAACACTTCCATTCTGGTAGGTGTCGGTTCTTCCATCTGCGGAGGATCTGCGATCGCTGCCACTGCACCGGTCATTGATGCAGATGATACCGAAGTTGCACAGGCAATTTCCGTTATCTTCTTCTTCAACGTCATTGCAGCCGTACTTTTCCCGGTACTTGGAAGCGCACTTGGTTTTGACACAACAGGCGGTGGATCTTTCGGATTATTCGCAGGAACTGCGATCAATGATACTTCTTCTGTTACAGCTGCTGCCTCTACTTGGGACAGTATGTGGAACCTTGGAAGTGAGACACTGAATACTGCCGTTACGGTAAAGCTTACCCGTACACTGGCAATTATTCCGATCACACTGGTGTTATCTCTGATCCGTGCAAGATCTGCCGCAAAAGCCGGCAATGCGGATTCTTCAGAGAATAAATTCAGCCTGAAGAGAGCATTTCCTATGTTTATCTTATACTTCATCATTGCGGCTATCATCACAACAGTATGTATGAGTATGGGTGTCAGCGCTGACGTATTTGCTCCGTTAAAAGAATTATCGAAGTTCTTTATCATTATGGCTATGGCCGCAATCGGGCTTAACAGTAATGTTGTGAAGCTTATTAAATCCGGAGGAAAACCACTTCTGCTGGGTGCCTGCTGCTGGGTTGGAATTACGGTTGTGAGCCTTGGAATGCAGCATGTAATGGGGATCTGGTAATTTTTTTCTACTTAATTCACTAAGCTGGCTACCCGGACCGGAATAAAAGTGGGAAAGGCATTCCTGTTCAGATTCCGTCATCGGGAACTTCTAAGATAAAAAAATCGGCCTAAAAACAGCTTTCAAAAAATCCGAACTCGGCATTCGCCTCAAACAGTGGATTTTTTGAAAACTAACGGCCGATTTTTTTATCTAAGAAGTACCATCGATAACTACATATTCACTGGAATGCCTTTCCCACTTTTATTCCGTGTGTATCTAACGCTGTAGTGAATGAAGAGAGTTCCCGGGGCTGTTGTAATACCGGAAGTGTATCTATGTAACCTGTCGCTAGTAGTTTCTTATAAATTTAATGCTTACCAAAAAAAGCCGGAAAATCAAGGCTTCTGCCATAACTTTCCGGCTACACATAAAGGTTACCATCCTTCTATTGAATTCATTATCATTGGCCTATCACGACATGAGAAAGACTTGATATCCTGTTGTAGGCGTATATGGAACGATGACTAGAAGTTGTTAGGGCGCCAGAATTTTCGTTACCCGGAATATGTGCCACTGTTTGAGCCGAACGGCGAGTTTGGCACATAGGCCGGGTGCTTTTAGAAAATTCTGGCGCCCTTACAACTTCTTCATCGTGGAATCTTAGCCCGCAACAGGATACCAAGTCTTTCTCATGGACCGGGGTAAGCCACGATAATGAATTAAATACCTACCACATTCGCAAACACCACAATCAACGGTATCGCAATAATCGTTCTCTCCAAAAAGATCACAAGTAATTTCCAGAAATTAAGCGGGATCTCACTCTTGATAATAATCGTTCCAACCTCTGTCAGATATATGATCTGCACCAGTGACAGAACGCCGATCACAAACTTCGTTTTTACCGATGTAAGACCAACTGCCAGCAATGCCGGAATGAACATATCAGTAAATCCAACCAGCGTTGCCGGTGCTGCTGTAAATGCTTCCGGTACACCAAGTACTTTCAGATATAATGCCATCGGATAAGAAATCCATTTAAAAAATGGTGTATAAGTTGCAATGATCAAAGCAATGGTTCCCCATGACACTACAATAGGGATCAGGTCAAAGAACATTCCGACCATAACTTCCAATCCACTTTCTCCGACTGTTTTTGCTGTAAAGTTCTCTGCGCGCTTACAACTCATTTCTATTGCATGGGCAAAAATGCCTTTTTCATTTGGGATCTCCTCGTTAATCTGCTTTCCGACCGCTTCACGATAAGTATCCGGGACCTTACGGATCGGCGGGATACGGGCGATGATCACTGCCAGAACGATTCCAACTACACAGATACACAGATAAAACGGTGGGAAGATATTTGCAATTCCCATTGTATCTGCTACCATCAGACAGAATGGAATGGATACAAGTGAGAAGTTCGTCATAATGAATCCCGCTTCTCTCTTTGTATAGAATCCTTTCATATACTGCTCACGTGTCAGGATTACGGCCGCGTTGGATGCCCCAAACCATGATGCGATCAGGTCTACCGATGCACGCCCCGGTACATGGAATAACGGACGTACGACCGGTTTTGCGATCACACCTAAAAATTCCATAATTCCACAGTCGGTCAGGAATGGCATGATAAAACTAAATGCAATTACAATACTGAATAACGTTCCGCACAGATCCACGATCGTTGCCCCGGTATCTGCAGAGATAACCTGCTCCGGTCCGATTCCACATACAACCAGCACCGCGAATACAGCTCCGATAATCTTAGATACCAGATACAGCGGTGTTGTTGAAAATGCACGGGTCAGGTAATGATTCTTTCTGATCCAGTCTGGTTTTGCAAGATAGTCATACAGACTCATAACTGCTGATATAATTAAAATTGCCATAATAATATATGGAAGACTGCTTCCAAATAATCCCTTGATCCAGCTCTTCAGAAAATCCAGTAATGTGGTAAATGATTCCCCTTGCGGAATCGGTACCAGAAACATCAGGATACCGAATGCCGAACCAAAGATAAATTTCAGAAGATTTTTGGTTGTTACATGTGATTTTTCCATTTTTCTCTTTCCTTTTATAATTTTTCAACTTTCACAAGTGCTTCATAGATCATATCCTCTGTCACTTCATACGGAATATGCTCCATATCCGGTCCCGTGACCGTCTCTTTTAACACATCTTTTAGTGCTTCTTTGTCTAATAATGCTCCCATCTCAGCAAGTGTTGTCCGTATACCAAGTTTCTTAAGAAACGTTTTCATTTCTTTTGCCTGTTGTTCTTCACCGTCAACCATAAGCTGAACCAGAACTCCGTATGCAACCACATCACCATGAAGATTCTCTTCTTCAAATCTCGGAAGTAACACCAGGCCGTAATACACGGAATGTGCAATGGCACAGTTATATTCATCCAGCACCATAAGTGATACCAGTCCGGTACTTACAATATTCGCCAGTACTGCCTGCTGCAAGGCCACACCTGCATGATTCTCCCTGCATTCTTTCATTGCCTCTTCTCCATATGTAAGAAGCGGCAGATAACACATATTACTGATTTCACGTCCGAGCGCCGAACTATGATGCAGTTCATCCCCTCTTGCCGCAAAATGACATTCGAAATATTTCCCGAGTGTATCACCCATTCCGGCTCTTAAGTAAAGTTCCGGTGCACATGCGATAATCTCTGTATCAATAAAACTATGGCGTGCCGGTTTGTCATAAAAATAAAAGCTGTCAAAATTCCCATCTTCTTTATAAACAACCGAAAGTGCTGTTGTAGCTGCGCAGGTTGCTGCAATCGTTGGAAATGTAAATACCGGAAGACCGGCTTTTTCCGCCGTTCCTTTCGCTGTATCCAGTGCTTTTCCACCACCCATTCCGAAGATCATCTCTGCGCCGCAGGATTTCGCATATCTTGCCAGTTCTTCCATCCGGGCATAGGTACAATCTGTTCCAAATAATATCGTATCTACAATCTGAACTCTCTTTGGATTTTCATTCATCGCAGAATTACTTTCACCCGTGTTTTTCTCATCTCCGTAAGCTGTCATCCTAAGCTTCTGATTAATCTGCTTGCTTATCTGCTTTTCGTCTATACCTTCAATTGCCCGCTCAAGCTTCTCTTTCCCCGCTTTCAGCGCAAGCTCTCCACCGATCAGAAGTGCTTTCGTTCCATAATGGATACATACTTCATTTACCTTCTGGTATGCTTCTTCACCTATTGTATAATTTGCAAAATTTACGGAATACGTCATCTTACAACAGCTCCTTTAATTTTTTGAGACGTAAGAGCGCTTCATCAATCGTCTCTTCCTCTCGTGCAAAGTGCAGACGGATCAGATTATTTACATCCTCACGGAAGAAGCTGGATCCCGGCACTGCGGCCACTCCGATGTTCCTGATCATCCATTCACAGAATTCCAGGTCTGTATAACCTGCAAATCGTGGCAGATCAAGAAACTCCTGAATGTCTATCATAACGAAATAAGTTCCCTGCGGTACATTATGCTTTAATCCAATCTCATCCAGTCCCTTTAAGAAATGTTCTCTTTTCTTTGTATACAAGGCTAAAAGGTCATCATAATAGGACTGTGGGAATTTTAAGCCTACGACTGCCGCCTCCTGAAGCGGGGCTGCTGCTCCGACCGTCAGGAAATCATGTACTTTCTTCGCTCCCTCGATCACTTCTTCCGGCCCGATCAGATATCCCAGACGCCATCCGGTGATCGAGTAGGTCTTGGAAAGGGAATTACAAGTAATTGTATGTTCATACATTCCCGGAAGAGATGCCATGCAGACATGCTCATTTGGTGCATATACCATGTGTTCATACACTTCATCTGTTACAACAAATCCATCATACTTCACGGCAAGTGCACCGATCTGTGTCAGTTCTTCTCTGTTAAACACCTTTCCGCATGGATTTGACGGATTACATACAATGATTGCTTTCGCTCCTGCTTTGAATCCTTCTTCGACCAGATTGATATCAAATTCATAGGTCGGTGGAACCAGTGGAATATAGATTGGCTCTGCTCCGGAAAGAATCGCATCTGCTCCGTAGTTTTCATAAAATGGTGAGAATACCATAACCTTGTCACCCGGATTGCAGATGGTCATCATTGCACTCATCATTGCTTCTGTTCCACCACAGGTTACCACAATCTCTGTCTCAGGATTGATCTTTCTCCCAATGGCTTTTCCCTGTTTTTCCGCAAGTGCTTCTCTGAAGTTCTCAGCTCCGAATGTAATCGAATACTGATGCGGACCCTCATACGCTACCTTTGCAAGTGCATCCAGGATCTCCTTCGGCGGATCGAAATCCGGAAATCCCTGTGATAAATTGATGGCTCCGTACTCGTCGCTGATTCTTGTCATGCGGCGGATAACGGAATCCGTAAATGTATTGACTCTGTCGCTTAATTTTGGCATACTTCTTATTCCTTTCTTATATGTTTTTAATGTTACTGTTTTATTATTTGTTTCATAGATATCCTGTCTGTTTTATTGTTTGTTTCATAGATATCATGTTCTGTTTTATTTCTGACACTTCTTATATTCAATTATTGATTTCTCCACGAAACAACTCTATAATAAGGTATACCGTAACGGTATAGTCAAGAAAGGATTGAATATTTATGCAAAAATTTAGTATTCCATGCATAAAAACAGGAGATTTTGCGAAATTATGCGGGACAAATAAAAGAACATTGATCCATTATGATGAGATAGGCATTTTTAAACCTGCCTATACAGATGAACGCGGATACCGTTATTACAGTGAGAATCAGTTCGATGTATTTTTTACCATCACCTGCCTACGGGAACTCGGAATGCCGTTAAAAGAGATTGGGGCATTCTTAAGCCGGCGTACTCCCGAAAGCTTAAAAGAACTTCTTCTGGAACAACAGCAGGAAGTTTTACGTGAAGAAGCACGCATCCAAAAGATCAAACAGGTGATTGAAACCAAGCTTTCTCTTGTATCCAAGCAGGAAGAACTTTTAACTGCCTGTACAGTCTCCGGTTTCCAATCCGGCTATCCAGATGGTCACGTCTTTCTTGAAAATACACCAGAAGAATATCTTATCCTAAGTGCACCTTTAGATACCGATGACCATGAACAGATCATACAGACACTTTGCAGTCATGTCGGTTACTGCAACCACCATAACCTGAACGCGGGGCATCCATACGGTGCCATGTTGGATGTCAGTGAACTGCGTCAGAATCACCTGGATACTTATGCATATTTCTTCACCAAGGTCATTGATCGTCCGGATGGACACCCATATCACATCAAACCGGCCGGACAATATGCAGTTGTTTACTTAAAGGGAGACTATTATCAATCCCAAGAAGCTTACCAGACACTTTTTCAGTGGATTGACGAACATCATCTGACAACCGGACAATATTCTTATAAAGAAGCCGTCATTGATGAAGTTGCTTCTGCGATACCGGAAGATTATCTGACGAAGATATCTGTGCAGGTATTTTAAAGTGATACAGAAAACCTGCCACTGGCCGCTTCTTCCGAATACATGGCAATAATGCATGACGATAAAAATCCATGATATACTACTTTCCGTATATCATGGATTTTTATTGTCATTTTTCAGACCAGCGATATAATCCCCAGCTTCTCTTTACCTGTTCTGTGCAATCGCGGCATCTACCACATGTTCCAGTAAGATTGAAGTCGTCACTCCGCCGACGCCTCTTGGAACCGGTGTGATTGCCTCCACAATCTTCTCTGCTTCTTCAAAATTCACATCTCCGCAGAGCTTTCCTTCTTCATTTACATTAATTCCGACATCAATCACGATCTGTCCTTCTCGCAGATAGCTTCCATCGATAACTCCGGCTTTTCCGGCCGCTACAACTACGATATCTGCTTCCTTTACTACAGATGGCATGTCCACCGTCCTGGTATGGCAGACGGTTACGGTCGCATTCTTCTTGATCAGCATCATCGCTGCAGGTTTTCCGACTACAAGACTTCTTCCGACCACTACTACTTTCTTTCCTGTGCAGTCAATACCATAATGATCCAGCACTTTCATACATGCACTTGGTGTGCATGGGGCATATCCCATGTCTTTTCCCATGAACACTCCGGCCATGGAAAGATCTGTGATTCCGTCTACATCTTTTTCTACCGCCAGTGCATTGACGATCTTATCTTCATTCAGATGCTTCGGAAGCGGTCTGAATAACAGAACTCCGTGGATTTTTTCACTTTTATTTACCTGGTCGATCGTCTTTAATACCTCTTCTTCTTCTGCATCTGCAGGAAGAAGGAATTTCTCATATGCTACTCCCAGTGTCTCACAGCGTTTTGTTGCGCCTCTTTCGTATGCGATGTCATCTTCTCTTTCACCGATACGGATAATTCCAAGTGTCGGTGTGATATTCTGTGCTTTTAAAGTTTCTACTTTTGCTTTGATTTCTTCATTAATAGAAGCATTTACTTCTTTTCCTAATAGTAATTTTGCCATTTTGTCCTTCTGCTTTCTTTTTTCTATCTTCTTCAACCGGTTCCGTACTTATTATTTATTCCGGTGTGTCTGCCTGCATCCTGCTGATTCTTACATTCTCTTTACCGGATACGGCTGTTTACTTCCGCAAATATCCGGTCTGCTTTTGCTTCGTATTCTTCCCGCAGGGAATCTGCCAGATGATTGAGCTCTTCTGCTTTTCTTCTGTCTTTCATTGATTTTGTATTAATATATACATTCAGCGAAGCCCCCTGCATTGCTGATTTTAAAAGTGTTGCTCCAACTCCCGCATCACTTAATGCAATCCGGCTTCCTTTCGCAGCGAATACTTCTACCAGGTCAATGCCTCTGGCACAGGTCTTCATAATCTCAATCGGAACACCACATGCCGTATTCAGCGCCTCTTCCATAATCTCTTCTTTTTTGGCAATCTCTTCCGGCGTAGACTTCGGAAGTCCATATGCCTTACTGAGCGGCTCGAATGCTTCCGCATCCTTATCCATCAGTTCTAAAAATTCTTTTGCAATCTCATCTGCCTGCTTTTTGCATTCAATGATCTCTTCTTCTACATCTGCATAGGTCTTCTTTCCTACAGTCAGACTTCCGACCATATTACCAAGTGCGATCCCGATGGCTCCGGCCAACGCTGATGCCCCGCCGCCGCCCGGAACAGCCGCTTTACTTGCAAGGACTTCTATAAAATCTTCACAGGTCTGGGATTTAAAGTTTCTATTTGGATTTTCCATGTTATACCTCATTTCTAAAAATCATGGGTACATTATACACTGTGAACTCTTTTACTGCAATACACTAAATTTGGGAGGGAAAATTAAAAAATTCTCCCTCCCAACTCAAAAGCTTCTTTCCAAACACATACCCTGCCGCCGACAGCTTCTTTCAAATACATGACAATTTAAAGTATTTCATCTTTCTTATCCAGGATTGCTCCGCCTGCGCTGCATGCCGGGCAGATACAATATTTACCGCCGTTTGCTTTGGATGCCTTTCCGGATTCTGCCATAGATTTTGCCTGTTCTGCTCCGAATACCTCTGCTCCTTTTTCAGATGAAGCAAAGCTGATCAGTGCATCGATTGGCAGTACATCCTCAGATAATTCCTGAAGATATGCTTTCGTCACGGCCATTTCATCTGTAGTTCCTTCTGCTGCCAGCCATTTTTCTGCCATCTCTTTTAATTCCGGACAGCATGAACCTGCATTTAATATTTCCTTTGTCTTCTCTTCTACGAATTTTCTTGTATCTTCTGTCATGATAGAATCCTCCTTGTATTCGTTATACATTTTCCTTTATTATACTCTATTTTCAGGAACTTGGCATAATTATCTTCATATTTATATTCCCAGAACAATCTTGATCAGCAATAACGCCAGCACCAGCAGGATGATCGGCTTAATGATCTTCACGCCATTCTTCACAACCATGTGTGCGCCAAGATAATGTCCGGCAATGCTGAATACCGACGCCGAAAGTCCCAGCACCCAAAGAATCTTTCCTGCAAGAATAAATGTGATCAATGCCGATATATTCGAGGTCAGATTGACGACCTTCACATTACCGGTTGCCTTCTCCATATCAAGCTTTCCTAATTTGGTAAATGCAAGCAGTAAAAATGTTCCGGTTCCCGGTCCGTAGAATCCATCATAGATGCCGATCACGAAAGAACATGCTGCCATGATCAGATACTGTTTTTTTCTGGTAAAGCCTTCCGGTATCACCGGTTTCAGATCCTTGTCCCGCAATACACAGAATGCAACAACAGGAAGCACAAATACCAGTACTGTCTTAAGTACTTTGTCACTGATGATCAGCGCCAGGTTCGCCCCTGCGATTGAACCCACGAATGCACAGGCTACCGTACCCGGGACCAAAAACATGTCAACACATTTGCTCTTCACCAAGTGCCATGTCGATACCGCTGTTCCAGTCGCTGATGATAATTTATTTGTCGCAATCGCATGGTGTACCGGAATCCCTGCGAACATATATGCCGGTAATGAGATCAATCCGCCACCTCCGGCAATCGCATCGACAAATCCGGCAAGAAATACCAGTGGACACACGATAAGGAATTCATGTAAATTCATATGTTTCTCTCCTTCATACTCTCAAATCCATAAATTAATCTATCGCATCCATATATTCATGTCAAGTTTTCAAGAGATAATTCTTATTCTGCTCTGCTTTCGGATACATGGCGATTTACATTCTTCACCAGTTCCAGTACGGTATTGATCACATAGTCTTCACCAAGCGAAGTATCGATACACATCTGATAATTACCGGACATCCCCCATATTCTTCTCGTATAGTATCTGTAATTGTCTGCACGTCTTCTGTCAGTCTGTTCAATCCTGCGTTTTGCCGCTTTTTCATCCAAACCATCTCTTTTCATTACCGTCTGAATTCTCGTCTTAAGCGGCGCACTTAAGAATATGCCGATACAATCCGAATCATCTTTTAAGATTGCATCTGCACATCTTCCAACGATGACACAGTTTCCTTTCTTAGCTGCAGACCTGATGACCTCTGCTTCTGCCTCAAAGATCTTATCTTTCGGCGGCTCATATTCATCGGAATATGCATACATTTCATGAACCAGATCATATAAGAAACTGTTCGTCATATTTTCCTCTCTTTTTGATATGTATTCCGGTGTATATCCGGTCGAACCTGCCGTGAGCTGGATGATTTCTTTGTCATAGAAGTCACAATTTAATTTCTCAGCAAGCTTTGCTCCCAGATCGCGTCCACCGCTTCCATACTGGCGTCCGATCGCAATACAGAAATGACCTGTTGTCACAGCTTCATTGTCCACAGCACCGGAAGCCTCCTCTGTCTCGTTCACAACACCAAATAACTTTTCCGGCATAAAACTCAAATAACGTCCAATCGTTCTTGCGATGAATCCAACCAGAAGTGCCGCAACAACCGTTCCTTCTCTGACTCCATCCAGTCTTCCGGCCAGAACGAATGACAGAACCGCCGCGATCACTGCCATACTTACGTCAAAGCAGATCTTTGTTATACCAAATTCTGTCTTCCAGCGGAATACTACTGCACGGACAAAGGACTCTCCCGGCAGCATAACAACATCTGCCAGTACTTCCATATATACTCCGACACCCAGGATCAGACAGCCGATCAGAAGATCGATCACTTTTACCGGATAAGAATGCGGATTTACAAATCCTAACAGAATCATACAGGCATCGATAAAATATCCAAAAATCAGTGATACCGGAATCTGTAGCAGATGTTCCACTTTAAAATTCTTTCCAAGCAGGATCAATTGCAACACGATCAGTAAAATACTGAAGAAAATTGTAAAGTTCCCTAATGTAAATGGATAATTCAGACTCAGTACATACGGGATAGATGAAATCGGTGAAGTTCCCAGATTCGCCTTCGTAATCAGCGCAACTCCAAGTGAATTCACAAAAAGTCCAATCAAAAAGATGATATATCTCTTTACGATGTAATTATTTTGTTTCTTTTTACTCAATTTTCTATACTCCTTTCTTATAACAACTCTTATTATCCTATCACTTTCGCCCAAAACATGTCAATACAGACATGTTTGTATCAATATATTTTTATATCTGTTGGAACAAGCACCAGATTTATGCTATACTCACCAAAGAGACTCATAATCTAAAGAACCGATTAACTATAGAAAGGATGTATCATGGAAACACTAAAATATGCAATCCTCGGATTACTGATGAAAAAAGACATGACCGGCTACGAACTGACCAAAGAGTTCAACTCAGCATTGTTCGAATTCTGGAATGCCAGCCACAGTCAGATCTATCCGAAATTAAAAGCCCTGACCAAAGAAGGTCTGATCGAATATCATATAGAAATAACCGGAACCGTACTGGAAAAGAAAGTATACACTATCACAGATGCCGGAAAAGAAGCATTCAAAAAATGGGAAGAGACGCTCTATCCTATGCCGTCTCTTCCCAAAGATGAATTCCGTTTACAGCTTTTCTTTTCCCATCTTGCTTCCCCGGAATTCCGTATACAGTTGTTGCAGGATCAGTTAAGCCAGCATCTTGACCGGCTCGACTATCTGAAAGAAGACATGGAAAAGTTTACCACTCTTCCACCTGTAGATGACGAGCTGTTTACTGACTACCTCGTCTTAAGCGGCGGTATTGCCCGCGAGGAAGCGATGTGTGACTGGCTAAAGAACTGTATCCGGTTATGCAAAAAAAGATCTACATTATAAATTCTACTTCAATATCCTTATTTCCAGGAATCCGGTACTGCTCTTCCACGTCAGATCCCCAGCTGTCGATTCCGCCTACACCACGGACCGCTCCATAGATACAAAGTACCGTTCTTCTTTCCGGCGGCAGCTCTTCCTGATGCGTTGCATTCTCAAGCTCTTCTGCAGTATAAGGAAGACATGAAAATGCAAACGTGGAATGATTGATCTCACTGCCCGCCCGGAATGTAAGTCCACTTTGTTCTATATGACGATTCCGGTTATCCAAAACCGTACTTCTCTTCACTGTCACCCACTCGGTATCCATATGCATGCCACATTCCTGCGGAACCAGATACGGTGTAACCGGAAGACCCTCTACTTCATAAATTCCGTGAATACCCCCGGCTTTTCTATCCGGATATGTCTCACCCGATAATCCTTCATAAACGAATCCGTCTGCCTTTGTCGGCATGACAAAGCGCATACCGAATGCAGGGAGCTCCGGCATTCCCTCTTTCCCGTAATAGTGCGCTCTTACTCTGACATTTCCATCAGCAAATACCAGATACGATACCTTTACCTGTGTTGACGGAACAGTCAATGTCTCATACGTAAATATAACTTCCACACGTTCCGCAGTTTCTTTATCCGAATATTTATTATTTACCGGTGCGATCGGTTTTTCTATCTTGGTTCCGTCTATCCGTACCTGGATATCCACACATTTCTGGAACATATCGGCAATCATCCACATACCAGCTCTAAACGGGAATCCATTTCCACGATCATTGTCTGTGGTTGCTCTCCAGAATGTCGGCTTCGGTGTGCGATACAGCCATTCCTTTCCATGCTTTACCATGGATTCCAGACCTCCTGTCTGATAAGAAAAGATCAGATGAAAGTCTTCTCCGTGTACTCCAAGTGTCACATCTCCATACACAATTCCTAATTTTCCTCTATCTGCGTAATCCATAGTAATGTCTCACCTCCTGCATTGCCGGCTTTTCCGTTCTGTCCGCAAATAAAATTCCATTTCCCGAAAATTCATAATCCGATGGCCTGTCATCAAAGTCACCGCCATAACGCAATACATCACGTCCTGTCACTTCATCCTTCACGAACAGTGCCTGATCGATATAATCCCAGATGAAGCCTCCCTGATAATCCTCATACTGATCCAGTAATCTGATATAAGATTCCATTCCTCCCAGAGAATTTCCCATATCATGCATATATTCACATAAGATAAATGGTTTCTTCGGATTATTTTCCAGATATTCTTTTATCTTCTCCGGCGGAGCATACATCTGGCTCTCCATATCAGAAATTAAATCCTCATAAGGCCGGTTCTCTGCCACGCCCTCGTAGTGCACAAGTCTGTCCGGATCTTTTTCTTTATAGTAACGGTTCATCTCCACCAGGATATCACCGGCATACGATTCATTTCCAAGTGACCAGAAGAGTACCGACACATGATTCTTAAATGATTCAAAGTTCGATACTGCCCTGTCTAATGTACATCCTCTCCAGCATCCGATACTTCCCGGAACATTCCACGACGGTTCAATCACACCTTGTTTCATCCACGATCCATGTGTCTCCAGATTTGTCTCTGCCATCAGATAGATCCCCGCCTGATCACATCTGTAATACCATGAAATATGATCCGGATAATGGCAGGTTCTGACTGCATTGATATGATTGCGTCTGATACATTCGATATCCCATTTCTCATCAGCTTCGGTAATACATCTTCCGCTTCTGGCATTCCATTCATGCCGGTTTACACCATTGATGATCAGACGTTTTCCATTCAGCAGCATCTTTCCGCCTTTTAATTCTATCTTACGGAATCCAATCTGATACGGAACCACTTCTACTGTCTCGCCTTTTTCATTCTGAACTTCTATCAGAAGCTCGTACAGATACGGATCTTCATTGCTCCATGCATGTA
Organism: bacterium; assembly: GCA_963595255.1. Classification (GTDB taxonomy): domain Bacteria; phylum Bacillota; class Clostridia; order Lachnospirales; family Lachnospiraceae; genus Dorea_A. The sequence goes on from CAVBHX010000035.1 coordinate 29,164, forward strand.
CGGATTCTTCTAATTCATAACGGAACTGGATCTCGTTGTTCACTGATCCTTCTACCGGAAGATTCTTCTGGATCACCGGGTTGTTCAGATTCTTCGTTTCATCCAGTAATACATGATTTTCATCACTATAGATATCTTTTAAAGAAACTTTTATTTTACCCTGAATATTATTTTCTTTCTTTTTCTGTGATAATCGGATATCCAGCTCCAGTTCTGCCTTTCCATCTTCCGGATGATACTTCGGACGGATCCACAGATCTTCAACATGGACCGCCGGGATTCCGTACAGGTTCACATCTCTGAAAATACCAAAAAACCGGAAAAAATCCTGGTCTTCCAGAAATGCCGCCGTACTGCGCTTATGTACTTCCACTGCCAGCAGATTATCTTTATCTTTTACATATGGTGTAATATCAAATTCCGAAACTGTAAAGCTGTCTTCTGCATACCCCACGAACTCTCCGTTCACCCATACATAGAATGCCTGTTCCACACCTTCAAAACTTAAGATGATCCTCTTTCCTCTCAGTCCGTCATTCAGATCAAACTTCCGGATATAAGAACCTACCGGATTATATTCGGCCTGGCTGAACATACCTTTTCCTTTTTCTTTTCCATATCCTGCCGGTCTTCTGTAAATATGTCCTTCCCACGGATACATCGTATTGATATAATGAATCTTATCGTATCCCGCCAGTTCTATATGCTGTGGCACTTTCATTTCATCAAAATTTTTACAGTTAAACCATTTCTGATAAAAATCAGCCGGACGTTCCAATGCATTCACTGAATAGTGGAACTTCCAAATTCCATTTAACGATTGTTTTAACCGCTGATCCTGCTTCTTATAATCTTCTTTATTCTCATAAAACTTATGATCACTGTGTGCATCCAGACGATTCACACGAAATACCTGCGGATCATCCAACCATCTGATGTCTGCTTTCATTTGCCTTTTGCACCTCCATTTATTTTTCTTTCTCATCTATCAGTAAACTTTTTCCAATGCAGGGGATTTAATACCCGAGTGCTTCATTTCTGTTCATCCAGAAATGAATCCCTGTCGTGGAATCCATCCATCTGTCCTCGTTAAAATCTTTGACCTCCACCCACTGTCCTTTTCTGTATACAAAATTCTCATCGACCAGCGACCAGGCTTCTTCGAATTCTTCCGTTTCATCAAAATTTTTTATCGAAAGTACCTTTGCCTTGCTGCACCGGCAGGAAGGAAGTGTTGCCGAAGTCCGTTTAGCATCTGCCGGGATCAGAAGCTGTACCACTCTGTCATTCACACATTTCTTATAGCCAAGGATCGGTCCGGTCTCCGGACAGTGCATGCGGAACCACTGCGTTGCTTCATCTGACTGGATGTCATCCAGCTTCGCGTGCTCCAATACAGCCCCGTAAAGATTGGCTCCTTTGATATTGCATTCCCGCATATCACATCCACGGAATGCTGCCGTCTTCATATTTGCATTCTGAAAATTTGCACCATGCAGGGAATTGCCGTCGAATAATGCATTTTCCACACTGCAGTTTTCAAAATTCACACGTTCCAGATTTACATTTTGAAAGGAACTCAATGTGAAGTCCATATTATGCAGATCCATTCCGCTTAGATCCATGTCTTTGAATTCACATTCACGAAATACCGGATGCTCTCCTGCATCTCGCGATTTCATAGCTTTCAGAAGTGTCTCTTTCGTTATCTCTTTCATAGCATTACGCCCCTTCACTCCCGTATTATCTATACAATTTGCTTTTTTTACTGATAGTTTTATTATACCGCAATTCTTAACAAAAGAAATCCCCAAAATACCATATCATCCGGTATTTTGAGGATTTTATTTTCATATTAACAAATGCAATATAATGATTTTTCAGCTGTCCGCAGATTCCTAGTTCAGGAAATCTTCATCATCAAAATAGTTGATTCTCATAGCAGCCTTTACATCTTTCAATGTCTCTGCTGCTTTCGCCTCAGCTACCCTGCTTCCTTCTTTCAGGATCTCAAATACTTCCGGAAGCTTCTGCTCCCATTCTTTTCTTCTCGCACGGATTGGTGCCAGCTCTGCCTGAAGAACCTTGTTCAGGAATTTCTTCACTTTGACATCACCCAGACCTCCACGCTGATAGTGTGCTTTCAGTTCATCCAGATTCTTATATTCCGGCCAGAATTCTTCGAAATATTCATCCTTGCAGAATGCATCCAGATAAATGAATACCGGATTACCTTCTACCTGTCCAGGATCTTCCACGCGCAGGTGGTTCGGATCTGTGAACATGGACATTACTTTCTTCTTAACAACATCTTCTTCATCAGAAAGATAGATACAGTTTCCAAGTGATTTGCTCATCTTGGCCTTTCCATCGATACCCGGAAGTCTTAAGCATGACTTGTTAGATGGGAGTACGATTTCAGGCTCAGTCAGAGTCTCTCCATACACACTGTTAAACTTGTGAACAATCTCTTTACACTGCTCGATCATAGGCATCTGATCTTCTCCAACCGGAACTGTTGTCGCGCGGAATGCCGTGATATCTGCAGCCTGACTGATCGGATAGCAGAAGAAACCAACCGGGATACTTGCCTCAAAGTTTCTCTGCTGGATCTCAGCTTTTACCGTAGGATTTCTCTGTACTCTGGATACGGTTACCAGATTCATATAATAGAATGTTAACTCTGTCAGTTCCGGAACCATGGACTGAATAAAAATGTGACATTTCTCAGGATCGATTCCGCATGCCAGATAATCCAATGCTACATTCATAATATTCTGACGTACCTTCTCCGGATGTTCGGCATTATCAGTCAATGCCTGCGCATCTGCGATCATAATATAAATTTCGTCATATTCTCCTGAATTCTGTAATTTTACACGTTCTTTCAAAGAACCTACATAATGCCCAACGTGAAGACGTCCTGTCGGTCGGTCACCAGTTAAAATAATCTTGCTCATCTTACTTATCTCCTTAGCGTATATTTCAATAACCTGTATGGGTATACAAATTCATTGTCTCTAATTATTTTATTATAATTCTTTCTAAAGTGAGCGTCAATACAGAAAAAATGCATCATTTTACCTTTCCTGAATTTTTGTCTAAATCCTTTTGGATAAAATGATGCATAACAATTTTCAAATTATGCTGCCCCTCTGCTTCCGTTCTTACACGCAGCTTCGAATTCTTTCAATTTTCTTTTTGCCTCATTGCTTAGATTCTTTGGCACATCTATCTGAACAGTCACATACTGATCTCCATATCTTCCTGCATCCTTCATAGACACGATTCCTTTACCTTTTAACCGGATCTTTGTTCCGGACTGTGTTCCCGGATTAATCTTGCACACTACCCTTCCGGTAAGCGTCTGTACAACTGCTTCACCACCTAATACTGCTGTGGTAAACGGAATCATGACAGTTGAATATACATCCATATCTTTTCGTTCAAATCCCGGTCGTTTACCAACTCTCACTTTCAGCAACAGATCTCCTGCCTTTCCTCCTGAAAGTCCAGGCATTCCTTTGCCACGCAGACGGATACTTTTTCCGTCACTGATGCCGGCCGGGATATGCACTTTCAGTGATTTCCCTGCTGCATTGCTGCCCTGTGCGTCTGACAGCCGGATGACTTTATCTCCTCCAAACGCAGCCTCGTCAAATGTCACATCTATCTCAGCGGTCACATCGGAGCCATCCTGACGGAAATTTTCTCCTCCGCCGAATCCATGACTTCCAAATCCATTTCCGAAGCCGCTGCTTTCATAACTTCTTCCAGACGTACGTGTCCTTCCTGAACCGGCATTTCCAAATCCGCCAAATCCATGGAATCCGCTTCCGTTGCCTTCCGAGAATCCGCCGCCAAATATATTCTTCAGGATATCGTCCATATCGCCGCCTTCGAAATGATATTCATGGAAGCTTCCATTCGGTCCGGTATAACTGTAAGTACCGCCGCCAGGTCCGTTTCCATAGCCATATGCTCCGCTGCCGCCTGCACTGCCATCAAAAGCTGCATGGCCGAACTGATCATATAATTTCTTTTTCTCCGGATCACTCAGCACATTATAGGCTTCTGTCGCTTCCTTGAACTTCTCTTCTGCCTGTGCATTTCCGGCATTGGTATCCGGGTGGTATTTCTTGGCCAGTTTACGATATGCTCTTTTTATTGTACTCTTGTCCGCACTCCTGCTGATTCCAAGAACATCATAATAATCTCTTTTTGCCGCCATAGTTCTCCCTCCCGTCATTTATTCTATATTATTTCTTCTTATTAGCATCTATGTGAACAGGATTTCGTGGAATATGTGAGTTTCTTACGTTATCCTGATTATTTTCTCTTTATGATATTGTACCCCACAGGCTTAATACCTGTGGGGTACATTTACTGTTTTGTCGTACAGGCTATACTGTTACTTATCGTTTTTACAACAGCCTGACATTTACAGCCTGTCATTAACCTTCAATAGAAATGTAATGTTTCTTCTCTTCTACCGGTTTTGCTTCCTCTTTCGGAACGCTAAAAGAAAGGATTCCACTTTCATATTTCGGATGTACATCCTCTACCGTTACGTGTTTTCCTACATAGAAGCTTCTGCTCATGCTGCCTGCGTAACGCTCTTTTCTAATGTAGTTGCCTTTCTTGTCTTCCTCATCTTTGTCCAGTCCTTTGGCTGCACTGACGGTAAGTACTCCATCTTTCAGTTCCATCTGGATCTCATCTTTCTTGAATCCAGGCAGGTCAATGTCGATCTCGTATGCATTCTCTGTCTCTTTGACATCTGTCTTCATCAGGTTCTTAACGTGTTTTCCGTACAGTTCTTTGTCAACATTCGGGAATGTTGGGAATGAAAAATCGTTCATAAAATCATCAAATAAGTTTTCTCCAAAAATATTAGGCATCATCATAAGTCATGTCTCCTTCCAAATGATAAAAATTTATAATTAGCACGATCGGAGAATTCCGAGGTGTTGTTTGCTGGAACTTCGGGATTCCGAATGTTTGAATCTTGTATGAATCGCCATGCGTTCGAAGGAAGCTGCCAGTGGCAGGTTCTGTAGATGCTGTCGGCTTCATATCTTTGATTCTTTATCTCTCTTCCTTTGTTCTATCTGTACTATAGCACGCATTATTAGCACTGTCAAGAGGTGAGTGCTAATTTTTTGAGATTTTTTTTGCAAACCTTGATTTTACGGGGTTTGCAACACTTTTTCTTCCTTATAAT
>CAVBHX010000036.1:0-33794 GCA_963595255.1 bacterium
TTCTGGTATTTGATTTTGACAATCATGAAAAGGGAGCACAGGAAACAGATTTTGCCAATACAGATAATGAGTGGAAAGACGAAGTGAATGCACTCAGAAAAATGTGTGAAATAAATAGAATAAGACCTTTGGTAGAGCGTTCACGTTCGGGACAAGGAGCCCATGTGTGGATATTTTTCAAGAAACCAATACCGGCGTCTGTAGCAAGAAATTTTGGATTTATGTTATTGGATAAAGGTTCGGCTTCTGTAAATATGAAATCATTTCATTATTATGACCGTATGTATCCTTCTCAGGATGTGGCAAGCAGTATTGGTAATTTGATAGCATTGCCTTTACAGGGACAAGCTTTGAAAAAAGGAAATAGTGCTTTTGTGGATGAAAACTGGAATGCTTATCCGGATCAGTGGGATATTTTACTGAATCAGACCAGAAAACTTGAATTAGAAGAAATCGAGCAATACATGAAAAAGTGGAAAAGCGAGATGTTTTCTTCTGTTGTTGACGGGAGTGGTGATATTTTTGAAAATCGTCCCAAGCCATGGAAGAAAAAAGAAAAGTTTTCTTCTGGAGATGTTACAGGTAAATTACATATTGTATTGGGGGATGACGTCTACATAGACACTTTGAATCTTACACCAAAAATCCAGAATCAGATTCGAAGTATGGCTGCTTTTGATAATCCACTTTATTATAAAAACAAAAGAATGGGTTATTCAAATTATTATAATTTCAGCGCAGTTTATATGGGAAAAGATGAGAATGGATATATTGGGCTACCGAGAGGTCTGAAAGAAAAGGTAATAGATGAGTGTAAAAATGCAGGAATAGAATATGATATAGAAGATTGTCGTGAAAAAGGACGTCCAATTCGAGTTGCCTTTAATGGAGATTTACGAATGCAGCAGGATTTGGCGGCACAGAGGATGTTGGCATATGATAACGGAATATTAAGTGCAGCTACCGCTTTTGGAAAAACAGTAGTTTGTAGTTATTTGATTGCAGAAAGAAAAGTGAATACTCTAATATTATTGCAAAGTAAAGATTTATTGGAACAGTGGGTAGAAGAATTGAAGAGATTTTTAATGATTGATGAAGAGCTACCTACTTATACAACAAAAACCGGACGGATAAAGAAAAGAAGCAGTGTCATTGGTGTGTTGCATGGTGGAAAGAATAGTCTGACAGGAATTGTAGATGTAGCAATGGTTGGTTCAGTATACAGTAAGGGAAAGTTTAATGAATTGCTGAATACATATGGAATGGTCATTATGGACGAATGCCATCATGCAGCCTCGAATACAGCAGTAGAAGTTTTACAAAAGGTAAATGCCAGATATGTTTATGGTGTATCAGCAACGATAAAAAGAGATGACAATTTGGAAAAGATTATCTATATGCTTTTAGGTCCTGTGCGCCATAAATTTACTGCAAAAGAAAGAGCAATGGAACAGGGAATTTCGCATTTGGTTTATCCTAGATATACCAGAATTATTGATACATTGGAATCGAAAAAAGATGTTAATAAAGCTTTTGATATTATATGCAAAAGCAGCTTGAGAAATGAACAAATACAAGCAGATATACAGGAGTGTATCAGTAACGGAAGAACACCAGTAATTTTGACAAGATATAAAGAACAGGCAAAAATATTATATGAAAATATGCAGGACATAGCAGATTATATATTTCTTTTATATGGGAACAATACGGACAAAGTTAATAAAGAGATAAGAGAAAAAATAAAACTTGTTCCAAGAGACAAAAGTATGATTCTCATTGCAACCGGACAGAAGATAGGGGAAGGCTTTGATTGCCCGAGACTGGATACTTTGATGCTTGCAGCACCTGTGTCATTCCCAGGAAGACTGGAACAGTATGTTGGACGATTGAATCGTGATTATCCTGAAAAGAAAGATGTCATTGTTTATGATTACATTGATTCACATATGTATTATTTTAACAAAATGTATACAAAACGGTTGCGTACCTATAAGAAAATGGGATTTGATATAATAAGCGGGAACCAAAAAGAAAAACAGACAGTTAATGCAATTTACAGTGCTGATAATTATACGGATATTTTTGAACGAGATCTTGCAGAAGCCAATAACAGCATTATTATTTCAAGTCCGACAATTACGGCAGAAAAAATCGAACGATTTATTCAGATTCTGAAGCCAAAGCAGGAATCAGGCGTAAAAGTAAGCGTAATTCTGACAAATCCAGAAAATAGGTATTATGGGAATGTAGATTTTTACCTGAATCTGATAGAAAAAATGAAAGAAATTGGAATTCAGGTAATCATGTTAGATGAAGATACAGAATGCTTTGCGATTATAGATCAAGAATTGGTCTGGCATGGTGGAATGAATTTGTTAGGAAAAGTAGATGCGTGGGATAATCTGATAAGAATTAAGTCGGAAAGTGTAGCACAGGAGTTGATAGGAATGATATCGAAAGAATTTTGTGACAATGACATAACATCCTCCCCACTTACTTTGTGACAATTATATAACGTCCTCTATACAGAAATATGCGGTTTTAAGCCATTTTCTTGGCAAAAAAGCCGCATATTTTTTGTAGCAATGACTTGACATCCTCGGGGGCACTGTGTACTTCAGAAAGTCTTCCATAAAAAATAATATATGAAAGTATGCTGCAACTTTTGAAAATATAAGCTTGATTTTAAAGTGGTCGAATCCGACCACTTTAGAGTAGGATAATGTTTCCAAAAGTGCTAAAATAAAATTATCATACATAAAGCGAGGCGTAAGATAATGAAAAAAATCAAGTGGGGCGTTATAGGAACTGCCGGAATTGCCAGAAGTTGTACCATTCCGGGAATGATACAGGCATACAACTGCGAATTATATGCAATTGCCGGAAGAAGTATAGACAAAGCTGAACAATTTAAAGAAAAATTCGGATTTGAAAAAGCCTATGGAAGTTATAAAGAATTGTTGGATGACCCGGAAGTGGAAGCGGTATATATTGCGCTGCCAAATACTTTACATTATGAGTGGGCTGTGAAAGCTATGGAAAGCGGCAAACATGTACTGTGTGAAAAGCCGCTTGCACCGTGTGAAAAGCAGGTAAAAGAATTATTTGACACGGCAAAAGAGAACCATGTATATCTTATGGAAGCTTTTGCATATCAGCACAGTCCATATATCGCTGCAATTAAGAAAGAGATAGAAGATGGAACGATAGGAGAAGTTCGTTATATAGATTCCGCATTTATCACATCAGATTATAATAAGGAAAATATCCGGATGAGACGGGAGACTCTCGGAGGATGTACATATGATCTGGGAGTATACAGCACAAGCCTGATGTTAGGACTTCTGAATGAAGAACCAGCGAAAGTCGAGGCTTCCGCAATCTTTTCGGAAGAAAAGATCGATAAGCTGACTTCTGTGGTCATGGAATTCGCAGATGGAAAGAAAGCAGCATTTACCTGTGGCATGACACTTGCAACGGATCAGGACAGGAGACTGGACCGTCTGGAGATAGATGGAACGAAGGGAAGCATTACCGGAACCAAATTTTCATTCAATGGTGATGGAGAATTAAGCTATACAATTCGTACGGCTGAGGGGCAGGAAGAAGTAAAGACGGTAGAAGTTCCACAGAATTATCGCTTGGAGGTAGAACAATTCGGCAGATGCATCGATGAAAATGAGAAGCCGGCGGTTACGGAAGAATTTTCGCTGAAAAATGTGAGACTTGTTGAGCGGATTCTGGAGGAGATCGGATATTAAGATGAAAAAGAATGAAAAGATCAGGACGCCGTTAGGAATCATTTCTGTTTTCAAGAATGAAATACCTGAAAGATATCATTGTGCAGTGGAACCGGAGATTTTACGTATCAGTGAGACGCATATACGGATTCGGACAATAGATCAAGCCGTATCCTGGGGAGAAGAAGTGTATTCACCAAGACTTCATCAGAACTGTATGAATCCTGAAAATATTACACTGTATCCACTGGAGATTGAGTGGAATGGGGATAAAGTTACGGTTTCAGATCATTATGGGATGAAAAGGTGGATAACCGGGGAAAAGTTACCGGAAATTCAAGGCTGGAATCTAAAACTGAAAAAATTAAGATGTAATCCCTGCAGAAACTGTGGAAGATGTTAGGAAACGAAAGAAAAGAGGGAAAAATATGAATTATTCAGAATGTATAGAAAATGCAAGAACACGTATTGGAAATTATTGTAAAGCCTGTCCGGAGTGTAACGGACGTGCCTGTAAGAACCAGATGCCGGGACCGGGCGCAAAGGGAGTAGGGGATACAGCTATCCGCAATTATGACAAATGGAAGGAAATCCGTGTACAGATGGATACCATTGCCGAGAATAAACCGGTAGATACATCCCTGGAGCTCTTCGGGAAGAAATTCAAATATCCGTTTTTTGCAGGTCCGGTTGGTGCAGTAGGATTACATTATGGGGACTGCCTGGATGATGTGGCATATAATGATATTCTGGTATCTTCCTGTGCAAAATACGGAATTGCTGCATTTACAGGAGATGGCGTCGACAGTAATGTGATGGTTGCAGCAACAAAAGCGATTAAGAAAACAGATGGAATCGGAATTCCGACTGTGAAACCATGGAATCTGGAGGTGATTGCCGGGAAGATGGAGATGGTACATGAATCGAAAGCCTTCGCAGTGGCAATGGATATTGATGCAGCAGGGCTTCCGTTTCTTAAGAATATGGAGCCGCCGGCAGGAAGTAAGACGGTAGAAGAACTCCGTCAGATTGCGAAGATGGCAGGCACACCATTTATTGTGAAAGGTGTTATGACCGTCAAAGGAGCATTGAAAGCAAAAGAGGCGGGAGCATCTGCAATTGTAGTATCGAATCATGGCGGCCGTGTACTGGATCAGTGCCCGGCGACAGCAGAAGTTCTGGAAGAGATTGCACTGGCAGTAGGTGATTCTATGAAGATATTCGTAGATGGTGGAATCCGCAGTGGTGTGGATGTATTTAAAGCACTTGCATTGGGAGCAGATGCAGTGATCATTGCAAGACCATTTGTGACAGCTGTATACGGAGGCGCAGAAGAAGGCGTGAAATCTTATATCGAAAAGCTGGGAACAGAACTGGAAGATACGATGAAAATGTGTGGAGTGACGAGTCTGGACGAGATTGACAGGGATTGTGTGTGGACAAGATCCTGATCTGCTAATCCCACATTTTTAGAAAGTCCTGAATCTCCTCAGGGAGTTGTTCTTTTCTCCATGCCAGCAGGATCTCTGTAGTAAGATCTGCGCCTGAGATCCTGCATGATGTAAGCTTTGAAGAAAGCGTTTGCATTGAAGCAGGAAGGATAGCAATACCAAGCCCTTTTTCTGCCATGGTCATGGCAGTGCGGGCATCTCCGCAAGTGAAATATATATCACACATCAGTCCGGCACGTTCAAAGGCTGCCAGCATATATTTACGGTAGCGGTGTGAAAGAATCAGCGGCTGTCTGGAAAGCTCCTTAAGCGGGATAGAAGAACGTCCCTGAAGAAGTGGGGAATCAGGAATGCTCATAGCCATAAGGCTTTCTTTTAAGAGCGGCTTTGTTTCACATCCGTTCAATGCAATGGGAGTCCGCAGAGTAGTAAGGTCGATGATCCGATTTTCCAGCTGGTCTTTGAGTGTAAATGTTGAGCCTTCGTGTACATCAAAACGCACTTTGGGATACTTCTTTGCAAAATGAAGAAGATGATCGGACATCATTGATACAGTGGAAGGGGTCATACCGATATGCAGAGTGGCAGACTGGCTGGATTTTATCACTTCACGTTTGGCGAGGTCGGAAAGCATCAGTAGATTTCCGGCCTGTTCGTAAAGTGTTTTCCCGGCTTCGGTTAAAGTGATTCTTTTTTTACCACGAAGAAAAAGAGGCACCTGTAATTCCTCTTCCAGCATTTTGATCTGATAGCTGAGAGGAGGCTGTGTCATATGAAGATCTCTGGCCGCACCACTGATGGTCCCGGCATCTACGATAGCACGAAAATATTCTAACTGTTTCAGTTCCATAAAATTTCCTTTCTCTATATGATAAAAATAAAAAATATAAGAGTTGTTTATGAATAAATCCATATAAAAAATATTGAATTGCCATATAAAAACAATAATTTACATATATGATAACCGATGTTATACTGAAAACGCAAGAAAAAAGAAAAGGAATGAGTAAAAATATGAAAAGAGTTGACTTTGAAAATGGAACCGTGACCGGGAATATTCTTGGTGCAGCACTTCCGATGCTCGTTGCTCAGATCTTAAACTTATTATATAACATTGTGGATCGTGTATACATTGCACGTATCCCGGAGGTGGGAACGAAAGCACTGGGGGCAGTTGGAATCTGCTTTCCGTTGATCGTGATCATTACTGCATTTGCAAATCTCTTTGGAGGCGGAGGTGCACCGCTTTTTTCTATTTCCAGAGGGAAAAGGCAGGAGAGAGAAGCCGTGTGTATTATGAATACTTCTTTTTCCATGGTTTGTGTCAGTGGTGTGATATTGATGGTGACGGGGTTACTATTTGCAAGACCGATTTTAATTTTGTTTGGAGCTTCTAAGAGTGCATTGGTGTATGCGTATCCATATATGATGATCTATCTGCTCGGTACATTGCCGTCAATGATCGCAGTCGGGATGAATCCGTTCATCAATGCCCAGGGATATTCTGTAGTTGGAATGCTTTCTGTTGCAATCGGAGCAGTTGCGAATCTGATACTTGATCCACTGTTTATCTTTGTTCTCGGATTCGGAGTGCGGGGCGCAGCCATTGCGACCATACTGTCACAGACATTATCGGCAGCCTTTGTTCTTTTTTTTCTTACAGGAAAAGCAGAATTGAAAGTACGGTTTTTACGGAAGAATGAGATATTAAAATGTACAGGATATGCTAAAAATATCGTAAGTCTGGGGATGGCCGGATTTATCATGCAGCTTACGAACAGCCTGGTGACAATCTGTTGTAACAACGTACTGTCTGTTACAGGCGGAGATATTTATATCTCTGTAATGACGATCATTTCCAGTGTGCGTCAGCTTGTGGAGACTCCGATCCATGCGATAAATGAAGGAACGTCTCCGATCTTAAGCTATAATTACGGGGCTCGTCGTCCTGCGCGTGTGCGAAAATCAATTGCAGTTCTGGCAGTTATGATCCTTATATATACAGGAGTGATGTGGGGAAGTATTATCATGATTCCGGAAGTCCTGATCCGGATATTCAGTTCGGATAAGACTCTTATGAAAGATGCCGTTCCGGCGTTGAAACAATATTTTGCGGCGTTTATATTTATGGATCTGCAGTATATGGGACAAACAGTATTTAAATCACTGAATAAGAAGAAGCAGGCAATCTTCTTTTCACTGCTTCGTAAAGTGTTCATTGTAGTTCCGCTTACTTATCTGATGCCATATGTATTACATATGGGAACGGATGGGGTATTCCTTGCCGAGCCGGTATCAAATGTGATCGGTGGAAGTATCTGCTTTATCACGATGCTATGTACAGTGATGCCGGAGCTGAAAAGGATGGAAGCGTAAAAGGGAAAAACTTCGTTTTTACCAGTCTGGCATGTTTAAGAAAAATTTGGTAAAATAAAAAAATCAGGAGAGAAGAAAAAAGACAGAAGAGGAGTGTGACAGAGATGGTTATATTAAATGACTATCTGTATTCCGGAGATACAGTACTTCGGATTCTTCACAATTACATCAAAGATCTGAGAAAAGATGCCAAGAAAACAGGAAATGAAATAGATATGATTCATTGTAATTTTCTGTTGCAGATCCAGGAACTTCTGGAGCATAATGATTTCTTAACTGCGCAGTCTCAGAAAATGAGAGAGTTTTACAAATATATGTCGAAAGAATATCCGTTTATGGCATTTACTTTCAAAGGAAGGATCAAATCACTGATCCGGGCAGAAGAGAAATTCAATGGTTATGTGGTGGAATTCATTTATGATTATTATGAAGAACACGGGAAATATCCGAGCATAGCAGAACTTAAGAAACGATTGAGTTGCTTTAGAGATTTAATCGCTTACAGAATTATTATTTCAGTTCCCAGATGCCATCTGAACAGTGAAGAAGACAGAGAAGAGCAGGAGCGGAAATACCTGTATCAGATCGCGAATGTACTGCCGGGATTTTTGGAGGAGCAGGGATTTAGTGCAGAACCGGCCATGGGGATAAAGGAAAGTACATCCCCGCTTTTGAACGAATCAGTGAAACCGTATTACAGAGATTATATCTGCAGCCATAGTTCGAATAATTATCAGTCTTTACATATTACATTTTACGATAATAGTTCAAGATGCTATATGGAGGTACAGCTTCGAACCAAAATGATGGATGACATTGCAGAAATAGGCTCGGCAAATCATATCGGTTATGAAAAAGAGCAGGAACATGAACGGGCCAGAAGAGATGCAATCCCGGAAGGAGAGTGTCTGTATTTTGATGAGGCTTATGAGAGAGGAATGAAACTTCTGAATCTTAAGTTGGCTGAACTGGATGTGAATATGTTTTCGGCAGTAAATAACAGTCTGATCAATGACGGGTGTGGACTTTACCGTGGAAGGTTGATTCTTCCGTATGAGCATTTGTCCAGATTCCAGAACGACCTGATTGATTAATATTTATGATCACAGGGATAAAGAACGAAAGTAAGTTTCAGTTTGCAATATAGATCAGAATATAGTATGATGTAATTCAGGGCTTTAAAGTGTAGTGCTTTAAAGTCCTGAGATTTTGAAAGGACATTTATACTATGATAGTTAAATTAATAGAACAAGTATATGGCTTTTTGTGGGGAGATTTATTGCAGATACCTCTTCCGGGAGGCGGTAGTGTCGGAATTTCACTGTTGATCATACTTCTGATACCGGCAGGAATATATTTTACCATCCGGACCAGAGTACTTCCGATCCGGTTATTTCCGGATATGGTAACGGCACTGACAGGAAAGAAAGAAGACAAGAACAGTCTGTCTACTTTTCAGACATTGATCGTATCGACAGCAACCCGTGTCGGAATGGGAAATCTGGTCGGCGTTGTTGCGGCAGTATCCGCAGGTGGTGCGGGAGCTATATTCTGGATGTGGGTGACAGCGCTGATCGGTTCTTCGACAGCATTTATAGAAGCAACACTTGCTCAGATTCATAAAGAAAAAGATCCTTTATACGGAGGTTTCCGCGGCGGACCGGCATATTATATCCATGATTATGTGGAAGGCAGGACCGGAAAGAAGAGAAAGTGCGTACTGCCTGCAGTATTATTTGCCATCTCAGGTTTGATCTGCTGGTGCGGGATCAGTCAGGTGATCAGTAATTCTGTGGCTGCATCTTTTAAAAATGCATTTTCTATCCCGCCATTTTATACGACGATCGTTCTGGTGATTCTTGCGGCGATTATCGTACTTCGTAAGAATGCGACGGTAAAAGTACTGGATCTGATGGTTCCGTTTATGGCGGTGTGTTATTTCTGTATTACGATTTTTATTATTATTACCAATATCGGAAGTCTTCCGGGGGTATTTGCAAGGATCTTCCAGGAAGCTTTCGGAATCCGCCAGGTGGCAGCCGGTGGATTTGGAGCAGTGCTGATGAACGGAGTAAAACGTGGATTATTTTCGAATGAAGCTGGTTCAGGCTCTGCGCCATGTGCGGCAGCGGCAGCAGAATGTGACAAACCGGTGAAAGCGGGATTAACACAGGCACTTGGAGTGTTTGTAGATACGATCGTAATCTGTAGCTGTACCGCTATGATCATGTTACTGGTACCGGAAAAACTGGTCGCTGGAAAAGAAGGAATGGATCTGTTACAGACTGCGATGAGATATCATCTGGGAGAATTCGGAGTGATATTCATTGCAGTGACCTTATTCCTGTTCAGCTTTTCTACATTTCTGGGAATTCTCTTTTATGCAAGATGTAATGTGGCATATCTGTTTGGTGACAAATGGTGCTGGCAGACTGCATACAAAGTATTGGCACTTGTGATGTTGTTCATCGGAGGAATTGCGACTTATACATTTGTATGGGATCTGGGAGATGTCGGAATCGGTCTGATGACGATTTTCAACATTGCAGCGTTGTACCTGATGGGAGGTCAGGCACTCGATGAACTGAAGGCATATGAGGAGTCTAAAAAATAACTGGATATGAAAAGCAGTATTGTATAACGATGAAAAATCGGAATACAATACTGCTTTTTTAGTCTTTTAGTACATTTGCCATATCAGCAGGAAGAGGTGCCGTAAATGACATCCATTCACCGGTGATCGGATGTGCAAATTCCATATGATGGGAATGTAAAGCCTGCCTGGTCATGTGCTCCATATCTGGATTATACAGGTAATCACCGATCAGTGGAAAGCCAAGGTATTTCATATGAATACGAATCTGATGGGTACGGCCTGTCTCAAGTTTTAATGAAACCAGACTGTGTCCGTTTGCTTCTCTTATCAGTTTATAATGGGTGATGGCTTCCTCACCGTGTTCAAAATCTACCATGCGTTCAATGATCGTTCCCTCTTTTCGGGCAAGTGGGGCGCAGATCGTTCCGGATGAAGGTGTGACACGGCCCTTTACTACTGCAAGATATTCGCGGTGTACTTCCCGGTTTTTAGTCATGGTAGAAAGGATGCTTCCGCTGACAAGGTGTTTGGAGACTACAGTGAGTCCGGAGGTATCGCGGTCAAGACGGTTGCAGCAGCGGAAGATAAAAGGTTTGTCTTGCTTCTGGTAGTACCATGCAAGTGCATTGGCAAGGGAATTATAATAATTGTTCATTGACGGATGAATCGGCATGCCGGCGGGTTTATTGATCACGATGATGTCTTCATCTTCGTAGATAATATCCAGTGGGATCTCCACCGGGGGGATTTTCTCGGAGCATTTTGTTTCACAGATAATGACTTTCAGAATGTCTCCGGCAGTCAGTGTCTGGCGCATATAATAATGGACACCATTTACCAGTATACTTTTTGGCATACGTTTGATTTCGGCAAGATTCTGACCGGAATATCCTTTCCTTCGTAAGAATTGTTCAATCCGGAGTCCGTCTTCTTTTTCGGTAATCAGGTATTCTATTGTACGGTTCATTGCAATTCTCCTGTAGTATAGGTATAATAATGCCAGAAACAAAATCTGGCATGTATAACGCTGATATTTATAACGCTGGTATCCATATCATACCATGAATGCCGTGGATACTAAAGCAGTAAAATCAGATAAATTAAATGTAAAAATAACAGAAAGAGAGGATGGAATGACAGGACTCAGTACACTTTGTTATATTGAAAAAGATAATAAATATCTGATGCTTCACAGAATTAAGAAGAAAAATGATGTGAATGAGGGAAAATGGATCGGTGTCGGAGGGCACTTTGAGGCAGATGAAAGCCCTGAAGAATGTGTTCTACGAGAGGTAAAAGAAGAGACCGGGTATACGCTTACTTCTTACAGGTTCTGTGGACTTGTAACATTTGTATCGGGAGACGGAGTGACAGAATATATGTCTTTGTTTCACGCAGATGGTTTTGAAGGGGAACAGATTGCCTGTGATGAAGGCGTTTTGGAATGGGTTGATATTAATAAGATACAGGATCTGAATCTCTGGAGAGGAGATAAGATATTTTTAAAACTGATAGCAGAAAAGGTTCCGTTTTTCTCACTGAAACTTGTTTATGACGGACATGACGGTCTGGTGTCAGCAGTGCTAAATGGAACAGAACTGGATCTGGAAAAGGTTTAGAAGGAATGGAGCAGACAGAAAGGATGAGAGATTGATGGAACAGATCAGATTGGAAAATGAACAGATAGAAGTAACTGTGAATATTCACGGAGCAGAATTGCGGTCGTTGAAAAGTAAGGCTGACGGACAGGAATATTTGTGGAATGCAGATGCAAAATACTGGGGAAGGACGTCGCCTGTGTTATTTCCATTTGTCGGCGGAGTAAAGAATAAAGTTTACAGACATGAAGGCAAAGAATATCCGATGAATCAGCATGGATTTGCAAGAGATATGGACTTTACATTGATAAGCCGGAGCACAGATGAGGCATGGCTGGCGTTGGAGGATACCGATGAAACCCGTAAAGTCTATCCGTTTCATTTCCATTTGGAGATTGGATACAGACTGGAAGGAACAGCTGTCAGGGTAATGTGGAAAGTAAAAAATACAAATGAGAAAAATATGTATTTTGCGATCGGTGCGCATCCGGCATTCTTCTGCCCGGTCAGAGAAGGCGAGAAGCAGTCAGAATATTTCCTGAAGTTTAAGGATGGAGAAGGAAATGCACCGGAATCATTGACGAATACGGTATTCGGAGAAGGCGGAGTTGTTACAACACAGAAAAAAGAATATAAGCTGACAGACGGTTTCCTTTCTATTGATGAGCATTTGTTTGACGGGGATGCGCTGGTAATTGAAGGGCATCAGATTCAAAGGGTCGCATTGACGGATCCACAGAAGAAGGAATACCTGGCAGTAGAATTTGACGCACCACTTGCAGGAATCTGGTCACCACCGAAAAAACAGGCTCCGTTTGTATGCATTGAACCATGGTATGGACGCTGTGACAGTGAAAGATTCGATGGGGAATTAAAAGACAGAGACTGGGAAAATGCTCTGGAAGCGGGCGGAGAATTTGAGGCTTCATACAAAATTATTATTGAATAATTTTTTCAGAATATTTTATAGAATTTATATGGATAACTTTGGGGAATCGGTTATAATAAGCATGTAGTTACATGATAATAGTCATTACGAAAGAGAGGAAATAGATATGGCAGTTATACATTTGTCAAAAGATAATTTTAATGAAGAAGTACTGGAGTCAAAAGTACCTGTAATGGTAGATTTCTGGGCAACATGGTGCGGACCATGCAAGACGATGGCACCGATCGTGGAAGAGATTGCAGAAGAACGTACAGATATTAAAGTATGCAAAATTGACGTAGATCAGGAACCGGAACTTGCAAGACAGTATCGTGTAATGTCTATCCCGACATTTCTGGTGTTCAAAGACGGAGAAGTCGTTAAGAGAGATATGGGTGTGATGTCCAAGGACGAGCTGGAAGGCCTGATTGTTTAATGTGTGAAAAGGTTGATATCCGGCCGGAATAAAATAAAAGGTACATTCTTGTGCAGACTTTAATGCACGGGAATGTACCTTTTATTTTTATCGCCATGCGTTCGTAAGGGACTGCCAATAGCGGATTTTTTGTAGTTCTGTGTTTGATCCATTCATTAGTGGATTAAATTCCAAGCACATCTTTGATGGAATAGAACCCAGGGCCTTTCCCCTCAAGATAAGCAGCACAGTCACAGGCTCCTCTTGCAAAGCATTCCCAGTTATAGGAGTGATGGGTAATTTCCAGACGTTCGCCCATGCCTCCGAAGTATACGGTATGGCTGCTTGGAATATTGCCGGCACGAAGGGAATGGTAGCCGATGGTTCCAGGTTCACGAGGTGATTCGCCTTCACGTCCGTAGACTGCAATATCGCTAAGCTCTTTGCCGAGCGCATGAGCCATGATCTCACCCATCTCTTTAGAAGTTCCGCTTGGTGCATCCTTCTTCCACTGATCATGCATTTCCAGAATCTCGATATCAATCTCGTCTTTTAAAGTTGCAGTAACAAGTTCCAGAAGTTTGTTCATGATATTCACAAGTTTTGAAGTGTTAGCCGCATAGAGCATCGGGATCTGTTTGCCGACTTCTTCGAAGCGTTTCATTTCTTCAGCGGAAAATCCGGTCGATCCACATACCAGTGCTTTCTTATGGGCAATAGCAAGATCCAGAACTTCCATGGCCATTTCTTTTGTGGAAAAATCAATGATGACATCACAGGAATCAATGATACTTTCAAGGTCATCGGTTACAGGAACTCCGAGTTCGAAGCCCGTCATGGCAACAGTGCCCAGATCCTTTCCGATATAATCCCGTCCCTTTGGTGCTATTGCACCCACCAGTTCCATATCGTCACGACTGGCAGCGACCTGTGTGATCAGTTTCCCCATTTTACCTCTTGGTCCGATTACAATAACTTTCATAATAGTAGTCTCCTTTCATAAACCGGTCATATGTTGCTGAATCATATTTTATATCGCTATGCGTTCTGAAGATTCAGACATTGTATAAACTGTCTTCAGTATAGCACAGCAAGAGGTGGGTGAATATGAAGAAATAAAAAAGTGGATGAAAAGTCTGAAAATTACGAAAAATGAAAGCTGTCAACCAATGGTTGCGAGATTGCAATGTTACATATGTGGACAAATGCAGGAGAATAAGACATAATGAAAAAAATGAATTCATTTCGTATAGATATTATTAAGAAGGTGAGAAAATGACATTAGGTGAAAAGATATATAAGTTGAGGACAAAACGATCTATGACGCAGGAACAGCTTGCGGAAAAAATAGGAGTGTCAAGACAGTCTGTATCCAAATGGGAAACAGACAGTGCCATTCCGGATATAGAAAAATTAAAATTACTGGCGGAGATTTTTGAAGTGTCCATAACAGAGCTTTTGGGGATGGAATGCGAAGAAGATACAAAACGTAAAGATGAAAAAGAAAGAATAGAACATTGCCAAAAAGAAATAAAACGGTGGAAGAGATATACTATAGTTTTGATAGCAATTTCTGCAATTCTTCTTGTCGCGTGTATCGGTGGAAGTATATATGTAAGATATTTTATTATTGAAGAAAAATCAAATAATGCAGAAGCACAGACAACACAGATCGTACAGCAGGAAACGGATGAAGACAGTGAACAGATAGGAAGGCCAAAAGGAATCATATCGGAGTTTTACAGAAGTGTACGTTGTTCCGAGGACGGAAAGATATATCTGAAATTAAAGTGTGTTCTGGTTCAGGACAGCGCAGAAACACAAATGACAGGTCTTGTTAAGACCGACGAAAGTGACGGAAACATATCTGTAGATATGGTAAAAAAAGAAAATGGATATGAAGGCGAGGCAGAGATACCGGTAAGTTATCTGGAGAATCCGGTGAATATCAGTCTTAATATCGATAAGAGTGGTGAAAAACAGAATGTCGTCATTGACACAGATTCGACGGAGTATTTACTGGAGCAGATCGACTGGCTTCCGATGGCAGATCTGGAGGCAGATGAGACAGGAAATGGTGAATATCAGTCAGGTTATCTGAATGTTCGTGCTTCGGAGCAAAAGTATATGAAGAATGTGGAAGATGTGAAGCTAGAGATGAAAATCGGCAAGAAGAAAGTATTCAAAAAAGAATTATCATCCAGGGAATGGAAGGATCTGAAAAATCACGGACAGATAGGGTATTCATATGAATATAAAAACACAGGAAAGCTGTATGATAATTATACAGACGGTAAGATTATAATAAAGATCAAATATTATAATAAAGAACTGAAAAAGAATGTAGAAATATGGATAAATCCATGGGAAGGTATAGAATCACGGGAAAAGATACTGCTGAAAGACTGAAAGAAGGCCGGGCTTGTAGTAAAGCCTTGAAGTATAGTATACTTAGAAAAGACAGTTTTATGAACAAAAAGATAACGGAGGAAGGAAATGAAGGGAATTATATTTGATGTAGATGGTACTTTATGGGATTCAACCGAAATGGTAGCAGTTGCATGGAATAAAGTGATCAAGGATGAAGGAATAGAACACAAAGAACTTGAAGAAAAAGATCTGAAAAAAGAGTTTGGAAAGCCAATGGAAGCGATTGGTGAAAGTCTGTTTCCGGAGATGCCGAAAGATGAGATGATGAAGCTCATGGAGAAAATGCTGAAATATGAAAATGGATTGGTTGCGGCCGGTCCATGTGTGATATTTGAAGGTGTACAGGAGACAATTAAAAAATTAAGTGAGAAATATCCACTGTATATTGTAAGTAACTGTCAGGACGGATATATTGAAGCATTTTTGCAGTATTCAAAATTAGGAGAGTATTTTAAGGATTTCACCTGCCCGGCCTATACCGGAAAATTAAAAGGAGAGAATATCCGGATTATCATGGAAAGAAATGGTCTGAGTGAGGCGGTTTATGTTGGAGATACACAGGGAGATGCGAATTCGTGTAAGGAAGCAGAAATACCGATGATCTATGCAGCTTATGGATTCGGCGAAGTAGAAAAAGCAGACGTTTCGATCCAATCTTTTGACGAGCTTCTGGATATGGATTTTGACAGATTATAAAATGTATACAGGATAAATGACTGAATTATAGGGAATATAAGGGTAAAAAAGATTGCATTTTACATGGAAAAATACTATAATTTTCTTATATTTATTTCGTAGAAAAATACTAGAAAAGCAGAGGTATAGATTATGAAAAAAAGAGTTGTAGTTGCATTAGGACACAGAGCACTTGGTACGACATTACCAGAACAGAAAGAGGCAGTAAAGAAGACTGCGAAAGTTATCGGTGATTTGATTGAAAAAGGATATCAGGTTGCAATTACACACAGTAATGCACCTCAGGTTGGCATGATCCATACAGCAATGAATGAATTTGCCAAAGAACATGAAGATTATACGGCAGCACCAATGTCTGTATGTTCTGCTATGAGTCAGGGCTATATCGGATACGACCTTCAGAATGCAATTCGTGAAGAATTGATGAATCGTGGTATTTACAGAACTGTCAGTACAGTTCTGACACAGGTGATCGTTGATCCGTACGATGAAGCGTTCTATACACCAACAAAAGTTCTGGGACGTTATATGGATGCAGAAGAGGCAAGTGCCGAGCGCAAAAAAGGTAATTATGTAGTAGAAGAGCCGGGAAAAGGATTCCGCCGTATTGTATCTGCACCGAATCCGGTCAGCATCGTAGAGATTGATGCGATCAAAGCATTACTGGATGCAGATCAGGTTGTTATAGCCTGCGGAGGAGGCGGTATTCCGGTACTGGAACAGGATCATCGCCTGAAAGGAGCAAGTGCCGTAATCGAAAAAGATCTGACTGCAGGAAAGATGGCAGAAGAGACAGATGCCGATGAATTGATCATTCTGACAAGTGTCGAGAAAGTTAAGATCAACATGGACAGACCGGAAGAGGAAGAGCTTGGAGAGATTAGCGTCGCTCAGGCAAAAGAATACATGGAAGAAGGACATTTTGGAAAATATAACATGTATCCAAAATTCAGAGCAGCAGTTGAATTCCTCGAAAAGAGAGAAGGAAGAAGTGCGCTGATCACATCATTTGACAAACTCGATGAAGCACTTAAGGGAAAAACCGGTACAGTGATCAGATAAGAACAGGAATAATTTGCTGAAAATGAGACATACTGTTGTAGAGATTTTACAAGGAGGGATGTTTCATGGAAGCAAAGGTTATAGACGGATGTATCTCCTGCGGAGCATGTATCGCAACATGTCCGGAGGTGTTCCGGTTTGACGAAGACGGCCTGGCAGAAGCTTATGCCAAAGTGACACCGGAACATGAAAGTGCAGCAATAGAGGCAAAAGAAGAGTGTCCGGTGGCTGTTATTATGATCGAAGAATAAAAAGGAAAACGGTCTGTATAGACGCAGTGTAGCACTGTGGATGTACAGGCTGTTTTTTTGACCGAAGAAGGGGTCTTTGCATATTTTAAAACAGGACTCTTTATTACAGAAAATGAGTATAAAATGGAATAAAGAGCAGAATATTGTCAAAACAGGTGAGGAAAGATGGCAAAAGTTCGATTAAGTGAATGGAAGAAAAAAGAAGTGATCAACTGCTGTGACTGTAAAAAGCTTGGTTATATAGAGGATTTGATCATTGATGACTGTAAAGGATGCATAGAGGCCCTGGTGGTACCGGAGGGAGGAAAATGGTGTAATTTTTTCGGAGATGGGACGGAGTATATCATTCCTTTTTCCTGCATTAAAAGGATTGGTCCGGACCTGATTCTGGTGGAAATCCATGAAGAAAAATAGGAGAAATTTGTTTGACTTATGTTTGTGGAAAAGATATACTGTATTTGAATAAAAAGACAGTATAATGGACAGAAAGGAACGATTCAGATGAAGTGCCCATATTGCAATAATCCGGATACAAGAGTTATCGATTCCAGACCGGCAGAAGACGGGAGTTCTATCAGACGCCGCCGTTCATGTGATGTATGCGGCAAACGTTTTACGACATATGAGAAAGTAGAGACAATTCCACTGACTGTGATCAAAAAGGACAATACAAGAGAGCAGTATGATCGTCGGAAAGTAGAGAATGGAGTTGTGCGTGCCTGCTATAAACGACCGGTTGCAACAGCAGATATTCAGAAAGTTGTTGACAGAATAGAGACAAAAGTTTTTAGCCTGGAGGAAAAAGAGATTCCAAGCAGTGCGATCGGAGAAGCAGTCATGGATGAACTGAAGGCACTGGATGAAGTTGCTTATGTCAGATTTGCATCTGTTTACAGAGAATTTAAAGATGTAAGTACGTTTATGGATGAATTAAAGAAGATATTAGAATAAGAATGAATTGCTTATAAAGTAATAAAGTGATAGAATATAAGGGAGAAGCAAAAAATTATTTGCTTCTCCCTTTTTCAAAAAGAAAACAGATATAGAATTATCTTTACAGTATATGGAAAGAATAGAAACAGATAAAATGATAGAAGATGAACGATAGAGTAGATTGGGTGAAATAATATGAGAACATATAAGTTAACCATTTCCTATGATGGAAGCAGATATCAGGGATGGCAGAGACAGGCCACAACAGATAACACAATACAGTATATTCTGGAGTGGAGTATCGGTAAACTGGTTGGATACCGTGTGCATATAGATGGATCGGGAAGAACAGATGCGGGTGTTCATGCGCGTGGACAGGTTGCAAGTGTGAAACTTTCTAAATTATATGATACCAAGGAACTCAAAGATTCACTGAACAGATATCTTCCGGAAGATATCCGTATTGTGAAAGTAGAACTTGCCAAGAATGGTTTTCATGCACGTAAGAGTGCCAAAGGGAAAAAATACGAATATTATATTGACTGCCGTGAAAAACCGGATGTTTTTTCCAGAAGATATTGCTATCATTATCCGGAAAAACTGGACATCGAGGCAATGCGTGATGCAACAAAATATCTGATAGGACCAAAGAATTTTACAAGCTTTACAGATGATAAAGAATGCAAAGATCCAATCCGTAAGATTACGAATATTAAGATAGTAAGCAGCGGAGAAAAGGTGCGGATCACCTATTACGGGACCGGATTTTTATATCATATGGTAAGAATCCTTACAGGAACACTTCTGGAGATTGGTGCAGGAAAGAGGGATGCATCTATGCTGCCGGTCGTAATTGCTGCAGAAGACAGAAGCCTTGCAGGATTTTTGGCTCCGGCAAGAGGATTGTTTTTAAGAAAAGTATATTATTAGACTGCGCCTATATGGGTGAATCCGGGACAAAAAAGTAAGAATAGTCGGGAGGAAGATATGAAGTTTATATCGTGGAATGTCAACGGAATCCGTGCATGTGCACAGAAAGGATTTATGGATATTTTTAATGAAGCGGATGCAGATATTTTCTGTATACAGGAATCAAAGATGCAGGCTGGGCAGCTGGAACTGGATACGCCGGGATATCATCAGTACTGGAATTATGCTGAGAGAAAAGGGTATTCCGGAACGGCAATCTTTACAAAAGAAGAGTCTCTTTCCGTGAGCTATGGATTGGGAATAGAAGAACATGATAAAGAAGGTCGTGTGATTACGTTAGAGTTTGAAGACTTTTATTTTATTACAGTTTATACACCAAATTCACAGAGCGAACTTGCACGACTGGATTACAGAATGCGATGGGAAGATGCGTTTCTTGCATATCTTAAGAAATTAGAAGAAAAGAAACCGGTGATCTTCTGCGGAGACCTTAATGTAGCACATAAAGAGATTGATTTGAAGAATCCGAAAACCAATCGTAAAAATGCGGGATTTACGGATGAGGAGAGAGGAAAATTTACGGATCTGTTAAATGCGGGGTTCATTGATACGTTCCGCTATTTTTATCCGGATGCAGAGGGAATCTATTCTTGGTGGTCATACCGCTTCAGTGCAAGAAAGAAGAATGCAGGCTGGCGTATTGACTATTTCTGTGTATCTGAAAGCCTGAAAGACAGGATAAAAGATGCGAAAATCCTGACTGAGATCATGGGGTCGGACCATTGCCCTGTGGAACTTGATTTTGAATAAAAATATATCAAAAGAAAAATATAACGAACCGTGCAATATTTATTGCACGGTTCGCTTATGTTTAAGAAACAGTATTGCCTGAATATCGGTCGGTCGAAAAAAATTTTATAGAAATCCGCCGTCAACTCCGATGATCTGTCCGGTCATATATTCCGGAGCGTGTACAATATTCCATACCATCTGAGCGATTTCTTTCGGAGTACCATATCTGCCGGCAGGAATTTCTTCTTCAAGAGCCTTTCTTTCTTCGCTGGTAAGCTGATCATTCATAGAGGTATCAATTACTCCGCAGGCAATCGCATTAACCTGAACGTTACTTGGTGCAAGTTCTTTGGCGAGCGCTTTGGTAAATCCGTTGATGCCGGACTTGGAAGCAGAGTATGCAACTTCACAGGAAGCACCGGATGTCCCCCACATGGAAGAAATATTGATGATTTTTCCGGAACGTTTGGAAACCATCGGAGGAATCGCCTGTCTGCAACAGTAAAATACGGAAGAAAGATTAGTTTGAATGATCCGGTTCCAGTCCTCATCTGTCATATCCGTCAGAAGATTAATATAGGAAATACCAGCATTGTTGACGAGTACATCAAGATGTGTACATTCCTGATAAATTTTATTGTAAATTGCCCGTACGTGGTCAGGATTTCCTACATTACCCGGTACAAGTGTACATGGAGTATGGTATTTTTCGGTGATATATGCCCGGAGCTTTTTGAGCTCATCTACAGAAGAAGAGCAATTCAAAAATGTATGATATCCGCGGGAAGCGAATAAAAGTGCGATGCTTTTCCCGATGCCTCTGGAAGCACCTGTAATAAAGATTGTTTTTTGTTCCATAATTTATCTCCCCCTGATCAATTTATAGTGCCAGGATATCCAAACCGCCATGCGCTTGAAAGGGACAGCAGGCGGCGGGGTCCAAAGGCAACTTTTCTTTTATTATATACTGAAATTATTGTCATTTAAAGTCTCAGGTGATATTATTTATATATTAAAGACATAACTAATCAGGCCGTATCATCGGCTCCAAAGACCATATGCGATAAAAGAGAGGTACCATTATGATTAATAAGGCAATTGAATTTGCCACGAGAGCACATGCGGGACAGTTCAGGAAAGGAACCAGGAGGCCATATATTGTGCATCCGATCGAAGTGGGAGATATTGTCTCAACGATGACGCAGGACGAGGAGATTATCAGTGCAGCAGTTTTGCATGATACGATTGAAGATTGTGAAGGTGTATCGAGAGAAATCCTTGCACGGGAATTTTCGGAACGAGTGGCAGGAATTGTAGCACAGGAAAGCGAAGATAAAACCAAGACATGGATGGAGCGCAAGTCTGCAACGATCGAACATATACGAAATGCACCGAGAGAAGTACAGATGGTAGGATTGGCGGACAAGTTATCGAATATGCGCGATATTGACAGGGATTATCCGGTATATGGAGAAGAACTATGGAACCGTTTCCGGATGAAGGATAAAAAGATCATAGGCTGGTATTATATAGGAATCAGAGATGCGTTAAAAGATGCATTTGAGGGAGTAGAAGCTTATGAAGAGTACAGCAGGCTTGTTCATAAGAATTTCGAGTGAAGAAAGTTATGCAAAAGAAGTTGAAAATATTCGCTTTTCTTGCATAGCGGGATGTAAAAAGGCAGGGTATTGCGTAGCGCAGTACCCTGAATTATTCAGAGGTGGTAATAGATGTCGGAAGTAAGAAAACATATGATATTCCATGGAAGAGTACAGGGCGTGGGATTTCGTTATACAGCAAAATATCTGGCAAGATCTATGAATCTGACCGGATGGGTGAAGAATGAATATGATGGGACGGTAGTTATGGAAGTACAGGGAAGAGAGACTCTGATCTTTGAACTTATGAAGGGATTGAACCGGAACCAGTTTATCCAGATTGACTGGATTGATACCGAAGAGATGGAACCGGAACTGGAAAGTAGTTTTGAAGTAAAGTATTAAGAAGGATTTTCTGTGTACACTGTTAAAATAAATATGTTATACTAAAAGTACTTTAAAAGAGGGCGGATAAGGAGAAAACAAATGGAAATAGAAACAGATAACAAAAAAAGTGTAAAAGGAAGAATCGTAACAGCGGCATGGCAGTTGTTTTATGAAAAAGGATATAACGGAACAACGGTAGATGACATTATTGAATTGTCAGGAACATCCAAAGGATCGTTCTATTATTATTTTAATACCAAAGATGAACTGTTGAATACATTGTCGATTATTCTGGATGATAATTACGAAGTGTTAAAGACCAAGATGGATCCGGATATGAACTGTTATGAGAAGCTTCTTTATCTAAACTACGAAGCACATTCGATGATGGAAGAAAAGATCAGCATTGATCTTCTGGCTTCGCTTTATTCAACACAGCTTGTAGCACAGGGGCACAGATCACTTCTGGATCAGAACCGGACATATTATAAACTGATCAGCAGTGTGATCGATGAAGGACAAAAAAGAGGAGAGATATCGGATGAAGTACCGGTGAATGAACTGGTCAGATATTACTCGATGTGTGAACGTGCTCTGGTTTCAGACTGGTGTTTGAACAAAGGAGCATATTCATTGGGCGAATATTCCAAACAATGTATGCCGATCATGTTGGAACATTTTAAAAAATAAGAGATATACAAAGAACTTGCCAGTTGCAGATCATACAGCTGGCAAGTTCTTTGTACATGTATTTTATTAATGCATTTTTAATGCGGTGTTACGGCCGGTTCCGAAATGGTCGTTTTTCAAGATTTCAAACGCTTTCTCGTAGTTTCCCTTTCTCATATAAGAAATCATTTTTTTCAGATTATCATTGGTTCTGGGGATTCTCATCCCGTTTCGGATAGAATACTGGCCAATACGGATCAGTTCGGAAAGATTATTTTCATAGATCCGGTTGATTCTGTCATTATCAAAAATACTGATAATCTCCATATGCATGGCAGTATCTGCAATCTCCCATTCATACAGATCGCCTGCAGCGGCGCACATGCGCACGACTTTCTCTTCAATACGGTAAGAATACTCTTCGTACCGCCCGGAGGTAAAAATCTGACGGAAAGCGGCCCCCTCTAATAATTCCCGTAACTGATAAATCTCATTGATATCTTTATCTGTAATTTCTTTTACAGTCATAGATTTGTAATAGTCCGAGACAATAAGTCCTTCGGCCTGAAGCATCTGGATCGCAGTGCGTACCGGGCTTCGGCTCATTCCGAGCTCTTTGGTGAGCATAGCCTCGGTAAGGACCATGCCCGGAGGATAGGTAAGATTCAGAATATTTTCTTTGATGGTATGATAAGCCTGTGTGGCAAGAGACGGACTTTTTTCTGCCATAGTAAATGCTCCCTTCAAATAGTACTTTCACAATAACGTAATAAGTTATCGCAGTGCATATCAGTTTTTATATAAAAGTATACATTTTCTTCATTTGTATACAAATTATAACGTGTTTTCAAAGAAAATTCAAGGTTGTGTGTTGACTTTTTGAGAAATGAGTGATATAGTCACGGTAGAAATGATTTGTATACAAATTTGAAAAACGTATACAAAAGCACGGAGCGAACATAACAGAATGTTTATGTGTCACGTGCCGGGAGCAAAAAGAACATAACAGGTTAAAAAGGAAGGTAATAAGGATGAAATTAGGATTTATCGGTACAGGTAACATGGCATCAGCAATTATGGGCGGAATTATCAAGAATAATGTAATTCCTGCAGAAGAAATTATCGGGGCAGATCTTTTTGCACCTGGAAGAGAAAGAGTTCAGAAAGAATACGGAATCAATGTAACAGCAGACAATAAAGAAGTTGCACAGAAAGCAGAGACAATTATTCTGTCTGTAAAACCACAGTTTTATGAGAGCGTAATTGCTGATATCAAAGATGTTGTAACAGACAAACAGATCATCATTACAATTGCACCAGGTAAGACACTTGCATGGCTTGCAGAACAGTTCGGAAAAGATGTAAAGATCGTTCGTACAATGCCTAACACACCGGCTATGGTTGGAGAAGGTATGACAGCAGTTTGCCCGAATGAACATCTTACAGAAGATGAGATCGCATATGTAAAGAGCCTTCTGGAAAGTTTCAGCCGTGCAGAGATCGTTCCTGAGCGTCTGATGGATGTAGTAACAGCAGTAAGTGGAAGTTCACCGGCGTATGTATTCATGCTGATCGAAGCTATGGCAGATGCAGCAGTTTCAGGCGGAATGCCAAGAAAACAGGCTTATCAGTTTGCAGCACAGGCTGTTCTTGGAAGTGCAAAGATGGTTCTGGATACAGGAAAACATCCTGGGGAATTAAAAGATATGGTTTGTTCACCGGCAGGAACAACAATTGAAGCTGTTCGTACATTAGAAGAGCTCGGCTTCAGAAGTTCTATCATCGAAGCTATGAAAGTATGCGAAGAGATGTCAAGAAGCTTATAAGAATAACAAAAAATCAATAACAAAATATAAAGAAATAAGGGGCGGGGATTGCAGAAAATCTGCAATCCCCGCCCCTTGCGTACGCTTGAGAAAGTATGTTAGAATTTCTTTCAGATGTCTGAAAAAGTAATACCAGGTGTTGGAAGCAGATGGCTGCATTATTATATAGACAAATAGACAGGACAGGTGAGCAGATATGAAAAAAGAACTGGAATATTTTATGATTGATGGAGAATTCGGAGGAAATCAGGACTGGTTCACGAATATTGTTATGAATGTTGGTGGATGTGGAGCTGCAACGGCATGTGACAGCTGTATTTATCTGGCAAAATATAAGGGAATGAAAAAATTATATCCGTTCGATCTTGAACAGATGGATAAAGAAGCATACAAAAAATTCAGTCAGATTATGAAACCATACATCCGTCCAAGAGTTCAGGGCGTAAAAAAGCCGGAATGGTATATTGAAGGTCTGGCAAAATATATTTCAGATGTGAATGAAAAATATGGAACGGATTATCAGATTGATATGGAAAAATTCGACGGGACAGGTACTGCGGAAGAGGCAGAGAAGATCATATGCGAACAGATTGATAAGGGACTTCCGGTACCATATCTGATGTTGAGACATTTGAATGTTGAAAAGTACAAAGATTTCATATGGCACTGGTTTCTTGTGGTCGGATATGAAAAGAATGAACAGGGCATATGGATCGATGTGGCTACTTACGGGGAAAAAGTCAGACTGGATCTAATGGAATTGTGGAAAACGGGCTGTGAAGAAAAAGGTGGAATCGTAATATATGAGTTGAAAAATACGGAGGTGCAGAGCAAAAACGAATAATTAAAATAAAAATGACCATATTTCATATTTTTAACACAAATTCTTGTTAGAATATTTATAACCGTGAAAAAATAATAAGAAGGTGGGATAGAAAAAGTGAAAAAGCGAATCATGACTGCAGGAATGTTGGCTATGATACTTGCGATGGGAATGACAGCGTGTGCAAATGCAGACACGAAAGAGAAGAGCACAACGAAGAAAGAACAGGTTTCAGAGTCTGATGAAAAGAAAGAACAGAAAAAGTCAGATAATGAAGCAAATGTAATGAATGAAAAACAGAAAAAAATCTACGAGAAGATCAAAAAAACATACAATGCAGAAGAGCAGCAGAAAATAGCGGACGAACTGGAAAAGAAAAAAGAATCTCAGGAGTATACACTGAGTAATATGCTGATCGAATACAATCCTTTTGGAACCAATACACAGTCATTGTATGTTTATTTTGAGACAGATTCGGCGGTGAAAGTTTCTTATACGGTTCATGTAAAGGAGGATGATATTGCCGACTTTAGCAAAAATGTATATCAGGATGAAGAGTATCAGAAAGAGCATGAATTTCAGGTGATCGGTCTGATCCCGGATACGGAGAATACGATTACATTCTATATAACGAATGAAGACGGTTCTACGGATACGAAGGAAATCGTATATGAGATGGGAAGTCTGTATGGAGAAGAGGCAGTACAGCTTGATACGGATGTAAAACAAAGTGCGGACAAGTTAGAAGACGGGCTGTATGTGGTACTTGGAAATGACAGTACTTCTATGGATTTTATGTATTATTATGACAATAACGGAGTCTTAAGAGGAGAAGTTCCTCTTCTGGGATACCGAAGTCACAGGCTTATCTTTGACGAGAATTCGATGTATTACAGTATTTCCGAAAAGAAGATGGCACAGGTGAACCGTCTTGGCCAGGTAACAAAGGTATATGATCTTGGCAATTACAAATTGCACCATGATTATGTGTTTGATGAAAATGGAAATATGCTGATCCTTGCAACTGATACGACGCAGGACAGCGTGGAAGATATCGTGTTGAAACTGGATGTAAATTCCGGTGAGGTGACAGAGGTACTGGATCTGGGAGATCTGTTTGGCGAATATAAAAAGACCTGTGTGAAAAATTCTTCCGATGAACTGGACTGGATGCATATCAACACGATTCAGTATATGGGAAATGGGTCAGTACTTTTAAGTTCAAGAGAGACGTCAACAATCATCAAAGTAGATAATATCTATGACGGGCCGGTGGTTTCTTATATGATCGGTGAAAAAGATTTTTGGAAAGATACTTCTTATGTAAGTCTTCTGCTGAATAAGAAAGGAGATTTTACAATACAGGGTGGCCAGCATACGATCACATATGAGACAGATGAAAGCCTTGCGGACGGGCAGTATTATCTGTATATGTTTGATAATAATATTGGAATCAGTGAGACAAGACCGGATTATGACTGGTCGTCGATAGGTTTGAAAGTAAGTTCTGCGGTTGACGGAAAGAATTCCAAGTATTACAAATATCTGGTGGATGAAAATGAAGGTACATTTGAACTTGTAGATTCGTTTAAAGTACCTTATTCCGGATATGTCAGCAGTGCGCAGGAAACAGGAGATAATGTACTTGTAGATTCGGGATTAAAGGGGACTTTTACAGAGTATGATGCAGATCATAAAGCAATTGTAACTTATAAGATGGATTATGAGAAATTTATTTATCGTGTATTCAAATACAAGTTTGATGGATTTTATTTTGAAAAAAGTGAATAATCCATAAAAATGATATAGAAGTCTTTACGGATAAGGATTTATCCGCTAAAATGGAAGCGTCGGTTTTGCCGGCGCTTTTGTAATCGCCATGCGTTCGTAAGAAGCTGCCAGTGGCAGGTTCTGTAGATGCTATGCGTTCATAAGGAGCTGCCAGTGGCAGGTCCTGTAGATAACAAAAAGAAAAGAGGAAAATAAAATGACAAATCCAATCGTAACAATTGAGATGGAAAATGGAGATATTATGAAAGCAGAACTGTACCCGGAAGTTGCTCCGAATACAGTTAATAATTTTATTTCACTGGTGAAGAAAGGCTATTATGACGGACTGATCTTTCACCGTGTCATCAATGGATTTATGATCCAGGGAGGATGCCCGGACGGAACAGGAATGGGAGGCCCGGGATACACAATTAAAGGAGAGTTTGCTCAGAACGGTTTCGCAAATAATCTTGCACATACAGAAGGTGTACTTTCTATGGCAAGAGCTATGCATCCGGATTCAGCAGGTTCACAGTTCTTTATCATGCATAAAGCTGCACTACATCTGGACGGTGCATATGCTGCATTTGGTAAGATCATTGAAGGAATGGGTATTGTAAATAAGATCGCTGAGACAGATACAGACTATAGTGACAGACCGCTTGATGAGCAGAAGATGAAAAAAGTAACCGTTGATACAATGGGAACAGAGTATCCGGAACCGGAAAAAGCATAAGAAAAAACATAAGAAAAAGAAACGAAACAGCAGAATCATAGCAACTTCCAACACATATGACGCGGAGGAAAATAAAAGATGGAAATGATCCAGACAGAAAAATTAGTATATGAATATGAAAAACGTGATGAAGAAGGCAATGTGATTGGAACATCGCGTGCTATTGATGAAGTGGATATTGAAGCAAAAGAAGGACAGTTTATAGCAGTTCTCGGACACAATGGTTCCGGTAAATCAACGCTTGCCAAGCATTTAAACGCAATTTTAGTTCCGACAGAAGGTTCCGTATGGGTGAATGGAAAGAATACAAGTAATCCAGAAGAACTCTGGGACGTAAGACAGTCGGCGGGAATGGTATTTCAGAATCCGGATAATCAGATCATCGGTACTGTAGTAGAAGAAGATGTGGGATTTGGCCCGGAAAATCTGGGAGTTCCGACAGATGAGATCTGGCAGCGTGTAGAAGAAAGCCTGAAAGCAGTTGGAATGATCGAGTACAGACATCATTCTCCGAATAAGCTTTCCGGTGGACAGAAGCAGAGAGTTGCAATCGCAGGGGTTGTAGCAATGGAACCAAAATGCATTGTTATGGATGAGCCGACGGCGATGCTTGATCCGGTTGGAAGAAAAGAAGTCTTAAAGACGGTCCATAAACTCAGAAAACAGAAGAATGTTACAGTAATTCTGATCACGCATTATATGGAAGAAGTAGTAGATGCGGATAAGATCTTTGTAATGGATCACGGCAAAGTTGTGATGGAGGGAACTCCGAAAGAGATATTCTCCAGGGTGGATGAGCTTAAGAGCTATCGGCTGGATGTACCACAGGTGACAATCCTGGCAGACGAACTTCGAAAACGTGGACTGGATATTCCAAAAGGAATCTTAAAAAAAGAAGAACTGGTAGAAGCAATTACGCATTTACAACAATAGAACATTTGATGTGAGAAATGGTGAGAAGAAATGACAGACATTGCAATTAAGATAGAACATTTGAATTATGTATACAGTCCCGGGACTGCATACGAAAAACATGCACTCAAAGACATTTGCCTGGAGATTCCGCACGGTGAATTTGTGGGGATCATCGGTCATACCGGATCGGGAAAATCGACTTTGATCCAGCATCTGAACGGACTTGTGAAAGCAACGGACGGTGCGCTGTATTATAATGGAGAAAACATTTACCAAAACGGATATGATATGCGTGCACTCCGCAATCAGGTCGGACTGGTGTTCCAGTATCCGGAGTATCAGTTGTTCGAGATTGACGTACTGACAGATGTGTGCTTTGGCCCGAAAAACCAGGGGCTGAGCAAAGAAGAGTGTGAAAAGCGTGCGTTGGAAGCACTGAAACTGGTAGGATTAAAAGAAAAATATTATAAATCTTCTCCGTTTGAGCTCTCGGGCGGGCAGAAACGAAGAGTAGCGATCGCAGGAGTTCTGGCAATGCGTCCGAAGGTGCTGGTTCTTGACGAGCCGACGGCGGGACTTGATCCAAAGGGAAGAGATGACATTCTGGATCAGATCGCATACCTGCATAAGCAGAGTGATATGACGGTCATTCTGGTGTCACATAGTATGGAAGATATTGCAAGATATGCAGACCGGATCATTGTGATGAACAAAGGGTCTGTAATGTATAATGGTGCGCCGAAAGAGGTATTTGCACATTATCAGGAACTGGAAAAAATCGGACTTGCAGCTCCGCAGGTGACGTATATCATGCATGATCTGAAAGAAAAAGGATTACCAGTCAAGGTAAATGTAACGACTGTAGAAGAAGCGGCAGATGAGATTATGCAGGCACTGGAGAAGAAGATATGATAAGAGATATTACAATCGGACAATATTATCCGGCAAAGAGTGTATTACACAGATTAGATCCAAGAGTGAAACTGGTGGGGACGCTGTTATATCTGATTTCATTGTTTTTATTCAACAGCATTCCGGGATATGTGATGACAACATTGTTCCTGATCATTATTATTAAAATGTCAAGAGTTCCGTTTTCCTTTATTGTGAGGGGATTGAAACCAGTCATCATGCTTCTGATGATTACAGTGTTGTTCAATCTGTTTCTTACAAGAGACGGGGCAGTATTGTTTCACGCATGGATCTTCACGATTACAGAAGGGGGATTAAGGACTGCGGTATATATGGCAATCCGTCTGATCTACCTGATCATCGGCTCGTCACTTATGACATTTACAACGACTCCGAACGAACTGACAGATGGAATCGAAGAGTTACTTGGACCACTGAACAAGATTCATGTTCCGGTACATGAGATTGCGATGATCATGTCGATTGCACTCCGCTTTATTCCAATCCTTCTGGAAGAGACCGATAAGATCATGAAAGCACAGATCGCAAGAGGAGCTGATCTGGAAAGCGGTAATATGATTCAGAAAGCAAAGAGTATGATACCGATTCTGGTTCCGTTGTTCGTATCGGCATTCCGAAGAGCCAATGATCTGGCAATGGCAATGGAAGCAAGATGTTACCGTGGCGGCGAAGGACGCACAAAGATGAAACCGTTAAAATATCATAAAGAAGACAGAATGGCATATATTACTGTAATTGCTTATGTGATTTTGGTGGTGGTGATTGGAAGATGCGTACCGGTGCATATTTGGGTGTTTTAAAATGTATACAGGGACGGAGGTATTAAAAAACCTCCGTCCCAAATTTATGTAATCTTGTTACTAAAAAATAATTGTATCAGATTGTGTGGAGGTCATCATGAAAAGAATCAGAATATTCGTAGCATATGATGGAACTAATTACTGTGGCTGGCAGGTTCAGCCAAATGGAGTTACGATTGAAGAAAAACTGAATAAATCATTAACAAGACTTACCGGGGAAGAGATCAGAATTATCGGGGCAAGCAGGACTGATTCAGGGGTACACGCACTGGGAAATGTAGCGGTATTCGATACAGAATCTTCCATTCCGCCTGAGAGATTTGCGTATGCATTGAACCAGAGGCTTCCGGAAGATATTGTAGTAGTAAGGTCCGATGAAGTTCCGGCAGACTGGCATCCGAGATATCAGGAGAATATTTCAAAGACTTATGAATATCATATATACAATGCGGCGGTACCAAATCCGTTAAAGACAAGATATTGTACGTTCGTATCGTTTCCAATGAATGTTGAGGCTATGCGTGCCGGTGCAAAATATTTGGTTGGAGAACATGATTTTGTAAGCTTCTGTAATATCAGAACGAATACGCAGGATACCGTCCGGACGGTGTATGATTTGATAATTGAGAAAAAAGACGATGAAATCGTGCTTCGTATTACAGGAAATGGTTTCCTTTATAATATGGTTCGCATTATTGCCGGAGTCCTGATCCGCGTTGGCAGAGGATTCTATACTCCGGAAAAGGTAAAGGAAATTCTGGATGCAAAAGTTCATACTTCAGAAGGAGCGACGGCACCACCGAACGGGCTTGTGCTTATGAAGATAGATTATAATTAATCTTCTATACAAGAAAGTTATTGGTAAAAATAGATTATAAATAATCAATGAAAGGTCGGAAATTTGGACAATATACAGAAAATAATCGGAATAACGTACAAAAATAAAAAATAATGCCATCAAAAGTTAAGAATATGTTAAGATATATCTGTCTGACACGAATTTGACAAAGTCGGACGGAAGGAGAAAATTTATGGAAATGTTATTGTACCTTGTTCCGGTATTTGGAATTCTTGGACTTCTTTTTGCAGCTTATCTGGCAGCAAGAGTAGGAAGACAGGACGCCGGAAACGACAGAATGAAAGAAATTGCCGCTGCTATCAGTGACGGTGCGCAGGCATTTCTGACAGCAGAGTATAAGATTCTGATTATCTTCGTTGCTGTATTATTTATACTCATCGGAGTAGGAATCGGAAACTGGATCACTGCTGTATGCTTCGTAGTAGGAGCACTGTTCTCTACACTTGCAGGTTACTGTGGAATGAAAGTAGCTACAAAGGCAAATGTAAGAACTGCAAACGCAGCAAAAGAAAAAGGAATGAACAAAGCACTCTCAATTGCATTCTCCGGTGGAGCTGTAATGGGTATGTGTGTAGCTGGTTTTGGTGTGTTTGGTGTCAGCATGATTTACATTCTGACTAAAAACGTTGATATTATTACAGGATTTAGTTTAGGAGCTTCTTCAATCGCTCTATTTGCCCGTGTTGGTGGCGGTATCTATACAAAAGCTGCTGACGTAGGAGCTGACCTTGTAGGTAAAGTGGAAGCTGGTATTCCGGAAGATGATCCGCGTAACCCGGCCGTTATCGCTGATAACGTAGGTGATAATGTAGGTGACGTTGCAGGTATGGGAGCAGACCTTTTTGAGTCTTATGTAGGAGCACTCGTTTCTGCACTGACACTTGGAATCGTGTATTATAAAGCTGAGGGAGCAATCTTCCCGCTTCTGATCGCAGGACTCGGACTGGTTGCATCTATCCTTGGAACATTCTTTGTAAAAGGTGATGAGAATTCAAACCCACACAAAGCATTGAAGACTGGTTCTTATGTAGCAAGTGCACTGGTACTGATCGTATCTTGTGTACTCAGTAAAGTATTCTTCGGAGACTTTAAGGCAGCAATCGCTATCGTAGCTGGTCTGATCGTAGGACTTCTGATCGGTATCATCACAGAAGTATATACGTCCGGAGATTACAAATCAGTAAAAGAAATCGCAGAACAGTCAGAGACTGGATCTGCAACAACCATCATCAGTGGTCTCGCAGTAGGTATGAAATCTACAGCAATCCCGATCCTTCTGATCTGCGTTGGTATCTTTATTGCTTACCAGACATGCGGACTTTACGGTATCGCGCTTGCCGCTGTAGGAATGCTTTCTACAACAGCCATCACAGTAGCTGTAGATGCTTATGGACCGATCGCTGACAATGCCGGTGGTATTGCAGAGATGTCCGAGCTTGATCCACACGTTCGTCAGATCACAGATAAGCTTGATGCCGTTGGTAACACAACAGCAGCTATGGGTAAAGGTTTCGCTATCGGATCTGCAGCCCTGACAGCACTTGCTCTGTTCGTATCTTACGCAGAAGCAGTACATCTTAAGTCAATTGATATCCTTGACTCACGTGTAATCATCGGAATGCTGATAGGTGGAATGCTTCCGTTCTTATTCTCAGCTATGACAATGTCATCTGTATCAAGAGCAGCATACCAGATGATCGAAGAAGTAAGACGTCAGTTCAAGACAATGCCTGGAATCATGAAGGGTACAGAAAAACCAGATTACAAGTCATGCGTTGCAATCTCAACAACAGCAGCATTAAAAGAAATGCTGGTTCCTGGTGTCATGGCAGTACTTGCACCGCTGGTAGTCGGAATCCTTCTTGGACCTTCTGCGCTTGGCGGACTTCTTGCAGGAGCACTTGTAACAGGTGTTATGATGGCAATCTTCATGTCTAATGCAGGTGGAGCATGGGATAACGCTAAGAAATACATTGAAGATGGAAACCACGGTGGAAAAGGAAGCGAGGCTCATAAAGCAGCTGTAGTTGGAGACACTGTAGGTGACCCGTTCAAAGATACATCAGGACCATCTATCAACATCCTGATCAAACTGATGACAGTTGTATCACTGGTATTTGCACCATTGTTCCTGTCAATCGGCGGATTATTATAAGAACATTTTAGAATAATCATAAAAAGCAGACGATATCTGTACCATCCGGTACAGATATCGTTTTTTTATTTAATAGGAAAGACCGCCTACGGCGCTCTCTTGAATTAAGAAACGCCCGCGTG
>CAVBHX010000037.1:0-33432 GCA_963595255.1 bacterium
TGCACGGTTTGATGAGGGGAAAGAGGGCGAAGCCCTCTAACCTACTCTACATGCGTTCGAAAAAAGCTGCCAATGTCAGGTCATGTATGTGTCTGGTTCTGTAGATATCAAAATATACAGTAGAAATTTAAAATGATAAATAATTTATATATTTTCGTGCAATGTGTTGATATTTTCGTGCAAATAACATATTATATAAATAAAAAAGAGGAGTGATATTATGGCTAAATCAAATACAAGTAATATTAGTATTCGCATGGACAGTGATTTAAAAGCTGCTGCGGAAGCATTATATGAAGAACTTGGTATGAATCTTAGTACGGCTTTTAATATTTTCGTCAGACAATCTTTACGTGAACGAGGAATTCCTTTTAAAATTACAGAAGGAACGATGAATAAAGAAACCGTCTCTGCTATGTTGGAGGCAGAAAGGATTGCAAAGGATCCAGATGTCAAAGGATATCATGACGTGGATGAATTTTTTGCAGACCTTGATAAATGACAAAGTATGAGATCAAAAATACAACTCAGTTTAAGAAAGATTACAAACTTGCGAAACGTCGGGGATTGAATATTTCTTTGCTCA
This sequence comes from bacterium, assembly GCA_963595255.1. Lineage (GTDB taxonomy): Bacteria > Bacillota > Clostridia > Lachnospirales > Lachnospiraceae > Dorea_A. The sequence goes on from CAVBHX010000037.1 coordinate 587, forward strand.
AAGATATTGTAACCAAACTTGCAAATGGTGAGACTTTAGATGCGAAATATAAAGATCATTCATTGGCAGGTAATTGGGTGGGGCATAGAGAATGTCATATTCAACCAGACTGGCTGTTGATATATCGTTATGAAGAAGACGTATTGATTTTAACACTGGCTCGAACAGGCACGCATAGCGATTTGTTTAATTTATGATAAGTTTACTTAAGAATGAGAGATATTGACTAAGCGTTGATATCTCTTTATTTATATTATTATTGTCATGTGTTAAGAAGGGAATATGGATTTTTGTAAGATTAAATTCTGAAAGAGGGTGGAATTTAAGATATTTTGAAAAAAGATATTGACAGATATACTCCGTCGTGATATATTTTCTACAAGTTTTAAACATATTAAAACGATATGAAAAGTATGAAAGGAGAAAAAGATGAGAAACTTTAAAACAGAACAGACTGGAAAGATGAATAAGGATTGTATGGCGATGTGTTGTTGTATGCGCATGGTTTATTGTTGTTGCTGTGAAATGAATAGTTGCAAATCCCGGACTCCTGGAATATTGGTTATGGATATGGAGCTGCGAAATTAGATCGTAGTACAGAATATATTGTTCATAGAATTCATAAGATAACAGACAGGAAGAGAAGAACCAGAAAGTTCAGATAACCGGGATCCTTAAAGGGTCCTGTTTTTTTATGCCAAAGCATGCAAGAGAAGTTGCCAGTGGCAAGTTCTCTGTACCCTTTTTTAGGCTGAGGGGAACAAAAAATACGAAAATTGACAGAAATGGAGAAGAAAAATGAGTATAGAAAATTATCTTACAAGAATTGTACACGGAGGAGAAGGAAAAGTACCACAGGCAGGAGCCGTTAATGTTCCGGTATATTTTTCATCGACATTCAAACAGGTAGGTTTCGATAACTTTGAAGGATATGGATATGCAAGAGGAAATAATCCGACAAGAGAAGCACTGGAAAGTCTGATCGCGGAACTGGAAGGCGGTGAATATGGATTTGCTTTTGCGTCCGGAATGGCGGCAACACAGGCTGCATTAAGTCTCCTGCATGCGGGAGATAAAGTGATCGTGAGCAGAAATGTATACGGAGGAACTTATGATATCCTGACACAGATCTTCAGCAGATATAATATTACATTCTCACTGGAAGATACAGGTAACGTGGACAGACTGGAAGAGAAGATCACAGAAGACGTGAAAGCAGTCTTCGTAGAGACACCGTCAAATCCGACGCTGGAAGTTACAGATCTGGAAAAAGTTGCAGCATTTGCCAAAAAGCATGGATTGCTGTCAATCGTAGATAACACATTTATGTCGCCGTATCTTCAGCAGCCTCTGAAATACGGAATCGATATTGTTGTGGAAAGTGCAACGAAATATCTGGGAGGCCACAGTGATCTGATCGCAGGCGTTGCAGCAACGAAAGATGCAGAACTTGCCGGGAAACTTCATCAGGCACAGGCAGTGATCGGTGGAATCATTCAGCCATTTGATGCATTTCTTTTAACCAGAGGAATCCGGACACTGGGAGTAAGACTTGACAGACAGGTGGAAAATGCAGGAAAGATTGTGGAGTGGCTGTTGAAACAGGAGGCAGTCAAAACAATACATTATCCTGGACTTGAGACAGATCCGGGATACGAAGTACAGAAAAAACAGGCGAGAAACGGAGGGACAATGATCTCATTTGAATTAGATGACAGTTATGATATCAAGGTGTTTTTCAATTCCCTGAAGCTGATCACAATGGGAGCAAGTCTCGGAGGAGTGGAATCCCTGATTGGTCATCCGGCAACCACATCACACAGAAGTGTTCCGGAAGAGATTAAAGAAAGGATCGGAATTACACAAAGACTTGTACGTCTCTCTCCTGGAATCGAATATGCAGATGATATTATAGCGGATCTGGATCAGGCATTTCAGGCAGCAAAGGCAGAATAAGAGTACAGGATAGCAATATGGAGAAAATAGAGAAGATATATCCAAAGTTAGTAAGAATCCGGAAAGACCTGCACCAGTGTCCGGAAAAAGCATTTCAGGAATATCAGACAGCAGATTATCTGAAGAAAGTGCTGGAAGAGGAAAAGATTCCTTATGAGACCGTTGGAGCAACCGGAATTGTAGCAACAATCAAAGGTGAAAAGAACAAAACGAAGACAAAAACAGAAGAAAGAATCCTGGCATTCAGGACCGATATGGACGGACTTCCGATGCAAGAGGAGACGGATCTTGAATGGAAATCCCAGAACGGCTGGATGCATTCCTGCGGCCATGACATGCATATGACGATGGTACTTGGAACAGGAATCATTCTGAATCAGGAGAAAGAAAGCTGGAATGGAACAGTTAAGTTAATCTTTCAGCCTGCGGAAGAGATCGGAGAAGGTGCGGAACAAATGATCGCATCCGGTAAGCTCGACGGGATCGATACAATCGTGGCATTACATATGAATCCGCAGGAAGAGAAAGGAACGTTTCTGACTGGATATGGAGCAAGGACTACACAGGGAATCTGTCTGGATCTGACGATAAAAAGAAATAAAAAGTCAGTGGAAGATACAGCAGTAGAGGCGGTATCCAGACTGGTAGAACTGGTTGATAAAAAGGCAGCTTCCAAGAAGAACTTCCAACATAACTTTTCCCTGTCACCGACAATCATAAAGACAGAAGAAAATGGGGATGTAAAGTTATTTTACGACGGAAGAACATTTTGTGAGGAAGACAGTGACCGGATAGAAGCGGTGATCGGTCATATTGCAGATATCATAGAAACATTTTACTCTGTCACGATTCAAAAAGAAGTCGTCAGGATAGGTGGTTCGGTTCGAAATGATACGCAGGCCGTGAAAAGAACGGAGAAAGTACTAACTGAATTATATGGCAGGGAATCATGGGTGGACAGTCCGCCGGCAATGTTCGGGGAAGATTTCCGGTGTTATGCAAAGATCATTCCACATCTGGTATTTAGTATGCTTGGAGGATCAGCCGGAGAAAAAAGATACGGACTTCATAACTGTCATGTAACATTTGATAACAGTGCATTAAAAGCCGGGATTGGATATTATGTGGGATATGCAAGAGATTATTTTACATATCCGGACAGGTAGCTGACAGTGACAGGTATAACAGTCAGGAGGGACAGATTGGAAAAGACATATGTAGTGACTATCCGTGGAATGGGAGGACATGCGTCCATGCCGCAGAAAGCCAATAATCCTATTTTAATAGCTGCGGGTCTGGTAAGTTCTATTGCCGGTATTCACTGGCTGCAGCCGGAAAAAACGAAGAATAAAGAATTGACGGCAGAAGTAAAGGCTGTGAGTATACGGGCAGGTGAAAAAGGCAATATCATACCGGATGAGGCATCAGTCCGATATCATCTGAAAGCAGATACAAATCATTTCCGTAAATTAAAAGAACAATTCATACATGCGGTAAATGTGTATACGGAGATACGGGGAGCGAAAGCAGAAATCAACATAGAAACAAAAGAAGCAAAACAATAACAGATATAAAAACTGAAAATAATAAGAAAAATGGGGAAAATGAAAATAAGGAAAGGAAACAGAATATGAAAAACAGATTAAAGAGAATAGCAGCAGTTGCGGCAGTCGTAAGTGTTACGGGAGTACTGATTGCCGGATGCGGTTCAAAGGACAATACAAAGGCAGAAAATAGTGACAGCAAAAAAGAGACGATCACAATCGCAACAAGCGGATCCCCGAATCCATTTTCATATGTAGATGAGGATGGCAATACGACGGGATATGATGTGGAGATCATAAAAGAAGTGATGAAGAGACTTCCGGAGTATGACTATAAAATTGAAGTGGCTGATTTCTCCGGGATATTCGGGGGACTGGATTCGGATAAGTATCAGATCGGTGTGAATAATTTTTCCTATAATAAAGAACGTGCAGAAAAATATAATTATACGGATCCGATTTTTAAAAATTCTTATGTTGTGGCAGTGGCAAAAGACAATACAGATATCAATCATTTTGAAGACCTTCTGGGAAAGAGCACAGAACTGGATGCAAATACAACGTATGCAACGGCATTACAGTCTTGCAATGAAGAAAATCCGGATAATCCAATCAATATTTCTTATTATAATGACGTAGGTCTTGTGGAAATACTGCAGCATGTAGCAGATGGACAATATGATTTCCAGATCATTGATGAGCCAATGTTCAATAACTATATGAAAGAATATAATCTGGATCTGAAAGCCGTAAAATTAACGGAAGAAGAAAGCAATAAGATTACAACTCCATACAGCTATGCACTGGTCGGAAAGACACATAAAGATCTTGTTGAGAAGATTAATACACAGCTGGCAGAGATGGTCAAAGACGGAACTGTGAAGAAAATCAGTGAGAAGTTCTTTAACGGGGGTGATTATACACCGTATGATAAATATTAGAGAAAGGTTACTAATAAATTTCTTGGTAACTTCAAAAATAGTCACCTTCAGGCCATAATGTGGTAAAACACATAGCTTGAAGGACCAGGCGAAGAAGACAATCTTTCTTACGATATGGCGTAAGATCATTTTGCGTATACCATTGATATTTCTTTTGCCGCAGATTTTCCCGGATGCGGTAAAGGGGGGATCTGGCGGAACCGATTGCGGTCTGTACGACAGCGCCTATGTTTTATCTGTATTATAGAAAAATGTGTTAGGAAACTAATGCATACAGTTCATAAAACCATCAAATTAATTGTTTTTATACGTGTAAAACCATTAATTTGATGGTTTTTATTTGCAAATGCAAGTTTCTGTGATTTAATAAAGAAAAATAGAAATTAATTGTAGAAATGTATGACTGCAAAGAAATCAGGGAGAAAATAAAAGCTATGATAAATGAAAGAATCGAAATATGGAAAAAAGAAGAATACCATTATCCGGCTGCACACGGTTTCATACCGGTGATGTTCAGTTACATTCATGAGGATGAAAAGAAGCATCCGGCAATGATCATTGTGCCGGGTGGTGCATACAGGGAAACATCTCCGTCGGAGGCACACCTGCCGGCTATGGAATTCTACCAGGCAGGTTATAATGTATTTGTTCTGGAATACACGGTAAACCAGCTGGATGAAGCACCACTGAAGCTGCAACCATTAAATGACATATCAAGAACCATCCGGATGATCCGTTCCCGTGCAGAAGAATTCCATATCAGGCTGGATCAGATTGCAGTATGCGGATTCTCAGCAGGAGCACATCTGTGTGCGAGTCTTTGTGTACATAACAAGGATGTAAAAGATCCGGAAGAAGCATATCAGAACATATCCAGCCGCCCGGATGCAGCAATTCTGGCTTATCCAGTCATCAGTTCGGGAGAATATGCGCACAGAGATTCCTTTGTTGCATTGTTAGGGAAAGAGCCGGCAGAGCAGGAACTGGATTATATGTCATTGGAAAATCATGTGACAGAAGATACTCCACCATGCTTCCTTTGGCAGACCGTAACAGACCAGACCGTTCCGGTACAGAACAGCTATCTGTTTGCACAGGCATGTGCGAAGGCGGGAGTACCATTTGCACAGCATGTGTTTTCAGAGGGGATTCATGGACTTTCTGTGGCAACCGAAGCGTGGTTAGAACAGAATATCGGACAGGAAGAAGGAAAAAGATATACACAGGAACAGGTACAGCTTCTTGCAGAGGCAATAAAAGCCGGTGAGACTTCATTTCCAGAGGAAAAGGGAGAAGAACTTCTGGTGAAGTTCGGTATCGGACGTAAAAAGCCGGCGAGATGGACGCAAAAGCAGAAAGAGGAAATCCGCAAAACATTAAGGGAAGTACAGAGCTGGACATATCTTGCAGAAGAATGGCTTAAGAAGTATCTGGCATTGGAAGAAAAATAGAGAAAATGAATAGGAAGCAAAAAAAGGATATCAATCACAAGTTGGCTGCTATCCTTTTTTTGACTTAAATTGGCATTCATTTGGAAGAAGCAGTTAGAGGCAGGTCTTGTAGATAAGGAATTTCTGGATTTTGAAAGATTTTGAATAAAATGTGAAAAATATTGACAAATATAATACGGGTGTATATACTATCAATGATTAAAAAAATACCTGGTGGGGGTATCTGCACGAGGAAATTATAAGTATGGCAATCGAAAGAACAGTTCTTTTAATCGAGGGCATGACATGCGTCAACTGTCAGAATAGAATAGAACAGGCTTTAAGAAATATAGCAGGAATCTCGAAAGTACATGTTTCATACAGTAAAGGACAGGCGGAAATTGAGTTTGACAGCGATATATTGACACTGGACCGCATAATAACGGCTATTCAGAATCTTGATTATAAAGTAGTAAAAAAGAGGAAAAAAGATTATTCGGAATTTGTCAACCGGGCAGCGACATTTGTAATTATTATTTTAGTGTATTATTTGTTACAGAAGTTTGGCATTTTGAATCTGCTTGTGCCATCGATGCTCGCTGATTCAAAGATGAGTTATGGAATGCTGTTTATAGTAGGATTTCTTACATCCGTTCATTGTATAGCGATGTGTGGAGGTATTAATCTGTCGCAATGTATTCCGGTGGTGGATGATGACAACGGGAAAACTCCGGAAAATAAGATCATCTTTCCATCCTTGTTATATAATACGGGACGTGTGATTTCCTATTCGGTAATCGGTTTTCTGCTGGGCGGAATAGGAATGCTGTTAACAGGAGGGGGTGGAACGGGAATTCCACTGCTTCTGCAGGGAATACTGAAAATAATAGCAGGTCTTTTTATGGTGATCATGGGAATCAACATGTTGGGAGTTATTCTTGTACTGAGAAAATTCCAAATCAGGTTTCCTAAAAAACTGGCAGATAAAATAAGCAGGAAAAAGAGAAAAGAAAACAGACCATTCTGGGTCGGAGTGTTGAATGGTCTGATGCCGTGTGGTCCCCTGCAGTCCATGCAGATTATAGCGCTTGGCTCTGGTAATCCTGTCTCAGGGGCGGCTGCGATGCTGATGTTCAGTCTGGGGACGGTTCCTTTAATGCTTGGATTTGGAAGTATGGTGTCCGCACTTGGAAAAAAATATACCAAAATAGTTATGCGGGTGGGAAGTATTCTTGTCGTGGTTCTTGGTCTTGCAATGCTTTCACAGGGCGTAAGCTTGTCCGGAATTAACATGGACAGAACAAGGACTGAGCCAGCAGGCATTGAGTCAGAGGATACAGAAGAATTAAATGTTGCAAAGATATCAGCATCAGGTGGCATGCAGTATGTGAACAGTGAGCTGGACTTTGGAACTTATCCGGAGATTACAGTCTATAGCGGAATTCCGGTTAAATGGACCATAAATGTGCCGGAGGAGGTTATTAACGGGTGTAATTACAAAATGGTAATAAGTACGTATGGTATAACGCATGAATTTACTCCAGGTGAGAATGTGATAGAGTTCACTCCGAAAGAATCAGGCACAGTTCAGTATACATGCTGGATGGGAATGATAAATGGTAAAATAAATATTATTGATGCAAAAGGAGAATGAAACAGTGGTGAAGAGAACAACAACAAAAGAAACAATGACAAAAAGAAGAATACTTACCATTATATGGACCGCACTTGTGATAGCAGCATTGTCTGCCTGCGGAAGCTCAGATACATCAGGAAGTTCGAATACATCGGAAAGCTCGAATGCAGCGGGAAGTTCGGATGTGTCAGGAAGTTCGGATGCTTCAGAAGATAAAAATACGGAATCAGATGCGGAGAAAGAGGAAACAGCGGTATATGAAACTCCTGCCGTAGAGAATGGTGAGATTTCAATTGATGCAGATACACTGACTTCAAATCCAATGTACATCAATTATGATTCCAATGGAACCAATATCCAGCTTATTGCCGTAAAAGGATCGAATGGAACTCCGCGTTTATCACTTAATACATGTCAGGTATGCAATCCATCGCCAAGGGCGTATTTTAAGGAACAGAATGGAAGACTGGTATGCCAGAATTGTGGAAATGTATTTACGACAGACAGCGTAGGTGAAACTTCGGGCGGATGTAATCCGATGTATATAGATTATGAAAATACAGATGGTAAACTGACTGTAAGTGTGGCAGATCTGGATACATATGCAGATCAGTTTGCAGCGTGGGCTGGTCCGGTAAACTAGAGCATTTTTTCAGACATGCTCTAGTATCTCCAACGTAGAGATATCAGCCTGAAAGGTGGATGTATCTTATAGAAGAATGCTTATAGAACTATCTGGAATAAAAAAGAAATAGAGGAAAAACATATGCGTATTGCGTTAGCACAGATGAAAAATACAGGAAATATGCGGGATAACCTGGATAAAAGCATAAAATTTATAAAAGAAGCGGCTGAACATAAAGCGGATTTAATTCTGTTCCCGGAAGTGCAGCTGACAGAATTCTTCCCGCAATATGAAGGACAGGATGTCACAAAATACCGGCTGAAAATAGATTCGGAAGAAGTAAAAAAGTTTCAAGCTGTGAGCCGGGAATATTCGATTATATCAGTACCGAATATTTATCTGGAAGAAAATGGCAATGCATACGATGCGAGTCTGTTCATCGGAGCAGATGGAGAGATAAAAGGAAGTCAGAAAATGGTTCATGTGGCACAGGCAGAGCAGTTTTATGAGCAGGATTATTATACCCCGTCAGACGATGGATTCAAAGTATTTGACACGGAATACGGGAAAATCGGAATCGTTGTGTGCTTTGACAGACATTACCCGGAAAGCATCCGGACAGAGGCACTGATGGGCGCGGACCTAATACTGATTCCGACTGTGAACACGAAGGCAGAGCCATCCGAGATGTTTGAATGGGAATTAAGAGTACAGGCATTTCAAAACAGTGTGGCGATCGCGATGTGCAACAGAGTCGGATGCGAAGGACAGATGGATTTCTCAGGAGAGTCCATTGCGGTTGATGCCAATGGAGAAGTTATCGCGAAAGCGGATGATGAAGAACAGATATTATATGTGGATATAGAGATTAGAGATTCGGGGAGAATCAGGAAGGGCAGACCGTATACAGAGCTTAGAAGAACGGAAGTGTACCGATAGAAGATAGTAAAATGAAGGTATATTATGAAAGAGAGCTAACGAATGAAAATTGTAATTATTAACGGAAGTGCAAGAAAAGGCAACACATTAACAGCAATCCATGCATTTATGAAAGGAGCAGCTGAAAAGAATGAGATTGAAATCATCGCTCCGGACAAATTAAAGATTGCTGTATGCAAAGGATGCGGGGTCTGTCAATGCTATAAGGGATGTGTAGATCAGGATGATACCAATCCAACAATCGATAAGATTGCAGCTGCGGATATGATCCTGTTCACAACGCCGGTATATTGGTGGGGAATGTCAGCACAGCTGAAACAGATCATTGATAAATGTTACTGCAGAGGAATGCAGTTAAAGGAGAAAAAGATAGGAGTGATTGTCGTTGGTGGTTCTCCCACTGACAACATACAATATGAACTGATCCGCCAACAGTTTGAATGCATGGCTTCGTATCTGTCCTGGGATGTGTTATTCCAGAAATCTTATTATGCAAATGGAAAAGATGAGCTTGCGCAAAATGTGGAAGCAATGGAAGAACTGGAAAATATAGGAAAAGAGATTTCTTAAATTGTTCAGGAATAGATCAGTCTTGTGGCCTCAATATAAGAGTCTGTTCGAGAAGTTCTTCACTTTCTTGACAGTTTCATTATCTGATGCTATTATAGTACGAGATTCGGACTTTGTAAGGAGAATATGCTAATGGACACAATTCAGAAACAGATTGATATGTTCGTGACAGAATGGCAGGCAATCACAATGGCATACAGTGATTATGCCAGATCCATAGGAATCAATTATACAAGTTTACAGGTATTAAAATATATAACAACCATAGAGGGCTGCACACAGAAGGATATCTGTGAACGTTCTTTTCTGCCCAAGCAGACGGTTAATTCCATTATTACCGGTTTTTACAAAAAAGGTTTTGTGGAATTGCGGGAGTTAAAGGAAGACCGGAGAACCAAAAGCATCCATTTAACGGAAACAGGGCAAAAATATCTGGATTCTTTTTTCCCGCATATAGATGAGTCAGAATATCAGGCAATGGCTTCTTTAAGTGAAAAAGAACGGGAAAACCTGATTCATTGTATTCATTCTTATGGAGAAAAATTTCGTGAAATGCTGATGAAAGAATCATAAGGTTTACAGACTGCATACCGGAAAATTTCCGGTATGCAAAAAATATCCTATATAGTCCGAAAATAGTACAATCTGAAATAAGGAGAAAATTGGATTATATATTAGGAAGAGAAAAATTATAAATATGGAGGCATCTATGAAAAATTATATTTTAAACAATGGAAATGAAATCCCTGCATTGGGACTTGGTGTATGGCAGGTAAATGATGCAGTACAATGTAAAGATGTAGTCAGTTTTGCATTAAGAAACGGTTATCGTCTGATTGATACCGCAACTGTTTACCAGAATGAAGCTGCTGTCGGAGAAGGAATCCTGGATTCCGGAATTCCGAGAGAGGAAATCTTTGTGTGCTCGAAGCTCTGGATGGTAACAGCAGTGAGATGGCTGCAAGAGCCGCTGTGTCATTTAGTCTGCCGATGAAGAATGTATCTGTAATATTGTAAATGATGTTTACAGACATTCCGAGCATCATTGGAATTGCCATGTGCCATATAGCTTTTGAGACAGGTGCATCGAAAAGCCAGTAATTTTCGTTTTTCTGGTTCATTTTGTTCGTTTCCTTTCTTAAATTAAGAATGTGCTACGCACATTCTCGCGCCTGCGGCGGCCGCTTGCGGCATCTACTTTGTACGCCGCAGTGCGCATCCTCGCGGAGCGTTTTTAATTTACAGGAAATTATGTTCCTGTAAATTAAAAAAATAAGTCCTGTGGAGTTCAAAATCTCCATAGGACTTATCGCTGTTGGTAGTATTACAGTGCCTTTTGTTATTGGTTGATTTATCTGAAATGCCGTGGAGGGAATCCGTCCCTGTCCGGAACAGGCCCGCTATAATCTTCGGAAAAGCGTTCTGCTCCCGGTATATCTTTTGATGGATGCATATGTCCAAATGCTCTTTCACGCATAGCCAGTAATTGTTCAAAATGTTCATTGCCCATACGTTCTCTTGCCTGAGACATCCAGTCAGTCCTGCCGCTTTCGGCAGAAGCAGTTCCACCCTGCATTTGAAAAGATTCAATAATGCGGTCTAAATACTGTGATAACTGCTGCAATTCTTCCGGAAGCAGACAGTCAAATATTTTTTGATAGTCTGGTTCCGGCTGTTTGATCTGCTTTCCTTTTTCCGTCAGATGAACGATCATAACACGCTTATCATTTTCTGATGGTCTGCGTTCAACATAGCCGTTTTTCTCCAGTTTGTTGAGTGATTCATTTAGAGATTGCTGGCGGATTCCAAGTAAGTATGCCAGATCTTTTGTTGCAATTTCCGGCTGGATCTTTAGCATGGCAAGAATTCTTCCCTGCCCTCTGGCTGTATCAGCATATGGACCGGATTCTGCCTGACAGAACGTCTGGTAACGTTTCATAAGCCATTGTAAGGTTGAAAGTTTCTCATAAATATCGGAATAAATATCATTCATCGTAGACCCTCCTTGTTTTCTACAGGTACCTTTGAAAAATAATATACAGGCACCTGTAGAAAAAGTCAAGAGGGTACCTGTATATTTTTTGATTTATGGAACAGAGTGGATACCAATTTTAGATAGAAAAGATAACTTGAAATTTCCTGTTGACTCTACAACCATTGTAGAGTTTATGATATGTTTATATCAGAGAAGAAAGAGGAAATTGTTATGGAAAAAAATCTTACGACTGGCAGTGTATTCAAAAATGTAATTTTATTTTCACTCCCGTATCTGCTTTCCTATTTTTTACAGACACTCTATGGAATGGCGGATTTGTTCATCATTGGACAATATGATGGTGTGGCAAGTACGACTGCGGTATCTGTCGGCTCACAGATCATGCATATGATTACCGTTATGATCGTAGGTCTTGCTATGGGAACAACAGTCAGTATTGCACAGGCAATCGGAGCGGATCATAAAAAACAGGCATCTAAGGCGGTTGGTAACACGATCGTTTTATTCATGGGAGTTGCTATTGTCGGAATGACATTGCTGCTTGTGCTGGTACGCCCCATTGTATCCGTAATGTCTACCCCTTCGGAGGCGGTAAATGGAACAGTCACATATCTGACAATCTGTTTTATCGGTATCCCGTTTATCACAGCGTACAACATCATCAGCTCTATTTTCCGAGGTATGGGTGACAGCAAGAGTCCGATGTATTTTATCGCAGTGGCATGTGCTGCCAACATTGTATTAGATTATCTTTTTATGGGGGCATTGAAACTTGGTCCTGCCGGTGCTGCACTTGGAACAACCATTTCCCAGGCAGTCAGTGTACTGGTATCTTTGATTGTCATTATAAAAAGAAAGAGCATTACTCTTATTAAGACAGATTTCAGACCTCAGCGTCCGGTTATGGGGAAAATATTATCTATCGGTATTCCAATCGCTGTGCAGGACGGTCTGATCCAGGTTGCATTTATAGTGATAACGATTATCGCAAATCAGAGAGGATTAAATGATGCGGCCGCTGTAGGTATTGTAGAGAAAATCATGAGCTTTCTGTTTCTGGTTCCGTCTTCTATGTTATCAACTGTTTCCGCTCTCGGGGCACAGAATATCGGGGCGGATAAACCGGAAAGAGCGGTTGCAACCTTGCGGTATGCCGTGCTGATTGCAGTTGGATTTGGAATACTGGCAGCGGTTACGATTCAATTTACTGCAGGACCGGTTGTCTCTTTATTTACGGATGGAAGCACATCAGATGGAGCGGATGTGATAAGGCTTGGCAGTCAGTACCTGAGAGGATATATCTTTGATTGTATTTTTGCAGGTATTCACTTTAGCTTTAGTGGTTATTTCTGCGCCTGTGGGAAGTCCGGTTTGTCATTTTTGCACAATATTCTGGCAATTGTACTGGTCCGTATTCCGGGAGTTTATCTGACATCAAGGATATTTAAGACAACATTGTTTCCGATGGGACTTGCAACGGCAGCCGGTTCGTTGTTATCCGTGTTAATCTGTATGATTGCATTCTATGTGATATACCATAAAGAACCAATAAGGAAGGAGGTGTGATGATATGGATAGAAAAGGGCTGTTTTCCATAGGGGAAGTTTCAAAACTTTTCCATATCAGTGTCAGCAGCCTGCGGCATTATGAGAATGTGGGACTGCTTCATCCGGAATATATTTCACCGGATAGCGGGTACCGTTATTATGGAACGGAACAGTTTGAGGTACTGAATACCATCCGGTATTTAAGAGCATTGGATATGCCATTGGCTGAAATAGAGGACTTCCTGAAAAACAGGGATATCAGTAATATTGAAGAAAAGCTGATGCAGCAAAAGAAGATTGTTCTGGAAAAGCAGCAGGAATTAAAAAGGGTGGAACAAAAAATAAATCATCGTTTAAATGTTTTATCAGAAGCACAGAATACACCATTGGATACCGTGACATTAGTACAGCTTCCGGCGGGCCGGATCGTGTGGGTGGAGGCTCCTCTGAAAATAGAGGATCCGCAGGATATGGAAGCACCTATCAGAAAGCTGGATCAGTCACAGGCAGAGGCAGTTGTATTTCTTGGTAAAGTGGGACTTGGAATTTTACCAGAGCATTTGCAGACAGCAGAATACCAAAAATATGACGGCATATTTTTAATACTGGACGATGAGGATATCTATGATGGAGAGACAATGCCTGTGGAGGAATCATTATGTGTCCGTCTGTGCTTCCGGGGGAGTCATGCAGAAGCTCCGGAACAGTATAAGAAATTGCTGGATTATATAAAAAGACATCAGATGCAGATTACCGGATTTTCCCGTGAGATCACGCTGATTGACTATGGCATCACAAATGATCCGGAAAAATTTGTGACGGAAATCTGTATTCCCGTAAAATGTGATTGATTGGAGGATTTGATATGTATTTTAGAGTTGAAAACGAAATTTTTGAAAAATTGCCAAATGCCTGCTTTGGTGTTGTTATGGCAAGGGAAATAGATAATAGTAAAGCATACCCTGAGATTGAAAAGCTGCTGATCGAAAGTATTCAGACCGCAGCATTACATTTTGAAGGGAAAAAAGTAAAGGAAGAACCGGAGATTCTTCCATACAGAGAGGCATTCCGTACACTTGGAATCAATCCGAACAAGTATCTTTGTTCTATTGAGGCACTTTTTACCCGGATTGCAAAAGGAAAGGGAATGCCATATATAAATCCAATTGTAGATTTGGGAAATGCTGTTTCGCTGAAATACACACTGCCAATGGGGGCACATGATTTAGGTGGAAGCAGTGAAGCTATATGCATTCGTCTGGCAAAAGAAGGAGATACATTTCTCCCGTTTGGCGCTGATACAGAAGAAACACCGGATGTTGGTGAAGTTGTATATGCAGTTGGTCAGCAGGTGCGTACAAGACGCTGGACATGGAGACAAAGCGAACATGGCAAGATTACTGCTGATTCATCGGACATCTTCTTTCCAATAGATGGCTTCACAGATTTCAACAGAGAGAACGTGATCAAGGCACAGACAGAACTGGACAGTCTCTTGAAAAATATTTTTCAATGCGAAACAAAAATTGGATTCATAGATAGTAATAACAGGGAAATGGAATTATAAGAATTATGTGCAATCCAATAAAGACTCTGACAAGAAAAGAATGGACACTGTGGCTTGGCTCACTGGCTGCTGTGATTATTTCCAATATCATATGCAATCATTTCATGGCATTTTTGTTATTAGGGCAGACCATATACGGGGCTGAGAAGAACGGAATTCTACCGGTAGAGAATAAGAGTTAAGCGGAAAGGGATAGTATATTAACAAAAAGATATGAATCACAAGTTGGTTGATATCTTTTTTTTCGAATCAAATGAATAAAAATGCGGAAATTGGGTAAAAAGAAGAAATAAAAAACGCGGAAACTAGTTAATGTACTATATAAAAAAACGCGGAAATATGCTAAAATGAAGAAAAGAAAAATGCGGAAAGGAGAGAAATACCATGTTTAAACGTAAAATATATAATAAAATGCAAGAATGGAAAAAAGATTCAAATGGAAAGACGGCTCTTTTGATCGAAGGTGCAAGACGAATCGGAAAATCCACAGTAGTGGAAGAATTTGCAAAAAATGAATATGAAAGCTATATCTTGATAGATTTTTCAAGGGCATCAAAAGAAACCAAAGAACTTTTTGAAGATGTCTCAGATTTGAATTTCTTATTTCTGCAGTTACAGTTACAATATAAAGTAGATTTGCGGGAAAGAAAATCAGTGATTATATTTGACGAAGTTCAGCTTTGCCCTGCAGCACGGCAGGCAATCAAAGCATTGGTTGCAGATCATCGATATGATTATATTGAAACAGGTTCACTTATTTCTATTAAGAAAAATGTAAAAGATATTTTAATTCCAAGCGAGGAAAGAAAAATCAGCATGTATCCAATGGACTATGAAGAATTTTTGTGGGCAATTGGAGACACAGCAACATTTTCATTATTAAAGAAATGCTTTGATATGAATCAAGGATTAGGAGATGCAATTAATCGTAAACAGTTAAGACAATTTCGTCTATATATGCTGGTTGGAGGGATGCCACAGGCTGTATCAACTTATATTGAAACGAACAATTTCAGAAAAGTAGATGAAATAAAGAGAGATATCCTGAATTTGTATGAAAGTGATTTCGCCAAAATTGATCCAACAGGACGTTTGGCGTTGTTATTTGATGCGATTCCGGCCCAGTTAAATAAAAATGCAGCCAGATATCAGACGAATAGTGTGTTAAATGGTGAGAAAAAAGATAAAATATTAGAATTGATTGCGGAATTAAAAGATTCAAAGACAGTACTGGTTGCATACAATACAAATGATCCGGATGCCGGTATGTCAAATACAAGAGACTTATCAAGATTTAAGTTATTTTTAGGTGATACAGGCCTGTTTGTAACATTAATGTTTAAGGATAAAGAGTTTACGGAAAATGAAATTTATGAGAAGCTGTTAAATGATAAATTAAGTGTGAATCTGGGATATTTATATGAAAATATTGTAGCTCAGTGTCTGACCTCAAATGGAAATGAATTATTTTATCATACAATCATGAATAAAAATTCTAAACATAATTATGAAGTAGATTTTATTTTGGCAAGAAAAAATAAAATAATTCCGATAGAGGTTAAATCGTCGGGATATAAAACCCATAAATCACTTGATGTATTTACGGAAAAATATTCAGGAAGAATATGGAAGAGATATCTGGTTTATACGAAAGATATGAGTAAAGATCAGGATATTTTTTGTATACCAGTTTATATGGTGCCATTTTTATAGAACATTGTTATTTTGGACAATTGAATGGAGAGTCAGTAGCGGACCAATAGTGTTACTTGCGGTACTAAGTAGATAAGCATATAATATTGAAAAAGAATGAACAAAAAATTGATATAAGACAGGAGATAAAATGAAATTATACAATGGCCGTCCGGAAGACATCTCCGGACGGAAAGAAAAAGAAATAAAAGTCTACGATATACTGGACAGTCTGCATATCTCCTACATCAGAGCGGATCATGAAGCGGTTATGACTATGGAAGCCTGCGAGGAGATTGATAAAGCACTGGGAATGGAGATATGTAAGAACTTGTTCTTATGTAACCGGAAGAAAACAGCATATTATCTTCTTTTAATGCCGGGAAACAAAGCACTTAAGACAAAAGAACTGTCACAGCAGATCCCGACCACGAGATTATCCTTTGCATCAGGAGAAGATATGGAACAGTATCTGAATGTCACACCGGGTTCGGCTACTGTTATGGGACTGATCTTTGATCCGGAGAATAAAGTGCAGCTTCTGGTAGATGAGGAATTGTTAGAACTGGAAGAATTTGGATGTCATCCATGTGTGAATACTTCGACTATTAAGATGAAAACAGAAGATGTATTGGATAAATTTCTGAAAGAAATACATCATGATTATATTACGGTGAAACTTACTGATGAAAATAAGGCAGAAGAGTGAAGTAATAAAAGCGGAAAAGCATATGTTTGATGACAGGAATTATTCAGGGGATAGAAAATAATAAAGAAATAGAAAGAATCCTATTCTCTGAAAGCAGATAAATATAAAAATGACAAATGATAAAAATAAGCAGGTGAAATAAAATGGATAAACAAGAACTGGCATTAGAGGTCATTGGCCGCCTGAAAAAAGAATACCCGGATGCGGGATGCACATTGGATTATGACGATGCATGGAAGCTGTTGGTCAGTGTACGTCTGGCAGCACAGTGTACCGATGCAAGAGTCAATGTAGTAGTAGAAGGATTGTATGCAAAATATCCGGATGTCAATGCACTGGCGGAGGCATCCCCGGAAGAAATCGAAGAGATCGTAAGACCATGCGGACTTGGAAAGAGTAAGGCAAGAGATATCAGTGCCTGTATGCGTATGCTCCGTGATGAATATGGTGGAAAAGTTCCGGATGATTTTAATAAATTGTTGAAACTTCCGGGAGTCGGAAGAAAAAGTGCGAACCTGATCATGGGTGATGTGTTCAGGAAACCGGCAATTGTTACGGATACGCATTGCATCAGACTCTGTAACCGGATCGGACTGGTGGATGGAATCAAGGAACCGAAGAAAGTGGAGATGGAACTTTGGAAGATCATACCGCCGGAAGAAGGCAGCGATTTCTGCCACAGACTGGTATATCACGGAAGAGACGTCTGTACAGCGCGGACGAAGCCGCATTGTGAAAAATGCTGTCTGGTGGATATATGCGGTAAATATATTTAACAAAATATAGCATGCCATGAAAATAAAGCTTGCGTAAGTAAAATGAAATTTATATAATAGTTTTAAGGACGGGGGAGTAGCATAGAAAAAGTGTTACTCTCTTTTTTGCTTCGCATTAAAAAACATATCATGAAGAGAGGAAATTTGTTATGGCGGACGTAGTAAGTATATTAGACGAATTACAAAACAAAGCATTAAAAGACGAAAAGCTAAAACAACAGCTTCTCGCAACCAGAACAGAGGCAGATCCATTGTCTGCATTCTGCAAGACCTGCCGTGAACTTGGCTATGAATTATATGAAATGGAATTAATTGCGGCAGGAGAAGAATTCCATGCCGCAATGAAAAGAAGCACCAACGGCGGAGGGGAGAACTCGCCGATGATCGAGGCTGAAGATGACTTCTATGAATTATTTTTTGCAAATCTGGAGGAGGATTAACCCAGAATTTTCTTCATATCCTCTTCCACAGTACTGATCTTCTGAATATTATAATTCTCCACCAGTATCTTCCATACATTCTCAGAGACGAATGCAGGAAGTGTCGGACCAAGCAGGATATTTTTTACACCGAGAGATAATAACGTAAGCAGGATACATACGGCCTTCTGTTCATACCAGGAAAGAACCAGGGTGAGCGGAAGGTCATTTACGGTGCAGTCGAAGACGTCTGCAAGTGTAAGAGCAACTTTAATGGCACTATAGGCATCATTGCATTGCCCCATGTCCAGAATCCTTGGAATGCCGTCGATGGAACCAAGATCGAGGTCATTCAGACGGTATTTGCCGCAGGCCAGTGTCAGGATCAAAGTATCCATAGGTGCTGCCTTGGCGAAATCCGTATAGTAGCTTCGCCCCGGAGCGGCACCGTCGCATCCGCCGATCAGAAAGATATGACGGATCTTGCCGGCCTTTATAAGTTCCACGATATGTCCGGCATTGGAAAGAACGGCATTGTGAGCGAATCCGGTTGTGACCGTAGACCCACCGTTGATTCCGGTCATCGGATGATCTTCCGGATATCCCTTGCATTCCAGAGCTTTCTCAATAACCGGAGTGAAATCTTTGTCCTCTCCGATATGCACCAGATCTGGGTATGACACGATGGAGGTGGTAAATACCCGGTCGCAGTAACTCTGGCGTACCGGCATCAGACAGTTGGTAGTAAATAACACAGGTGCCGGAATGTTGTGAAATTCCGACTGCTGACTCTGCCAGGCAGTTCCAAAGTTTCCTTTTAAATGAGAATATTTCTTCAACTCCGGATATCCATGTGCTGGAAGCATTTCACTGTGCGTATAGATATTGATTCCTTTGCCTTCCGTCTGCTTTAATAACAGTTCCATATCATGAAGATCATGTCCGCTGACGACAATGAACGGTCCCTTTTCGATAGTCAGGGGAACTTCTGTCGGTACCGGATTGCCGTAAGTACCGGAGTTGGCATGATCCAGCAGTTCCATGCACCGGAAGTTGATCTCGCCTGTTTTTAATACGAGTGCAAGTAATTCATCACTGCCTTTTTCCGAACCGAGGGCTTCGAGTCCTTCGTAAAAGAAATCAAGGACATTTCTGTCTACATAATCCAACGCATAAGCATGATAAGCGTAAGCAGCCATACCGCGCAGTCCGAAAAGGATCAGAGACTTTAACGAGCGGATATCTTCCTGATCTTCCCAGATATGGCGGACATCATAATTCATGATATCCGGATAGATTCGATCCTTTTCGATATTTACTTCATGAATGAGTTCGATAATCGTATCATTGAAAAAATTAACATTGGTAATAGTGGTGAATAACCCTTTTAAGATAAGTTCATCCGCATGTTCGAAAGAAGCATCCGGATTCAGGGCAAGCTTTTTACGCACAGCGCGCGACAGTCCGATCAGCGCACTGGTAAGCTCATCCTGATAATTAGCGGTGTCGCTTTTCTTGCCGCAGACACCGGCACGCCCTTCGCATCCGGAATTATGAGCGGTCTGCTGACACTGGAAACAAAACATTTCTTCCATAATAAATACCTTCCTTGCTATATATTTATGACGGAATTAGTATGTTTCCAAAGAATAAAAAATATGCAGGAAAAATTAACCCTGCATATTTTTAAAAGAATCGAAAAGTTCCATGTCATCAGCTTTCAGCTTGACATTGGTACAATAATTTTTTCCTTCCGGTGTAGTAACATTGATCTCAATGATCGTTCCTTCCACTAACGCATCCTGTGATACGGCGCGTAAAAACATCGGAAATTTTGGGTGGTTGGCACGGAAACGATCCATGCCTGATTTTATCTTCTGCATCATGGTAATCTGTCGGAAATCCATGAGTTTGTCCTCCTTTATTCAGAAACTGAAACAATTATACTGAAAAAGATCTGGAAAGTCAAAAGGATTTATCCGTGAAAGATGGGGTGAAAGATAAAAGTAAATGTGATAAGATAGTAAGACATAGTGGGTGTGGGAAAATCTGCGGATCAAAAAAGTGATGAGTAGAGAAGAAACAGACAGAAAAGGAACAGATGGAAAAGAAACAGATAGCAAAGAAAAGGACAGGAAAGAGAAGAAGATAGAGCCTGATAGAAAAAGACGAAATGTAAGGAGCAGGGACAGAATGAGTGAGGCAATCAAAGAGGCAGAAAAGATACTGAAACAATATTACGGTTATGATCATTTCCGGGAGGGGCAGATCCCGGTGATCGAAGCAGTACTGGAAGGCAGAGATGTACTTGGAATCATGCCGACCGGAGCAGGAAAGTCGGTATGTTATCAGGTGCCTGCACTTATGATGGTGGGAATTACGATCGTGATCTCGCCGCTGATCTCACTTATGAAAGACCAGGTGGGAACGCTGAACCAGATGGGAGTCCATGCAGCTTTCCTGAACAGTTCCCTGACGGCGGGGCAGTATTACAAAGCACTGCAGCTTGCAAAGCAGGGAAGATACAAGATCATATATGTGGCACCGGAGCGTCTGGAGACAGAAAGCTTTCTGGATTTTGCATTGTCTGAGCAGGTGAAGATATCATTTGTTGCGGTAGATGAAGCGCACTGCGTCTCTCAGTGGGGACAGGATTTCCGGCCGGGATATCTGAAGATTCTGGATTTTCTGGATCGTCTGCCATATCGACCGGTGGTCGGTGCATACACGGCGACGGCAACGGCAGAAGTAAGAGAAGATATCCTCGATATCTTAAAGCTTCAGAACCCGTATGTGGAAACAACAGGGTTCGATCGTGGAAATCTTTTCTTCGCAGTGAAGAAACCTGTGGATAAGTATAAGGAATTAGTCAATTATCTGAAAGAAAAAGGATGTGATACATCCGGTGACAGCGGAATCATTTACTGTCTGACGAGAAAGAGTGTGGAACAGGTCAGTTACGATCTAAGGAACGAAGGATTTTCCGTGACCAGATATCATGCCGGGCTGTCGGATGAAGAACGGAAGGAAAATCAGGAGAACTTCATATATGGAAAGCGTCAGATCATGGTGGCAACGAATGCATTCGGAATGGGAATCGATAAGCCGGATGTACGCTTTGTCATTCATTATAATATGCCGAAAAATATGGAAAGCTATTATCAGGAGGCCGGACGTGCAGGAAGAGACGGGGAACCGTCGGAATGTATCCTGTATTACGAGCCGAGAGACGTAAGAACGAACCGTCTCTTTATTGAAAATGGAGAAGAAAACAGCGAACTGGATGAAGAGACGCGCAAAATCGTGAAAGAACGGGATCTGGAACGGCTGAAACAGATGACATTTTACTGCTTTACGTCGGAATGCTTAAGACAGTACATTTTGAATTATTTCGGGGAAAAGAGCAGTTCTTATTGCGGCAATTGTCTGAACTGCCAGACACAGTTCGAAGAGGTGGATATTACACTGGAAGCAAAGTCGATCTTAAGATGTCTTGCAGCGCTGGACTGGAATTACGGTGCATCGACAGTGATCGATATCGTTCATGGCGGAAAAAGTCAGAAGATCCTTGGCAAAAATCTGGATAAGAATCCGGAATATGCAGTGTTAAGTGACCGGACGGTCCCGAGATTGCGGCAGATACTGAGAGAATTACAGTTTCGGGAATATGTGGAAGAAAAGGGTGAACAATATCCGGTAATCTGTCTGACTCCGGAAGGGAAAGCTTTTATGGAGACGGAAGAACCGCTGATCATGAAGCTTCCGAAAGAAGAGACGGAAAAGAAATCTGAATCAAAAGAGAAGAAGAACAGACGTAAAAAAGGTGCCGTGGCAGCGGAACTTTCAGAAAAGGATGCAGAATTATTCGAAAACCTGCGGGAACTCAGACGAGAGATCGCAGCGGAAGAAAAAGTGCCGCCGTATATGGTATTTGCGGACAAAACGCTTGCCGGTATGTGCGTGATGCGTCCGGCGACGCTGGATGAGATGCTGGAAGTATCAGGTGTCGGAGAACATAAACTGGAGAAGTATGGAGAAAGATTTTTAGAAAGGATAAACAGATGATAGATTTACAGCATGCAAAGGAAGCATTTGAACGGTATCTGGATGGATATGACCGGGAAAATGATAAGGTAAAATTGAAGATTGTTCATACCTATGGTGTTGTCGAATGCAGCAGAAAGATAGCGGAAGGTCTTAAGCTTTCAGAAGAAGACCGGGGGCTGGCTGAGATCATAGGACTTCTTCATGATATCGGAAGATTCGAACAGCTAAAGCGTTATGACAGTTTTGAACCGGGAACGATGGATCATGCATCTTTCGGGGTGGAGATCCTGTTCGAAGAAGGAATGATCCGGCAGTTTGTGAAAGAAGATACCTGGGACGGGATCATCCGTACGGCGATCGCAAGGCACAGTGATTATTGTCTGGGCGGAATCAGGGATGAACGGGAATTATTACATGCCAGAATCATCCGGGATGCGGATAAGCTCGACAACTGCAGAGTAAAACTGGAAGATTCGGTTGAAGCAATGCTTGGAGTGTCAGCCGAAGAGGTTGGAAGAACGAAGATCACTCCAGAGATCATGCAGCAGTTCGAAGCACAGATGTCTGTCCGTTCAGAGACAAGAAAGACGAAGATGGATTACTGGATGTCGTATCTTGCGTACTTTTATGACATTAATTTTAATGTGACGTATGAAATAATCGAGGAGAATCATTTTGTAGATAAACTGGTGAAACGGATTCCATATGAAGATCCGGAGACGGCGGAAACGATGGAAAAGGTAAGACAGGAATTAAATACATACATTCATGCAAGAGTTCAGGAAAAATAAGATGTGACATTTTTTGTGTTATTTATTAGAATCTGACGATGGCAGGCTTTATGTATACCAAAGGTTAAAATAACTGATGAAAATAGATTGTAAATAAATAGTAATTAAGAAGGGAAATATATATGGCAAAAAAGAAAGTGTATGCAGTAAGAAAAGGACATAAGACCGGTTTATTTGAGACCTGGGCAGAGTGTCAGAAAGCGACAGCCGGATACTCGGGAGCGGAGTTCAGAGGCTTTACAGACAGAGATGAAGCGATGGCATTCTTACAAATGTCGACAACGGAGAATGTGTCCGGGGATAAAGAAAAAGAGGCGGCAGGAATTGTGGAAGTGCCGGAAAATATGGTGATTGCCTATGTGGATGGAAGCTTTGAAAAAAGTATCGGAAGATATGCCTTTGGCTGTGTGATCCTGACACCGGACGGAGAAGAATTCAGAAAATCCGGAAGCGGCTGTGATCCGGAAGGCGTAAAGATCCGGAACGTTGCAGGAGAGATGCTTGGTGCGATGAATGCGGTACAATGGGCAAAAGAACATGACTATCCGGCGGTAGAAATCCGCTATGATTATGAAGGTGTGGAAAAATGGGTGACGGGTGTATGGAGAGCAAGAACACCACTCACCAGCAAATATGCAGCGCATATGCAGGAAGCAGCAAAGCAGATAAAGATATCTTTCTGCAAAGTCGCAGCGCATACGGGAAATCATTATAACGAAGAAGCGGACCAGCTCGCGAAAAGCGCACTGCTTCATACGGATGAAAATGTAAGTATATAGGAGCAAGATGCAGTTTACGTATGAAAAAAGTGAACTGCATTTTTGATATCATAGTAGTTTAACAAAATTACATACAGAATTCATAAAGTGTTAATACAATATTGGCATATTCTGGTGTATACTAAATACAAATGATAGATAAAATCAGAATGTAGCTGCAGAATGCAGCCAACAAGGAGGAATTCTATGCAGAAAAAAGACAGGCGAAAACGAAAACTACAGGAAGAAGCCTGTGATTATGAGATAGAAAGAACACCGACAACCAGATACGATCCGGATTATGAGGAAGGCCTGACGACAGCGCAGGTAGAAGAACATAAGCGTGACGGCTGGAGCAATCTGTCGGTCGATCCGCCGGCGCAGACAACGGAAGAGATCATTAAGGAAAATGTATTCACATATTTCAACCTGATCTTTCTGGTTTTGGCAATTCTTCTGACGATTGTAGGATCATTCCGTAACCTGACATTCCTGCCGGTCATCATCTTTAATACACTGATCGGTATCGTGCAGGAGATCCGTTCCAAAAAGACACTGGAAAAGTTGAATATGCTGAATGCACCGCATGCAATGGTGGTAAGAGACGGGAAGACTTCGCGGGTGAATTCCGAGAGTCTGGTACTGGATGATATCGTAATCTTCAAAGCAGGAAATCAGGTCTGTGCAGATGCAGAAGTAGTACATGGAAGCGTGCAGGTCAATGAATCCCTCCTGACAGGAGAATCGGATGAGATCACGAAGAATCCGGGAGATCGTCTGATGTCCGGAAGCTTTATTGTGGCAGGAGAGTGTCGTGCGAGACTGGATGCAGTCGGAGTGGATTCTTACATTTCAAAACTGACACTGGAAGCGAAAGCAATGCAGAAAGGTGAACAGTCAGAGATGATCCGTTCCCTTGATAAACTGGTAAAATTCGTCGGTATCGCACTGATCCCAATCGGAATTGTTCTGTTTGTACAGAGCTTCTTCTTTAACGGAGATCCGTTCCGCAGCAGTGTCACATCGATGGTAGCAGCCGTGATCGGTATGATCCCGGAAGGTTTATACCTTCTGGCAAGTGTGGCAATGGCAGTCAGTGCAATGCGTCTGGCAAAACAGAATGTACTGCTTCATGATATGAAGAGTATCGAGACACTTGCAAGAGTCAATGTACTCTGTGTGGACAAGACGGGTACGATCACAGAGACTTCCATGAGTGTAAAAGATGTGGTTCCGACAGCCAATTATAAAAAAGATGAGATGCCAGAGCTTCCGAAGATGCTTGGTGATTTTGCAAAAGCAATGAGCAGTGACAATATCACGATGGAAGCGTTAAAAGAATATTTCAAAGAAGGAACCGGAAAGACCGCCGAGGCTGTCACTCCATTTACCTCTGCAACCAAATACAGCGGAGTCACATATAAAGATGAAGTGCATGTACTTGGAGCACCGGAATTTGTACTGAGAGATGATTTTGAAGAATATAAAGAAGAGATAGAAGTCTATGCAGGAAAAGGAAACCGTGTACTGGTATTCGGTTCTTATGACGGGGAACTGGATGGAAAGGCACTGACCGGCAAAGTAACGCCGCTTGGTTACGTACTTCTTGCCAATCCGATCCGAAAAGAAGCACCGGAGACATTTGCCTACTTTGCTGAACAGGGCGTGGAAGTGAAGGTCATATCCGGAGATAATCCACTGACCGTATCTGAAGTGGCAAAAGAAGCAGGGATTGCAAATGCGGACCGTTATATCGATGCAGCAACACTTCATACAGATGCAGAAGTTGCGGACGCAGTTGCCAATTATACTGTATTCGGACGTGTAACACCGGATCAGAAGCGGCAGTTCGTACATGCGCTGAAAGACCAGGGCAAGACAGTAGCGATGACCGGAGACGGTGTCAACGACGTACTCGCACTGAAAGATGCCGACTGCAGTGTTGCCATGGCATCCGGAAGTGACGCGGCAGTACAGGCTTCGCAGGTCGTATTACTGGAATCCAACTTTGCATGTATGCCGTCGGTAGTGATGGAAGGAAGAAGAGTTGTCAATAACATCCAGCGTTCAGCCAGCCTGTTCCTGGTGAAGAATATCTTCTCGTTCCTGTTGTCCTTATTCTCCGTAGTGTTGATGATCACCTATCCACTGGAACCATCCCAGATATCGCTGATCAGTATGTTCACGATCGGAGTACCGGGATTCTTCCTGGCATTCCAGCCGAATAAAGAAAGAATACAGGGGCACTTCCTGACCAATGTATTCCTGAAGGCACTGCCTGCAGGTTTGACCGACGTACTGATGGTCGGGGCACTGGTTGTGTTTGGTAAGACATTTGGAGTAAATTCTACAGATATCTCGACAGCGGCAACGATGTTGCTCCTGATCGTAGGGTTCATCATCCTGTTTAATATCTGTAAACCGGTCAATATCTTCCGCGGTGCAGTCTGGGGAGGATGTCTGGTCGGATGTATCTTATGTATCATCTTTTTGCCAAAATTATTCGCGATTACGGGAATGTCAACGAAATGTATCATGTTATTCGTAGTATTCTCGATTGCGACCGAGGCAGTGCTGCGGTATCTGACACTTCTGGTGAAAGGATTGCGGAAAGGATACCGGAAGATACGGCACAGAGAAGAATAATCAGTTTCATATCAATATAAAGTGGCCGCACTGGCGAAAAAAGACAAGATATCTTGTCTTTTTTTCGTATCAGTGCGGCCTGGTAATTTTTGAAATTCTGAAGTTTTCTGAGTTTTATTAGTGTGAAATTACAATGAATTCATAGGCGCGTAATTTTAATTCTGTATTTTGAATAGCTATGCCATCAGCCTCCGGATAATTTCCAATTACTTTTTTTAATTTGCAGCCGGCAAATTCTGCCGGAAGTTCTGCGGTTGTCTCGGCTTCTTTCAGATTGCAGAAGACAGCGGCCTTTTGCTCATCCAAAGTTCTTGTGTAAGCGAGGACTGCTTCATTCTCATTCTCCAGGAACTGAATCTTTCCGTTGGAGATCACCGGCATTTCTTTTCGGAGTGCAATCAGTTTTCTGTAGAAATTCAGGATGGAATCTGCATCCTTTTCCTCTGTTTCGACATTGATTTCTCTGAAATTGTCTTCGGTCTGGATCCATGGAGTTCCGGTTGTGAATCCGGCATTAGTTTCACCGGACCACTGCATTGGTGTCCGTGCGTTATCACGGGAACGTTCTGCCAGAATCTTAATTGCTTCTTCCTTTGTTTTTCCCTCTGAAAGCAGAATCTCATAATAATTCAGACTTTCTACATCACGGTACTGGTTAATGGAGGTAAAGTGTGCATTTGTCATACCGAGTTCTTCGCCCTGATAGATATACGGTGTTCCCTGCATCATATGAATAGCTCCGGCTAACATTTTTGCAGATTCTTTCCAGTATGTTCCTTCGTTGCCGAACCGGCTCAAGATTCTCGGCTGGTCATGATTGCACCAGAATAATGCGTTCCATCCGTTTCCTGCCTGTGCACCTTCCTGCCAGGTCTTGAACAGGTTTTTTAGTTCCTTATAATCGGGCTTTGCAAGCTCCCATTTCTTTCCGTCTTTATAGTCAACCTTCAGATGATGGAAGTTAAAGCACATAGATAATTCCTTTTCTTCCGGATTCGAATAACGGATACAGTTGTCTAAGGTAGTCGATGACATCTCGCCGACAGTGATCATGTCTGCGATATCTGTATCTCTTACCAGTTCTTTGATAAATTCATGTACATGTCTTCCGTCTGTATAGAATCGTCTTCCATCTCCGATGAAATCATCTTCATATACTTCCGGTTTTGAAATGACATTTACCACGTCAAACCGGAAACCTTTGATTCCTTTTTCTTTCCAGAAACGGATCACGTCTTTTAACTCTTCTCTGACTTCCGGATTCTCCCAGTTCAGATCGGCCTGCGTTACATCGTATAAGTGAAGATACCATTTTCCCAGATCATCTACATACTCCCATGCCGGACCGCCGAATTTGGATACCCAGTTTGTAGGCAGTTTATCTTTTTCACCGTCTTTGAAAATATAATAATCCTGATATTTTTTCTCGCCCTTTAAAGCTCTCTGGAACCATTCATGTTCGGTAGATGTATGATTAAATACCATATCCAGCATCAGTCCGATTCCACGCATGTCTGCTTCATGGATCAGTTCTTCCAGATCTTCCATTGTTCCATATCTGGAATCAATTCTTCGGTAATCTGCGACATCATATCCATTATCATTCTGTGGAGAGATAAAGAATGGTGTCAGCCACAGATAATCGACACCCAGACTTTTCAGATAATCAAGTCTTTCGGTAATTCCTTTCAGATCGCCGAATCCGTCACCGTTGGAATCCTGAAAAGACTTCGGGTAAATCTGATATACAACTTTATCTTTAAAATTTTCCATTATAATTCTCCTCGTATCAAAGCAAATTTATGTTTACGTTTTCTAGTTCAGTCCAAATATTTTTTCCAGTGTAACAAGCACGCCATCTTCTTCGTTGGATGGGCATACATGCTTTGCGGCCAGTCTGACCGGCTCCGGTGCATTTGCCATTGCATAACTATGACAGCAGTACTTTAACATCTCTATGTCGTTTCCGCCGTCCCCAAAAGCAGCACACTGTTCCGGAGAAATCTGCCATCTTTCCACCAGTCGTTTTAATCCGGAGGCTTTATGGCATCCCGGTACGATCAGATCG
This sequence comes from bacterium, assembly GCA_963595255.1. GTDB lineage: Bacteria > Bacillota > Clostridia > Lachnospirales > Lachnospiraceae > Dorea_A. Next base: position 29,244 of record CAVBHX010000037.1, read on the forward strand.
ATCGACCCATGTCCGCTTGTTGTCGGTTCGACCTTCCCGTGCAATCTGTCACGGAACATTTCATAGTATTCGTATGTCTGTTCCTCAGGAACTGTCGGGGCAAACTTCAAAATCTGGTCATTTACCTGTTTAAAATCATCGACCCATTCCAGACGGTGATAGTAAATACTGGTAAGTTCGAAAAAATCTTTGCTGACGGATCCGCGTTCACAGTAGGCACTGTTTACACCACACAATACATTTAAGATTTCAGGATATTCCCGGCATACATCGATTACTTCATTTACAATGTCTGCCGGCATATCTGCTGTAAACAGAAGCTCATTTCTATCCTTTACAAAAGCACCGTTTTCAGCGACAAAGGATAATTCCCCGGCATATCCAGGAAACAGGTCCCTTAGCTGATAATACTGATTCCCGCTGGCAACAACAAAATTGCAGCCCACACGTTTCATATGAGATAAGATACGCTGGAATCTTGGAATATCATAGGTATAGTCGGATCTTACGAATGTTCCGTCTACATCAACTGCGACTAATTTTATATCATTTGCTGTTTTCATTTATGCTCACGTTTCTTTCATGTATAGAAATTATTATGTTTCGGAATTGCCAGTGGCAGGTCCTGTAGATTAGTTCTGACAGTTATCAGCGATTTCTGTTTTTCCTGCTTCTGCATGGATTCCGGTATGGAAGGTTAATGGAGAAGCACTTCCGGTCTCAGTGATCACACATACTGTTACATCCGGATGACCGGCTTTTTTGATCTTGTTTCTGTCGAATCGGATCAATGGTTCTCCGGCTTTTACTTTCTGATTTTCGGTTACAAAATAAGTAAATCCATCTCCCTGCATATCAACGGTATCAATTCCTACATGAAGAAGGATCTCCATACCGTTTTCCAGTGTAAGGCCGACTGCATGACGGGAATCTTCCATCAGTACTGTAACAGTTGCATCAACGGGTGCATATAATGTGTCATTTTCCGGTTGTATCGCCAGACCGTCGCCCATAACACCTTCTGAAAATACGCCATCGCCGACTTCTTTCAGTGGAATTATTTCTCCTGTCAGGAAGGCTTTTAAAGTGATAGTTTCGTTTGCGTCTTTTCCACTATCTACAGTTTCTTCAGAAACGGTTTCTTTTACAGTATCTGAAGTTTTTTCTGTTGCAGCAGCTCTGTCAGATGTGCTTAATTTCTTATTTCCAACGATCAGTGTTAAGACAAATGGAACCACGATCGCGATCAGCATACAGATTGCAAAGCTTAACATATACTGTGGCTGGATCGAAAGGATTCCTGGAATACCTCCGACTCCAATCGCATTGGCTGTTGTGCCGGTTGCGACTGATACGACTGCCGCACATGCGGATCCGATCATTCCACATACAAATGGAAATGTATATTTCAGGTTTACACCGAAGATTGCCGGTTCTGTAACACCAAGGTAGCAGGAGATACAAGCCGGAATATTTACTTCCTGTGCTTTTGTATTTTTCTTCTGTAATGCGATCATTGCAAGTACTGCGGATCCCTGCGCAATGTTAGAAAGTGCGATCATTGGCCACAGCATTGTTCCTTTATAATCTGCGATCAGCTGGAGATCGATCGCATTTGTTGTATGATGAAGTCCGGTAATAACAAGTGGTGCATAGATGAATCCGAAGATTGCTGCGAATACGATCTTAAATGTTCCTGTAATTCCTGCGTATACAACGGCTGAGATTGCTGCTCCGATCTTCCAGCCGATCGGTCCTACGATAAAATGTGCTGCCATAACAGAAAGCACAAGACTGCAGAATGGAACCACGATCATTGAGATGACTTGCGGTGTGATCTTCCGGAAGAATTTTTCTATGTATACAAGGATAAATGCTGCCATGATCGCCGGGATGACCTGTCCCTGATAACCAATCATGTTAACTTTCACAAATCCGAAATCCCACTTTGGAATATCTGCTGCTGCAGTAGAACCTACCGCATATGCATTCAGCAGCTGTCCGGATACCAGTGTCAGTCCGAGTACGATACCAAGCATCTGTGTTGTACCCATCTTCTTTGTTACGGACCAGCAGATTCCGACCGGCAGCATATGGAAGATCGCTTCACCGATCAGCCATAAGAAACTGTCAATTCCGGACCAGAACTGGCTGATGTCACACAGTGTCTTTGTACCATTCTGGAATAAATACATACTGTCGATACAGTTACGGAAACCAAGGATCAGACCGCCTGTAATGATCGCCGGGATCAGCGGCGCGAAGATCTCTGCCAGAACCGATACGATCCTCTGTAATACAGTCTGATTCTGCTTTGCAGCCTGTTTTACAGCATCTTTCGATACACCTTCAATGCCTGCAACGGCTACAAAATCGTTATAAAAATCTGCCACTCCATTTCCAATGATTACCTGGAACTGCCCGGACTGTGTAAAGCATCCTTTGGCAGCTTTCATTGCCTCGATCTTCTCGACATCTGCTTTCTTTGGATCCTGCAGTACGAAACGCATTCTCGTGATACAATGCGATACGGCTGCAATATTACTTTTTCCTCCGACCAGGCGAAGTAATTCTTTTGCGTCTTCTGAATATTTGCCCATTTCTCTTTCCTCCATATTTTTCCTCTTGTTTTCCCAGATGCACGTTCTACTTCTGTTTTTCTGATCTCGTCAGCTCATCTTGTTTAAACAAGTTCCTTTACACATGTTATAGCATACTTGTTTGAACAAGTCAATAGTTTATTTGCGAGTTGTTTAAACAAGTTGCTGTTGTAATTTTTACACATCTCTTTTATAATTATCTTATCGAATATTTTTGCAAAACAAAAGGAGAGTTTTCTATTATGCCGAAGGCAAAATTTGAATCCATATATAAAGACTTAAAACAGAAAATAGAAATGGATGAATATCACTATCAGGAGTTTCTTCCATCTGAGAATACACTGGTAAATGTCTATGACTGTTCCAGAAATACCATAAGACGAGCGGTTTCTGAACTGACAGAGCTTGGTTATGTCCAGCCGCTGCATGGAAAAGGAGTGCGGATCATCTACCAGCCGGTGGATCAGGCGGCATTTACGATCGGAGGTATCGAATCGTTTAAAGAATCTGCAATCCGGAACCACCGGAAACGCCACACGGAAGTGTTGCAGTTTGCAGAAATCACAGCAGACAAACGCTTGTCCGAAAGGACCGGATTTATTGAAGGAAGCGATCTGTATTATCTGCAGCGGGTCCGTTATCTGGATGAGAAGGCACTGATCCTGGATATCAATATTTTCTTAAAATCACTGGTACCGGGACTGACGAAAGAGATTGCGGAAGATTCCATTTATGAATACATCGAGAATACCCTGCACATGCCAATCGTGACAAGTAAGCGCAAGATGACGGTAGAACGGGCGACACCTGTAGATGAGAAATATCTGGAGCTGAATGATTATAACTGTCTTGCAGTCGTAACTGGTCAGACATTTAATGCAGATGGGATCATGTTCGAATATACACAATCGCGACACCGTCCAGACTATTTCTGCTTCCAGGATACGGCTACACGGAGGGTATAAGAATATTTTCTGTTTAATTGATTATCGTGGCTTACCCCGGTCCATGAAAAAGACTTGGTATTCTGTTGCTGGCGTATATGGAACGATGAAGAAGTTATAAGGGCGTCAGAATTTTCTAAAAGCACCCGAAATATGTGCCAAACTCGCCATTCGGCTCAAACAGTGGCACATATTCCGGGTAACGAAAATTCTGACGTCCTAACAACTTCTAATCATCGTTCCATATACGCCAGCAACAGAATACCAAGTCTTTCTCATGTCGTGATTGACCAATGATAATGAATTCAATAGCGGGATTGTAACTTTTGTGTGTTGCCGGGAAGTTGTGGTGGAAGCCTTGATTTCTCGGCGTTTTTTGTACACTTCCGGTATCACCACGGTTACGGGTCTACTATTGAATCATTACAGCATGCGATACCCACGGAATAAAATTTAGGAACTCTTTCCAGTGAATATGGAGAAGGTGTTGGAAAATCTTAAGGGACAAAATTCTGCGTTAGGTTTTCAAAATTTGACTGTTTGAGGCGTATGCCGAGTTTCAAATTTTGAAAGCCCGCTTTTAGCAGAATTTTGTCCCTTTAGATTTTCCCGCCGACGGAATCTGAACAGGAAAGAGTTCCTAAG
>CAVBHX010000038.1:0-32763 GCA_963595255.1 bacterium
AGAACATAAGCATTTGTTCTCTTTTTTTATCTGCATTTTTAGTCATCATAAAAAACACCGCCTTCTGATATTTATTATATCAGAAAGACGGTTCTAAAAGTAGAAAAGCCCAGCAATTGCTGGACTTTGTCTACAGTCTGAACTGCGGGAACAAAATGTTTCCGCAGTTTTTATTATATCTGACATCCAAAAGAAGATGTATAACTCTCTAAAAGCTCTAAAGAATCAGTTTCGCAGCTCCACAGATGCCGGCATCATTTCCCAGTGTAGCAAGAACAAATTCCGTATCTTTGTTCGCAAAGAATGCTTTTTCCTTAAAATTCTTTTCAACATACTGAAGAAGTACTTCTCCTGCTTTCGAAACGCCTCCTCCAATTACAATTGCTGAAGGATCTGCAACAGCTGCAAGATTAGCCATCGCATGTCCAAGATATTTTCCAAATTCCTCTGCAATCTCTTTTGCCACTTCATCGCCTGCCTTAACGGCATCAAATACAGTCTTGGCGCTGACTTCCTGTCCTCTTAATACAGACGCTTTATCATCCTTAGCCAGACGAATATTGGCAAGTCTTGTAATACCTGTTGCAGATGCATACTGCTCCAGGCATCCTGTGTTGCCGCAGCCGCAGTGATCTGTCTCTTCATAATTCACACAAAGATGTCCGATCTCACCACCTGCACCATGTGCTCCTACCAATGGTTTACCATCAATAATAATTCCACCGCCGACTCCGGTTCCAAGTGTGACCATAATAATATTTTTGCGGCCCTTTCCTGCACCCAGCCACATCTCTCCAAGTGCAGCTACATTGGCATCATTCCCTATCTCTGCTTTCATACCGGAAAGTTCTTCCATCTCTCTTTTTACTTCTTTATATCCCCAGCCAAGGTTCGCTGTATTCTGAACAACTCCTTCCGAATCTACCGGTGCAGGAACTCCGACTCCGATTCCTTCCACTTCATCTTTCGGAATCTGCTTTTCCTCTAACTTTTCATTCAAAGCAGCGGCAATATCCGGAAGAACGGCTTCACCCTGATTCTCTGTGCGTGTCTTAATCTCCCATTTATCTACAATCTCTCCTTCGGTTGTAAACAAACCTAATTTTACAGTTGTTCCCCCGATATCTACTCCAAAGCAATATTTCATTTTCTGTATTTCTCCTATTTCTTTATTAAATTCTGCTGAACACGTTTGTACAGTTCCTGAGCTGCATTATATCCCATCTGTTTCTGTCTGTGGTTAACTGCTGCCGTCTCAACAATGATTGCAAGATTACGTCCAGGACGAATTGGCAGATGATGGCAAACCACTTTGTTACCAAGGAATTCTGTATATTCTTCTTCGAGACCGAGGCGGTCGTATTCTTTATTCTTATTCCACTCTTCCAGAGTGATAACAAGATCGATATTCTGTGTCTCTCTGACACTTAATACACCAAACAGAGCCTTGACATCTACGATACCGATACCTCGCAGTTCGATAAAATGTCTCGTGATATCCGGTGCCGTTCCTACAAGTGTCTCATCACTGACTCTGCGGATTTCAACTACATCATCACTGACAAGACGGTGTCCACGTTTGATCAGCTCCAGAGCCGCCTCACTTTTACCGATTCCGCTTTCTCCCATGATCAGTACTCCGACACCATATACATCAACCAACACACCATGGATAGAAATGCATGGTGCAAGTTCTACATTCAGCCAGCGGATAATCTCTGCTGTAAATTCTGATGTCTTCTTCTCTGTCTGGAACACTGGAATATTAGCCTTTTCTGCCATTTCAAGAAGCATTGCCTCCGGCGGAAGGTTTCTGCAGAAGATCAGACATGGAATCTTGTAAGAAAGCAATGTTTCATAAATCTTTTTTTTCTTTACTTCATCTGTCATCTTCTCCAGGAATGTGTACTCCACATATCCTATGATCTGCACACGTTCGGAATCAAAATGTTCAAAGAATCCGGTAAGCTGCAAAGCCGGTCTGTTAATGTCTGGTATCTCAACTTCTTTTTCGGAAAGATCTACATCCGGTGTAAGATTTTTGAGATTCATTTTTTCAACGAGTGTTTTTAATTTTACTTTATTCGCCATATTCTTTTACCTCACACGTATTAAAAATCTGATAGCCCTATTATACCATACTTAAGTATCCTGGTGAAAAAATTTATACACTTCCTGCGCAGATTTTTCATTCATGGACGACAGCTCCTTCAGCTCATCCACTGTTGCATTCCGGATTGCTTCAATATTTTCAAAGCTCCGCATCAGGTCTTTTCTTCTTGCAGGTCCCACTCCCGGAATATCATCCAGTATCGAATGTACCTGTCCTTTACTTCTTAACTGTCTGTGGAATGTGATTGCGAACCGATGCGCCTCATCCTGTATTCTGGTGATCAGGCGAAAACATTCCGAATTACGGTCAATCGGTAATTCTACATTATTGAAATACAATCCTCTGGTTCTGTGATTATCGTCTTTTACCATTCCACACACAGGAATGTGCAGATTCAGCTTCTCCAGAACCTCCAATGCAATATTCACCTGTCCCCGGCCTCCGTCCATCATGATCAGATCCGGGAATGCCTGAAATCCGCCTGTCTCACTTTCATCCTGTCGTTCCCTTAATCCATGCTCGAATCTTCGGGTCAACACCTCATTCATACTTGCGTAGTCATCCGGTCCCTGTACACTTTTTATCTTAAATTTGCGATAATCATTACGCTTTGGCTTTCCATGCTCATAGACGACCATAGAACCAACCGAATCAAATCCGTTTGTATTAGAGATATCATAAGCCTCCATACGTATAATTCCGGTAAGTCCCAATATTTTTTCCAGTTCCTTCACCGCTCCGATCGTTCTTCCTTCTTCACGCTTCAGACGTTCTTTGTCATTCTTTAATACCATCTGTGCATTCTTCTGCGCCAGCTCTACCAGCTTTTCTTTTGTCCCTTTTTTCGGTATACGAAGCCGTACTTTATGTTCCCTTCTGGTCGTCAGCCACTCCTCTATAATCTCCTGATCTTCAATCTCTTCCGGCAACATTAACTCGGCCGGGATATACGGTGTTCCTGCATAAAATTGCTTGATAAAGCTTGACAGGATTTCGCTTTTTGTATCATTTTCCGCAATCTTCAGATAAAAATGATCCCGTCCGATCAACCTTCCTCCCCGGATAAAGAAGACTTGTACAACCGCGTCCTCACCTTCCGAAGCCATTGCAATAATATCCCTGTCGTCCCCTGCTGTATCTGTAATCTTCTGTTTCTGAGCGATCTTCTGAACGCTTGCAAGAAGTTCCCTGTATTCTATTGCTTTCTCAAATTCCAGATTTTCGGATGCATCCAGCATCTTTTCTTCCAGTTCTTTTAATATCGGATCATAATTTCCATTCAGGAATCTTACTACTTCATCAATAGATTTCCTGTACTCTTCTCTGGAAATGTAACCCTGACACGGCGCATAACACTGATGGATATGATAATTGAGACACGGACGTTCTTTTCCGATATCTTTTGGGAGTGAACGATTGCAGCTTCGAATATGATAAAGCTTTCGTATCAGTTCAATGGTATCTTTTACTGCACCGGCACTGGTATACGGGCCAAAATATTTTGCCTTATCTTTCTTCATCCGCCTTGCCATCATTACACGCGGGAAAGGTTCATTTACAGTTACTTTTATAAATGGATACGTTTTGTCATCCATCAGCATCGTATTGTATTTTGGTCTGTGTTCTTTAATCAGATTACATTCCAGAACAAGCGCTTCCAGTTCGGAATCCGTCACAATATATTCGAACCTGGAAATATGTGTCACCATCTGTTCTATCTTGGCTCCCTTATTCCTGCTGCTCTGAAAATACTGTCGGACACGGTTTTTAAGACTGATTGCTTTTCCGACATAAATGATCGCATCTTTTTCATCGTGCATAAGATATACACCTGGTTTTCCTGGCAGTTTTTTAAGTTCTTCCTGTATATTAAAATTTTCCATATATGTCACCTGTACATTTTCTTTTACTATTTTCTTACCCGTTGCTTATGAATGTTACACAGATTCTTTTACAATCAGAAGCGAATAATAGCTGGCATGCTCTGGTATATCTTCCAACCGTTCATATATCTGTTCATCTGCCATCCCACAATTTTCTATCATCTTTACATCCACGTTTTTTTCTTTCAGGATTTCCTTTACCTCCGCTAATCTGGAAGCAGACTTCATCAGGACCTTCGTTCCCGGATATCTCAATGCGTTCCTTATATCATAGCTGGATGGAATCACATGAAGCTCATCTGCTCTGTCTGCCAGACTTTCATTCAGTTTTGATGCAGCTGCGCAAAATGATGGAATCCCGTTTATAATTGATGTTTCATATCCTTTTTCCTTTATAATACGTTGAATATACATATAAGTCGAATAAATCGTTGGATCTCCCAATGTCAGATATGCTACATCTTTTCCCTTTTCCAGTTCCTCTATAATCCTTTTGGCAGCTTTCTCATAATTCTGATTCAGAATCTGTCTGTCCTTTGTCATCGGCGTATCCAGATCCAGATATTCTTTTTCTTCCATATTATCTACCATTCCTGCCGCAATTCTGTAACTGACCGCATGTTCCCTGCCCTTCGCAGGCACTGCTATTACCGGACATTTTTCTATCGTACGAACGGCCTTATATGTCATAAGTTCCGGATCACCTGGACCAACTCCGACTCCGAACAATCTTCCTTTCATGTTATATCTCCTCCAGAATAATCTTATCCTGCCTATTATATACCAGGCAGATATAATTGAAAAGAAAAAAGATATGAAGCCGGCTCTTGCCACACTTCATATCTTTTGTTCTTTTTTATAGAATTCTATTCTTCATGAACAGATTCAGTTGCTGTTCCGACAGTTTTTTCTTCTGTCTTTTCTGATTTTTCCTGTACATCTGCGTTATGCGCATCATCCGTATCATCTGCCGGCTTCATCACAAATCCTTCACCCTCTACCGGATTCATACCGATTCTTGCTTCTTCCTTCTTCGGTGCATCCGGATCAATTCCTTCTACTTCATGGAAAATCTCCATAAATTCTTTTCCGGTAATTGTCTCTTTTTCAATCAGGAATGCAGCAATTTTATCCAGCGCCTGTCTGTGATTTCTCAGAAGCTGTTTTGCCTCTTCGTAAGCATCTTTCAACATCTTCATAACTTCTTCGTCAATCTCTGATGCTGTCTGCTGTCCACAGTTGCTGACCGGACGTCCGTCCAGATAACGGTTCTGAATAGATTCCAGACCGATCAGTCCGAATTTCTCGCTCATACCATACTGTGTGATCATCGCTCTTGCTACGCTTGTTGCTTTCTCAATATCATTAGAAGCTCCTGTTGTAACCGTATCAAACACTACTTCTTCTGCCGCACGTCCTGCAAGCAGTCCAACTAACATTGCCTGAAGTTCTTTTTTGGTATTCAGGAATTTTTCTTCTTCCGGAGTCTGCATTACATAACCAAGTGCTCCCATTGTACGTGGAACGATTGTAATCTTCTGTACCGGCTCCGCATCTTTCTGCAATGCACTTACAAGTGCATGTCCGACTTCATGGTAAGAAACAATCCTTCGTTCTTCCTGGCTCATAATACGGTCTTTCTTTTCCTTACCTACAAGTACCACTTCTACCGCTTCAAATAAATCGGACTGACATACTGCATTTCTTCCATGCTTTACAGCATTAATTGCCGCTTCATTGATCATATTCGCAAGATCAGAACCTACTGCTCCGGATGTTGCAAGTGCAATTTCCTCCAGATTGACAGTCTCATCCATCTTCACATCTTTAGAATGAACCTTCAGGACTTCTACACGTCCTTTCAGATCTGGCTTTTCTACAACGATACGTCTGTCAAAACGTCCCGGTCTTAATAATGCAGGATCCAAAATCTCCGGTCTGTTGGTTGCAGCCAGAAGTACCAGTCCTTTATTGCTTTCAAATCCATCCATCTCTGCAAGCAGCTGATTCAGTGTCTGCTCACGCTCATCATTGCCGCCCATCTGATTGTCTCGGCTTTTACCGATTGCATCAATCTCATCGATAAAAATGATACATGGTGCCATCTGCTGTGCCTGCTTGAACAGATCACGCACTCTGGATGCTCCGACACCGACATACATTTCCACAAATGCTGAACCACTCAGTGAAAAAAATGGTACCTTTGCTTCTCCTGCTACTGCTTTCGCCAGAAGCGTCTTACCTGTTCCCGGAGGGCCGACTAACAGTGCTCCCTTCGGAAGTTTGGCACCGACACTCGTATATTTTCCCGGATTATGGAGAAAATCTACCACTTCCTGTAAAGATTCTTTCGCTTCATCCTGTCCGGCTACATCTTTAAATGTAACTCCGGTCTGCTTTTCCACATACATCTTGGCATTGCTCTTACCGATTCCCATCATGCCGCCGCCCTTTGACATACGCTTTGTCATCCAGATGATCATTCCGACAAAGAATGCAATTGGCAGGAATGTTAAGATCACGTTCATCGCTACTGCCGATGTAGTATCCGGAATCTCCTGCTTAAACTCCACGCCTGCCTTCTCCAGACGCTTTGTCAGGTCATCGTCATTCACCACTCCTGTGTAATATTCCTGTGCAACCCCGCTGTCCTTGTCCTTTTTTGTAACAATCATGATTTTGTCACTCTGGATCTGTACTTTTCTGACCTCTCCGTCATCTACCATTTTCAGAAATTTATTATAGGTAATCTCTTTTGCAGAGGTCATTCCCTGAAACTGGAACAGTGCGATCACCAGGATCGATGTAATAACTGTGACCAGTAAAATAAACGATATACCCTGTTTATTATTCTTGTTATTCTTATTATTCTGGTTATCCATTTTAATCCTCCTGTATACCTAATTATTATATAGAGCGTCATGTTAGAAATCAATAAAAACATTATGAAAAGATTGTAAACTTCCTATGTGTTGTAGTATACTTGGAATGAAAATGCTTATGCCGTTTCCGGCGCATTTTTCTTTTCATTTTTTTATACAAAAGTATGACGGCAGATCTGCACACAGCAGTTTTACCGCATCAAAGATCAAATAAATTTTAAACGAGGGCATATACTTATGAAAATTGGATTCGATAACGAAAAATATTTAAAAATGCAGTCCGAACACATCCGTGAACGCATCGGTCAATTTGACAACAAACTTTATCTGGAATTTGGTGGTAAACTTTTTGATGATTATCATGCTTCCAGAGTTCTTCCCGGATTCCAGCCAGACAGCAAGCTCCGCATGTTAAGAGAACTTTCTGATCAGGCCGAGATCGTCATCGTCATCAGTGCCGAAGACATTGAAAAGAACAAGATCCGCGGTGATCTAGGCATCACCTATGATTCCGATGTACTTCGCCTGATGCAGATTTATCAGGGACTGGGGCTTTATGTCGGAAGCGTTGTTATTACCAAATATAACGCTCAGGAAAGTGCTGAATTATTCAAAAACCGCCTGGAAAAACTGGGTATCAAAGTGTACCGCCACTACCTGATCCCTGGCTACCCTACAAATGTACCATTTATTGTAAGTGACGACGGATATGGAAAAAATGATTATATAAAGACAAGCCGTCCGCTGGTCGTTGTAACTGCACCAGGACCTGGAAGCGGTAAAATGGCAGTCTGCCTGTCCCAGTTATATCACGAACACAAACACGGAATCAAAGCCGGATACGCCAAATTCGAAACATTCCCAATCTGGAATATCCCGTTGAAGCATCCGGTTAACCTCGCTTACGAGGCAGCAACTGCTGATCTGAATGATATCAATATGATTGATCCGTTCCATCTCGAAGCATATGGTGAGACAACCATCAACTATAATCGTGATGTAGAGATTTTTCCTGTATTAAATGCAATGTTCCAGCGCATCTACGGTGAAAGTCCTTATAAATCTCCGACTGACATGGGAGTGAATATGGCCGGAAACTGTATCTGCGACGACGATGCATGTCAGGAAGCTTCCCGTCAGGAGATTATCCGCAGATACTATGCATCCAGAAGAAGACTCTTGCTTGGTGCATGCTCTGAAGAAGAGACTTATAAATTAGAAATGTTAATGAATCAGGCAAATATTACGGTTCATGACAGACCGGTCGTCGATGCAGCAATGACTGAAGCCGAACGTACCAACGGACCTGCGGCAGCACTGGAACTCCCGGATGGATCAATCGTCACTGGAAAGACATCCGATCTTCTCGGTGCATGCTCTGCCCTGCTGTTAAATGCATTAAAAGAACTTGCAGGTATTGAACACGAGATTAAAATCATCTCACCACAGGCGATCGAACCAATCCAAAGTCTGAAGACCAAGTATCTGGGCAGCCGTAATCCACGTCTGCATACCGATGAAGTCCTCATTGCGCTCTCCGTAAGTGCCGCAACCAGCAAAGACGCCAGACTTGCAATGGACCAGCTTCCAAAATTAAAAGGCTGTCAGGCTCATGTATCTGTCATGCCGGGGTCTGTAGACATCAAACAGTTCAAGCGTCTGTCTATTCAGGCAACTTTTGAAGCAAAATATGAAAAAAACTCTGTATTTTTTAATAACAAAGGTGTATAATCTTAAAGTATTTTTTTTGAACACTTTATAACAGAGAAACTATTTTTGACTTAAGGAGGAAGTTATGGCAGTAAAATACGTATTCGTTACAGGCGGTGTAGTATCCGGATTAGGTAAAGGAATTACGGCTGCGTCCCTCGGACGTCTGTTGAAAGCCCGTGGTTACACAGTCACAATGCAGAAATTTGACCCGTATATCAACATTGACCCTGGTACTATGAACCCTGTACAGCATGGTGAAGTATTTGTAACTGATGATGGTGCTGAGACCGACCTTGACCTTGGACATTATGAAAGATTCATCGATGAAAGTCTGAGCAAGAATTCAAATGTAACAACCGGTAAAATCTACTGGTCTGTTCTTCAGAAAGAACGCCGCGGAGATTTCGGCGGAGGAACGGTTCAGGTTATCCCACATATTACAAACGAGATCAAATCCCGCTTCTACCGCAACCCTGCTGCTGAGAATACGGAAATTGCCATTATTGAAGTCGGTGGAACTGTTGGTGACATCGAAAGCCAGCCTTTCCTGGAAGCCATTCGTCAGTTCCAGCATGAAAAAGGACGTGAAAATGTTATCCTGATCCATGTTACACTGATTCCATATCTGAAAGCTTCTCAGGAAATGAAGACCAAACCTACACAGGCAAGTGTAAAAGATCTTCAGGGAATGGGAATCCAGCCGGATATCCTGGTATGTCGTTCCGAATATCCGCTCGGTGTCGGAATCAAGGACAAGATTGCATTATTCTGTAATGTACCTGCTAACCATGTACTGCAGAACCTGGATGTAGAATATCTCTACGAAGCACCTCTTGCAATGGAAAAAGAGAACCTTGCAGGTGTCGTATGTGAATGTCTGCACCTTGACTGTCCGGAACCAGACTTAAAAGACTGGACAGAGATGGTTGACTACCTTAAGAATCCAAACACAGAAGTCACAGTTGCTCTGGTTGGTAAATATATCCAGCTTCATGACGCTTACATCAGCGTGGTAGAAGCCTTAAAACATGGTGGAATCTTCAGCCGTGCAACCGTAAATATCAAATGGATCGATTCCGAAACTGTTACTGCCGATAATGTAGATGAATTACTCGGTGATGTAAGTGGTATTCTGGTTCCGGGAGGATTCGGTACACGTGGAATTGACGGAAAACTCGAAGCAATCAAATATGCCCGTACACACAATGTACCTTTCTTAGGTCTGTGTCTCGGAATGCAGCTTTCTATCGTAGAATTTGCAAGAGACGTTCTTGGATATAACGATGCACAAAGTGCTGAGCTTGATCCGAACACTACACATCCGGTTATCCATATCATGCCGGAACAGATCGGTATCGAAGACATCGGTGGAACTTTAAGACTGGGAGCTTATCCTTGTGTTCTTGATAAGACATCAAAAGCTTACGAAATGTATGGAACAGAGCAAATCAGCGAACGTCACCGTCATCGTTATGAAGTAAATAACGATTATCGTGATGCACTGACTTCTCACGGCATGAAGCTTTCCGGACTTTCACCAGACGGAAGAATCGTGGAAATGATCGAGATTCCTGAGCATCCTTGGTTCGTTGCCACTCAGGCTCATCCGGAATTAAAATCAAGACCGAACAGACCGCATCCATTGTTCAGAGGATTTATTGAAGCTGCTTTGAAATATCAGAACGACCATAAATAATATGATATAAAAAGGAAATCTGTTGCATGTTTATATATTGCAACAGATTTCCTTTTTTATCTGCATATACTATAGAGAAAATGACAGTTTCTCTGTATTTCTGATCTTATACCTTATATTTCTCTTATAAAGACCAGCTTACAGAACTTCCCTTTTCGTTCTTTTTCACCACAAGTTTATGATCTATCTGCTCCTTCAGTTCATTTACATGAGAAATAATTCCAATCAGTCTGTCCTTATCTGCAAGATCATTCAACACACGGATTGCCTGATCTCTCGATACATCATCCAAAGATCCGAATCCTTCATCAATAAACATTGTATCGAGATGGATTGCACCTGCTGTATTCTGGACAATATCTGAAAGTCCAAGTGCCATGGATAAAGCTGCCATGAAAGACTCTCCTCCCGATAATGTTTTTACATCTCTGACCGTATCTGTTGCCATATGATAAACATCCAGATCCAGTCCGGCCTGTCCCTGGCTACCCAGTTTTTCTACATCTCTGCATTGCAGAATAAACTCTCCTGATGTCATACGAACCAGTCTCTTATTCGCAGCACGTATGATCTGACGGAAATACTGCCTCTGAATATAGGTCTCAAAATCAAGCTTGGCACTTCCGCTCAGATTCCCATTTGCTGTCTTACTCAGATTTCCAACAATCTCATACTGCTTCTGAAGTCCACTGTTCTTTTCAAAATTACGTTTCAGATTGTCTCTTATCTCACGGTTTCTTTCATTGGTATTATGAAGTTTCATATATTCCTTACGGATTTCTTCCAGCTCTCCGGATGCATCTTTTATCTCCCGCGCAATCTGTTCCGTATCTTTTCTTTCTTTTCCCTCTAACTGTTGCTCAAGCAATGTCCTGTTCGCTTCCAGTTCCTGCAATTCTTTCTGATATGCCCCTGTCCATTGTTCTGCTTCTTCCAGTTCTCTCTCAGTCATACATTGACTATGATAGCTTTCTTCGTCCTCAAATCCCTGCTCTTTCATAATCTGTTTATAGGAACGTATCTTTTTCTGTACTTCTTCCTGTGATTGCACGACAGATGCTGACACGGTCTTCTGTCGTCCTTCCAGTTCCTTTGCTTTATTCTGTTTTTCCGTAAGACATCTTGTTACCGTCTCGTAATTATTTCTGACCAACTCAAGTTTCCCTGTTATCTCTCTCAGATGTTCTTCGGCTTCTTCCATCGTCTTGTATGGAAGCTTCTCCTCCATTGCCTGATACTCCGCCTCCAGTTTTGTATACATAAGTTTTGATTCCGTCAGACTCTGGCTGGTCTTTCGTTCCTTTTCTTCCAATTTTTCTATCTGATCCGTGATCTGTTCCTGATTCTCTTTTAACGTTCTACATCTTTCAAAAATTTCTTCCAGCTGTTTCAATCTTTTTTCTGTTTCCATAAGCGTACGCTTCAGGCTTTGTATCTTCTCTTTCCAGCCAATTCCAGTTATATCTTCCGCCTCATCTTTTATATTCTTTCGAAGTGTCAGACAGATTTCCTGTGCTGCCTGATATCCCGCAAGACATTTCCTGAATGCTTCTGTTTTTATATCTCTTATTTTTTCTTTCTTATCCCTTTCAGCTTTTGCAAGTTCCACTTCCGCCTGCGTCGGCGCCTCATCACTCAAGGCTGCAATCTGTGGATGTTCTCTGGAACCACAGACCGGACAAGGCTGCCCATCTTCCAGATTCAAAGCAAGTATCCCCGCCTGTTCATTCAGAAACTTGTGATACTTCATTTCATATTCCGCCCAGGCATTTTCATAATTCTTCTGTTCCCTGTCCGCTTCCTTCTTTGCTCTTTCGCAGTCTTCTTTTAATTCTTCTTTTCTCTCTTCCTGATGGTCAAGCTCTTCGTAATGGCGTATCTGTTCTTCTATATGTTCTTTTTGATTCCTGCATTCATTTATGCATGTTTCTATCTTTTCATATTTCTTTAGAAATGTTAATATTTCTTTTTGATTATTTTGCAGGATTTCTTTCTTCTGTAGTATGGTTTCTGATTGATTAAGATAGTTTTTTATTTCTTTTGCGATTTTATCTAATTCTTCTTTTTTCGCATTCATACCTTGATACTGTAAAATTGCATCCTGTATCCGCACCTTTTTTTCTGTAAGTACTGTCTCTTTTTCCGTCTTTTCCCGGCCTGCTTCTTTCTGTTTGTCTGTTAATTCCTGCAGCTGCTTCCGGCATTCCTGTAATTCCTTTTGAAGACTACGTTCCTGTACTTCCAGTTCTGTCAGGCGCTTTTCTTCCTCCAGATACCTTTTTTCTTCTTGCAGTACACGTCCCGCCTTTTTACCTGTTTGTATCCGTCCTGTTAAAAGCTCATATTTCGCTTTTTCCGGCATTTTTTCTTCCAGTCGGCTCAATACCCGTTCATACGAATCAAAGAGCTGATTCAGCAGTTCTGCTTCCTTCAGCAGCCGGTTCTTATCTTCCAGTACTGTCTGCGCCCGGGAAGATTCTTTTTTGCATACTTTTTCCAACCGGCTTCCCTGATCAATGATCTCTTTCAAAATCACGGATATACGTTCTCTGTTCGGAATATCCTGCCCGGCAATCACCTTCCACTGCTTTATAAGTTCTTTTTCTTCTGTACATTTTTCCAGCTGAACTTCTTCCGGCCGCACACCTCCGTCCTTCTTATATGACGGATATTCTACTCTGGCCATCTCAAGTTTCATTTCCTGAAGATTTTGTTCCAGCTTCACATATAACTGTACAGCCTGTTTTTTCAGTTCTTCCTGTATCCTGTAATAAAATCGCGTCTGAAATATTCTGGAAAATATCTTTTTCCGTTCCCTGGACTCAGCCAGCAAAAGCTTGAGAAATTCTCCCTGTGCAATCATGGAAATCTGCGTAAACTGGTCTGCATCCAGTCCGATAATCTCGGAAATCTTCTGATCTGTCTCTCTTTTCTTTCCTTTGAATATGCTGCCGTCCGGCAATGTCAGTTCTACCTTCGGAGTTTCTTTCACATATCTCGGCGACCCGTCTGCATATCTTCTTTTCCCAAGTCGTAGA
The DNA here is from genome assembly GCA_963595255.1 of bacterium. Classification (GTDB taxonomy): domain Bacteria; phylum Bacillota; class Clostridia; order Lachnospirales; family Lachnospiraceae; genus Dorea_A. Next base: position 13,326 of record CAVBHX010000038.1, read on the forward strand.
TATTCCGGGTTTCTTCGTATCTTATATTCTTTCTTTTGATACAAAAAAGTGTACTCTACATAAGTATCCGTTTCTTCTCCCGCATACTGGCTTCGCATCATATTTCCATCTCTGGTTCCTCCGCTGGTCCTGTCATACAATGCATAAGTAATCGCATCAAAGATCGTCGTCTTACCCGCACCTGTATCTCCTGTAATCAGAAACAGACCATTCGGGATCTCCGTAAAATCAATCTCTGTTTTACCGGCATATGATCCGAATGCCGACATAATTAGCTTTACCGGTCTCATCTACTCAACTCCCTTCGCTTTATCGAAGATTTCTTTCATGATCGTCTCTTCTTCCCCATTCATCTCTCTTCCCTGCATCTCCTTATAGAATTCTGCAAAAGAAGTAAAAGGATCTTTCATGACCAGTTCTTCATCCATTTCTTTTAATTTTGTTCTTGTCCGCTGATTATCCACCCGAATCTCCAGTATATGGGAAAATATCCGTTCCAGCTGCTCTTTCGGCTTATACGGATCGATTTCATCTGTCAGTGTAATACTGATATAATCATCTTTTTCCGTCTCTTGGGCTTCTTTTATAATCTCATCCAGTGTTCCTTTTTTCTTTCTGACATCTCTTAACGGATGCAGCGGATAATTTTCAATTTCCGGCTTCTCGCCTTTTGCCTTTAATGTTACCACGGTAAGACTTTTATTCTGTGTACTCTCGCTGACCGAATACTTTAAAAGCGTTCCACAATAGCGGATCTCCGGTTTTCCGATACACTGTGCACCGTGAAGATGCCCCAGCGCTACATAATCAAATTCTTTCACCGATCCAATATCTACGTTATCAATCCCACCTACAGAAAACACTTCCGAATCACAGGTTTCCGGGCTTTCCGCTTTTTCACCTACATAGAATTGATGTGAAACTAATACATTTCTTTTGTCTTTATAATCTATCTTTTCTCGTTTAATAATTTCTCTTACAGCATCTGAATACGTTTCTGGTATTTCGTCAATAAAAATATTTCTCACATATGCCGGCTTCATAAATGGAAGCAGATAAAAATCCACCTCTCCATACGCATCATGCAAAGTTACTTTTTCGATATGTTCTTCCGGTCTCTCAGGGACATTGCCGGCAAGGTAAATATGATGTCGCTTTAAAATCTCAGATGCATACTTCAAACGGTCCGGCGAATCATGATTTCCACTGATAATCAGAATCGGAATCTCTGGTGTGATTTCTGAGAGCTCCGTCAGGAATTCATCAAATACAGTCACAGCTTCTGCCGATGGAACGGACTTATCATAAATATCTCCTGCGATTATAATTGCATCCGGCCGTAATTCTTTTGCATAAGTAATAACTTCTTTTAATATCACCTGCTGATCTTCTTTTAAATTATAACGATGAAGCTGCTTTCCAATATGCAGATCCGATAAATGAAAAAATTTCATACCTTTCCTTATCCCTTCTATTTTATTTGCATCTTTCTCTATTTTACACTATAATCAACTTATCTAACAAGTCTATACAAGAAAACGATAAAGACAGATATGAGGTAATAAATATGTTAAGAGAAATTAATTTGGATGAAATATCCGATGGAAGATTATATAGCAGCAATGACATGGCCAAGACAGACTGTAAAGGATGTGATGGCTGCTCTGCCTGTTGTCATGGCATGGGAAATTCCATCATCCTTGATCCACTGGATGTATACCGGCTTTCCACCAATCTTTCCAAATCTGTAAACGAACTGCTGACCGGCCCTCTGGAACTTAATGTTGTAGACGGTATCATTCTTCCGAATCTGAAAATGGCCGGAGCCGAAGAAGCCTGTTCCTTTCTGGATACTAATGGACGCTGTACGGTCCATGCATTCCGTCCCGGAATCTGCCGTATGTTTCCTCTTGGACGCTTTTATGAAAATCGGTCTTTCCAGTATTTCTTACAGGTACATGAATGTCCAAAAACAGACCGTTCCAAAGTAAAAATCAAGAAATGGCTGGATACACCGAATCTGAAAACTTATGAAAAATATATAGCCGACTGGCATTTCTTTCTGAAAGACCTTCAGGAATATGTTATGAATCTTGCTTCGGATTCCTCTTCAAATTCTGACGAAACTGCCAGAACGATCAGCATGCATGTGCTGACACAGTTTTATTTGACGCCTTATTCGAATGATGGGGATTTTTATCATGAATTTTATGAGCGGTTGGAAAAATCACGGCTTTTTACTCAATCAATTGCTGTTTAATGCATGAAGCGGTCGTTACCCGGACCTTCATAAAACTTAGGAACTCTTTCCTGTTCAGATTCCGTCGGCGGGAAGAGTTCCTAAGTTTTATTCCGTGGGTATCGCATGCTGTAATGATTCAACAGCGGAACCGTAACCATTGTGATACCGGAGGTGTACAAAAAAGCCAGAAAATCAAGGCTTCCACCACAACTTCTCGGCTACACACAAAAATTACAATTCCGCTGTTAAATTCAGTAGCATTGGCCAATCACGACATGAGAAAGACTTGGTGTTCTGGTTCGGGCGTATATGGAGCGATGTTAGAAGTTGTTAGGGCGTCAGAATTTTCGTTACCCGGAATAGGAGTCACTGTTTGAGCCGTATGGCGAGTTTGACTCCTAGGCCGGGTGCTTTTAGAAAATTCTGACGCCCTTATAACTTCTTCATCGTGGAATCCTAGCCAGAACCAGAACACCAAGTCTTTCTCATGGACCGAGAGGCCACGATACTACATTAAACATCAATATCTTTATACCCTTCCAGCTTCGACGTACAATGCGGACATCTGGTTGCTGCAATTGCGATCTCGCTCTTGCAGAACGGGCATTCTTTTGTAGTCTTTTCTTCTACTACTTCTTCCGTATGTTTTAATTTCTCTGTAAATCCATTCATTACCTTCATCATAGAAAATACAATCAAAGCCATGATCAGGAAGTTAATGACCGTAGATATAAACTTACCATAATTCAATGTAACCTCTCCCAGGAGATTTAATTTCAACTGGTCAAAGTTCATTCCTCCAAACAATCCCAGAATCGGATTGATAATATCATCTACCAGTGAAGATACAATACTTGTGAACGCACCCCCGATAATGATACCTACTGCCATGTCCATGACATTGCCACGGCTGATAAATTCTTTGAATTCATTCATGAATTTTTTCATAGTATGTGTTTCATTCCTTTCCTCATTGGTCTCTCATTTTGTACCTTTTTTATCTTATCATTTTTCTGATTTGACGGTCAATCATCCTGTTCCTATTTTCTTTCATGACATCCCCTCTATTTAGCCAGACACTTTTGAATTTCTTCCAGATTCTCTGCAAAATATATCCCTTCCTGCTTTTCCTCAGAAGAAAGATCCATCTCGATCATATGCTCCAGAAGCTGCTTCAGACTGTCATAATATCCGTTCAGATTATATAGAATACACGGTGCATCCAAATGTTTTAGCGATACCTTGGACATCACCTCCGTAATCTCTTCCAGTGTTCCCGTTCCTCCCGGAAATGCAATGAACGCGTCTCCAAGCTCTATCATCTTTGCCTTTCTTTCCGACATATCTTTTGTCGTGATCAATTCCGTAATCTCATCATACAAAAATCCGGCATCAATAAAAAACTGTGGTTCTACACCGATTACTTTCCCACCAGCCTGCAATACGCTTTCTGCAAGTTCTCCCATCAGGCCGGATTTCGAACCGCCGTATACGAGAGTATTTCCACTTATTCCAATCCATGTTCCCAGTTCACGTACTGCTTCTTTTAAAGATGGATCATTTCCTTCATTTGCCCCAAGATATACTGTAATATTCATTTTATACTTCTCCCTGTAAATCTTCTATTATCTTTTGAATAACGGATACTTCTTCCATTTATCATATTTTAACACAGCAGTATATGCTGCCGCCATCTTTTCTTGCATATTCATATGTAAAAAGAGGACCATCCATTTTCACGGATAATCCTCTTTCCCATTCATAATTCTATATGAATTTCTTATTTCATTACAATATTAATGATCTTCTTCGGAACATAGATCTCTTTGATCACATTTCCTGTCAGCTTGTCGGCAATAGCTTCTTTACCTGCTGCAAGTGCTTCTTCTTTGGAAGCATCTGCAGAGATTTCGATCACTGCTTTTGTCTTACCGTTGATCTGTACCGGAACTTTGATCTCATCATCTTTCATAGCGTTCTCATCGTATGTCGGCCATCCGGCTTTGAATACACTCTCTGTGTGTCCCAGTTCTTCCCACAGTTCTTCTGCAACGTGCGGTGCGAATGGTGACAGAAGTACTGCCATTGTAGATAATGTCTCTTTGTCGATTCCGCCCTCTTTCTTAGCGATCTCAAGCAGTTTGTTGTTGTGCTCCATGAATGCTGAGATTACTGTATTCAGGCTGAAGCTTTCCAGACGTGTTGTTACGTCATATACCAGTTTGTGACGCTCTTTGATCATCTCTTTTGTTGCTGTGATGTCTGCGTCCTTGCTGTCCATAACAAGGTTCCATACACGTTTCAGGAAACGGTTTACTCCGTCGATTCCTCTGTCATCCCACTCAGCATCTAACTCCGGTGGTCCAACAAAGAGTTCATACATTCTCAGGGAGTCACATCCATAGTCTCTTACCAGATCATCCGGTGATACAACGTTTCCTTTTGACTTACTCATCTTGATACCGTTCTTACCAGTAATCATTCCCTGGTTGAACAGTTTATGGAATGGCTCGTCAAAGTCTACGACTCCGATATCATATAAGAACTTGGTGTAGAAACGTGAGTACAGAAGGTGAAGTACTGCATGTTCTACTCCTCCGATATACATATCTACCGGAAGCATCTCATCTGCTTTTTCTCTTGATACGAGTTCTTTATCATTGTGGTTATCTACGTAACGCAGGAAATACCATGAAGATCCAGCCCACTGTGGCATTGTGTTTGTCTCTCTCTTTGCATCAGCTCCGCACTGAGGGCACTTGCAGTTTACCCACTCATCGATTGCAGCCAGTGGAGATTCTCCTGTTCCTGTAGGCTCGTAAGATTCTACTTCAGGCAGGCGGAGTGGAAGTTCTTCTTCCGGTACCGGTACATTTCCACATTTTGGACAATGTACGATCGGGATTGGCTCTCCCCAGTATCTCTGACGAGAGAATACCCAGTCACGCAGTTTGAAGTTCACTGTCGCACGTCCGATTCCACGCTCTTCGATGATATGTGGTGCTTCTTTCTTCAGTACAGAAGATTCCTGTCCGTTCCATTCTCCGGAATTGATCATGGTTCCGACAGCATCTGTATAAGCCTCTGTCATGTTCTCGATCTCTTTACCGTCTTTTGCGATTACCTGGATGATCGGGATATTGAACTTTGTAGCGAATTCAAAGTCACGGTCATCGTGGGCAGGTACACACATGATCGCTCCTGTACCATAGTCAGCCAGTACATAATCAGACAGCCAGATCGGAACTTTTGCTCCGTTGATCGGGTTGATCGCATAGCTTCCTGTGAAGACACCTGTCTTTTCTTTATCCTGCATACGGTCTACGTTAGACTTCATAGAAGCATCGTAAATGTACTGCTCTACTGCTTCTCTTGTCTCATCGTTTGCAAGACTCTTAGCCAGTTCATGCTCTGGTGCCAGAACCATGAATGTTGCTCCGTATAAGGTATCTGGTCTTGTTGTATAAACTGTGATCTTCTCGTCTCTTCCTTCTACAGGGAAATCAACCTCTGCTCCGTAAGATTTACCGATCCAGTCAGCCTGCATCTTTTTAACCTTTTCAGGCCAGTCCAGTTTGTCCAGATCATTTAACAGTCTGTCTGCATATTTTGTAATACGAAGCATCCACTGACGAAGATTCTTCTTTGTAACCTCAGCTCCGCAACGTTCGCATTTTCCGCCGACTACTTCTTCGTTTGCAAGACCTGTCTTACATGAAGGACACCAGTTGATTGGGAATTCCTTCTCGTATGCCAGTCCTTCTTTGAACATCTTAACGAAAATCCACTGTGTCCATTTGTAGAAGTTCGGATCTGTTGTGTTTACTTCTCTGTCCCAGTCATAAAGAGCCGCGATCTCATTGATCTGACGTTTGATATTCTTAATGTTGGCCGCTGTGGAAATTTCCGGATGAACGCCCATCTTAATTGCGTAGTTCTCAGCCGGAAGTCCGAATGCATCCCATCCCATTGGATGAATGATGTAATAGCCCTGCTGTAATTTATAACGGCTCCATACATCAGAGATTACATATCCTCTCCAGTGACCTACGTGAAGTCCGTTTCCTGACGGATATGGGAACATATCCAGACAGTAATATTTTTCTTTCTTATTTCCATTCTCATCATACTGGACGTTTACCGGGTTTTCTTCCCATTTTTCACGCCACTTTTTTTCAATTGCCTTATGGTTATAAGGGATTTTTGACATTTTTTCGTCCTCCTGTTTTTTATATGGTAACTACTCATACCTGACAGCTTTGCTTGCATACTTTGGTATAAAAAAAGCCTGTTCATCTCGTTTTATAAGAGACGAAAAAGGCTTATATTCCGTGGTACCACTCTTTTTCACCCGACATCATCTGTCAGATGCACTCATTGATCTTCTGTAACGGGAAGTTCCCGCTTCTGCCTATGTTATCATGATTCCGGATAAATACCTTGTATCCCGTATCTTCTCTATCCACATGATCTGTTCAGCAAAAGAACTCTGAGGCGAGTTGGGAGTCTTCGTCTGCTGCCTTGCACCAACCGGCAGTTCTCTTGATAACGCTGGACTCTTAATACTCCTCTTCTGCGCTTTTTTCAATATTCTTCATTATTATATGAAGAATGTTAAAATAAGTCAAGGCCTGTCTCTAAGAAAGTGCATAAATCCACTGTGCCTTCTGCTTTCAGCAACATTTTGTCCAAAAAAATTGTCAGAAAATTCATTTTTTTGGTTGTTATTGCCAGTTCCATAGTGTATAATAAGGATAAGTAATTACTACTGATGCAGATCAGTAAATATGATACATAAAGGAGAGTGTTTACCATGGTTTATTTATTAGCAGGTCCTAAAGGAACAGGAAAAACACAGCAGATGATCGAGCAGGCTAACGAGGCTGCAAAAAAATGTAATGGAAACGTCGTATTCATCAAAAAAACTCACCGCGACACAGCAAGTGTAACTTTTGATATCCGTACTATCTGTATGGATGATTTTCCGGCAATCACCAATATTGACGAATATATTGGATTTTTATATGGTATGTACAGTTCTAATCATGATATCGAATGTGTATTTATTGACGGAATCTTAAAACATGCCGATATCTCACTGGATAATATTCCAGCATTTATCGACCGCCTGAAACAGGTTTCCAAAGAATGTGAAGTTGAATTCTATGTCAGCATCAGTGCAAACAAAGAAGATCTTGCTGACGTAAATATGGAAGGATGTAAATATCTGAACTAATCCTTTCTGAATAGAAAGATCTGACAGTCCATTTCTACAATGGACTGTCGTTTTTATTGTCTGAAATACTGATAGTATTTTAAAATACAGGAGAAAAAGTATGAGCGGAATCAAAGATGCAAAAAAGAAGAGAGCCCGAAGGAGGCGTAAGCGACAGATACAACGTATCTTATTAATCATTGCCATGGTATTGATCCTGATAGGATTTATATTCCTGGTCCGAGCTGCCATCCGCACTGTTGTAAATAAATTCACCGTCCCTGCAGTTACAACTTCGGCAAATAAAACAGCCGGTACCAAAAGCACTGCCGGAAAACATAAAACAAAAAAGAAATCTGCTTCAAAAAAGAAGACTTCGACCAAAAACACTTCCCCAAAGGCAGATTCTTCAAAAAGAGCTGTTCAATTAGAAACCGTAACCATCAGTAAAAAAAATAAAAAAAATCCGGACAAGGTTTCTCTTACTATCAGTTCCACCGGAGACTGTACATTGGGAACCGATGAAAATTTCAGCTATTCTACCAGCCTGAATGCTTATTACGAATCATACGGTGCCGACTATTTCTTCCAGAACGTCAGATCCATTTTCCAAAAAGATGATCTGTCTATCGTCAATATGGAAGGAACCCTGACAGATGAAACTGCCCGGGAGGCCAAAACCTTTGCCTTCAAAGCACCTGCCGAATATGCTGCGATCCTTTCCGGAAGCTCCATCGAAGCGGCCAATCTCGCTAATAACCACAGTCATGACTATGGGAAGAAAAGCTACACCGATACAATCTCCGCACTGGACGATGCCGGAATTGCTTCCTTTGGTTATAACCGGGTGAAGATCTTCAAAGTAAAAGGAATCAAAGTCGGTGTTACCGGAATCTATGAACTTGCGGATCACCAAAAACGTGCATCGCAGGTAAAAAAGAATATCAAAGCACTGAAAAAAGCCGGTGCTCAGATTATCATCGTAAATTTCCATTGGGGAATCGAAAAGCAATATACACCGGACGAGAACCAGAAGGCTCTCGCACATCTCGCCATTGATGAAGGTGCAGACCTTGTAATCGGACACCACCCACATGTGCTCGAGGGCATTGAAAAATACAACGGAAAATACATCTGCTACAGCCTTGGCAATTTCTGCTTTGGCGGCAATTCTACACCAGGCGATACGGATAGCATGATCGTACAGCAGACATTCACATTCCATAAAGGGAAATTAAAGAAAAGCAGCAAATTAAATATCATTCCCTGCTCCATCACTTCTTCCAGCGGTTACAACGATTACTGCCCGGTTCCACTTACCGGAGATGAGAAGCAACGGGTACTGGATAAAATTTCACAATACAGTGAAGAACTATAACTCTGCAAAAAAACTCTGCAATATGTTTCATACATATTGCAGAGCTTTTATCTGTCTTACTCTATTATAACGCAATCAGCATTTCATAAATCAGCACCATCACAGGCATCGTTATAATACAGAATATCACCGACATTACATTAATCACACTCGCATATCTGGAATCCTTTCCATAAATCTGTGCAAGCTGTGTGATCATCGCTGCCGCCGGAGCTGACGTTGCAATCAGAACAATCATCAGAATATATTCCGCATCCGGATGAATTCCACTCCGTTCCAATCCAGCGAAGGCAACAACCGCAATCAGCGGGAATACGATCAGCCTGAGCAGGCAGATCAGGTACGGACGCTTTTGACGGAATACCCATTTCAGATCCACATCTCCGATCACCATACCAATTACCATCATACTCGCCGGACTGATCATATCTCCAAAACCACTGACACAACTGTCAACAACCGTTGGAAGCCGGATCTCCAGCGCAAAAAGCGCAATTCCTATGATCATCGCGATCACATTCGGATTACACAGGATTTTCCTGATATTCAGATCCTTTTCCTGTCCGATCAGTTTCACACCATGCGTCCACATCAGTACCGTCTGCACCAGGATAAATGCAGTCGTATAAAAAACCCATTCTTCTCCCAGGACAGCTCCCACCAGTGGAATCACAAGATACCCTGCATTTGTATAAATGATGGATGCTTTTTCAATACTGTTAAAGTGGAATATGAATGATAAAATTTCCGATCCGATGATCAGAACCATATGCACTACCACTGACAATCCGATTGCGATCATCAGCCCCTTAATCTTATCATCTGTCAATTCAATCTGAAACGAATGAACAACGACACACGGATTACAGATATACACAACCATATTTGAAATGATCCGGCTGTCCTCTGTTTTAAAAAGACCGGCCCTGACCACTCCGAATCCCACTGCCATCGTAAGAAACATAGCCAAAATCTGCTCCGCAAGAAGTATACTAATTTCCATTATCCTCTCTCATTTCCTGCATCATTTCTATATGATGAATCTTGTTACTCCTGTGTACCTGTTTCCTTCTCTGTCTTATCAGAAGAAGTTTTATCTTTTGCTTTTTCACCGATGTCAAGTTTGGTAACCGTATTGACATCTTTATCTTCTTTGTAAGTGACTGTCACCTGTTCTCCAAGTTCACACTTTATTACATCAATAATATCTGCTACTGACACATCATAAATCGCATCAGAATCTTCTAACATCAGATAATAATGTGAATTTCCATCCAGAACCGCCTGCGCAATCTTTGTAATTTTTCCGGATGCTTCTTCTTCCTTACGCGTGTCCTTTTCTTTTTCCTTCACACCATTTTTCAGAAGAAGTTCGTTATAATTCTCCTGACACTGGCTGACACTGTCCCCGATTGCAACGATCTGATATTTCTGAACATTTACCATGGCATATTTTTTAACCAGACCGGCATCGTCTTTTAATGCAACAAAATAAGTCGGCTCACCTGCAATGTTCAAAAGCAATGGGAATGTTGCCTGGTATTTCAGGTTCTGCACCTGTCCTTCTGCGGATGACATTGCAGAAGATTCTGTTGCACCTTCTACTTTATAATATTTTGTCTCCATTGTACGCTGATTTGCCAGAACAAATCCAACATTTGACTGATCTCCGTTTACAGAAGTAACTCCGGTATACATCCACACATCATCATTTAATGCCAGATAGTTATAACCGTCCGTTGTCTCCAGACAGTCTTTCTGACTCAGCACACTGTTAAAGAATCCGTGTTTTAATTTTCCATAATAATCAAATAAATTTACTAATAAGTCTGCGGAATATACACGGTCTACCCACTGTGGAACATTTCCGACATCATATGTCTTTGTTTTTCCCGTCACAGCATTACAGATTACTACTTTTCCTACTGTTTCACCACCAAATAATCCAATGTTGAATTTCTTTACCGGTGCGATCCAATATGGATCTCCATTTTCATCAATCTCAAAGCTCAGCTCTCCATAAATATATGTCGGATGTGCGAAACGTAAATGACGATAAATATTACGGTTGAAATGATCACTCGTTGTATATTTCATACCCTGTTTCAATTTGACAAGCTCTGTAGACTGATTCGCCATATTAATCCGGATATAAGCCGGAATTCCTTCACCCTGGTTGGTAAACCATTTGATCAGGCTCGCGTATTTCAGCGGAGTCACACGGACCGGATTGCCCTTATAGTTGATCTGGCTGTAGATATCATCCGCCTCAAACTGTGATACCATATCCACCATGCTTCCCATCTTACGGTCACCGAGAAGTGCTGCCGTATCTTTATCCAGAAGCGGGATCTTGTCAAATGACAGTTCATCTACATCCTTTGTAAATTCCCCCTCTTTAACTGTCATAAGCTTCTGATACTTTTTTGCATTAATAACCGGAGAAGAAAACAGTGTTCCCAACAGATATACAACTCCGAGAAACACTATCACTCCGAGAAATCCTTTTACTACTTTACTTTCTCTGACTTCATATCTGTTCATTTTCTTTCTTCCCAGATACAGAACAGCCAGGATCACCAGAAAGATCATGATAAAAAACCATGTCTCCGATGAATGAATGTTGATCGCCGGTATTGCCGCATAGTAATAGATACCTGCAAGGATTACAACAAATGCCGCGATGATTGCTTTCATTTTACCTTTCATAATTCTCTCCTCTCATACAGTGATACTTTGGTATAGAAAATCAGGCGGCTTCCTAAGTGCCGCCTGTTATTCTAAAATTTTCTGCGCCATGCCGGTGCCGTAAACAGCACCAGGAACGGGAATATCTCCAAACGTCCTGCCAGCATGTCAAAGCATAATACTAATTTTGATAATATAGAAAAATCTGCAAAATTGCCCATCGGTCCAACCTTTGCCATACCCGGTCCGACATTGCCCAGTGTTGTAAGGACCGCACTGAATGTCGTCTCAAAATCAAAATTATCCAGTGATACCAGAACGACCGATACGATCAAAATTCCGACATACGCTATAAAATAAATGTAAATCGTACGCAGAATATCAGAACCGACTTTCTTACCGCCGATCCGAATGATTCCGACTGATTTCGGGTGTGCAAGCTGTACGATCTCTCTTTTTACACATTTGATTCCCACCAGAAGACGGGATACCTTAATACCACCTCCGGTTGAAGAAGCACACGCTCCCACGACCGTCAGCATCATAAGAATTGACTTTGAGAACATCGGCCATTTTGCAAAATCCGTTGTCGCATATCCGGTTGTTGTGATAACCGTCACGACCTGGAATATTGCATAGCGGAACGCCTTGATCATACTCGGAAACATCGAATGAATATTCAGTGTGATCAATGCTGTTGCTCCGGCGATCAGCATAATATACGTACGCAGTTCCTCATTCTTTCTGACTGACTTAAAATCACCTAACAACATAAAATAAAATAACGAAAAATTCACTCCGAATAATGCACAGAATGTTGTGATCACTCCCTCAATATAAGCACTGTGGAAATGTGCGACACTGTCTGCATAATTCGAGAATCCACCTGTTCCTGCGGATCCAAAAGAAAAAATCATACTGTCAAACAGATTCACTCCACCCAGCATCAGAAAAATGATCTCTACAACCGTCATGATCAGATACATACCATATAAGATACGCGCTGTAGACATTGCTTTCGGAACGAGTTTGTCCTTCTCCGGCCCCGGAACCTCTGCACGCATCAGGTACATTGAGTTCTTTTTATCTAATGATGTAAGCACCAGTACGAACACCAGTACTCCCATTCCTCCGATCCAGTGAGTCAGACTCCGCCAGAACAACAGACACTGCGGAAGCGCTTCTACATCTCTTAAAATACTGGAACCTGTCGTTGTGAATCCGGAAACCGTCTCAAAAAACGCATCCATGTAGTTTGGTATAAAGCCTGATATCGTAAAAGGCATTGCGCCAAACAAAGACCATAAAATCCATGCAAGTGCAACGATTACCATACCTTCTTTTCCGTAAATATGACTTTGCTCCGGCTTTTTTACACCTGCCAGAAAAAACAGTAACAATAATATCCCCGCAGGTATCAGAAATGCAATACCACTCATTTCCTGATATAATGCCGCTACGATTGCCGGGATCATAAGAAGCACTGCCTCAACTCCCAGCATTCTGCAAAGGATATATCTTATCATTTTTGTATTCATAACCTTTGTCTATCTCCTTATTCCAGTATGTCGCTGAATTTATCAATATGATCCATTGTTACGACCACTACACTGTCACCGACTTCCAGATGATCCTCACCATTTGGAATAATAATACGCCTTTTTCTTCCTATGCAGGCGATCAGATTATTCTTCTTTGTCCGCAGTTCACGAAGCGGTACATTCGTGAAACTGCATTCGCATTTGATAATGAATTCCAATGCTTCCACTTTTCCACCCAGGAGCTGATACATAGACTCTACGTTCACATTGCTCGCAGATTCATTTCTCGCTCTGACATAACTCATAATTGCATCTGCCGTTGCACTTTTTGCCGACACGATCGAATCAATTCCAAGCCCTTCTACCATCTGCGCTCTGGAATCCTCATTGACCTTTGCGACAATCTTATTGACTCCCTGCAGTTTTGCAAAGAGTGCCATAATAATATTCTCTTCGTCCATACCGGTAAGTGCGATCAATGCATCCGCTTCATGGATTCCTTCTTCCATAAGAAGATCATGATTGGCTGCATCTCCGTGAATAACCGTTGCCTTCGGCAAAAGTTCACATAATTCCTCGCATCTTTTCATATTCTGCTCAATGATCTTCACCTGCATGCCTACCTGCAAAAGCTGCATTGCAAGATAAAAACATACATGTCCTCCACCACAGATCAGTACCTTTTTCACTTTTGCATTTCTGTGTCCCAGTGCACGGAAAAATGACTTCAGATCCTGATGCGCTGCAACGATATGCATTTTATCGCCTTTTTCCAGAATAAAATCTCCATCCGGGATATAGATTTTCTGACCTCTTTTTACTGCACATACCAAAATTTTAATCTGGAATTTCCGATATACTTCTGCGAGAGAAAGTCCTGCAAGTGCACTGTCTTCTCTTACAATAAATTCTACCAGTTCCACACGTCCCTTCATGAACGTCTCTACTTTACTCGTCTCCGGGAAAAGCAATACCCTGGCAATCTCATTTGCCGCTGCTCTTTCCGGATTGACTGCCATACTCAGATGCAGATCTTCTTTCAACAGATCGATCTGTCGATAATAGATCGGATTTCGCACACGTGCGATCGTATGTCTGGCGCCTAATCTCTTGGCCAGCAGACAACTTAACATATTCAATTCATCTGTCGATGCACATGCGATCACCAGATCTGCATGCGGAACATCTGCCTGTCTCTGAACGTCTACATCTGCTCCATTTCCGGTAATGCAGAAAATATCAAGCTCGTTCACGGCCTCCTTTAATTTTCCCTCATTTTGATCAATCAAAACCACATCATAATTTTCTTCGGACAGCTGGGTTGTCAATTTATGACCAACCTTTCCGTCCCCAATAATCACAATTTTCATTCCCTGACCTCACAATTATCCACTTTGTATCTTTATTATTATCCGGATACCTGTATTTTTAACACAAGAGATTATAGCACCTTTGTATTAAGAAAAAAAGCCCTTACGGGCTTTTCTTCTATTTATACATTTTCTTAGCAGTTTATTCTTCTTTTGCACGTTTACTGATCTCTGCTTCCTGCACATCTGACGGTGCCTGCTCGTAGCGGCTGAATTCGTAAGAATATACTCCTCTTCCACCTGTCATAGAGCGAAGCACTGTACAGTAACCAAAGAGTCCTGTCATCGGAATGTCTGCCACGATCTCCTGTTTTCCACCGGAAACAGGATTCATTCCAAGTACACGTCCTCTGCGTTTGTTCAGATCTCCCATAACATCGCCTGTGTAATCATCCGGAACTGTTACTGTAAGAGATGCGATTGGTTCCAGAAGTACCGGGGAAGCTTCCATGAATCCTTTCTTGAATGCCTGGATCGTAGCCGTCTTGAATGCCATTTCGGAAGAATCTACCGGATGATAAGATCCATCATATAATACGGCTTTTACTCCAACTACCGGATATCCTGCAAGAGGTCCTTTTACAACTGCTTCCTGCAGACCTTTTTCTACTGCCGGGAAGTAATTCTTCGGAACTGCTCCACCTACCACTTCTTCTTCAAATACATAAGGTGTCTCAAGATCACCCGATGCTTCAAATCTCATCTTTACATGTCCGTACTGTCCATGTCCTCCTGATTGTTTCTTGTATTTGGAATCGACATCGGATTTCTTCTTGATCGTCTCACGGAAAGCCACCTTTGGTGTCTCCAGTTTGATCTCACATTTATAACGTGTTGCAAGTTTACTTGCTGTAATCTCCAGATGCTGGTCTCCCATACCATAAAGCAGTGTCTGACGGTTCTCACTGTCATTGACTGTTTTCAATGTCACATCTTCTGCCATCATCTTCTGCAGTGCCTGAGATACTTTATCCTCATCACCTTTATTGTTGCAGATATATTTCATATATGTATATGGTTTGGAATATTCTGTCTTTCCATACATAACAGGTGTATTCTTCGTAGACAGTGTATCACCGGTCTTTGTATTCGCAAGCTTGGCAATTGCTCCGATATCTCCTGCAAATAATTCGCTGACTTCTGTCGGCTTGTTACCTACCATTGTATATATCTTTCCAAGTTTTGCCTCTGCATCAGAATCTCCGTTATATAATGTATCATCCCCTTTTAATACACCGGAGCATACTTTGATAAATGAATACTTTCCGATAAATGGGTCTACCATCGTCTTAAATACATATGCTGATTTTGCTTTTGCGAAATCATAATTACCTTCAAAAATCTCATTGGTCTTGCGGTTGATTCCTGCACAGCTTCTATTATCAGGACTTGGGAAAAATCTTACGATATCGGAAAGTAAGTTTGCAACTCCCTGTGCCTGAATATTAGATCCCATAGCAACCGGTACGATATCTCCGTCCATAACTTCGGTACGCATTGCAGAACGAATCTCTTCTACTGAGAACTCATCTCCATCAAAGTATCTTTCCATAAATGCTTCACTTGTCTCCGCAACTGCTTCCAGTAACTTATCACGATAAATCTCCAGATTTGGTTTACAATATTCCGGAATCTCACATTCTTCTCTCTGTCCGACACCTGTGTAACGTCTTGCCGCATTCTTGATAACGTTCACATATCCTACCAGTTTCTCATTCTCACGGATCGGCTGGAAATGAGGTGCGATCACCTTTCCATAACGATCTGTAAGGTCCTGTACCACCTGACGGAAACTTGCGTCGTCTACATCCATCTCCGTTACGTATACCATTCTTGGAAGTTTGTACTTGTCACAAAGTTCCCATGCTTTCTCTGTACCGACTTCAACTCCTGCTTTACCGGATACAACAATAACAGCTGCATCAGCGGCACTTACAGCTTCTTCGACTTCTCCGACAAAGTCGAAATATCCCGGTGTATCCAGAATATTGATCTTGGCTTTCTCCCATTCGATCGGGATTAAGCTTGTACTGATTGAAAATTCACGTTTCTGCTCTTCTTTATCAAAATCACTGATCGTGTTACCATCCGTAATCTTTCCCATACGGTTTGTCGCCCCTGACACATATGCCATGGCCTCTGCAAGACTGGTCTTTCCGCTTCCACCGTGTCCTAAGAGAACCACGTTCCTGATTTCGTCCGTTCTGTAAACTTTCATATAGCTGCCTCCTTATTTTGGTAAAATCTCATGTATATATTGTACTAAACTTTCTGTTTTTTTACAACACTTTTATACACTTTAACCATATTATTTTTGTATTTATTTTCAAATAAATGTGAATTTTCACTTATTTCAGAATTTTCTTTGCAATTTTATACTGCAGATTGTCTATTTTCTCGTTTTACCTCATTCACTTTTCCACTTTAAAGCATTATAGTATTGACAAATCCTCTTACAACACGTTACAATATGAACTGAGTTTCTAGATCAAAGCACAAGGAGGAAACATCATGAAACACAAAATTGGTTTTATCGGGCTCGGACTGATCGGTGGTTCTATTGCAAAGGCCATCCGCCAGTATTATCCCGATTATGAGATTGTGGCTTTCGACAAAAACAAAGAATCCCTTGCACTTGCAACCCAGGAATCTGTGATCGATGTTGCCGCAACTACCATTGACAATAATTTTCAAAATTGTAACTATATATTCTTATGCGCACCGGTCGCATATAATACGGCCTATCTGAAACAGCTGACGGAATATCTGAATGATGACTGCATCCTCACAGATGTCGGAAGTGTAAAGACGAACATCCACGAAGAAGTGCAGAATCTCGGTATTGGGAAGTATTTCATCGGAGGACATCCGATGGCCGGATCCGAGAAGAGCGGTTACAGTAATTCCAAAGCTATGCTGATTGAAAATGCATACTATATTCTTACTCCGACTCCTCAGGTAGCTGAAGAAAAAGTACAAACTTATGAAAAATTCGTGGAAAGCCTGAAGGCCCTTCCGGTTATTCTGGACTACCAGCTTCATGACCAGATTACAGGAACCATCAGCCATCTCCCACATATCATTGCTTCTTCACTCGTTAATTTTGTCAAAACACACGATACACATGATGAGATGATGAAAAATCTTGCTGCTGGAGGATTTAAAGATATCACACGTATTGCCTCTTCTTCTCCGATCATGTGGCAGAATATCTGCCTGAAGAACAAGGACAATATTGTAGATATATTAGATCAGTATATAGACTCTCTGGAAGATTTCAAAGAAGCTATCGAACGTGAAGATGATCTGGATCTTTATAACCGGTTTGAATCCTCCAGAAATTATCGTAATTCCATGCCATCTTCTTCGGCCGGACCGATCAAGAAAGCATTTGCCGTATACTGTGACATCATTGATGAAGCCGGTGGGATTGCTGCTATCGCAACCATTCTTGCTTCCAATAATATCAGTATCAAAAACATTGGAATCGTACATAACAGAGAATTTGAAGAAGGGGTTCTGCGTATTGAATTCTACGACGAAGATTCCAGCAAACGCGCCGTAGAATTACTGCAGAAATTCAGGTATATCGTTTATGAGCGTTAGAACAATTGCACCCACAAGGGGATTAAAAGGAGAAGTAACCATACCGGGAGACAAATCCATCTCCCATCGTTCCATTATGTTAGGTTCCATTGCGCTTGGAACCACAGAGATCACTCATTTTCTGGAGGGAGCCGACTGTCTTTCCACGATTGACTGTTTCCGTAAAATGGGTGTTGAGATCGAAAGAAAACCTTCCAGTATCCTGGTACACGGGAAAGGACTGCGCGGCCTGACCGCCCCGGCTTCTACTTTAAATGTAGGAAACAGCGGAACTACAACCCGCCTGATCTCCGGAATTTTGTCCGGGCAAAATTTTGCGACTACATTATCCGGCGATGATTCTTTGAACTCCAGACCAATGAAGCGCATTATGACACCACTTAACACCATGGGAGCACATATCAGAAGTCTCAACGACAACGGATGCGCCCCGCTTCACATAAGACCTGGTGCTCTGCATGGTATTCATTACCAGTCACCGGTTGCCTCTGCCCAGGTAAAATCGGCAGTTCTGTTAGCCGGACTTTATGCAGACAGTCCTACTTCTGTTACAGAACCTGCTCTTTCCCGTAATCATACGGAACTGATGCTTCAGGGATTCGGCGCATATGTTGCCACAGATCTTCATACAGACGGAACTGCCACTGCACATGTAGAACCATGCAAAGAACTTTACGGACAACAGATCTGTGTTCCTGGCGATATCTCTTCTGCTGCTTACTTTATTGCGGCCGCACTGTTAGTTCCTGGTTCCGAGCTTCTTGTTAAAAATGTAGGAACCAACTTCACACGTGCCGGTTTCTTAAAAGTCTGCAAAGCCATGGGGGCCGATATCGAAACCGTCAGCCAGACAATCGAGGGCGGCGAAAGCCGTGCTGATCTTCTTGTCCGCTACAGCCACTTAAAAGGAACTGTAATCGAGGGTGATATCATCCCGACTCTGATCGACGAGATTCCGATGATCGCAATTATGGCAGCCTTTGCTGATGGTCAGACAGTCATCAGAGATGCAGCTGAGTTAAAGGTAAAAGAAACGAACCGAATCGATACTGTCACTGCAGGATTAAAAGCGATGGGAGCTGATATTACACCAACCGATGACGGCATGATCATTGAAGGTACCGGACATTTAAATGGTGCTTCTATCCAAAGCTACCTTGATCACCGGATCGCAATGGCATTCTCGGTTGCGGGACTTGCATCTGACGGTGAAACGCAGATAGTGGATAGTCAGTGCGTGGATGTGTCTTATCCGGAGTTTTATGCGACGTTGAATTCGGTTTCTATTTAATTCATAAAGCGGCTGATACCCGGCCGGAAGAAAAGTAAGAGAGCCCTGCTGTGTGCTGATTCGATCATGGAGTATTTCTAAAGCATAAAAATTGTCCTAAAAGCAGC
>CAVBHX010000039.1:0-32522 GCA_963595255.1 bacterium
AGAACATAAGCATTTGTTCTCTTTTTTTATCTGCATTTTTAGTCATCATAAAAAAACACCGCCTTCTGATATTTATTATATCAGAAAGACGATTCTAAAAGTAGAAAAGCCCAGCAATTGCTGGACTTTGTCTACAGTCTGAGGATTCTGCAATGCAGAATCCTTTTTTGTACATAGATTTAATTTATATATATCATATTGAGGTTTGTCAGTTTTATGTATGATCTCTAATTCTTTTTCTTCATACTTCCGATGATTGACTGTAATACAATGAAGAAGCACAGTAATGCGGAAAGTGCGATACGTACCCACCAGCTGGAAAGTGTTCCCTGTGTGGTGATAAGACTTGAGATCGTTCCTTTGATCAATACACCAAAGACTGTACCAAATGGTGTTCCTACACCACCGCTTAACAGTGTACCACCGATAACAGAAGCTGAGATCGCATCCATTTCAAGACCTTTGGCCTGCTCTACGAATCCGGAACAGCTGTTTAAGCAGAAGAGGAATCCGCCGCATCCTGCAAGCAGTCCGTCCAGAACGTATGCTTTGAATTTTGTTTTCTTTACATTTAATCCCATCATCATAGCACTCTGTGCATTTCCACCGATGGCATATACTTCACGACCGAATTTTGTATATTTCATGATGATCGCAATGACAATAAAGATCAGGATTGCGATGATAACAGTCGGATATATGTATGCCGGGATGAATTTTCCACGACGGCTGTATGATCCGATTGGGAGATAAATCTTATAGTTAGCCCATGCAAGGAATGTCTTATTCTTGATAGCGATCATATCAGTACTGATGATTGATGTCATACCACGTCCAAAGAACATACCTGCAAGTGATACGATGAATGGCTGGATTTCAAGATAAGATACCAGGAATCCCTGAACGATACCAAAAAGGAGTCCGATCAGAAGTGCGATGGCAACTGCCATGTAAGCACTCATTCCTTTCTTTTCCATATCGTATGCACACAGCATACATACCAACGCTGTTACGGAACCAACAGAGATATCGATACCGCCTGTGATCATTACGATTGTCTGTCCCATTGCGATGACCAGAAGTCCCGCATTGGAAATGAACAGGTTCAGGAACATCTGTGGTTTTGCGAATCCTTTATCAGCAAATATTACCATACCTGCTGCATACATTACGATGAACAAAAGAACAGTTACCATAAGAAGGAAACTATTTCCGTTAATTTTCATTCCCGGTTTGTTTAATGATTTCTTTTTCATTAGTTATTTCCTCCTTCCACTGCTTTATTTGCACGTTTCATTTTCTGGTTTGTCATAAATTTCTGGAATACAGGGCTCTGTAAAGTAACGATGATAATAACTACGATTGCCTTGTAAACCGGCAGCTGGTCAGCTGATACATTCATTGCATATAAAGTTGTTGTAAGTGCCTGAATCGTATATGCTCCGATTACAGATCCCATTAAGCTGAATTTACCACCGCCAAGAGCGTTACCACCAAGAGCAACTGCCAGGATGGCGTCCATTTCAAGGTTCAGACCAATGTTGTTGGCATCTGCGGAATAGATTCGGCTGGATGCTACGATTCCTGCAATACCTGCCAGTACACCACAGATTACATATGTAAGGAACTTAATCATTGTTGAATTAAGACCTACCAGTCTGGATGCTGTACCGTTGATACCTACACTTTCGATGTAAAGACCAAGTGCTGTTTTCTTTAATACAAGATATGTGATCACTACAACAATAATAGCAATAAAGATTGGTGTCGGAACCGGGCATTTTCCGATATATCCACCGTATACTTTATAAGAGCCTACACGGATATATGTAATCTGTCCGTCTGTGATCAGCTGTGCAATACCACGACCTGCTGTATACAGGATCAAGGTTGCTACCATCGGCTGGATGTTCAGCTTTGCTACAAGGAAACCATTGAATGCTCCACATAATGCAGATGCTGCAATTGCTGCTAACATAGCGACGATAATTGGTGCTGCAAGTGAGTTAACAGATACCTCTCCACCTGAAAGGATCTGGCAACATACAGCTGCTGCAACCGCCATAACTGCACCAACACTGATGTCTTGTCCACCGGATGCTGCTGTAACCAGCGTCATACCTACGGCAAGGATTACTAATTCTGATGCACGGTTAATAACGTCTACGATATATCCATACAAAACTCCGTTGTTAATTGATACTTTGAAGAAGCCCGGAGTAGTGATTACGTTAACCAAAAGTACAGCTATGAGGCACACGATTGGCAGAAACAGTCTCATAGATGTAAGCTTTTTCCATCCTGACTTTGTATTACTCATTATCTCCACCTCCTGCGATTGCTTTCATAATGCCTTCCTGAGACAGTTCGTTTCCACTGATCTCTCCGACTTTCTTTCCGTCTCTTAATACACCCATTCTTGAGCATGTACGGAGCATTTCTTCTACTTCTGAAGAAATGAATGTAACTGCCATTCCCTGATCAGCAAGATCAAGAACCAGTTTCTGGATCTCTGTCTTTGTTCCGATATCAATACCACGTGTCGGCTCATCAAGAATCAGATAATCCGGATTTGTAAGCAGCCATCTTCCGATGATTACTTTCTGCTGGTTACCACCTGAAAGACTCTTAATCGGAGTTTCACGGCTTGCTGTCTTAATCTGCAGCATTTCGATATATTTATCTGCTGCTTCTTCCATTTCTTTCTTACTCAATGGATGGAACATACCTCTTTTTGCCTGTAAAGCGATAATGATATTCTCTCTTACTGACAGGTCAGCAATAATTCCATCTTTCTTACGGTCTTCCGGAAGATATGCCATACCAAGTTTCATAGCATCCAGTGGAGAATTGATCTTCACTTCTTTTCCGTTTACCTTTAATTTTCCGCTGTCCGGTTTGTCTGCACCATAGATCGCACGAACCAGTTCGGAACGTCCTGATCCAAGAAGTCCTGTAAGTCCGACAACTTCTCCTTTGTTAACAGTGAAGTTGAATGGACGGATGCTTCCTTTTCTTCCGATTCCTTCTGCTTCGATAACCGGAATAAATTCTTTCAGTTCTGCATGCTCGCCCTTGATATCAGCAAGATCATCGAAATCTTTACCCATCATCTTAGCAACCAGCATAACTCTTGGAAGGTCTTTTGTTGTATATTCTCCAACCAGTTCACCATTTCTGAGAACAGTGATACGGTCACAGACTGCATATACCTGTTCCAGGAAATGTGTAACGAAGATAATTCCAACACCCTGAGCTTTCAAACGATTCATTAATACGAATAATTTTTCTACTTCATCATCATCCAGAGAAGATGTAGGCTCATCAAGAATCAGTACACGACAGTTCATATCAACCGCACGTGCGATAGCGATCATCTGCTGTTTAGCAAGTGAACACTCTTCCAGTTTATCTGTAGCTTTTGCATCAATCTGCAGATCCTTTAACAACTCTGTAGATTTCTTGTTCATTGTCTTCCAGTCGATAAGACCTGCTTTTCTTGGTTCACGTCCGATAAACAGATTTTCTGCAACTGTAAGGTTCGGACAAAGGTTGACTTCCTGATATACAGTACTGATTCCATTGTCCTGCGCATCCTGTGGAGATCTGTTAACGATCGGTGCGTCTTTTCCTTCCATTTTAATCTCTCCAGACTCAAATGGATGCACACCGGTAAGTACTTTGATCAAAGTAGACTTTCCTGCACCATTTTCTCCCATCAGAGCGTGGATTTCTCCTTTACGGAGAGTAAAATCAACATGTTGTAAGGCTTTGACACCTGGAAACGTCTTTGAGATATCTCTCATTGTTAATACAACATTATTTTCCATTTCTAATGTTCACCCGCTTTCTTTAATATCCAAAAAGGGCATAGAAAGCGCGGCAGCATATCCGGCTTTTCATTCCGTTTATTCCGCCGCGCCATTTCACCTCTTTTTTATGTTACTATAAGTTCTGCCTGTTTTTAGTATGCACGTTTGTCAAGAATTTCCTGTGTGATCTTTGTTACATCGTAATCTTTATCATCAACTTTTACACTCTTAACAGTGTCGTCATATGCGAACATTTCTTCATCTACATATGCTTTCTTGTCAACATCTTTGCCATCTTCCAGCTTCTTGATGATTTCTTCTACACGTGGTCCGTGTAATGGGTTACACTCTGTATCGCAGATGATCTTTCCAGATAATGTATCTGTCAGACCAGCGTTTGTTGTGTCGAATGACATTACAAGGATGTCTCCATCCGGTCCTACTGTCTTACCAGCAGCTTCGATTGCATCGATTGCTCCGAATGCTTCGTTATCATTCTCACAGTAAACTACGTTGATGTTATCATGCTGTTTCAGCATAGATTCCATAACTTCCTGTCCTTTAGCCTGTGTAAATTCACCTGTCTGCTGTGCTACAATGTTCCATCCATATTCTTTAGCTGCTGCCTCAAGACCTTCTGTACGTCCGATCTGAGCAGAAGCTCCGATTGTTCCCTGAATGTGAGCGATGTTAACATCTTTCATTCCCTTTGCATCTGCGTAAGCTTTCAGCCATTCGCATGCTTTCTGGCCTTCCATCTTGAAGTTAGATCCTACCCAAGCTGTGTAAAGGCTGTCATCAGATACATCGATCATACGGTCAACGATGATTACCGGGATATCAGCATCTTTTGCTTCTTTCAGAACTGTGTCCCATCCTGTCTCTGTTACAGGTGCAAGTACGATGTAGTCAACATCCTGCTGGATGAAGTTACGGATTGCTGTGATCTGATTCTCCTGTTTCTGCTGAGCATCGTCAAAGATCAGTTTGTATCCGTTCTTTTCGCTGAATGTGCTCTTCATTGATTCAGAGTTTGCTGTACGCCAGTCAGATTCAGCACCTACCTGTGAGAAACCAATTGTAATTTCATCACTTGAGCTTGATTTTGAGCTGTCAGACTTGCTGTCCCCACCTTTGTTTCCGCATCCAACTGCTAATGATGCTACCATTGTAGCTGCCAGTAACGCTGTAATCACTTTTCTTTTCATTTTCATATCCTCCTCGGTTTTTCGATTTTCTTTGATTGTCCGTCTGTCAATCACTTGTTGACTATATATTACTGAATTTCGGACAAACAATAAACAGAAGATTCTTCTGAATTTTTAGAATTTCTTTTGAATCGTTTTACAAAAGTTAGTTTTTTTACGAAAAAGGTTGGTTTTTTTGTGCCGCCATAGTAACCGTCGCTTTTGTACCATCATTTTCCACACTTTCCATGGTTACTCCATACTGTTCTCCGTAATAATAACGGATTCTCCGGTTTACATTTCCAATCCCAAATCCATCAATACTTTTATCTCCTTTTTCTTTTCCAATACTCTCCTGAAGTTTTTCTAACACTTCTTTCGTCATACCTTTTCCGTCATCCGTGACTGTAAATATCATATTTTCACCGTCCAGCCTTCCGGTGATCTTTATCGTTCCGCCACCACGTTTATTTTTCAGACCATGGTAAAGAGCATTTTCCACTAATGGCTGCAAAGTCAGCTTAGGGATCATGAATTCTCCCAGATTTTCCTCCATATCGATTTCATAACTCATAATATCCTGATATCTGAACTGTTGGATCTTCAGATAACTTTCTATATGTGACCGTTCTTCCCGTACTGTAATAAAATCCCGGCCTTTACTTAATGTAGTACGGAAGAAGTCTGAAAGTGCCGTAACCATTGACACAACTTCATCCTTACGATTTTCTTCCGCCAGCCATACAATTGCATCCAGTGTGTTATACAGAAAATGAGGATTAATCTGTGCCTGCAAAAGTTTTGTTTCTGCAATGCGTAAATTTTTTTGCTGCTGCTTGATATCTTCAACCAATCCACCAATTTCCTGAGTCATATCATTAAAACTTCTGGTAAGCACTGCGATCT
This sequence comes from bacterium, assembly GCA_963595255.1. Taxonomy (GTDB): domain Bacteria; phylum Bacillota; class Clostridia; order Lachnospirales; family Lachnospiraceae; genus Dorea_A. The sequence continues at coordinate 5,906 of CAVBHX010000039.1, forward strand.
CATCTGTATTCGATTCCTTCGTCTGTACCGTAAAATCTCCTTCTGCCACCTGTTGTGTCATCCGGCATAATTTCTGTATTGGCTTTGTCACGCTTTTTGCTGCCTTCATTGTCAAAAACAAGGCTAACACGATCGCCGCTACGGATATCCAGATACATATAACAAATGTTCTTGTATTTCTGGCATCCAGTTCTGCTTTTACATTCGTATAATTGGTAGTCTCCACATATATATAGTCCTGTATTCCTTCCTGGATCAATGATGTCAGCATATAAATATTTTCATTCAGGTAGTTCATTTTATCTTCATATGCTCCACCCGAATCAATAGCTGTATCCAGTTCTTTTACACAGCCTTTCAAAGACTTCAAACTGTTTTTCAATCGTTTAATCTGATTTCTGTTGCTGTCCACGGTTGCCATGTAAGATAACTTATCACAGGTTTCTTGAAGCTCGTCAATATATTTATAAGGATTGACCGTCAAAATACCATTTACCGTTGTCTCTCCGTCACCAAGTTCTTCCATATCTCTTTTTCCGATAACAGCCAGATACATACTGTAATCCATACGTTCTTTAAAATCTCTTGCATACATATTGGCATACGAGACACTTTTTGTGATCTGTGCATATGCCGAAGTCGCATTTGTGAGCGAGGCCAGAAGATACGTCATTACCAGTATCATAGGAATAAATACAGCAAGAGAAATTCCTGCCAGTCTCTGATTTAACGAGACATTCCTGCTAATCTTTTTCATCCTTTACTCCTTTCCTCGTGCCCTAAATTCTTTCGGTGTACAATTTTGCGTTTTCTTAAATATATAACTGAAATAATGCGGATCCTTATATCCTACCTCATAGCCGATTTCCGATGTCTTCATTGATGAACACATCAGAAGTTCTTTTGCCCTGTCCATTCGTATCTCTGTAAGATATTCCACAAATGTCTTTCCCATCTCTTTGCTGAAAATAGAACTGAAATAGCTTGGGCTCATCCCTACTTCTGCCGCTATCGTATTCAGGGAAATCTCATCCGACATATATGTTTTTCTGATCTGATTTTTAGCAATTTCTATAATATCCGAATAACGTCTTCCGCTTATTGTGTCACGTACCCCAATAATCTTTTTCAAAAGCATTCTTATATAATTTTTAATTTCTTCCAATGTCTGAATCGTCTTCATACTATTCTTTAATTCTTCTGACTGAGCTTGCATTTCCCCTTCTATTCCCTCAATCTTTTCACAGAAAGACATCATGACTATATATGCGTCCATAATTATATACTGACGCATTAATACGGATTTCAGATTTTCCTCCGGTAATTCACTTATATACACATCTACAAACTCATCTATCTCGTCTTCTGCCCCATTATTCAGGAATTTTTCCAACATAGTCCTGGTCTTTTCTATCTCTCCGAAGCTCGTAATTTCTATGTCATTCAGAGTATCTACATTTTGAGCCATCCGGATATCTTCTACTGATATGATCCGGTTAAGCTCCATTGTAAATCTCGCTGCCAATGCACGTTCTGCTTCCCTGAACGATCTTTCGAGCTCCCTGAGTCTGGCTACCGGTTGTCCAATTCCTCCAAAATAAGCAATTGTCGAATAATTCTTCATCATTTCTTCCAGATCTTTTGACAGCTCTTTTACTCTTTCTGACATTTGTTCTTCATTGTCAGCCATCAAAAGAAATGCCCAGCCTTCCACGCCACGCTGGAATTCAAATACATATTCCAGTCTTTCTGTTAATTTCTCAATCGTATATTCTGCTTCTCCCAGCAGTTCCCCTGATTTTCGATTTTCTTCCCCTAAGGTAAAACGGAATAAAAGCAGGTTATACATCCCGGCGCTCAAATTCATTTCATATTTTTTCCCGGTTTCCAGTGCATCTGCCATTGACAGATTACCTGCTATCATCTGTTCGAAGAATTTCTGTTTCTCATGCTCAGTATTCTCCCGCATCTCTTCCATATACTTATGAACCAGGTCTTTATCTTCTTTTTCATGACGGATGGATTCACTCACCCCATTCAAAGCTTCCAGTAATTTGCCGGAAGATATCGGTTTTAAAAGGTACTCTGTTACGCCCAGACGTATTGCCTCTTTGGCATAGTCGAATTCATCATACCCACTCAAAATCAGGATTTTAATATCCGGAAGTTCCTTTTTTACCAGTTTACAAAGTTCCAGTCCATCCATGAATGGCATACGGATATCTGTAATCAGAATATCCGGTTTTTCTTTTATAATCATTGGATAAGCCAGTTCTCCGTCACTTGCCTCTCCACAGAATATGTACCCTTCTTTTTCCCAGTCAATACTGTTTTTAATTCCTCTTCGTATAACCATTTCATCTTCTACAAGAAATACTTTTATCTCATTCATACTAATACACCCTCTCTTTCACTATTTTATCTGTAACTACCGTCACACTCCATTTTGCTTTTTCAATTTTAATCGTTGAAATTGATTTATTCTGAGTATATATTTTGTCTCCGATATAATATTCCTTATTGACATCTCTTTTGTATTCCAACTGCTTAATTATCTTTTCGATCTTCTTTCCAAAATCCGGATTACATTCTACGTCTACGGCAATCTTTCCGTTTTGTACTGCTGCGAGTCCTTCTCTTGTTGCGTCAAACGATATTATCTGGATCCCATCCGTTCCAACTTTTTTTCCGGCCTGTTCGATCGCATTGATCGCACCAAGCGCTTCACTGTCATTCTCACAATACACCATATCAATGTCCTTATACTTATTCAGATATTCTTCCATAACTTCATGACTTTTTGCCTGTGTAAACTCTCCTGTCTGCTGTTCAAGAATATTCCATCCATTCTTCTTTGCGGCTTCCTCCAGTGCTTTCGTTCTTCCGATCTGGGCCGTTGCACCTTCTGTTCCCATAATATGCACAATATTCAATGTTTTCTTTTTATTTCTTTCCGCATATTGCTCCATCCAGCTGCAGGCTTTCTGTCCTTCCTGATAGAAATCGGCCCCCACCCAGGTCGTATATAAGCTGTCATCCTTTACCTTAACCTGTCTGTCTGCGATGATCACCGGGATTTTGGCCTTCTTTGCCTCTTTTAATACTGTATCCCATCCATTTTCCACTACCGGTGCAAGAACGATATAGTCCACATCCTGCTGTATAAAGCCACGAATTGCTTTAATCTGTTGTTCCTGTTGTTGCTGCGCATCTTTAAAGATCAGATCATATCCTCTTTTTTGAGAAAATGTAGTCTTTATAGAAATGGAATTTCCCGTCCTCCATTCAGATTCTGCTCCTACCTGCGAAAATCCTATAGATATTAATGGTGTCTCTTCATCTTTTTTCTCTGTTTTATTTATTACTTTGTTCGCGTCAGCCAGAGCAACTCCTCCTGCAACTGCCAGAAATATAAGTCCTACCGCTGCGACAACTCTTGTCCAGTTTTTTCTTCCATTCCCTGTTTCACTCATAAAAAAAGTCCTCCTATAATATGTAAACAGCTAATGGCTATTATACACTAATTATAGAAGAACTTCTTCATTACTTATATAATTTTATTTACGAAAATAGTTCGTTTTTTTGCGATTCTAAATATCCCCGCGTCTGTTTCTGGACGCTTTCAGTCGTGTCATGGCACGGGCCATGGAAGCCTGTGACAGATAATACTCCTGAATGCTCTGCTTCTGACGAAGCTGTTCTTCGGCACGCTCCTTTGCTTCCTCCGCACGCTTCACATCGATGTCTTCCGGACGCTCTGCCGTATTGACCAGTACAGAAGCACGGTTATTCACGATCTCTGCAAATCCCTTGGATACAACTGCCGTTACCCACTCACCGTCAGGCTTACGGAAACGCAGTTCTCCGATCTCTACTGCGATGACCATGTTCTCATGATGAGCCAGAATACCTTTCTCCCCGTCGATCGTCGGGATGACCAGGTATTCACATTTGCCATCGTAGAAGACCTTATCCGTGGATATAATTTTCAATGAAAATGTGCTCATACTTAAGCCACTCCTTCTGCCTTCGCCTTAGCGATCACGTCTTCGATCGTACCTACATTGAAGAATGCATTTTCCGGATATTCATCCATCTCACCATCGATGATCGCTTTGAATCCACGAACAGTCTCTTTCAGTGGAACATATTTTCCAGGAACTCCGGTAAATGTCTCAGCGACTGAGAATGGCTGTGACAGGAATTTCTGGATCTTTCTTGCACGGGCTACTGTCATCTTATCCTCTTCGGATAATTCTTCCATACCGAGGATTGCGATGATATCCTGTAATTCTTTGTATTTCTGCAGGATCTCCTGTACCTTACGTGCTACCTGATAGTGTTCCTCACCTACAACTGCAGGCTCAAGGATACGGGATGTGGAATCCAGTGGATCTACGGCCGGATAGATACCCTGCTCAACGATCTTTCTGGAAAGTACGGTTGTCGCATCCAGATGTGAGAATGTTGTTGCAGGAGCCGGGTCAGTTAAGTCATCGGCTGGTACATATACGGCCTGAACTGATGTTACAGATCCGTTCTTTGTAGAAGCGATACGTTCCTGAAGGGCACCCATTTCATTTGCCAGTGTCGGCTGATAACCTACGGCTGACGGCATACGTCCGAGAAGTGCGGATACTTCCGAACCTGCCTGTACGAAACGGAAGATATTATCGATGAAGAGAAGCACGTTCTGATGCTCTACATCACGGAAATATTCTGCCATTGTAAGTCCTGTCTCAGCGACACGCATACGAGATCCAGGCGGCTCGTTCATCTGTCCAAATACCAGGGCTGTCTTATCAAGTACACCTGATTCTCTCATTTCTGTCCATAAGTCATTACCTTCACGGGAACGCTCTCCGACACCGGTAAAGATGGAATATCCACCATGCTCTGTTGCGATGTTATGGATCAGCTCCTGGATCAGTACGGTCTTACCTACACCGGCACCACCGAACAGACCGATCTTACCACCTTTTGCGTAAGGTGTCAGAAGGTCGATGACCTTGATTCCTGTCTCTAATACTTCGACAGCCGGGCTCTGCTCTTCAAAGCTTGGTGCTTTTCTGTGGATGACCCATTTCTCGCTGTCTGTGATCTGTTCTCCGTTATCGATCGTCTCTCCAAGTACATTGAACAGACGTCCCAGAGTCTTCTCACCTACCGGCACTTTGATACCAGCTCCGGTAGCGGTAACTTCCATACCTTTCTGCAGACCTTCACTGGAAGCCAGCATGATACAACGTGCAATGTTGTTACCTACGTGCTGGGCTACTTCCATGACACAGCGTTTTCCGCCGTTGTCTACTTCCAGGGCATCTTTGATAAATGGAAGTTCTTCTCTACTATTAAATTCTACGTCTACGACAGGTCCCATGACCTGTACGATTCTTCCTTTTGTCATATTACTGCTGCCCACTTTCTTTTTTATTATTTCGTGGTTATTATTTGTTCTTCTGTTCTATATACAGTCTCGCCATCTGCGAACTTTGTATCTTACTTCCGTTTCTGTGCATTGGCTCCGCCGATGATCTCTGTCAGTTCCTGTGTGATGTCTGCCTGGCGGACACGGTTGTAAGTAATATTTAATTCGTTCAGCATATCTGTTGCACTGTCTGTCGCATTCTGCATCGCCTGCATTCTGGCGTTATGCTCGCTGCAATAGGACTCTACCAGGCATCCATAGATGATACCGTTGATGTAGTTCGGAACGATATTTCCCATCACACTGTGTGTGGATGGCCAGAATACCATATCTTCCTGATACAGTCCGGTTCCGACAAGCGCCGGCATATCTTCCGGAAGGAAGGTTGTCTTCTTCATAGGAAGAAGCTTCTGCTCCTCTGTCTCTGCTGTCATTGCATTGATCATACGTGTATATACGATGTGGATCTCATCCAGATCTCCATTTCTGAACTGCTCTACCATCTCCGAAGAAATGATTCTCGATCTGTGTAATGTCGGATTCTGAACGGTGTAACGGAACTGGGTATCCATCTCAATTCCTTCCCTCTTGGCAAAGTACTGTCTTCCGGCTTCTCCAAGTACGAATAATTTATGCTTTCCCGGTTTCTTTAACAGTTCTTCTGTTGCCTTGATCACGTTATGATTATATGCTCCTGCAAGTCCCTTGTCAGCGGTGATAACAATATAGCCAATCTTTCTTTCTTCGGCCGGAATACTTTCACGACCGTCGAAGAACTGGCTGTGCATATCCGGCACATGCCGCAGAATTCTGGCGATCTCTGCCTGCATGGCATAGAAGAAAGGCTCTGTGTCAGCAAGCTTTTTCTTGGCCTGTTTCATCTTCGAAGAGGAGATCAGATACATGGCATTGGTAATCTTTCTCGTCTCTTCGATGCTGGCCATTCTTTCCTTAATCTCTTTTGCATTTGCCATAGCTACACCCGCTTATCTTCTTTCCTTGAATTCCTTTGCTGCTGCGAGGATCTGTTCTTTCAGTTCATCATCCAGAACTTTCTTCTCGTCGATTGCTTTGCCGATTTCTTTATGTTCTCTGTCAAAGAATGCAAGCATATCCATCTGGAATTCTTTGATCTTCTTTGTGTCAATATCAAGCATCAGTTTATTAGTAGCGACACAAAGTGTGATAACCTGCTCATGAAGACTTAACGGACGTCCCAGAGGCTGTTTCAAAAGTTCTGTCAGACAACTTCCATATTTCAGCTGATTCTTTGTTGCATCGTCGAGGTCTGAACTGAACTGGGTAAATGATTCCATCTCTCTTGCCTGTGCCAGGTCGATACGGACACTACCACTGGCTTTCTTCATCGCCTTTGTCTGTGCAGCTCCACCTACACGGGATACAGAAAGACCAACGTTAACGGCCGGACGCATACCTGCATTGAACAGGTCACTCTCCAGGAAGATCTGTCCGTCTGTGATGGAGATAACGTTGGTAGGAATGTATGCGGATACGTCTCCTGCCTGTGTCTCAATAATCGGAAGTGCTGTGATAGAACCTCCGCCTGCTTCATCACTTAAACGGCTGCTTCGCTCAAGCAGTCTTGAATGTAAGTAGAATACGTCACCAGGATAAGCTTCACGTCCAGGTGAACGGCCAAGTAACAGAGAAATTGCACGGTATGCTACCGCATGTTTGGAAAGATCATCGTATACGATCAATACATCTTTTCCCTGATACATGAAATACTCTGCAAGCGCTGTTGCTGAATAAGGTACGATATACTGAAGTGGTGCACACTCACTGGCTGTTGAGCAGAATACTGTGGTGTAATCCAGTGCGTCATGTGCTTTTAAATCATTTACAAGTCTTGCTACAGTTGATGCTTTCTGTCCGATGGCTACATAGATACAGATGACATCTTTTCCCTTCTGGTTGATGATCGTATCGGTTGCAATGGATGTCTTACCTGTCTGTCTGTCACCGATGATCAACTCTCTCTGTCCACGTCCGATTGGGAACATGGAATCAATAGAAAGGATACCTGTCTCAAGAGGAACGCTTACCGACTTACGGTCAACAATTCCAGGTGCCTCATTCTCTACCGGACGGTATCCGTCGGCTTTGATCTCACCTTTTCCATCGATTGGTGCTCCAAGGGCATCTACGATTCTTCCGATATAGCCTTCACCTACCGGAATACCTGCCTTTTTACCTGTACGGCACACTTTTGTGCCCTGTTTGATCTCTGAATCATCTCCGAACAGGATACAGCTGATCTCGTTTTCTTTGATGTCCTGTACCATGCCCTTAAGACCAGTCTCCAATGTGACGATCTCGCCATACATTGCGTGGTCGATTCCGTATACGGAGGCAATTCCATCACCAACAGAGATGACAGTACCAACTTCCTGATCTCTGCTTATTACGTCATAATTCTTTATCTCTTCTTTTAATATAGAGATAATTTCATCTGAGCTGATTGCACTCAATTCCTTCACCTCCATGTTAATTCGTTAATTTCCGCTGTAAACGGTTCAGACGGCCCTGCACACTGTAGTCATATTCTTTTCCGTCAACCTGCAGGATAAATCCGCCGATCAGTGCCTTGTCTTCTGCCATAACCCATTTGATGTCTCCGGCACCGTATTTCTTCTTGATAAAGTCACCCATCTGTTTCTTTTGTTCTTCACTTGGAAGTGCTGTATAACGAAGATACACTGTCTTAACTCCTGCTGCCTGATTCTGTAACTCTTCGTATGCTGCAAAGATCTGTTCTGCGATCGTCATCTTTCCATGATCGCAGACAACCTTCAGAAATGTTTTCATTTCTTCCGGAAATACTTTATCAATGATATTGTGTTTTGTTTCTTTTGTGATCACTGGGTTAACCAGTGCTGCCTTTAATTCCTGTGATTTTTCGAAAATATTTTCTGCCTCCAGGACAGCTTCTTTCGAAATACCAAGTTCATTTAGAACTTTCGCATACCGGAGAGCTGCCACCTGGCAGAATACCGGCTCTGCTTCTTTTCTATTCTTCGCTGTCATGGGAATCACCTGCATCTTTCAAAAACTGGTCATATGCATCTGCGCTGCTTATGCTGTCTGCATTCTCAAGTAAGATCTTCTTTGCAGCGTCCATTGCCAGTCCTGCAACCTGTGCCTTCATATCATCAAAGGCCTGTTCTCTTTCCTGATTCAGGCTTTCTCTTGCTGTCTTCATAACCTTGTCTGCCTTTTCGTTAGCCTCATTCAGGATCTGGTTGTATTCCTGTTTTGCATCCAGTTTCGCCTGTTCGATCATCTTTGTGGATTCTTCTTTTGCTCCATTCAGTGCATCTTCATACTGTTTCTTCAGAGCATGGGCTTTGTCCTGCTCTTCATTCGCGTGGCTGATTCCGTCTGCAATCATCTTTTCCCGCTTTTCCATAATGTCCATGACCGGGCGAAACAGGAATTTTCTGAGAATCAGATACAGAACGATCAGGTTGATGATCGTCAGTACCAGATTAAAATCTATTCTCAGCATATATCTCTACCTGCCTTTCCCTTCTTTTAATCTGTTATCGTCAGCAAACATTATTTCAAAAGAAGGACGATCAGAAGTGCGATAATGAAACCGTAAATAGCGGTTGCCTCCGCAAGTGCACAACCAAGGATCAGGGATGTTCTGATCTTTCCGTCTGCTTCCGGCTGTCTTGCGATAGCGTCTACTGCTTTGCTTGTTGCGATTCCGATACCAACACCGGCTCCGATACCTGTAAGTACTGCGATACCTGCTCCAATTGCGATAATTGTTCCACTCATAATTTGTTCTCCTTTTCTTGTCTTAAGTTTTCTTATACTAAATGTTGTAAATGTCTGATTCGTCTTATTCCATCTCTTCTGTCATAAATAATGCAGTTAAGAATACGAATACATATGCCTGTAATAATCCGTCAAATATATCAAAATAAAAACTGAACGGTATCGGCACGATTAACGGAACGACCTCTTTGATCAGTTCCATGACTACAAATCCGCCTAACATATTACCAAACAGTCGCATACAAAGCGACAGCGGACGGATTACAATCTCCAGTATCATGATTGGTGCTACGATCGGCACTGGTTTTGCAAAATGTTTACACCAGTGAACCAGACCATTTTTATGGATACCGGACCACTCAATCACGAACATGCTCATAACAGCCAAAGCAATTGTTACATTCATGTCCTTTGTCGGAGGCTTGAATCCTAACAGTCCGATGACATTTGATATTGCCAGATAAAGTGCAACCGTCATCAGATATGGAATATAGCCCTTGTTTTCTTTTCCTATAATACCTTCAAAGAAATCCTGTGCCCAGCCGATTACTGATTCCAGCATAAGCTGTACCTTTCCCGGTTTCTCTATGCTTAGATTCCTTACGAATACTATACTGAGAATAGTAAGAACCGCCATGATGATCCAAGTTACAACAACACCTTCGTCAACAGCGATTCCTCCAAATACCGGGATCGTAAATACGGTTTCACAGTTAAGTTCTTTAACAAGGCTTTCAACAAGCTTTTCCGTACTATCCCCTTCCTTCATAATTTTTTTGCTAGTTTACAGCCATTTTTTGAAAATGTCAATCATTTTGTCCAATGGTCATTTTGCTTAATTTTTTATTATTTTTTTGTGTATTTTTACTTTTATTTATTTTAATTTTTCCGTTTTTCTCATCAAATTTCCACGTCAAAATGGTAGTTCCAATCTTCGTCCTTTTTTTCACAAGGAAAATGCACAATTTTTATTTTTCATTTCCCGTCTTTTTCTACAAAACGGTATTTTTCTTCGATTTTCTTCTTGATAAAATGTCCTCATTTCTCATCTCCAAAAAACGACATTTTATATTAATTGTATATTGCAGTCTCCGTAAATAGCGGCTCTTTATGCACCTATAGTATAGAAAACCTGCTACCTGCCACTTCTTTTGAACACATGGCAACAAAAAAGGAGTGTAACAACTTTTTTTAGCCGTTACACTCCTTTTTTTTCGTTATTTAATTTTGTATCTCAATTTTATATGTATCATCATTCAAAATTGATATATCCGTTCTCTTTGGTATTTTATTCTTTTAATCGGCGATGATCCGGTACTGCAGATTCTCATATAAAAGCTTATTTCCTTCCATGATATCTCCCGGCAGCAATGCTCTTGCCATCGTCTTGGTTTCTTCCGGATCATGCTTAAGTGCATCGACACGTCTGAGTTCTGCGTAATCACCATCAATCTTCTCGACTACATAAATACATGTTAACATAATTTTGCCTCCTTTTTCTGTCTTATCATCCTGTCTTTTGTATAAGTTGGTTTAATTATACTATCTTTAATTAAAAAAGTAAATTTTTCTGTATTGATTATTGCCAAGATTTATAATAATATATACTTATATAAATTCGTTATACATTACATATTAAAAGGAGCCTTGCAATGAACGAAGTGGATTTTTCAAAAGTGGGATTAAAAATGAAACAATTAAGGAGTGAGCGTGGAATCACTCAGGAACAGGTTGCCAAAGATCTGAACTGTACTGTTCCTTTCGTCAGTAATGTCGAAAACAATCGAGCAAAGCTTAATTTAAGAGTTCTTCTTTATTACTCTAAGCTCTGCAACGTATCCGTGGATACTATTCTGGATGCCGGAAGAGATATTCCTCCTCTGGATGAGAAAGAGCATCAGTTAAATGATGAGATGCTGAATGTATTCCGTGGTTTTTCTGTAACAGAAAAAGAAAAGATCATCAAGATGTTACGCATCTGGCAGGAGAAATAATCTCCTGCCCTTTTTATACCCAAGTATGCAAGAGGACCTGCCAGTGGCCAAAGCATCCGTAATGAGCTGCCAGTGGCAGGTCCTTCCTGTAGGTGGCAGGTCCTGTAGATTTCTATATTTTGTTAAAAATCCTTAAGCACAACCGTTCCCTGATTCCGGCTTTCCTGTACATCAATGATTCTCTGATTCTGGCTTCCTCTGAACACCAGTGTTACATCTTTTAATTCTTCCTTGAATTCTCCGTCTACCAGTACATCAATATACGACAGCATCTCCTCTGTCACATCTGTATGGACACATCCTCCCGGAACCATATCACGGTCAAAAAGATACCCACTGTAACACCAGATATCTTTCTGCGGATAAGTTTCTCTTATCTTCTTAAGGAGCTTTACCAGTTCCACCTGGTTCTCCGGTTCGAACGGTTCACCACCCAGAAGTGTAAATCCCTGGACAAAACCAGCCCCAAGCAATCTTAATATTTCTGCTTCTGTCTCTTCTGTATAGTGCTGGCCGAATCCGAAATCCCATGTCTCTGCATTAAAGCAGCCTTTGCAGTGATGTCTGCAGCCTGATACGAACAAACTGACTCTTACACCGGGTCCGTCTGCAATATCACACTCTTTGATATTTCCGTAATTCATAATCTGTATACTCTCCCTAGTCACTGATCATCATCTTGATGATCTCTTCATTAGTCTCTTTCATACCATCTTTTCCGAGACGACCAATATTCTGGATCGTTGCCTCTACTCCTTTTGTAACGATTCCGTCACCGGCATAGAACTGCTGTCCTCTTAAATACATATTATATCCAAGAATCCCGGCATCTACAGATGAAGCGATTTTCGCAGCACAGGATGCTTTTGCACCATCACATACCATACCGGATACAATTGCCAGAGCATTTACCACTGTATGGATCACTTCTTCATAACCACCGCCACAAAGATATGCTATTCCGGCTCCGGCTGCCGCACCCGCACTTACTGCACCACAATATGCCGACAATCGTCCGATTCCCGTCTTCTGGTGGATTGCGACCAGATTCGAAAGAACCAGTGCGCGGTATGTCTTTTCCTCTCCGGATTGTAATTCATCTGCATATTCCAGAACCGGAAGAGAACAGGTCATTCCCTGATTACCGCTTCCCGCATTGATCACAACCGGAAGCTCACATCCGTTCATACGCGCATCGGAACCTGCCGCCGCGCGTGCTTTTGCTCTGGTACGTACATCGTTTCCATAAGTATCCAGAAGAACACTTCCGATGTTCGCTCCGTAATTTCCTTTCAATCCTTCATCCGCAATTACAGAATTATATTCTATCTGACGTCCGATCACTTCCCGGATATCTTCTATGTCTACTGTATTTGCAAAATCCCAGATAGATTTCATATCCAGAAGACTTCTGTCTGTCAGTCCTTCTTCGCTTTCTCCTGCGACCGGTACATTAAGCAGGATCTCTCCATTCTTTTCTATTCTTACAATATTCGTATGATAGTTGGCAATTCTTACTTTTGCCTTATCTTCCCCGTGAAATACCTCCACAATAATATCAAATACACATCCGTTATTGATATGTTCTACCGTAATCTCTGTATGTTCAAGAAATTCTGCAATTTCTTTTGTCTCTTCTTCTGTTACCTCGGAGATAACTTCCAGTTCTTTTTCTGCGTTTCCTGCGACAATCCCCGCTGCTGCTGCCGCCGGTATTCCTTTTAAATGATTTGTATTCGGCACAATTACACTCTTTACATTCTTAATGATACTTCCGCTTGCCCCGATACAGACTCTGTCCGGCAGACATCCCAGTACTTCTCTTGCCTTTGCAGCCGCATAAGCCAGCGCGATCGGTTCCGTACACCCCATTGCAGGAATCAGCTCTTCATTTAAAATCTGAACATATGCCTGATACTTTTCATTATCTTTTGTCATTTTTTAATCCTCCTGTCGACATTTTCTTTTCCCCATATTTTTTTATTATAACGCATGCCCTTTTGAAAAGCTATCTTTATACGATATAAAAAGACCTTTCAAAAAGCTTTCTCACTTCTTAAAAGGCCTTTTTTACTGTCTTTATATCTTGCAGTTTTACAGATGCAATACTCTGTCCTTAATCTCCTGCGTACGTCCCTGATTCCAGAACTGTGTTCCGATATATCCACAGGTTCTTCTAGCAACGAACAATTTATCCTGATTCTGGTTACCGCAGTTCGGGCACTCCCAGATCAGCTTTCCAGTCTCGTCTTCTTTGATCTGGATCTCTCCGTCATATCCACAGCATTCACAGTAATCACTCTTTGTATTCAGCTCTGCATACATAATGTTATTGTAAATATACTGCATAACAGAAAGTACTGCCGGAATATTGTTCTGCATATTCGGTACTTCAATGTAACTGATTGCTCCACCCGGTGAAAGCTTCTGGAAATCGGCTTCGAACTTCAGCTTCTTGAATGCATCGATCTTCTCTGACACATGTACATGATAGCTGTTCGTAATATAGTTCTTATCTGTTACACCCTTGATGATTCCAAAACGCTTCTGCAGACATTTTGCAAATTTGTATGTGGTAGATTCCATCGGTGTTCCGTATACAGAATAGCTGATGTTCTCTGCTTTTTTCCACTCTTCACATTTATCATTTAACTTCTGCATTACCTGCATTGCAAATGGTCTTGCTGCCGGATCGGTATGTGATTTGCCAAGCATACGTACACACATCTCATAAAGTCCTGCATATCCAAGCGAAATAGTGGAGTAACCATTAAATAATAATTTATCGATCGTCTCACCCTTCTTCAGTCTTGCAAGTGCACCGTTCTGCCACAGGATCGGAGCAACATCGGAAATCGTTCCCAGGAGACGTTCATGTCTGCATCTCAGTGCTCTGTGACATAATTCCAGACGCTCATCCAGGATCTTCCAGAATTTCTCCATATCTCCTTCTGATGAACATGCAACATCAACTAAGTTAATCGTTACAACTCCCTGGTTAAAACGTCCATAGAACTTATGGCTTCCGTCCGGATTTCTCTGGCTGTCTTCTACAGTAAGGAATGAACGGCAACCCATACAAGGATATACTTCTCCATTCTTCATCTCTTTCATGATTTTGGCTGAGATATAGTCCGGCACCATACGTTTTGCGGTACATTTTGCTGCCAGTTCTGTCAGATGCCAGTATTTGGAATCTTCTGTAATATTATCCTCATCCAGTACATAGATCAGTTTCGGGAATGCCGGTGTGATCCATACACCTTTTTCATTCTTTACTCCCTGCATTCTCTGAATCATCACTTCTTCAATGATCATAGCCAGGTCATCACGGGTTCTGCCTTCTTCTACCTCATCCAGATACATGAACATCGTCACAAATGGTGCCTGACCGTTACATGTCATTAATGTGATAAGCTGATACTGAATTGTCTGGATACCACTCTTTACTTCTTCTCTTAAACGGCGCTCTGTCACCTTATTGATAATTGTCTCATCTAAAGCTTCTCCGCATTCTTCACGCTCTGCGATTACATTTCTGCGGATCTTCTTACGGCTGATATCGACAAACGGTGCCAGATGTGCCAGTGTAAATGACTGTCCGCCGTACTGGTTACTTGCTACCTGTGCAACGATCTGTGTCGTTACATTACATGCTGTAAAGAAGCTGTGCGGCTTCTCGATCATGGTCTCACTAATGACAGTTCCATTCTGAAGCATATCCTGAAGATTGATCAGGTCACAGTTATGCTCTTTCTGTGCAAAATAGTCAGAATCATGGAAATGGATGATTCCTGCTTCATGTGCACGTACGATCTCTTCCGGAAGAAGGACACGTCTTGACAAGTCCTTACTTACTTCTCCGGCCATATAATCACGCTGTGTAGAGTTGATCACAGGATTCTTATTAGAGTTCTCCTGATTTACCTCTTCATTCATATGATCCAGAAGTGCAAGAATTCCGTTATCTGTTGTATTCGTCTTTCTCATCAGTTCTCTTTTATAACGATAGCGCACATATTTCTGTGCGACTTCATAGCCGCGCAGTTCCATAATTCCGGTCTCTACCATATCCTGTATATCTTCTACATTGACAGCATGAGTGGATTCCTCAATTTTCTTTGCAACGTTGTCCGCCACTGCCATAATCTGATATTCATTCATCCGATGCAGTTTGTCGACGTCCTTGTTTGCACCTTTGATCGCATTAATGATCTTCTCCAGGTCGAAGGCTACCTCTTCGCCGTTTCTCTTAATTACGTTCGTCTTTATTTCTGCGTTCATGTTTATCCCTCTCTTGTTTTTATTGCCGATGTAGTATGTGCTCACCCTCAAATACTACTAAATATTGTTTTTTTAACATTATTTCCGCACAAGATATTGTGCAAGTAATATGATACTCTATAACAGGCAAAAATGAAAGAGGTAATTTTGTTAAAATAAATGTTTGGAATGTGGTCTAAATTTTGGTGATATTTTTTTACGAAATCTGTTGCATTTTTAATTTTGTGACGGGTAAAGTGTGGCGCATAGTTAAGAATACTTAAGACACATAAACTGCCGGTACACATTTTCTATACCGGCAGTTTTATTTTCACATTATTATAATTGATCGACTGTATTTTTCAGAGATTTCAGATCTGTATCCAGATGTTTGTACATTTCTACATAGTATGGATACAGTTTGTCGTAGGCTTCTACCCATTCTTCTACAGGTTCTACAATTTCATTTACCTTTATAATCTTTTCTGCTGCTTTTGTAAGCTCTGGAAATACACCTACTTTATGTCCAACAATCAGTGCATCTCCTACCGGGACATCTCCCGATTTGTCGTCCAGAAGATATACCGACATCTTTAACATAGACGCTTTAATCTGACACCAGGTCTTACTCTTTGCACCACCACCACAGATACGGAGTACTTCAGCGCTTGCTCCGGCTTCTTTTACCGTCTCCATTACATGTCTGAGTGCATACGCTGTTCCTTCAAATACAGAACGTACCAGGTCACTTCTCTTCATATCCATGCCCATTCCGATAAACATACCTCTTGCATATTCGTTCCAGAGCGGTGCCCGTTCGCCAAGCAGATATGGGAAAAAGAATAATCCACCTGATCCTGGCTTTGATTCCAGTGCCAGTTCATTCAAATATGTGTAAATGTTAAGATCATGTTCTTTTGCATAGGCAACTTCTTCACCTGCCATTTTTTCGATGAACCATTTAAGTGCTGCACCGCTTGTCTGGATTGGTGCATCAAAAACCCACGGCATTCCATCAATTGTACATGGTTTTGTAACAACCGGAATATCCGGTGCGCTCTTTACATCGCTTCCCACGAATACAAGAGATGTGGTTCCCGAAGATTCTCCTGCCTCACCAAGTCTGCTCATGCCAGTTGCATGCATGGATGCCATTGCATCACTGCATCCGGCAATGACCGGAACACCTTCCATTAATCCTGTTAATTTTGCAGCTTCCTCTGTCACAAATCCAATGATCTCATCTACCAGTCTTGGCTTCGGGAGTTTTTCATCCAGATCCACACCGATCACATCCCCGATTTCTTTCGACCATTCCATCGTGCTGATATCCAGACACTGTGTTCTGGTCGCCTGATCGATATCCATCGTCATCTTTCCTGTCAGTTTGTAATTTATAAATGAGCTTGCCTGCAGGAAACAGACCGTTTTCGCATATAATTCCGGTTCATGCTTTTTGAACCAGAGAATCTTATTCGGAAGAAATGCAACTGCCGGCTGTCCGCCTACGATCTTTACAAATCTGTCAAATCCAAGTGTATCTACGATATAATGTAGTTCTTCTGCCGAACGGTTATCCTGATATGTCATTGCATTTCTTACCGGATTGCCTTCTGCATCTACCGGAAGCATCGTAACTGTATGGGAGCTGACAGAGATACCTCTGATCCGCTTCACGACATCCGATCCTGCCTGTTCAGTAAGGCTTCTGAAGATATCTACCGTATTGCTCCACCATTCATTCGCATCCTGCTCCTGCATATTCGGTCCCGGATTGATGAACCGGCTCGGCCTGCTTGCCTCTGCTACAACAGTTCCGTCCTCTCCTAAGATAATTGCTTTTATATTCGTTGTTCCGCAATCCATGCCTAACAAGTAACTTTCTACCTTTGCCATCTTAAAAACTCCTCCGTTTTTCTCTTTCTAACGTTATATTATGATGTACCAGGATTGCTCCATTGCTACGCATTTCCGCAATCCTCGAACACATCATATTATTACGATAGCAAAGTTCCCTCTTTGTCACAAAACCATATTTGCCACATATAAGCGGAAATATAATATCTGTAAAATCTGCGGCTTTTCCGAACGCAGGGCAATTTACGGATTCATAACAGCCAGCGTCCCGATCGTACAGACTGCGTACTCCACCGGCAGATCATACGGCAGATTATGCCCTCCCGGATAATATAGAACCTTCTTTCCGATCTGTTCCGCAAGTCTGCATGCCGCCCGCACATATGCCGTATCTCCACTCTTCTCTCCTGCTGCGATCGTGATCTTATCTGCCAGCAGATGCATCTTATCCATATCCGGACAGTATTCTAACAGTGCAGGGATTTCTTCGGTAAATGCATATTCTACATTATTTAACTCCCGTAACGATACTTCTTCCGTTTTCTTCGGACTTCTCGGGTCCTGAAAACCTATATGACCGGAAAACCGAAGCAATGCCATATTATATTTTCTCTTCTGGATCAGTTCTTTCGTTTCTTCTGCCCAGGTTCTGAAAGATGGATCTTCCTGCATCATGCGGCCCAGCATCGCCGGTTCATACATGAGCAGATAGTCCACCTTTTCCGGATATGTCTGTAAAAAATACTGTCCAATGACTGCTCCGGCACTTGCTCCGGCAACGATCACCTTGTCCAGCTTTAAGGCATCCAGTATATCCAGTATATCTTCAGCCTGTTCTTCCATACGGAACTTCGGTTCTTCCTTGCATTTACTTCTGGAATAGCCTCTCCGGTCATAACAGATTACTTTATAATGCCTGGATAATATCTCTGCCGTCTGTTCATAAAGACTGGCATCCACGATCACACCGTGTATAAGCAGAAGAGGCTTTCCTTCTCCGCGGACTTCATAATATAATTCTCCGAACTCTCTTTTTAAGATCATACTCTTTCACCTGATTTCACTATATTTTCTTTCTCTGAAGGGTTATAATATACAAAGAATTTATCGTTTTATCGCATATTTCAATTTTAATTTTTTATTTTGACTTCCAATTTTTATTTTTAACTTTTAATCAGAAAGGAAACACTTATGCCGACTATCTATTATACTTATTATACACCTGTGTCTGACTCCATTTCCGCTGTCAGCAGACAGGAACATGACCTTGGACATACGCTTCTGCTCCGTGGATTGCAGGAGCTTTTCCAGCTTTCCTTTTCACCGGAAGAACTGGAACAGACCCTGAAAACCGACGCCAATGGCAAGCCATACCTGCCGGACCACCCGGATATCTGTTTTAACATTACGCACTGCGACCAGCTCGCCGCCTGCGTCTTTCATGACCATCCGGTCGGGATTGATGCCGAATTGCCCGGATATTATCCGGATGTCTTAGTGGACCGGGCACTTTCCGAATCCGAAAAAGACCTCCTTCAGTCCCACAATGCAGACCTTTCCGAGAATCGGGAATGGTTCTACCGCCTGTGGACATTGAAGGAAGCCTACGTTAAAAAAATTGGAATTGGAGTTGATACGGATCTGACAGATTTCTCTTTTACGTTTTCCAATGTAGAAGGCACATTGTCCGTCTCCTGTTCAGATCCTGGTATCTTATGTTATCAAACAAACTTAAATCATGGGCACATTTTATCTGTCTGTTACGAAGGTCCTGCTGCTTCTGTCAGGCTTATTTCCTGCTCTGAGCCGCACGCACGGCCGAAATAACAACATTTCCTTTGATCTCACTTACCGGTGCTCCTCTTGAACAGTCACAGATAATACTGTTGAATCCCTGAAGCATCGGTCCGTATGCATTGGCATGGCCAAACTGCTGGATCAGTTTTACCGACGTATTTCCGACGTTCAGATCCGGCCAGATCAGGATATTGGCCTTTCCTGCCACTTTGCTTTCACGTTTTACTTTCTTTTCCGCTACCGCCGGAACGATAGCTGCATCTAACTGGAATTCTCCGTCGATCGCCAGATCAGGACGAAGTTCATTCGCAATTTTCAGAGCATCTGTTACTTTATCGACCAGTTCTCCCTGACCGCTTCCAAGTGTAGAATAGCAGATCATTGCACATCTTGGTTCCCATCCAAGGAGTTCCTGTATGGTATCACATGCTGATATTGCAATACTTGCCAGCTGTTCGGCATTTGGATTGGTGCATACTGCACTGTCACCAATGGCCAGAAGAGAGCCTTCGCTTCCTTCATATCCCGGAATATCTGCCACTGCGACGCTTGAGATCGTGCTGATCCCCGGCTTCATTCCTATGATCATCTGTCCTGCGAGCAGTACGTCACCGGTTGTATTATCGATTCCGGCAAATGTAACATCTACATCGCCGACTTTCTGCATTGCCATTGCATAATACAATGGGTTCTGCATACGTCTTCCGAGCGCTTTCTCTTTATAGATCGTATCCGGAAGTTCTACATATCTGCTGATCACATCATTTGTATATGTCTCATCGTGAATATCTACGAAAGTAAATACCGATGGATCATATCCTCTTTCTTTTGCAAGTCCGGTCAGTTCTTCTGCCTCACCTACAAGTACAGGAATGATGTATCCTTCTTTTCCGGTTTCATAAGCAGCCTGCATCATTTTCTCATTGGCAGCCTCCGGAAAAGCCACTTTCTGTGGATTTTCTTTTGCTTTCGCATAAATCTGTTCCAATACATTCATGGAATTGTCCTCCATACTGTTGCTGTTATCCTGCATTACTCATCTAATTCAAAGAATAATGTTGTATATCTTCCCATATCGTAAAATACCGGGCGGACACGTACCGGAAGTTTTCCGTCGATTTCTCTTGCTTTCTTCTTATTTACACCAAGAATGACTGCATTGATCGAAGGGCCTTCATCTAACTGAACTTCGCCGCATACATATTTCAGGCCACGGTCTTCCAGCTCCAGTCTTGCATTCAGAACACCTGTGAATACAAAGCTTTTTAATACTCCCTTTCCGGTCAGTGTCGTCCATTCTGTTTCATGATATCCGCAGCTGTTACATGCAAGATGCGGCGGGAATTCGATCTCTCCGCATTCTTTACATTTTCTTGCATAGATCACACCATCTTTTAATCCGTTCCAGAACTTTTCAACGATATGTTCCGGATGCCAAAATTCTTCTGTTTTCATTCTTTCTGAACTCATCTGTATCCCTCCCTGTTTAATAATTTCTTTTTAAGATAATTGCACGAACGTTCTGTGCTCCGCCGAATCCTCTGAGGAAGGTATATTTCGGAAGTTTCTTAACCTGACGTTCTCCGGCTTCTCCACGCATCTGTGTAACTGCTTCGAATACATCTGCCATTCCGGAAGCACCGAATGCATGTCCGTAAGAAGTTCTTCCTCCGTTCGTATTCATTGGCTTGTCTCCATCGTAAGCGATTCTTCCGTCAAGGACATATTTCCATCCTTCTCCCTTTGGAAGATAACCGATTTCTTCAGCTGCAAGGAATGCAGAAGATCCGATAAAGTCATTAACCATAACAAGATCCATATCGTCAGCTGTCAGTCCTGTTGCCTCGAATACCTGACGTGCGGCTTCTGCAGTTGCTTTCTTCTCAAGATGTGGAACGATCGCATCCAGTACAGATGCTCCGACTGCTAATACTTCGATCGGCTTATCTGTAAATTTATGAGCAATCTCTGTAGGAACAACGATACATGCTGCAGCACCGTCAGCAACACAGGAATCACTTGCAGTTCTTAAGTACTGTGTCATCTTCGGGTTATGGCTGGATCTCATATATTCCCATACATCATCATATCCGGCTTCTTTTGCCATCTGGTCAAATGGTGTACGGCGGATCGCTCTCGGGCACAGCTCTGCCGCGCGGCGGAAATGATATGCCTGATGTGCAAGGACATCATCGATCTGTTCCGCTGTCAGTCCATTTTCTTTTGCATAATAGTTGATCCAGTCATCATGGTTCATACCAGGACCGCCGCCAAGGTATCTTCCGTAAGCACGGTCAAAGATGGAATCCAGATCCGGGAATAATACTTCGGAAGTCAGCGGTACACGCATATGGTCCGGTGTATTTCCGTCCGGCATTCCTGTTCCCTGCTCGCTGCATCCTGTAAGTACAATGTCATACGCGCCGCTGGCAACTGCGAATACAGCCTCTTCCAGTGCGATATAACCGGTACAGCATCCTTCGGAGTGAGACAGAGATCCTTTTCCTCTCATTCCGAACCAGTCTGCCACCTGAAGGTTTGGTGTGATACAGTGGTTCAGTACATGCGGATTCGCAGATCCGTGGAAGAAATACTGTACATCTCTTGGTTCTACTCCGGCATCTTTCATTGCATCCAGGGCAGCATGTCCGAAGAGTTCTCCGTTTGTCAGTCCTTTGTATGTTTCATTCTGTACACCATTAAAGAATGGTGTTGCACCGATTCCGACGATCGATACGCTTCTCATATTCTTTCCAAGTTTTACATTATGTACCATAGTGTCCTCCTTACATCTCGTCCAATACAAAATCAACAAGATCACCGATCGTCTCGAATTTTCCAAATCTTGCAACCGGAATCATAACGTCAAAATCATTCTCGATCGAAGCACTCATTGCCACACGCTGTGCAGATGCAACTCCTAATTCTTCTGAAATGTTTGTGCTCTCTGTGATTGCTGATGCATCTTTGTTGAATGCCATTGCTGCAAATTCAATGATTTTTGCTAAAAGTTCCTCTCTGTTCATAATAATATCCTCCTTAAAATTTCTTATATCTTTATTTTTCTTTGTGTCTTATTTGTAACTTATTTGTATCTTTTTTAGTCCCATGGATGAAGCACTACTTTGATTGCCTCTCCTGTCTTTGTAAGTTTGATTCCTTCGTTGATCTTATCCAGTGGAAGGATGTGTGTAATGAATTTCTCTGTCGGGAAGCTTGGAGAAATTGCCAGCTGGAATGCTCTCTTGGACTGGCTGTAGGATGCTCCGAAATGTCCCTTGATCCAGATGTTGTTGTAATGGATCAGGTTGCAGTCAAGCTCTGTCATAGATCCCTTTGGAACTCCTCCGAAGAATACGACAAGTCCGCCTTTCTTTACCATATGAATGCTCTGTGTCTGTGTTGCATTTGCCGGTGTTGCGGAGATGACTTTGTCTGCTCCTTTTCCGTCTGTCAGTTTCTTCACTGCTTCGATCGGATCTTCTTTGGAACTGTCGATCGTGATATCTACGCCGAAATCTTTTGCCATGTTCAGACGGCTTTCATTGATGTCGATCATGATCACTTTCTGTGCACCTCTGATCTTGGCAAGCTGAGCCATAAAGCATCCGATCGGTCCTGCTCCGATAATCACTAACGTATCCGGATATCCAACCTTTACATTTTCCAGGCAGGCGAATACAGATGTTAACGGCTCTCCAAGGCTTGCTGCTTCAAATGTTACATCGTCCGGAATCTCATAGATTCCGCCTCTGCGGATCTTCTCACCTTTTACGGCTACATACTGGGCAAATCCACCCGTTCCTGCCAGTGAAGATACTTCTTTGTTCGAGCAGTTCTCACTGTGTCCGCTGATGCACTCATCACATTCCATACAATAGGTTCCCGGGAACAGGAATAATCTGTCTCCCACTTTATATTTTGTCTCTTCTTCTCCGATCTCATCTACAACTCCTACAATCTCATGACCATAGATGAATGGGTAATCTCCTTTTCTTGAATCACTGGTAAGATTGCGGATATCGGATCCACATAACCCTACTGCCATGATCTTGATAATCAGTCCGTCTTTCGGGCATTCCGGTTTGTCCGTCATTTCTACACGAATATCATTTGGTCCATACATAAGTGCCGCTTTCATCTTACTCATATTTTTATATCTCCTTTTCTTTTTTCACTTGTAATTCCTTTGTTGAGTTTAGTATAAGAAAAGTGTGGATGAATGACAATTTCATTATTTCCGCTTTATAACGGCAATATATGCTGTCGTCTGCAGAACCTGCCAAAGCATCTACAGAAGCTGTCACTGTCAGTTGCTTTTTTGAACACATAGAACCTAAAAACAGGCACAGCCTGAAAACTGTACCTGTCCTGCTAAAGAAAATAAAAAGATTTAAAAGGTTATTTAAAGGTTACTACCATCTCTTGATCTCGCCCATCTGAGCCCATGAGATATTATTATAAAACGGCCATGCGCTCTTCCGGCGTTCGCCCTGGATATCCGGATAAGGAATGGTAACTTCGCCCGAAGCTGCCCATTCCGTTCCCCTGCAGAGCATGGAAGTCATATTCGGACGGCATAAGGTATCCGGACCATGGCAGATCGCACATACGAATACACGTCCTTTTCCGTAGTTGTGCGTCCATACCACCGGGACTTCCTCGTTGATACCCGGAAGTTTGCTCATATCGAATCCTTTATAAACGGCTGCCACATGATCCTGCATCTTATCCAGATCATAATCTTCCAGTCTGTCTGTCACCGATGCCAGCACCGTAATATCCGTATCTACCTGTTTTGCATTCGCAAATACATCTTCCTGGACAGTCATCCAGCTTTCCTGATTTACAGCCACGATCTCATGCGCATCCCGGTGTGTATGGATCACATACTCCAGTGCCGGGTTCTTGCGGACACCGTTAATATCGCCGGCGGCTCCCTTCAATTCAAAATCGAATCCGACAAGCTTCACATACTCATCATCGTGCACACGGCCCGTAGGGTTCATAACTGCGGTATGTAAGAGAACACATCCGCCACCGTTCTTCACGTATTCGTAAAGTGCCTCTTCGGCTGTCTTTCCCCAGTTCACGAACGGTGTCTCGATGGATTCTTTGCCATCGTAATTGATGAATACTGCATCATATTTCTCCAGTGTCTCGGCCGTACAGCCGGTGAATTCTTCTGTGATCTTTACCTTGAATCTCTCTGTTGATTCCAGCATATAACGGATCATCGGGTTCATAAGCGGCGTGTGCTCATCCGTCACAATCCCGGTGATGAGCAGAATATTCAGCTTCTCCATCCGTTTTCCCTCCTTTTTACAGACGCATTGCTGCGTAATAAGCCTGATTGGTTGCGTGATAGATCTGTCCGACGTTCTTGCAGTCACCGATGATATAATATTCATCCACTTTATCACATAATGCATCCACCTTGTCGTATGGTGCCCGGAATCCAAGTGCACATACAACAGAATCAGCTTCTATTACGAATTCTTCTCCATCTTTTTCACAAAGTACTCCCTCAGGAACGATCTCTTTTACCTTGGTATCGGCATAGCATGTTGCTGCTTTCTCGATCTCCGGCATCAGACCGCCTCTGTAGAATGAATTCACTTCTCCTGCAATCTTACTCTTCATCTCAATGATCGAACATTCTTTGCCTTCATGATGGAAAGATACTGCAGCTTCTCCTCCGACGAGACCGCCTCCCATAATTGCAACTTTCTTTCCTAATTTTTCAGGATGAAGCTCTGCATCGATCGCCATGATCACATGCGGCAGATCCATACCTTTGATCGGCGGACGAAGCTCATTGGAACCAATCGCAACGAATAATGCATCCGGATCAAATGATTCTACATACTCCGGTGTAACCTCTGTATTCAGCACCACTTTCACACCTGCTTTTTCCACACGGCTGATCAGAACCTTACATAATTTACGGATATCTTCTTTGAAATATGCCGCTCCTGCCGGATGCAGATTACCGCCAAGTTCGCCGCTCTTTTCTACCAGTGTTACATCGTGGCCTCTTAAAGCTGCCGTGATCGCTGCTTCCATTCCGGCCGGGCCGCCGCCTGCGATCAGGACCCGTTTCTTCGTATCTGCAGTCTGCTTTCTTGTCTTCTCCGGATACTGCTGTCCCATGGTTGGATTTACGGTACATTTTACAGTCTCACTCTTGGAAGTCTCTCCGAAACATTCATAGCATCTTAAGCATGGTGTGATATCTTCTGCATTTCCTTCCAGTGCTTTCTTTGCAAGATATGGATCTGCAAGCAGTGCTCTTCCGATTTCTACGATATCTGCCTGTCCTGTTGCAATGATCTCTTCCATCTGTGCAGGGTCATTTAACGATCCGACACAGGCTACCGGTTTATTTACATGTTTTTTGATCTCGGCTGCCAGATATACATTCACACCGCGCTTGAAGAAGGCAGACGGATGGGTACGGCAGAACATGGCAGGATCTTCGTGGTTTCCACAGGATACGTTAAAGAGATCTACTTTATCCTCTACCATTTTTGCAACTTTCACACAGTCTTCCATTCCCAGTCCGACATCTGTCAGGTCATCGCCTGAGATACGGATCTCGATCGGGAATCTTGGTCCGACACCTTCTCTGACTGCATCCAGTGCCATCATAAGGAATCTTGCACGGTTCTCAAGAGAGCCTCCGAATTCATCCGTTCTCTGGTTCATAACAGGTGAAAGGAACTGTGAGAACAGCCATCCGTGTGCTGCATGTACCTGTACCATATCGAATCCACAGTCTTTGCACAGTCTTGCTCCCGTCTTATAGGATTCTACGATTTCCAGAATCAGCTCCTTCGGCATCTCCTGTACTTCCCCTTCCGGTGTCATCTCATGACTTGGTCCGTATGCGACTTCACAGCCATCCTGATCGCCGCCTATGCTGACGAGTCCGCCGTATTTTCCACCGTGTGACAGCTGGATATTGGCATAAGCTCCGGCATTGTGGATCGCACGTGCGGTTTGTGCCATTCCCTGTTTGACTCCGAATGAATCTAACTGTAACTGTTTGTTATGTGATTTACCGGTTGCCGAATGTACGATGGATTCTCCATACGTTACAACTGCAACTCCTCCCTTGGCTTTTTCTTCCAGATAAGCAGTCATTTCCGGTGTAAAATGTCCCTCTGTCGTGATCATGCTTGGACTTGTCGGCGCTGCGATAATACGGTTTTTTAATCGGATATTACCGATTCTGATTGGCGAAAACAAATGCGGATATTTTTCTTTTCCTTTACAACATCTGGCTCCCATATAGATCCTCCTTTTGAAAGTGGGCTGATGAACAGCCCACTACATTTTCTTTATTCTTTATTTCTTATTTTTTAACTTTCCAGATATATTTTCTTGGTTCACCCTTCAGGTAAGCAGTGATCTCTTCTCCCATCATTGTACCTGACCAGTTATCTACATCTGTTGTAAGTCCTGCCAT
>CAVBHX010000040.1:0-32390 GCA_963595255.1 bacterium
GCGGTCGAACGAAATCTTTGCCAGACTGCTTATCCATGAAAACGTTCTTCTCCATAACCTGAAGCTCTTTCATCGCAATCATCTGCCTGTCCTCATTCTGTTCACGGCTACTAACCCTAATATAACCATAAATATTGCCCATTTGTTCTCCTTTCTACCTACATTCATCACAACGTTTACTACTAGCGACGCTAGTTATTAAACTTTATTGCTCCCAGTCAGCTTATCTTGCGTAGCCTAGCCTAGTATATGATTTCTATTCGTTGGAGCAGAGATTTGCTTATAGCTTCTTTCCACCTTGCGATAGACATCCTTGCTGTTCAACTATGCACTTCCCACTATTTTGATATCTAAACCATTCTGGGATTGTGGGGACTTATCTTTGATATGTGCAAGGACTGTAGCAAGTTTATTCCTCGCCAGCAGACTCCGGTACAACCTGTGTAGTAAAAATGCAAAAAAACAGGCTCTTAAGTTCAAACATAAGTTTGACAAAAGAGCCTGTGAAAACAATTATGTCCAATATTATAAAAACATGTGCCAAGGCTGGCGAAACAAGCTTAACAAAGCAAAGAAAACAGAAAGATTTCCTTAAGCGGTTGGCAGAAATACAGACGGCTTTTGAACTGTTGAAGAAAAAAATCTATCAAAATGAAAGCTCTTCAATCAACGCCCTCCGTACTTGGCTACTACAGCAGGACGAGAATATTTCACTACTGGCACATGTATAAAAAGAAAGCAGTTGTTTTCACCTCGCAAACAACCGCCTTCTCTTTATTCGCTCTTTCCTATGAAATCGTATACTCTTACCCAACAAACATTATATTCGTGTTGCCGTCGAAAATCAATCACAGGAAATCTAAAGCTAATTTTGTGAGTCACCTGAGACCTCTTAAAATTACTTTCCATGCAGTCTCGTAATGGTCAGTTTATTCTGTTCGCACTTAACCTCTATCTCTTGACCAATTTCAAATCCTGTCTCTTTAATCCACTGTCCTTTAAGAATAATCGTTGGAGTATTTTTGTATTTGTACCCACTTGTTCCGTAGACTTTCATTTTTCTATTTTTCTTATTCTCCATAATGTTGTTCTCCTTTTATACGCTCTCCCCATTGCACCTTAGTATCTTTTTACGTAATGGTGCAAAATAAAAATATTCACCTATTCAAGTTGAAATTCAAATGGGTGTCAGTGCTTCGTTAAGAATGTAGAATGTATTTTTATTTTCGACACTTTTCTAGAATTGAATCAAATCTATAGTGCCGAGAAAGCCCGTAAATAGGCGGTTTCTCGGCAATCACAGAAATATCCACAAGAACGTCAGACACCTCCGTGAGCCATACTGATTTCTCCCGGTCTTGGTGTCATTCCACCTCCAACTAATGCAGTCTTCGTTATGGTATGATGAACACTTCGAAACGGACGCCTGGTGATCAAAGGCTGCTCTTTATCTATCATTCCAAGTACACTGTATATTCTGGTAATCTCCAGGCTCTCCTCCAATGACAATTCCGGTAAAATCGTCGCAATCCTTCTTGCAATCATCGACTTGCCGGATCCCGGCGGTCCTGCCATCAATAAATTATGTCCTCCCGCCACGGCAATCTCCGCTGCCCTCTTCACCGCATTTTGACCACATATGTCTGAAAAATCCTCTTTTTCATTTTCGAAAATATTTCTTTGTGCGGAAGATCTTCCCTGTTTTTTTCTATGTATCTCTTTTTCATCTCCATTCAGATATGCGCAGAGTTTTTCCAGATTATCAGCGGGAAGAATCTTTATTCCGCTCACAAGCCTGCCTTCTATTTCATTTTCTTCCGGCAAAATACAGGCAGTACAGCCCTGATTCTTAGCTTCCATAACGATTGGCAGCACACCTGACACACCTCTTATTTTCCCCTCCAGACTCACCTCACCAATCACTGCCACACCTTTTAGTGCCTCTTCCGGTACATAATTCATTGCTGCCAGAACCGCCAGTGCAATCGGCAGATCAAACGACGCTCCTCTTTTTCTAACTGTTGCCGGAGCCAGATTCACAATAATCTTCTTAGCCGGTAATTTCATTCCCGAATTGCGAATTGCTGTACGCACTCTCTCTGATGCTTCTTTTACTTCCGAAGACAGATATCCTACCATGTGAAACATCGGAAGTCCGTTACTGACATCAGCCTCCACTCTGATCATCTCTACACTCAATCCCTGAACAGATGCAGATAAAACTGTACAAAACGACATCTACATACTCCTTTCTGTATCCGTATCCACCAGGTTCGATCAGGATTCCTGCACCCGGCTTTTTTCGGTACAAGCTTATTAAATTAAATTTACAATTGATATTCCGGCCGAAATAGCCGTTAAAGAAGCAGCTGCTCATCGCATTGCTGCATAGGATAAAACGAAAAAAGAACAGAATATATGATTCCTCATCTTCGTTAAATGTGCAATCATCATATCCTATTCTTTCTGTTATGTCAATATTTTCCAGTTCCATTTTCTGTTTCCTGTTGCATTTTGTATTTCGTTCCACTTTGATCTGCACTTCTTCCATTAAAACGTCCTAACACCACACCAAGTATTCCACTTAAGATCAACAGGAAGTAAAAACTGATCCCACGATTCACCAATACTACAGCAGCAACCGGTACCGAAGAAAACATACCGGCAAATAATTTTACAAAAGAAAATTCACTGATTCCTTCCGCTCCCGGAAACGGAAGAAGCGCTGTTGTCATATATAATATAATCTGATGTAAAAAAAGACTTCCAAATGTACTGCCTGCTTCTCCCATTGCATGATATACTGCCCACGGAACGCTGAACCAGCAGATAATCTGTACCAGACTCACCCCGATTACCTGTAATGTAAGGTTTGGATCTTTTTTAAAAAAATCTTTGCAATTTTCAAAATCGTGTAATACATCATTGATTTTACTTTCCATTTTCTCTTTATGTCTAAATGGGAGTTTCATAACCAAAAAGCGAATCCCTTTTACGATTTTTCTTTTCAGTCTGTCAGATACGATCACGATCATCAGTGCGGCAATAAAAACCAGATTCATAATATAACCAACCAATGCCAGTATCAGCATAATTTTATTCAGGTGTATTCTTCCTGTCAGAATCCAGAATGCTGCAATGTTTTCCATCAGAAATGCTGCAATCTGAAAACTCGTAAGCTCTGTTAAAAGTGCCATCGTTCCATGTACCACGTGGATCTTATCTTTGCTCATCGCATATAGCTGCAATGGCTGTCCTCCGGTCGCCGATGGTGTTACCGAACTGAAGAAATAGCCAATATATGCATATTTCATAGCCTCTTTAAAGCTTACCCGATATCCAAAAGATACTAAAACTTTTCTCAGATTAATGCCTTCTGCAATATTAAACACTGCTGCCAGACCAAGGCCTGCCGTCAGCCATTTCGGATCCGCATTTTTCATTGCATTCCATACAGATTCTATATCCGCACCCTTCAATACAATAAATATGACTACGATCACCAGCAATATAAATAACACAATATATTTTTTAACTGATCTCTGACCTTCCTGCTGTTTCATACTTTTCTTCAATCCTTCTAAATTCATATCCTTGTGCCTTTAACATTGGAATTGCTTTTTTCAGTGCTTCAATTGTTCTTCCCGGTGCACCATTTTCTCCTCTTCCATCATGCAGGCATATCACTGCTCCCGGAAATACACGTCTAAGAATTTTATTACAGATACTGTCTGACGTCTCCTTTGCAGACCAGTCCTGCGCCATTACATCCCAAAAAATCAGTTGCAAATGCATTTTCCTGATGCAGTATAAACTCATCAGGTTCAAATGTCCCCATGGTGGTCTGTATTCTTTTACGTCAATTCCCATTTTTTCCATAATCTTTCTGGATTCTTTCAGATCCCTTTTCGTCCTTCCAGGTCCGAACAGCATTGCACTTTGATGACTCAAAGAATGTATTCCTATCGAATATCCACTTTTTTTCATCCGTTTCACAATATCCGGATGTCCCTGTGCAGCTTCCGCTACCATGAAAAAGGTTGCCGGAACCTGTTCCTGATCCAGAAGCTCCAGTAATTTGTTCGTATATACGGTATCAGGTCCGTCGTCAAATGTCAGATATAAAACCTTTTCTTCTTTTTTCGCCATCTTTTTGTCTCTGATAATCCAGTGGTACTTCATCAGATATGTTGGAATGATACTATATCCAAGTGCTCCTGCACCTATAATTCCTGCCTTTACTGCTTTCTTCATTATGCCGTCATCCTCTCTTCCATGATCTCTACCGCCTTATCCAGAGAAACATCTATCATTTCCTTCCGGGCATGTCTTACATTCTCATCCATCTGTTTCAGAAGTTTTCTGTCATTCAGAAGTTTTTCCAGTTCCGGAATATAATCCTCGTGTTTTCCCCATACCACTTTTGCAAATCCTTTTTCTGCCGCATACCTTGCATTGTTCATTTCCTGCTCCAGAAATGGATGAATCACAAATAACGGTACCTGACTGTGAAGAATTTCAAACAACGTGATCCCTCCGGCTTTTGTGATCACAAGATCTGCCCACCGCATATATTTACTGATATTTTCTGTATATCCCAGTACTTTGACATCCTCATACCGGTTCACCCATTCTTCGTACATTTTATGATTCTTTCCCGTAATAACAATGGTCTGAACAGATTGCATACTATGCAATTTTCCCAGTAATCTTCTCAAATCTGGCATAAGTCCAAGTCCGCCTCCCATTACAAGAACTCTGCGAACTTCTTTTTCATTTTCCAGATGATTCCTGTCCATATTCAAGAACTGCTGACGTACAGGAATTCCTGTTACAAGAATATTCTCTGCTTTTGTACCTTCACAGATCAGATGCTCCTTAATCTCCCTGGTAGGTGCCAGATACAGATCTGTCTGATCTGCTTTCCATTCCGGATGCATGCTGATATCTGTAATACATGTAACCAGCGGTGTCGAAAGTCCAGTCTTTTCTTTATATGATGCAATTGCCTTTACACACATCGGATGTGTACAGACAATAACATCCGGCTGTTCCTTTTCCAGGATTTTCTTTAACTTTTTATAAATCGCAGCTCCTCTCGGCTGCATTTCTACTTTCATTTTTCCAGACATTTTATAAATAAAGTTATATATTCCGTGGCAATGCTCCACCATCAGACGAAATCCCCCAAAAATAAGTTTGCTGATATGTGGATATAATTCTTCCAGGAGATCTTTTTTTACAATTTCTGTATCTTTATCAAGCTTACGGAACTGTTCACAGATTGCATTGGCTGCCATTTCATGTCCCATTCCAAATCTTCCACTTAACACCAGTACTTTCATAACTGCCACCCTTTCTCACATACCTTCTGATATATCTCTTTCTTATGGTGTTAAGTATAGACTTTGATTCTTAAAATAATTGCCATATAATTCTAAAGATTTCTTAAAGACTTTTCTAAGAAGGAAAAAAGGCTCTCAGTTTTTCAATTGCACTCTTCTCAATCCTTGAAACATATGATCTTGAAATTCCCAACATTTTGGCGATTTCGCGCTGTGTATATTCTTCTTCATTATATAATCCATACCGCAATTTCAATACTATGCGTTCTCTTGCAGACAGTTCTGACTCAACTTTCTGATATAATCGTATGACATCTTCTTTTTTTTCGAGCCTGTGATGAACATCTTCTTCTCCCATCTCGATCACATCAAATAGCTGTATCTCATTTCCCTCCCTGTCTGTTCCGATCGGTTCATACAAAGAGACTTCTTTTGACGATTTTTTCTTTCCGCGGAAATGCATCAATAATTCATTTTCTATACAACGAGCTGCATATGTTGCAAGTCTTGCACTTTTTTCCGGATCAAATGTAACAACAGCTTTCATAAGTCCTATTGTCCCAATAGACAGAAGATCTTCCATTTCCTCCGGCGGAGGCTGATATTTTTTTACAATATGGGCAACCAGCCGCAGATTTCTTTCTATCAAAATATGCTTTGCTTCCAGATCACCCTCTGTATATTTTTGCACATAATACTTTTCTTCTGCTGCTGTGAGGGGTTGGGGAAATGATTTCAATACAGTGGCTCCCTCCCCGGCAGTTTTATTATATTCTATGCAAAAAACAGTGATTCTGTGCTTTTCCATTTTTGCACTGAATCACTGTCTTCTTTTTCATAAGATTATTCTGTTTCTTTTTCTGCTCTTCTTAAAATATCATATACCGATGCATCTGCACTGAGTGCCACATAAAGCACCTGTTTCGGATGTGGTGCACTTTCCTGTTCATTTCCATCCTCATCTATGATTTTTTCTACAGTTGCTTCTACATTCTGTCCGTCCGGTTTCATGATCTCAATCACTTCGCCTACTGAGAATTTATTTCGCTGTTCAATCCTGTACAGTCCGTCTTTAATCTCTCCTATGATACCAAGATATGTGTACTCTCTGATATACGTATTACTGTCATAAATCTGGCTTTCTTCACTTGGTTTTCCAAAATAAAATCCTGTCGTGAACTGACGATAGGTACAATTTGAAATCTGATCCTTGTACCACGGCATATTTGCCTCATATTTCTTCGGATCTTCCAGATAATCATCAATTGCCTTACGGTATGTTCTCGCAACTGTTGCCACATACAGGGCCGTCTTCATACGTCCTTCGATCTTAAAGCTGTCGATTCCGGCATCGATCATCTCCGGAATGTGCTCGATCATACACAGATCCTTAGAGTTGAAAATGTAAGTACCTCTTTCATTCTCATATACCGGCATATATTCGCCCGGTCTCGTCTCTTCTACCACGGAATATTTCCAGCGGCACGGATGTGTACAGGCTCCCTGATTGGCATCTCTTCCTGTGAAGAAATTACTCAAGAGACATCTTCCGGAATAAGAGATACACATTGCCCCGTGGATAAAGCTTTCAATCTCCATCTCTTCCGGGATATGTGCACGGATCTCTTTGATCTCTTTTAACGAAAGCTCTCTGGCCGTTACCACACGTTTTGCTCCCAGGTTCCACCAGAAGTTAAATGTACCGTAGTTGGTATTATTTGCCTGCGTGCTGACATGTCTTTCAATCTCCGGGCAGATCTCTTTTGCAAGCATAAAGATTGCCGGGTCTGCAATGATCAGGGCATCCGGACCGATTTCTTTCAGTTCTTTTAAATACTCTGCTGCTCCCTCCAGGTCATCATTGTGTGCAAGAATATTCACGGTGACATGGACTCTTGCGCCATGGTCATGTGCAAATTGCACTCCTTCTTTCATGTCTTCCATGGAGAAGTTTTTTGCCTTTGCACGAAGTCCGAACGCTTCTCCTCCGATATATACTGCATCTGCACCAAACATAACCGCAGTCTTCAACACTTCCAGACTGCTTGCAGGAATCAGTAATTCTGGATGTCTGTTTCTCATCTTATCGATTCTCCTTCTCTTCTTTTTTCTTCTTAATGCTGAGTGCTACACCGTCTCCCAGTGGGATGATCGATGTCTCCAGCACATCACTGTGTTTTAATTCATAGAGATAATCCCTCATCCGGCTGTGGATCGTACGGTTTCTCCGTTCAACCGCGAACCGGGATTCAATGATATCTCCATCCTGTAATACATTATCCGACATTAAGATGCCACCATCCGAAAGCAGTCTCACTGCCTCCGGCATATAGTGGATATACTGTCCCTTGGCCGCATCCATAAAAATAAAATCATACGGTCCTTCCAGTGTCTTCATCACTTCCAGGGCATCCCCTTCGATCAGGGTGATCTGTTCTTCTTTCCCTGCCCGTTTGAAATTATTTCTTGCGATCGGAATTCTTTTTTCATAATTTTCTATCGTTGTGATATGGCTTCCTTCCGGAAGATATTCGCTCATTAAAATCGCCGAAAATCCGACTGCTGTACCGACTTCAAGGACTCTCGCCGGGCGGTTCATCAACATCATGACTTTCAGGAAACTCTGGGTTTCCTTCCGGATGATCGGCACGAAACTATCTAACGCTTCCTGTTCGATTGCTTCTATGACAGGATTCTCCGGACGTTCCAGCGACCGGATGTATGTGACCATACGTTCATCTACGATCATAGTATTCCTACCTCTGTTCTATTTGTTACGGTTTTATCTGTTACACATTTTTTCATCTTGAGTTTCTACAAGGAAATGAGCCGTACACTGCACAAAACAGGCTTCGCCCACTGCGTTCGAAGGCGCCTGTTTTATACAATGTGCGGCTCATTTCCCGTTTAATTATAATTATACTTTCTATACGTCCATAATAATCGGAAGAATCATTGGTCTTCTCTTGGTCCGCTTCCAGATGAAATCATTCATCGTATCACGAATCACAAGCTTGATCTTGCTCCAGTCCGCATTACGCTGGTGTGTCAGACAGTCTTCTACCGCTTCTGTAAGGACTTTTCTCGCCTCTTCCATCAGACTTTCAGACTCTCTTACATACACGAATCCACGCGATACAATATCCGGACCTGCAAGAAGCTGGTTGCTTCCCTTCTCCAGTGTCAGTACAACGATCATGATACCGTCTTCTGCCAGATGCTGTCTGTCACGGAGTACGATATTACCGACATCTCCGACACCGAGACCGTCTACCAGGATCTCTCCTGTATGCACGTTGTCTACAACTTTTGCTTCCTTATCGCTGAGTTCCAGTACATTACCCGATTTCAGAATAAAGATATTTTCTTTCGGAATACCAAGCATCTTGGCGATTCCTGCATTTGCTTTCAGATGTCTGTACTCTCCATGGACCGGAATTGCATATTTCGGTTTTACCAGAGAATAGATCAGTTTCAATTCTTCCTGACAAGCATGACCAGACACATGGGCATCCTGGAAGATAACATTGGCACCTTTCGCAGTCAGTTCATTGATGACCTTGGATACGGATTTTTCATTTCCAGGGATCGGGTTTGAACTGAAGATGATCGTATCACCAGGCATGATCGTTACTTTCTTATGCACATCTGCTGCCATACGTGACAGTGCTGCCATTGATTCTCCCTGACTTCCGGTTGTGATCAGAACTGTCTTCTCCGGTGGATAATTCTTCAGCTGGTCGATCTCGATCAGTGTCTTATCCGGAACATTTAAGTATCCCAGTTCCTGTGCAACCTGGATGATATTCACCATGCTTCGTCCTTCTACGACTACCTTACGGTCATATTTACATGCCGTATTGATGATCTGCTGTACACGGTCTACATTTGATGCAAATGTTGCAATGATAATACGTGTATCTTTATGCTCTGCAAAAATGTGGTCAAATGTAATACCTACCGTACGCTCAGACTGGGTAAATCCCGGTCTCTCCGCATTGGTACTGTCCGACATCAGTGCCAGTACACCTTTCTTTCCGATCTCTGCAAATCTCTGCAGATCGATCGCATCACCGTATACCGGTGTATAATCTACTTTAAAGTCTCCTGTATGCACAACGATACCGGCCGGTGAATAGATCGCCAGTGCCGCAGCATCCTGGATACTGTGGTTTGTCTTGATAAATTCGATACGGAACTGACCCAGATTGATCGACTGTCCGTGTCTTACGACTTTTCTTCTTGTACTGCGAAGCAGATTGTGCTCCGTCAGCTTCTTCTCGATGATTCCCATCGTAAGCTTTGTCGCATAGATCGGGAGATTCAGTTCTCTTAATATATAAGGGAGTGCACCGATATGGTCTTCATGACCATGGGTGATCACAAATCCTTTGACTTTCTGGATATTATCCTTCAAATAAGTAACATCCGGAATGACCAGGTCGATTCCGAGCATATCCTCCTCCGGGAAAGATAATCCACAGTCTACAACAATAATACTGTCCTCATACTCAAAAGCTGTGATGTTCATTCCGATCTTTTCCAGACCTCCGAGTGGAATGATACGCATTTTTCCATTGTTTTCTCTCTTCAAAATTACACCTCCACGTGCTTACCGTACTATTTTTCTGCCTCTTTTTTGGCACTCCTTGCACTGTCCGTAGAACTTTAATTCGTGGTCTAACACATGAAATCCCGTTGTCTCTTCGATCTTATCTTCCAGATCTTCCAGAAGATCATCCTTGAACGGAATGATCTTTCCACATGTTCTGCATATCAGGTGATGATGATGATGTCTTTCTTCTCCATCGAAGAATTCTCCGATCTCATAACGTGCACATCCATCATCAAGATTGATACGATCCACCAATTGCATTTCCAGTAACAGCTGCACTGTCCGGTAAATTGTTGCCAGCCCAATTTCCGGATAATCTTCTCTTACTAATTCATAAATATCTTCTGCAGTCAGATGCTTATCACGATGATCTGCAAGGACCTCCAGTACCAGTATACGCTGGTTGGTAACTTTCAACCCCTTTTCTCTCAGCATTTCTTTAAACTTCTCTTTACTGATAGACATTCCAAACTACCTTTCAATCTCTACATCTTCAAGTAGTTCTTCAAATACTTTCAGAACAGCAGAAAGCTCTACATCATCTTCTACGATCTCGTATACACTCTCTGACTGGTTCTCTCCTGATGTGTCTTTCAAAATCAGACATTCTGCATCATCCTCTTCCGAATCTGTCACCAGAATATAAGACACCCCACCAACTTTTGTCTGTTCAAGTACATAAAAATCTACTTCTTCATTCATCTCTTCGGACATGAATTTAATCTTTTCCATCTATAATCCACCTCTTAATCCAGGGGCGTATGCGCAAGTGAATCCAGATATCCCTGCAATATAAAAACAGCCGCAATCTTATCAATATACTTCTTGCGGTCTTCACGCCTCACCTTATTCTCTATCAAAGTCCGCTCAGCTTCTACCGTGGTCAGACGCTCGTCCCACATAACGACCTCAAGGCCGGTCCGTCTTTTTAACATCTCACCAAATGCCATTGATTTTTCCGCACGATCTCCAATATCATTATTCATATGCTTCGGAAGTCCGAGAACAATCTTCGTAACCTGATACTCTTCAATCAGTGCTTCGATACGCGCACAGGTCTTTCTGAGCTTGTTCTCGTCCTTTCTGCATATTGTCTCTACTCCCTGAGCAGTAATTCCCAACGGATCACTGACCGCAACACCTACTGTCTTAGATCCATAGTCCAGTCCCATGATTCTCATAGTCATTATTCCCACTCATTATGCTCGATATACGTCTTGAGCATCTCTTCTACCAGTTCATCTCTTTCCATCTTCATGATCAGACTTCTGGCTCCGTTATGGCTTGTGATGTAGGTCGGATCTCCGGACATAATATATCCTACGATCTGATTTACCGGGTTATATCCCTTTTCACTTAATGCCTTATATACAATCTCCAGAATATCCTTTGCGCTGATCTGTGGTCCACTTTCTACCTGGAAAAACTGGGTATTTGTCATATCCTTCATATAATCACGTCCTCCAATAATATTTCAGTTTTATTCTACATGATTAAATCTCAAATTTCAATGCAATATTTGTAATTGGTTTTCAATTTCTACATTTACAAGCTGATTAATAAGATTATTCGGATTTTTTACACCAATTTTCACATATTCCTTCGTGTGCCCGATCTGAAGTTCCTCTCCATCACGCACGATTTTCTCCTCGATCAGGACCTCCTGTGTGGTTCCAAGCAGTCTTTCTTCATAAACCGCCTGCTTCTTACGGTTCAGTTCCAGAAGTTCGGCGCTTCTTGCGGCCTTGATCTGATCCGGCACCTGGTCTTTCATAGCTGCTGCCTTTGTTCCTTCTCTTCTGGAATATTTAAAAATATGTGTTTCATAAAAATCTACTTTATCTACAAATGCCTTCGACTCTGCAAACTCTTCTTCCGTCTCTCCCGGGAAACCGACGATCACGTCCGTTGTAAGTGCCGGGTTGTCGAAATATTTGCGGAGCAGCTGACATTTCTCATAATACTCTTCTGCTGTGTATCTGCGGTTCATGCGCTTCAGTGTTGCGTTGCATCCGCTCTGCAGTGACAGATGGAAATGCGGACACATCTTTGGAAGTTTTGCGATCGTCTGTGCAAATTCTTCCGTAATAATTCTCGGCTCCAGTGATCCAAGACGGATTCTTTCGATTCCTTCCACTTCATGGATTGCCAGAATCAGCGACAACAGGTTGTCGTCACAGTCGATTCCGTACGAACTCAGATGGATTCCGGTCAGTACCACTTCTTTATATCCATTGTCCGCCAGTGTCTTCACTTCATCCAGCACGCTGTCACGGCTTCTGCTTCTTACCCTTCCTCTTGCGAACGGAATGATGCAGTAAGAGCAGAACTGGTTGCAACCATCCTGTACTTTAATGTAAGCTCTGGTATGTTCCGCTGCCGTGCTTAAATGCAGATCTTCATACGCTTTTTCATGATTGATATCCAGAATCTCCTGATAAGTTTCTGTATTCTTCTCCTGTTCAGCCGATGTCTCACTCTGACCGGCCGGGTTCTTTTCTTTTTCATAGTTTTCCAGAATCTCAACAATATTCTGCTTCTTATTATTACCAACGACAATATCAATTCCTTCCGGAATATCATCCTTCTTGGCCTGTACATAACATCCGCAGGCAACGACGATGGAATCCGGATTCATCTTTCTTGCCTTGTGGAGCATCTGTCTCGACTTCCGGTCCGCCATATTCGTCACGGTACAGGTATTGATGATATAGACATCCGCACCTTCCTGGAACGGAACAATCTCATATCCGTGCTTTTCCAGCAGTTCCTGCATGGCTTCCGTCTCATATGCATTTACTTTGCATCCGAGATTATGCAATGCTACTTTCTTCATATATCTGTTCCTTTCTTTTTAAAACGTTATTTTAACACATTGTTGTAACATCTAACGAAAATCTTCTGAATTCTTTGGCAATTTGTTTCTTGACTTTTCTTCGTCTGACTCTTAATATATCTATAGAACAAGAAATGAATCAAGGAGGGTATTCCAATGAAAACAGTAAAGATTTCTTTAAATTCAATCGACAAAGTAAAATCATTCGTAAACGACATCACAAAATTTGATTATGACTTTGATCTTGTATCTGGAAGATATGTCATTGATGCAAAATCAATCATGGGAATCTTCAGCTTAGATCTTTCTAAACCGATCGATCTGAACATCCACGCTGATGACAACGTAGAAGAGATCATGGAAATGTTAAAACCATATCTTTGTGACTAATCAGTAATAAAAGTAAATGATTTACTTAGAAAAGGGCTGGCCTGTTTACGGGTTCAGCCCTCTTTTTTAATTTGTCACATGCCGGCAACCTGCCATGGCAGATTTCCGGCATGCTCCATCATTTTTTATTTTACTTCAATAACCTCAACTGTTTCGATTGCCTGTTTCATCAGTTCATCGATCTTCTCATTTAAGTTCTCTTCCGAACGGCGGATCACATCGATATTCGGCTTGGTTACCGGATGTTTTGCCACGAAGATCGTACAACAGTCTTCGAACGGCTGGATCGATGTCTCATAAGTATCGATCTTTTCTGATACATCTACGATCTCCTGCTTGTCGAATCCGATCAGTGGACGGTATACAGGCATCGTACATACATCGTTTGTTGCTGCAAGACTCTGCATGGTCTGGCTTGCCACCTGTCCGATACTTTCCCCTGTGATCATACCTAAGCAGCCATCCTCTTTTGCAAAATGTTCTGCGATACGCATCATGTATCTTCTCATAATGATCGTCAGCTCATCATGCGGGCATTGATCGTAGATATAAAGCTGAATATCCGTAAAGTTGACGACATGCAGCTTGATCGGTCCGGAATATTTTGCCACTTTCTTTGCAAGATCCACAACTTTTTGTTTTGCACGTTCGCTTGTATACGGCGGTGCATGGAAGTAAGTAGCCTCAAGGCTTACTCCACGTTTGGATACCATGTATCCTGCAACCGGGCTGTCAATACCACCGGATAACAGAAGCATCGCCGAACCGTTGGTTCCGACCGGCATTCCGCCTGCTCCCGGGATGATCTGTGAATATACATAGATCTCATTTCTTACTTCTACATTGACCATAACATCCGGATGATGCACATCTACTTTGATCCCGCTTTCCGGGAATGCGTACAGGATGGCCTCTCCAAGATCACGGCTGATCTCCATGGAATTCAGCGGGTACGACTTCTTCGCACGTCTGGACTCTACCTTGAATGTGAAGTTCTTATCCGGATACATCTCATCCATGTATGCGACAACGTCTTTCTTCAGTTCCTCGAATCCTTTGTCCTCCATACGGACAACCGGGCAGATTCCGACCAGACCGAATACTCTCTTCAGATGTTCTACGGTCTCATCGTAATCGTAATCTCCTTCACAGTCCACATAGATTCTCGCCTGTGACTTGTGTACATCGAACTGTCCGTCTACATCTTTCAATGCATAACGCACCTGGCGCACCAGGGCGTCCTCGAACAGATGACGGTTCTTTCCCTTAATTCCAATCTCTCCATATTTTAATAAAAATGTATGAAATCTCATCTTCTGATTCCTTTCCTGATCTCTTTCTCTTTTATCTGTAACTTTCTAATGTCTGGTATATCTTCTAAGCATCGGTACTATATTATATAGTGCATCGAGCGTATAGTCAATCTCTTCCAGTGTAGTAAATTCTGACATACTAAACCGAAGCGTCGCATCCAGGAACTCCTGTTTTGCCCCGATTCCTTTTAACACACCACTGATCTGCGGATGGTTGGACGCACATGCCGATCCGGATGACACATAGATTCCTTTATCTTCCAGTGCATGCAACAATACTTCACTCCGGATCCCTGCGATTCCCACACTGATAATATGCGGTGCCGACGTCTCATCATATAAACCGTGGATCGTTGTATTTTCAATCTTTTCCACACCTTCGATGAAATGCTGTTTTAATGCACGCATCTTCTCCACTTTTTCATCCAGATTATCGTAAATCGTCTTTGCCGCAAGGGAAAGTCCTGCGATTCCAGGTACATTTTCTGTTCCGGAACGCATGTCATGCTGCTGGCCGCCGCCGTAGACGATCGGGCGGATCTTTACATTTTCACCGATGTATAATGCACCCACGCCCTTCGGTCCGTGGATCTTGTGACCGCTGATAGAGCACATATCTACCTTGAGTTTCTTCGGATAGATCTTATATTTTCCAAATCCCTGTACTGCATCGACATGAAATAAAATGTCTTTATTATATGCCTTTACGATACTTGCTGCTTCCTGGATCGGCTGTACAGAACCCACTTCGTTGTTCACATACATGATCGATACCAGGATCGTATCTTCACACAGCGCTTCTTTCAACGCATCCAGACGGATTCTTCCGTACTGGTCTACCGGAAGATAGGTCACACGGAATCCTTCTTCTTCCTCCAGAAAACGCATAGTATTAATGATCGCCGGGTGCTCGATGGATGACGTGATCAGATGATTTCCCGCACGTTTATTTGCTCTCGCCGCGCCAATCAGTGCCATATTGTCGCTCTCGGTACCGCCGGAAGTAAAATACACTTCCTTTTCCTGTACCTTCCAGAGTCTGGCAAATGTTTCTTTTGCTTCTTTTATATATTTTTCTGCTTCCACACCTTTGTTATGCATAGAAGACGGATTGCCATAGTCTTCACACATGACCTTCTGCACCAGTTCCCCGACGCTTCGGTATGCCATGGTGGTCGCCGAATTATCCAGATATACTTCCTTCATTTCTTCACTTCCTGTACTCTTCATTCTTAGTATTAGATTATGTTTCTACCCTTCCAGATGGAACATCAGAACCGAAAGCATCGTAAGTCCTGCAGTCTCTGTCCGAAGGATTCTCTTTCCTAGTGTCACCGGCTTTGCTTTGGATTTCACCGCAAGCTCTACTTCTTCTTCCTCGAAGCCGCCTTCCGGTCCAATAAAGATGCCGACCGACTGGCCCGGTCTGATTCCTGTGATGATCTGTTTCGTCTCTTCCATTCCTTTTGCCAGTTCGTATGGGATCAGGACAACATCCAGTTCTTCCGCCTGCTTCAGTGCCTGTGCATAGGTGCACACTTCTCCAACAGACGGAATAATGCCTCTTCCTGCCTGCTTTGCCGCACTGACTGCGATCTGCTGCCAGCGTTCGACCTTCTTCTTCGCCTTCTTCGCATCCAGCTTGACCACGGCTCGCTTTGTCGCCACCGGGATTACCTGATATGCGCCGAGTTCTACCGCCTTCTGCACGATCAGTTCCATCTTGTCCTGCTTCGGAAGTCCCTGGAACAGATAGATCTTTGATGCAAGTTCACTTTCATCCTGCTTTTTCTCCAGGATCTTAAGCACAGCCATATCTTCTTCATAGGATTCTACTGCACACAGGTACTGACTTCCTTCTCCGTCATTTACCGTAAGTTCTTCACCGGTCTTCATACGGAGCACATTCTTCATATGATTGACGTCGCCGCCTTCTACATAAATCTTTTCTTCCTTCACCTGCTCCGGTGATACAAAAAAATGCTGCATATCCGGTCCTCTAATTCTTTCTTGCCGTTACAGATACCCATTCGCCCTGGTGGTTGACTTCCAGAACTTCCAGGCCTGCGTTCTTCACAGCGTCTACGACCACTTCTTCTTTATCTTCGATAATTCCGCTTGTGATATAAATTCCGCCTTTTTTCAGCTGGTGGAGAATCACCGGTGTCAGAGGAACCAGAACATCTGCAAGAATATTTGCTGCTACGATGTCATATTTCTCATATCCGACCTTATCCTGTACTTCCTTGTCGTCGATGATGTTACCGATCATGACTTCGTACTGGTCTCTGCTGATTCCGTTATTGTCCATATTCTCATAAGTTGCATCGATCGCACACGGATCCAGGTCTGTTCCCACAGAATGCTTTGCACCGAACTTTAATGCCAGCATTCCAAGGATTCCGCTTCCACATCCAACGTCTAAGATCTCTGTATCTTCTGTCACATATTTCTTAAGCTGGCGGATGCAGAGCTGTGTGGTCTCATGCATACCGGTTCCGAATGCTGTGCCCGGATCGATATGGATCACCATCTTGTCGCTGTCTTTGGCCTCTACATTCTCCCATGAAGGAATGACAAGAATGTCATCGATATAGAACTGATGGAAATACTGTTTCCAGTTATTTACCCAGTCTACATCCTCTGTCTGAGACTCCTCGATCGTACAGTCTCCCACGTTCAGATAACTTCTCATCTCTTCTAATTCCTGTCTGACCTTCAGCAACATCTCATGCTTGTCTACTTCTTCATCCAGATAGAATGTCAGGTATGCACATCCGTCATCTTCCGGCATATCCGGCAGGATGTCTACGAACATCTGCTCTTTGTCTGACTGTGTGAGCGGGATCTTATCCTCGATCTGCACTCCTTCG
Source organism: bacterium (assembly GCA_963595255.1). Taxonomy (GTDB): domain Bacteria; phylum Bacillota; class Clostridia; order Lachnospirales; family Lachnospiraceae; genus Dorea_A. The sequence continues at coordinate 17,373 of CAVBHX010000040.1, forward strand.
ATTCCAAGATCAGCAAGCATGCTGCTGACGATATCTTCTGCCTCTGTTGTTGTCTTCAGACGAAACTGATTCCATTTCATATATATTTCTCCTTTATCTCATCTTGTTTAAGACCTACCCGGGTCTTATATCATCTTCGTTTACATTCATTGCTTATTTTAACACCTGTTGTCTTTAAAGTAAATGTACTTCTTTCGCTAAAACAATGTTAAGAAAATAACGATTCTTGTTCATACCGTGTTAAGATCCATCCGTTTCTCTTTATCTTCTTACCAAAAGTCCATACAATGTACCCGGAAGCAAAATTCCACATCATATATAACATCAATATATAAAAACATTGACAAGGAGGACTTTGACTTATGAATATTGGCATTTTAATTCTTATGATCGTCGGTGGAGGTGTCGGAATTCTATCATCACTATATATTGCGCTCAGCTTTCCGGCCATGATTATCTGGAAAATTTATCGCAAAATCCGTCATGGATATAAACTTACATACTAATCATCTATTTTATGGCAGTGTTCAGATCCTGTTCTACTTCATTTAGTTCTGACAGGATCTCCTCCTGCTGTTTGTCAAATAACAGTTTCTTATTATACTGATAATACTTATCACAGTCATTTTCCTTTAAGAACTGAATACTATAATAGTTCGTGTTAAGTTCTGTAACAAAAGAAACCATCTCCTGACTGTCCCCAAATGCATCTTCCATAAATTCAAATGCATGTTCCAATGCGGAAAGTGTGCGTTCTGTCAGTTCTTCTCTCTCTGCCACTTCATTTCCAAACACCTCTTTTATACGTTCAAATGCTGCCTCTCCTTCCAGATGTTCTTCTTTTGCAATCTGTTCGTAAGATTCCAGTTTATCCAGCACCTGTTTTCTTACATGCTCTTCCTGCTTTGTCATCTGTTCTTCTTTCCGTAATTTTTCATATTGCTCTCTGGCTTCACAGACGACAAGATCCATTTGCAGATTGGATTTATATAACTTCAGATATTCATATATCATTGTAACCAGTCTGTCTTTTAGGAAATATTCTTTGAAGCAGCTTCCCAGACGGCCGATCAACATATTTACAACACTGAATCTCTCATCAAATGCTGCATATCGAAGTCTCTCCAGCGTATCTCTGGTATAGACACCTTCAATGATCTTCTCAAGGCCATAATCTTTTTTATACTTATGATACAGTTCCAGATAATTGGCAAAATCTTTTGCGATCTTCCAATGCTGGATATACTGATGTACAACCTCTCTGTCCGCTTTCTTTCCAAGCTTTTCATAAGTCTTCAGAAGCTGTGACAGATCTTCCCAGCCTCTGGCTGTTGCAAAGACCTTTCCATCTACCGTCGTCTCCATCCGGTAAAAATAGTCTCTCCTGATCTCAAGATATGCCAGAATCGCCGGATGAATATCTGCCTGGTATGCATATTCTTTCCATACATCATAATTCACATCTACATCGATTTTCTTGATTCGATCCAATGTTACCACATCAAAATCCCGTACCGACTTATTGTACTCCGGCGGATTACCTGCCGCTACAATGATCCATCCTGTCGGAATCTTCTGATTACCAAATGTCTTACACTGCAAAAACTGTAACATTGTCGGAGCCAGAGTCTCAGACACGCAGTTGATCTCATCAATGAACAGAATTCCTTCTCTAAGTCCTGTCTCTTCCATCTTATCATATACCGAAGCGATGATCTCACTCATCGTATATTCTGTAACCGGGTACTCTTTCCCATCGTACATCTTCTTTTCAATAAACGGAAGTCCGACCGCACTTTGTCTGGTATGATGTGTGATCGTATAAGATACCAGTGCGACTTTACACTCCTTTGCCACCTGTTCCATAACCTGTGTCTTACCGATTCCCGGAGGCCCCATCAGGAGAATTGGTCTTTGTCTTATTGATGGGATCATATAATCTCCATATTCATCTTTGGCAAGATATGCCTCTATCGAATCTTTGATTTCTTTTTTGGCTCTTTTTATATCCATTGTATTCCCTTCTTTTGCTGTTATTTATTTCATCGGATCAAAAATCCCGATCTTCTTCCAGGATGATCTTTATTGCCCAGGGCGGAACATCTACATCTTCATATTCTTCCTCCATGAACACAAATGCCGTCTCATATACAGGCCTTTTCGCCGGATAGATTCCCCGGCCATCCGTAAAATAGATCATTCCCCGTAAATGTTCAAATGTATGCTGGCGGACCAGTTCATCTACATACGAGAATGCCGGCCTGAAATCCGTTCCTCCTTCGCCTTTTAATTCCAGTTTGTCCATGTATGCTTTCAGCTCTTCTTCGCACGTGATCTTCTGATCCGTCTGAACCTGATCATCACATTGAATGATATGAATGTTCACTTTTCGGAAAAAGCTGTCGTTTTCACTTAATACGCCGTAAGTCTCCTCCAGAAATTTTTTCACCAATTCTCCCGAACAGGACATCGATGTATCGATCACAATAACAAATTCTTCTACCTTCTGAACTTCTTTCCATTCCTGTGGCTCGATCAACGGCATATTCCCATACATAGTTAATCCATAACTGTAGAAAGTATAATCAAAAGAATCCGTATCCACCGTCATCTCTTCTTTTAACACCGAAAATTTTCTTAAAAATTCCCGGTAATCCATTCGCTCCCGATTTTCTACTTTCACCTGATCGATCAGACTTTCGGATGTCTGTGATGCTTCTTTGGAAAATGTCTCCATCTCTGTCTCCATACGCTCACTGATATCCTGCCAGCGGTTTTCAATCTGATTCTGTCTTTTTTTCTCCTCAGCTTTTGGCCAGTAACTGTGATCGTCTACCCGAAAATCCACCTCCAGTTGTTCAAGCTGCTTTTGTGTCAGCGCTTTTTTCCTCAGCACTTCATATATTCGTTCTGCCGTAAGCGTTTTCATCTCTTTTTTCAGTTCACGGTACATTTCTCTTCTTGGGAACGACCTGGCCTTCATAACACACCGATACTGTAATTCATCGATGATCGATTCCACAGCAATATCACATGACAGATGATAAAGCCGTTCCTCTCTTCCTTTTCTGCGGATCATATGGCGAAAAATCCCATGCAGCACCAGATGCAGGTAGATCCTGTTCACCATCACTCGGTCTTCCCTGAACAATCCCCCGAGATACTGTGGATCATAATACAGATACAGTCCGTCTGTTCCCATACCTTCCGCACCCGTATCGAGTACAAACGGAAGACTGGATAATGCTACATCCAGGAACCGCATCTTCATATACAGTTCATTTCTTGCCATAACAAGAATCTTACGGCTGACGGACTCCATGCGTTCCTGCATAGCAGTTTCTGGTAACGTTGTTATTGATTCTTCTCTTATTTTTGCTTCATTCATGTTCCACACTTCACTCATTTTTACAATTCAAACTTCTTTTTCTTCTTTGGAAACAACGCTCTCCTGACATCCATAAGCACACTCAAGCTTTCCGTCTTCTTCTCTTCTGCCGCCACATCCATGCCGATCTGCAACGCCTGTTTACTCCACAGCTTCTTCTGCTCCAGAAAGCGGATTCCTTCTATATCTTCTCTTTGCACCAGATATACCGCCACAACATCTATATGCTCCTGTACGTATTCTTTGTAGACGGTTTTATTCTCCTCCGACAATTTCATCGGAAAACGCAGACGGTTCAGCGCAAGTTCTGCTGCCGTCTCTTCCGTATCCTCCGCAACCGTATGATAGAACATCTCATCGTACTTCTTATAATCCAGCTCCCTGTTATAAAAGCACTGACGGTAGTATCCTCCCGCACCGTGATGATGTGTTTCCAGAATTCTGGCCGGAGTATTCTCTACTGCTTCTTCATAATGTTCCGGGAAGAGAATTCTGGCTTCCCACGTTTGTCCTTCTTTGTCATTTCGCTCTTCACCGGCATCTGATATCCAGCTGTATCCATGTAAATTTATACGCATCTGATACCGCATCTCTTCCACAATCGATTTCAGACAACTTTTCTTTCCCTCACGGAAATATATATCAACCTCTGTCAGATGACATCCCGTCAGTGCACCGCCGCCCATATCTAGCAATCGATTTCCAAGGATTAGTTTCTTAAGATTCCGGCACCGGTAGAATGCATAACGGCCGACTTCCTTCAATCCTTCCGGCAGCCAAATCTCTTCTACCGCAAGATTCCCGGCAAATGCATAATCATCCAGTGCGGTCACCATCTCACCGTCTACCTCATCCGGCAGTACCACATAATTATCTATTCCGAAATATTCTGTGATCATCATACCTTTCGAAGTCTTTTTATAACAAATCTCCGGAGTGATCATATTGTCTTGTTTTTTATTATTTAACTTATCATTTACTTTCTTATCCATGTTTCATTCCTGTTGTCATTCTCATGAATACCCCTTTTTTTATATTCAGGTTCACTCTTACACTTCTTTCATTTATTTCTGTCCGTCTTTCTTACCTATACTACTATGGTTCCCCATTTTTTGCAAGAAATCCATACACCCCTTTTACTTCTCGCATCCACATAATGTCATACCCCTGGATTTCCGGCATATACATATAAAAATCTTTCTCACGGAGTTTCTATGTCCCGGTTACATACTATATTTCAATCTTATTATCCTCATTATAAACCTTTGATCCTTTTATTTTTCTTTTCATTCTGCTTCTTTACCGGAGAACAGATTGCCCGTATCTTTCCGACCACACCTCTCGAAACAGATGGTGCCAATTCACTGGGCACCACTTCCGATACCATACTCTCAGACAAAACTTCCGTTTCCCCTCTTTCCTCTATGCTCCCCGCCGCTGAAAACTGGGGACTCAGCTTTCAGGAAGAAGGCAAAACTCCTGCAGGTAATGCATCGTTCGATGAACTACAGCAATATCATGCCTACTATGCACAAAATACCGACCAGAAAGTCATCTATCTGACTTTCGACTGCGGTTATGAAAACGGAAATACTCCGGCCATTCTAAGTGCATTAAAAAAACATCAGGCTAAAGCTACCTTCTTCGTCGTCGGGAATTTTCTCCGGGATAACCCTGAACTGGTAAAACAGATGTTAAAAGATGACCATACCGTCGGTAATCATACCTTCCATCACCCAGATATGTCCCAGATTGCAACACAGACTGCATTTGCCAAAGAACTGGGTGATGTGGAAGATTTGTACAAAAAAATCACAGGGAAATCTATGACCCGTTTCTACCGCCCGCCACAGGGAAAATACAGCACAGAGAACCTGCAGATGGCAAAAGACATGGGCTATCATACGTTCTTCTGGAGTCTTGCCTACGTTGACTGGCTGACAGACGCACAGCCATCTAAAGAAGAAGCATTCTATAAGCTGCTCGGACGGATCCACCCAGGTGCTATCGTGCTGCTCCATAATACCTCCAGGACCAACGGAGAGATTCTAGATGAACTGCTTGGAAAATGGGAAGAAATGGGATATACCTTCTCTACACTTAAGAGACTGGTCAAAGCAGAAGAATAATTCTCCGTAAGCTCTGCTACCAATTTTCACCGTCCTGACATAAGGAAAAAGAAAGAACCGGCATTCTTCCATCAGCTCATGTCTGATTTCTGAAAACCGGTTCTCTATTCTTTTCAATGCCTAATGTGGCACGTTCTTCCCCTTTTGCTTAATCCAAGTCGATAACATCCATCTTGAATGTATCATCCATCTCTGCATGGCTTTTTCTCTTTTCTGGATGATTACTCAAAAGATCTGATGTTGCGTCAAACAGATCTTCATCATCATAACTGTCTTCTCCAAACATATCATAATCGTCATCTTCTGAATAGTATCCTTCGAAATTATCGAATTCTTCTTCATCCAACGGAGCAAATGCTTCGAAGTCATTCGTATCTTCCAGATTGATCTTCTTTACAGGCTTGCGGATTGCAGGACCTGTTTCGTCTAATGAATGAACACCTTTGGATACTCTCTTTTCTCTTTCAGGCTCTGTATGCCTTGCTGACTTCTTCTGTTTTGCAGGCTGCTTCTTTGCAGGCTTACGCTCCATTGCTTTTGCAATATTCTCTGTTACCCATGGATCTTCATCATCAAAGTCATCCTCATAATCCTCGAATTCGTCTTCATCGTAATCATATCGCGATGATTCCTTCGCAGATACCGGTTTCTTAGATGATTTCTTTGCTTTCTTTTTAGCCTTATCTGCTTTTTTAGCAGCTTTCTTCTGTATCTTCTTCTCTTCTTCTTCCTCGTCCATGTCGATTCCATATTCATCATACAAATCATCCAGTTCAAGGTCTCTGTAGTGAAGCTTCACAGAAGTGACAATCACTGCAATCACTAATACAACGAAGAGGACAAATGCAATGATTACTACAATGTCAAGGAAGCTCTCTACGAAGTTCAAAATCTTTCCCCAGATTCCTTTGCCATTATTAGTAGTTGTACCCGATGACGCAGAACCTACTGATGGTGTATATTTCTGATAGGTTCCATCTGTTGTATCATAACGGTAAGTAGTTTTTTCTCCATCAGAATTCATTGCGTATACGATATAATATTCCGCGTCATTCGTATCCTGCCATGTATCAAACTCTTTTCCATTTAATGTAAGTGTTGTCTTCTGATATTGATCCGGCAAGGAAAGTTTTCCATCATCTGATAACGGAATGATATATCTTCCTTTTGCAACTTCTATCACTTCAAGCTGTGAAAAACTACCTGTATCACTATCATACAAATAAAAATCAGCATCTCCTCCCTTTTCCGGTGTAAGATACATCGCAAGCGCACCACTTGACTCCTGTTTAATAATCTGATGGTCCGTTCCTTCAAATTTTAAAGTATCTCTTACAAATCCATCTGGAATAATTGTATCAGAAAAATCATCTGTTACTATATATTTTGTTTTTCCGATCTTTACTTCCGTTCCATCAGTAACCGAACCTGTGTCTTCTTCCTGAATCAGCGATTTATCACCTTCTGATATGCTGACAGATGAAGAACCAGACGTAACTTCCAGCGCCACTCCATTATTATCAATTCCGTCAACCTTAGCAACCTCTATTGATGTTGTTCCTTCATCCAATGCCTGGAATGTCAGATTAAATTCCATACTTGTTCCGGCATTTTCATCATTTCTTGATATAGTAATTGTTCCGTCTCCACCCGTAGCATCATCGCCGCTGATGAACCTTAACTTCGTTTTATCATAACTTAATGTTGCCTGAATTGTATTCAATGCTCTCGCAGATGAAACCTTCGCAGTCACCTCCACCTCTGCTCCGACACTTGTCTGCGGATCTGAAAATCTGAATTCTGCTGTGGTTGCACTTGCCACGCACGTCATTCCAACACACAACATACACATCAAAAGAAATGATACAATTATTTTTTTGACTTTTTTCATGTATAATACCCCTTTTTCTATCTTTATTGTGTTCTACTCCGTGGTACCTTCGTCACCGTTTGATTCTCCGCCTGTTCCCGTTGAAGTATCTCCCGTTGATGTACCATTTCCTGTCGTTCCTGTACTTCCCGTCGCACCGCTTCCCGTTCCGGTTGTTGTACCACTTCCCGCATTCGTTCCGGTTGTGCCACTGGTTGTACTTCCCGTTGTTCCGCTGGTTGTTCCTGTTGTTCCGGAAGAACCGCTGTTACCTGTTGCCCCTGATCTGTACGAAGTGGATCCTGTTGTCCCTGTCCTTCCTGAACTGCTCTTCGTCGTTCCGCTGCTTTCGGAATATGTCTCTTCCGGCTGTTGCATGAACTCCTGAGTCGACTCGTCCGTATCAGCATCTCTGTTTCCTGCCTTTTTCTCTATCTTCGCACTGATATCCGATACAGTAGAGGATACATCATAATTATCACTCTCTCCATAGAAAAAACTATGCAACTGCTTTACATTACTTTCCATTGTAACCGGAATAACAACACTTCCTACATTTCCCAATGTATCTGTTGTCTTATCAAACGGAAATCCGGTTGTTTCTCCCAGTTCATAATCAAACGCATCTTTTGCATATTCCAGAATTTCTGTCATTGTAAAGTTTGTTGAAACCTCTGGAAAAACCTTGTCAATAATCTTATTCAGCTGTGCCGGTGATGCCTGCTGTAACTTCTCTACAACTTTCTGAAGAACCGTCCGCTGTCTTTCCGCACGTTTGAAATCATCTCCGGCTGTATATCTGATTCTGGCATATGCAGTTGCCTGCACTCCATTCAACGTCTGTGTTCCCGGTTCTGTAACTCCCGGAGACAGCTTTCCTGTCACCTTCATAATCTCCTGAACATAACCACAGATATACGGTACTTCATCTTCCTGTACATCGATATCAATTCCGCCCACAGAATCTACAATATCTATCATCGAGTTAAAATTAACAGTTACATAATGTTCAATATTCATATCCAGGTTCTTATTCAATACCGAAACAGCGCCTTCCGGCCCCCCGTATGAATATGCCGCATTAATTTTATTCAATGTTCCATCTTCCTGCTCTGACAACGTGTCTCTATATATAGAGGCAATTTTTACCTTCATCGTCTTCTTGTTCAGACTTGCAATCATAATCGTATCACTTCTGGTCCCCTCTCCCAGATCATCATCTCTGGAGTCCACACCAAACAAAGCAACATTCAAATAACCGCTTCCTCTTTTTTTTGCTTCCTTTGAAACATTTAATTTATCTGTATCTAACTTTACAGTATTGATCTTCGAAAGTTTACTGGCCACAATTACAGCTCCAATTGCCGCTACTGTTACCAACGTTCCACCAAGAATGGCTCCAATCTTCTTGCCAAGAGACCAGGATGCAAATCCTCTTTTTTTCGATCTCCGCCCCCGTCTTTTATATCTTTTTTTATCTTTTGCCATTACTTTTTATATCCTTTCTTCAGTCCTAGCTTATCATATCATATCTATATTACCTTAAAATATGACAAACTTCAATCAAAAATAAAGCTTTTCCTCTACTTTTCCCAGTATCCCGGGCTCATCGAGCACCATTTAACCACTTTATCCGGCAATTTCTTATACTTTTTTCCCATCCGATAACCTATATATTTACATCCACTTTGATAAACCAGTTTCGGAATCAGATATATTTTCCGCTGTTTCACCAAATGAGCGGCTGTCTGTTTCACCAGTTTTATTCCTTCGTTTTCAGACTTTATACCATCAAACACTTCCGGATGTTCTGCCTGCGACACCGCCATATCAAAATTGCGGTGAAACTGCTGCATTCCTGTATAATTATGCGAGTGAATCACTCTTGCTTCAGCCACATAAGCAACCTTATATCCGGCATTTATCATATGACCGGCCAATATCATATCCTCATTAAATATTGTTTTCTTGCAGAATCCACCAGCTTTTTCATAAATATTCCTTCTATATGCCGCGCAGACATTAGAACAAAAGAATGTTTTGATCCCCAGTTTCTGTAAATCTTCCTTGCTTTTTATCCGGCTGTTTTCCGGATAATTGAATTTTCTGGTGTATTTTTCTATATAATTACAATCAGAGGCTGCAAGCTGACGTGCATACGCCGCCCCGGTCATTTCATCTTCTTCCAGTACTTTCACCAGATTTTCAATCAGATATTCATCTGCAGGCACTGCATCCTGTGTCATAAATACAACGATTTCCGCCTTCGACATCTGCATTCCCATGTCCCGTGTTGCGCCATGATCAAATTCCCGGCGTTCTATATGGGATACTTTTACCTTTTCCATCTGCTCTACTTCTTTGGGGAATCTTCCAGCCTTTGTATTGATCACAAAAATAGTGCCGATCGGATATTCCTGTTCCTGAAGTTTTTTTATAAGTCTGCTAAATTTTTCATCTGGTCTGTACGATGGTATCACCACATCTACAGAAGTCTGATCGTTATTCATCTTTTCTTTTTCATCCTCTATTTCTTATCATATCCTACATAGTAATAAATCATCCCTGTAAGGATCAGCCAGAACCATGTTGCGGGACTGCTGAACCATGTTGTAAAAAATGCAAGAGCCAGATACACTGCAATCTGTCCATAAAAAAGATATACAACCGGGTTATCACTTTTTTTAATAATGTCAATAATGACCTTTGCCACAACACCAATAAGCAAAGCTATCACAAATACTCCGATGACTCCAAAATCATAATAAGCATCATAAAACATTGTAAGCGTCGTCAATTCAGTACTGGTCAGATAGACCGTTGCCGGAACCAGATTTGGTATTACGAATTTCAATCCCGTTAATGACACAAACGGGAACAACATTCGCAGACCATAAGAAAATTTCGGCAGGTTTTTCACCAGACAATCAAAATTATCGTAGTTATTGGCAATATAGATATACGGCTGGGTCAGAAACATCGGAATATGTGTATATTTCATTTTAAATACATTTTTCAAATATATCGCATCCCGTTTCTGTGATAATGTAATCGCCACATACGCTGCACAAACCACAATGCCAAGAAGAACTAAGGTGCTTTTCCGCATATTCCTATTCACCAGTATATAAATGACTGCTGCCACACCTATTTCAAACAGAAACTGAAATCTCGATACATAGAGGAACGGAACTGCAAATGCAACTATATTTGCAATAATGATTGCTCCGTTATGCCACTTACTTTCCCCGCAATTGATTTTTTTCCAAAGCACTGTAAGGCCTGGTATCAGGATACAACTGATTGCACAATAATGAAGATAATGTAAAGCCGACATCCTGAAATAAGAATACGAATATGGTTTGTCTGAAAAAACCGGAATATAACCGATCCGGATAATTTCAATTACGAAACATACACCCGACACAACCAGCAGCAACATAATACATCGAAAAAGCCTGTCTGCCTTTTTTTTATTTTTTTCAGGTTCTTTTCCCTCTACCCTGCTATACTTTCTTCCCCATTCATATCCTATTCCAAAAGCTATATATATCACAAAAAAGCTCAACCATGTTATATAGCTCCATGTATCCTGTAATGTACTGAGCTTCAGACAGCTGATTCCCTGCCCTCCAACCCAGGCAAGTGTAAACAGAGCTCTCAGTTCCACAAGGCTTCCGCTTTCCCTTACCCAGTGTACATACAAATAAACAGCTTCCACAATCAGAATAATTCCCGAAGCATAATACCATTTTGCCAGCGACGCTATGTAACTGACAAAAAAGCTCAGCATATAAGTTCCATATTCTAAAATAATTTTATTCCGTTCCCTCATTCAGACTGTCTCCTTTAAACGTAGACTCCATTGCCTCTGTATTATCTGTTGTTATATCCGTCAGATAAACAATGTCACTGTCAATCTCTTTTACTTTGTCTGATGCCTCATAAGAATCATCATTAAACAGTTCCTGATGTAATTGCTTTACATTCTGTTCCAGCCCAATTGGAATGACAAAAGATACCCCGCCATGATTCTTCACTGTTTCGCTGGTTGTCACCTGATATGGGAATCCATTTGTTGACACCAGGTTATAATTCAGTGCATTCGCTGCAAACCCTAAAATCTGTTTTGAAGAAAAACTTGTCGAAACCATCGGGAACACTTCATTTACTATTTTGTTCAAAGTAATGAAATTCGCTTTCTGTGCTTTTTTTGCAACCTTTTCCAATACAATTCTTTGTCTCTGGGCTCGTTTGAAATCATTGCCGCTTGTATAACGGATTCTCGCATACGCCACACCATGGATACCATCCAGATGCTGCGTTCCCGCTTTTTCTTCTATATCTGACCAGTTTGCTCCAATTACCCTTGCCGTCTCGGCCCCATACAGATTGCACCAATGTGCTTCTTCTTTCGTCATCTTAATATTAATTCCACCCAGATCATCGATTACTTTTACAAGTGCATTAAAATTCACACTGACATAATTCTTAATATCAAGATCAAAGTTACGATTCAGAAGACTAATTGCTTCTTCCGGACCTCCCGTATTATATGCCGCATTCGCCTTATTGTATCTTCCGTTTTGCTGTTGCAACAGTGTATCCCTGTATACCGACACAAGCTTCACATCACTCGTCTTATTATTGATACTTGCGATCATAATACAGTCACTTTGTACACCGCCCTCCAATTCATTATTTCTCGAATCCAATCCAAACAATGCAATGTTTGTATACTCTCCTGTATCCTTATAAACCTCCAGCTTTTTTTTATTCAACACATTATAGTCTAATTTTCCAAGTTTAAATATTCCGTAAGCAGCTACTGATAACACAGCCAGAATTATAATTTCAACTGTTAATAAGAGAATTCTTCTTCGTTTTCTTTTACGCAATTTTTTTTGTCTTTCTTCTCTTAACTGTCTTTTTGTCTTGCGTCTTTTCTTTGCCATTGCCGTCTCCTTTAGAATCTAATATGCATTCTTATTGATAAAGCCCTTAAAAAATGTCAGAAATAATATCTTTATATCAAATCCAAGTGTCCAGTTTTCAATATAATATAAATCGTATTCTATTCTTTTTTGAATCGAGGTATCACCACGCAATCCATTCACCTGCGCCCATCCCGTAAGTCCCGGTCTCACCTGATGTTTGATCATATATCTTGGAATCTCTTCTTTGAATTTATCTACAAACTGCGGCCTTTCCGGTCTCGGACCAATCAGACTCATATCTCCCTTCAGGATATTAATCAGCTGCGGTAATTCATCGATACTTGTTTTTCTTATAAACTTTCCTATCGGTGTTACACGCGGATCATTTTTCACCGTCCAGCCAGCCTTTTCTTTGGAAGCATCCTGTACCACCATAGACCGGAATTTGTACATATAAAACGGCTTGTTCTGCAGACCGATCCTTTCCTGTTTGAAGATCAGCGGTCCCGGTGATGTTACTTTTATAATAATCGTTATAATAAGCATTACCGGCGAAAATAATGTAAGTGCAACTAGGGCTCCAAAAATATCCATCGTTCTTTTTACAAAGGCATTCAGCATATTACTGAGCGGCACTCTTCTTATATTAATTACCGGAAGTCCCAGCAAATCTTCCGTATACGGTTTTGTCGGAATAATATTATTATAATCCGGTATAAACTTTGTATGCACACCAGATTTTTCACACATACCTACAATTCTTTCCAACTTGTGATATTCTGCCAGTCCCAACGTAATTGCAATTTCATCCAGTTTATTTTCGGGAAGAACAATCTTCAGATTATCGATTCTTCCAAGGACTTTGATTTCTTTATACTCCGTTCCCCGCGGCACGTTATCCGCAAGAATTCCTCTTACAATATATCCCCATTCCGGATTCGCTTTGATCCTGTCAATATACTGCTCTGCCGCACGGCTGTATCCGATCAGCAGAATGTGCTTCTGGTTATATCCCTGCTTTCGCATATCTCTTAATATTTCACGGATAATATTTCTCACAATGACTTCCAGAAATACATTCACCAAGAAAAATACAAAAATCATCCCTCTGGAGAAATCTGACTGTTTCCATACATACAACAGTAAAATAAATGCCATCAGACCAATCAGATTAGCCTGAATAATGTGCCACGCTTCCAGTCTGCGTCCCTGTACTCGTTTCGGTGTATATAATTGGAATCCATAATACAAAATCAAATACCCCGGCACAATTACAATCAGTACTTTTGCATATTCCTGCAACGATAAGAACCATGGATCCAGTTCAAAAATCCCACTCTTAAATCTCAGATACCATGATGCAATATATGAAAATATAATTACTACTGCATCTATCACTACGTGCAGTCTGTTTAATAATTTTTGATTATCTTTTATCAATGTTCCTCACCCATATTTATCCAAATTTACATTATATTTTATCTTACAATAATTTTTTCCTTACGGCAACCCATTATATCACAGTTTTTCTTAATACTTTATTAATAATTTAGAAATATATTTAAAATATTATTTAAACGAATGTTCATATGGCATGTACATCATTTTTTTGCTATAATAGACACAAATCAGAAAATAGAGATCGGAGTATTTCTCAAATGATGAAAGTAACAATTATCATTCCCAACTATAACGGGAAACATTTCATGGAGCCTTGTCTCCAGTCATTATCGGAACAGACCTGCAAAGATTTCAAGATATTAGTGGTTGACAATGCATCTTCCGACGGAAGTCTCGAATATATGAGTGAGCACTACCCGGATATAGCGGTTATCTCATTAAAGAAAAATTACGGCTTCAGCAAAGCAGTCAATGTCGGAATTGAGCATTCCACTACACCTTACGTAATATTACTCAACAATGATACGACCGTTGATCCACACTACGTAGAAGAAATGATCAGAGCAATTGAAAAATCTCCCCGCATCTTTTCCGTCAGCAGTAAGATGATTCAGATGTATCATCCGGAACTGATCGACAGTGCCGGAGATCTTTACACTTTAATGGGCTGGGGAGTATGCCGCGGAACCGGACGTCCCGTTTCCAATTATACAAAAGCAGACGAAATCTTTACTGCCTGCGCCGGAGCCGCCATCTACCGCCGGAGTGCTTTTTCAAAAGTAGGATTATTTGACGAGAATCACTTTGCCTATCTGGAAGATATTGATGTCGGATACCGGGCAAAAATATACGGTTATAAAAATACATACTGTCCGACCGCACTGGTCTATCATGTAGGAAGCGGCACAAGCGGATCCAAATACAACTCTTTCAAAGTAAAGCTGTCCGCCCGCAATAACATTTACCTGAATTATAAAAATATGCCTTTCTTACAGCTTGTTTTGAACTTTATTCCACTTTTTCTCGGATATATTGTCAAATACCTGTTTTTCAAAAAGAAGGGATTCGGAAGTGATTATTCTTCCGGCATAAAAGAAGGACTTGCCCACGCACGTGAGCAGAAAAAAGTTCCCTTTAAACTCCGGCATCTTCCAAACTATATCCTGATTGAACTGGAACTGATCCTTCATACACTTTCCTATGCCAGAGACTGGTTTACACGAAAATTATTCAAAAAATAAAAAATAGGCTTTGCCTATTCAACTCCCCTGCCCCTCAATCTTTGAGGGGTGG
>CAVBHX010000041.1:0-31504 GCA_963595255.1 bacterium
AGAAATTAAAAAACCTTTATTTTAAAGGAAAAAGACTTGATTAATTAGGGAGGAAGAAAGAAATGGCAAAGAACAATAACAATGGTGGAGGATTAGGATTTTGGGGCATGGTTGGAGCGGTACTCCTTGCATTATTTATTTTTTCATTAGTTGGATAAAACATTGAAAAAGAAAAATATTTTATTAATCGTAATAACATTAATCCTATATTTGATAAATCAATACATAAAAACAAAGATATCTTATGAACCGATTAAGTGGTATCTGAATTGTTATTTTAATGATACAATAGGTGGCATTACATTTATAGCATATTGTAACATTATGTTTGAACTGTATCGAAAATCGATTACAAAATTGTGGAAAATAGAATTACTGTTATTGGGATGTGGAATCTTTTGGGAATATATTACTCCGTTGTATAGACACAATACGGTGTCTGATAAATGGGATATTGTTGCTTATATGGCTGGTGGAGTTATATATTGGATATTGATAAAAGATTTTAGAAAAGAAGTTAATTAAATCATCCATATTTTTCAGAAGAGGTACTTGAGATATAAGTACCTCTTTTTTTCAGGATGTAAACATACCCCCCTTCCCCCTGGCTGCTGCCGGAAGAGTTATCATTTTTTGTGTCATTGCCGGAGGTGCAGATTAGTACAGCGCAATTTTGCGCCTTGAGATTTTTCAGTCGGTGTGTGGATGAATCACCTAATAGCCTGTCAAAAAAACAATTCTGTTTCCGAGGTTTTAACTACCCTCCATTCGTAGTTCGTGCAGAATCAGCCGTGGAGTGTGAACGGAACACATCTGACCAGAATACAAACCGACCAGAACGCCGAAAATGTAAACCGTCCCCCTAGATCAAAATTCTTACCACCCACACGGCAGACATCTATACCGCTAGAGAAAAACGCATAAAATCGAGCCATAAAACAATTTTTAAGAGATTCCCTATCAATTGAACACCCACACAGCTACAGAGCAAAATAACCCTGTATATATGCATTTAAACCCTTGCAGAGAGGGCAAAAGAAGAGGACTAGGATAAGATTTCCCAGTCCCCTTTTTACGTCTGTCTTATTTATTCAATAATTGTATCAGCTCTATACATGATATCATCAATATAATTATTATCTGGATTGTAGATCATCACCGTTTCAACTCGTGTTCCAACAGCCAAGTCACCATGATATTTTATATAACCTTGATAATCAATCTGACCATTACCGTTTTCATCTGTCACCGTTCCCGTAATCACTTCAATGACAATCTTTCCTTTACGATGTTGTAAAGCTTCATAACATTTATCAGATACCTCTTGACTGTCGATATAATAAATCTCTGTCTGAAAATCATCTGTCATATTTTGCGGTAGTTCCACCGATGTTTCAATACTCTTTACATCATTACTCTTTGCAGTGCCTTCACTGTTCTTTGTTGTACTTTTACATCCTGTTACCATCATCATCATTGTTACACTAATCATCATTACCTTAACTATTCTGTTCTTCATATCTCTTTACATCCTTTCGTATATGTTAGGGTGTACCTGTTATTGATACACCCTTGATTATCATTGTTATTGTTCATTCAATATGTAGTTGACTGCTTTCTCTGCTCTGCTACTTGCTGATACGATGAAGTGAGTATCGTTCTTTAATACTCTTAACCAACTCTGTATATATGCACTTGAATTACGAAAGCTCTTTGTGCTATAAATGGATATATGTTATAATAAACAAAATATATAGAAATAGGAAAATACCAATATGGATGAAAAGAATGACTTAATAAAAGTTGGAAAATATGATTTGCGATATAATGAATTGTTAAGTATTGATATAGAGGAATTAGAAATATTTAGGTCAAAAGGTTTACCAGCGCATATGGTTAAAAGAAAGCATTTTAATTGTTTGAAGTATATTGATTATCTCTCAGAGATTATAGAAAATCCAGATTATGTAGGTGTTAATCCTAATGAAAATGATAAAAGTATTGAGTTTATAAAAAAGTATTCTAAAAATGTATTGGTTGGAGTAAAGTTGGAAAAAGATGGTCAATATTTATATGTTTCTTCGATGTATGATATCCAAGATTCAAAGATAAGTAGACGTTTGTACAGTGGAAGAATAAAAAACGCAAATATTGACAATAATGAAAATAAATAGTATATTATAAATGTAAACAACATACATTGATAATAAGCATAATTATTTTTGAGGTCGGAAATGGTTCCCGACGCACTCTGAAAAGAGTACCTGAGATGATGGATACACCGCCCATCCAAAAATGATTATGCTTTTTATATTTAGTCATTAAAGGCAATGACAGAAGCACACTTAAGGGAGAAATCTTTTAGGTGTGCTTTTCTTTGTCCTGCTGCCAGTCATGTATATTTGATAGAGTCTTTTCGAGAGAAGCTTTATCCCATTGCTGACGGATTGTTTCATGCTCTAACTCGTCAATTCGCCGATTCAGATAATCATTTGCCCAGTTCATTAAGAAGTTTGGAACGATAGGTAAATGCTGAATGATTGTGAAAACAATATCTTCTAGTCGTTTGAAGAAGGAACGTTATATTTCTTCTACGAAAAATGATAAGATCAGAGTTATTCCATTGACTGATGATATGGCAAAGGTATTAAGAAAAGTAAAAGAATTTGAATTTAAGAATGGCTGGTTAGGCGAGTATGTTTTTTAAGATGACAGGGGAAGAGTGTATGCTTCAAGAATATCAGACTGTGCAGTTAATAATACAACAACAGCAGAATTCTATAATAAGAAGAGTATCCATGCTATCAGAAGAACATTGAATTCTAATATGAAATGTGCCGGTGTATCTGGAACAATAGCAGCATCTTTGTTAGGTCATACGGAAAAAGTAAATGAAGAAAATTATACATACGATGTGAGTTCCATGGAAGAAAAGAGTAAATTTATGGAATGTGCCGGGAGAGTATAAAAAAACATTTACTTCCTACGAAACTATAGTAACAAAAATAGTAAGAATAGTAAATGTCTCCAATCGCTAAACCCTTGAGTTTACGGGGTTTTCTGACTGCGGATAGTGGGACTTGAACCCACACGAAGTCACCTCCGCAAGATTTTGAGTCTTGTGCGTCTGCCATTCCGCCATATCCGCATATATGTTGCTTACACAACAAAATAAATTATAACTATAAATGTAATGTCTGTCAATCCCCTTTTTCTAAAAATGAAAAGAAACCGCAGAAAGAAAATCAGTGAGAAAAATTAACCTTTTAAAAAGGCACAAATTGGTGTATAGTAAGATAGTGATTTTATAAGAAATGAACTATTTAGGTGGAGAGACAAAATGAGCAGTAAAATTGTTCTGATTGACGGCCACAGTATTCTTAACCGGGCTTTTTACGGGCTGCCGGATCTGACGAATGCGGAGGGCCTTCATACAAATGCAATATATGGATTTCTAACGATTATGTTTAAACTTCTGGAAGAAGAAAAACCAGAATATCTGACGGTGGCATTCGATGTTCACGCCCCGACTTTCAGACACAAGATGTATGCAGAATATAAAGGAACAAGAAAGCCGATGGCTGATGAGTTAAGGCAGCAGGTTCCGGTGATCAAAGAAGTGCTTCACGCAATGGGGGTTAAGACGATTGAATGTGCCGGCCTGGAAGCAGATGATCTGATTGGAACATTATCCAGTCGATGTGAGAATGAGGGTATGGAAGTTACCGTTATTTCCGGAGACCGCGATCTGCTACAGCTTGCGACAGAGCATGTAAAAATCCGAATTCCGAAGACTAAGCAGGGCAAGACAGAAATTGAAGATTACTACGCTAAAGATGTTGAAGAACGTTATCAGGTGACGCCAAAAGAATTTATTGATCTGAAGGCACTGATGGGAGATACGGCAGATAATATTCCGGGAGTTCCAAGCATCGGGGAGAAGACAGCGACAAAGATCATTACACAGTATCATTCGATTGAAGAAGCGCATGAACATGTGGATGAGCTGAAACCGCCAAGAGCATCCAAGGCCTTAAGTGAACACTGGGATCTTGCGGTGCTCAGTAAAGAGCTGGCAACGATCAATGTAAAGGCTGATTTCCCGTATGAACTATCCGAAGCAAAGCTCGGTAATCTATATACGGAAGAAGCATATATCTTTTTCCAGAAACTGGAATTTAAAAATCTTCTTTCCAGATTCGATGTTTCGGCACCGGCCAACAAGGTCGAGGATGGATTTAAGATCATTACTTCCAAATCAGAAGCGGAGAAAGTCTTTGTACAGGCAGAAGAAGCAAGTACAATAGGCGCCGTAATCTTCAAAGATCTGGAAAATGTATTACCGTTGTTTGCAGATCAGGCCGGACTTGGAGGTATCGGACTGTGCTTTTCAAAAGAGGAAAGTTATTGCATCAAAGTTGAAAAAGATATAACCGGAGAATGGTTACTGAAAAAACTTGCGGATGTGGCTGAAAAGGCAGAAACGTTTGCAATGTTCCATTTAAAAGAGTCTATGGAACAGGTAACAATCCGGAATCAGGCAAACTGCTTTGATGTTAGTGTGGCTGCATATCTTTTGAATCCACTTAAAAATAATTATACATGGGAAGATGTTGCAAGAGAACATCTGGGCCTGATGATTGATGAAAAGATCGATCAGGATATGAAAGCCTGCTATGAGTCTTATGTAAATTATGCGTCGGTAGAGGTTCTGCGGCAGAAATTACAGAATACAAAGATGGATACGTTGTTCCGGGATATTGAGATGCCGCTGGTATTCACATTGTTTGATATGGAACAAAATGGAATCCGTGTAGAAGCGGATGCTTTGAAACAGTATGGCGATCAGCTTGCGGGTAAAATTGCCGAACTGGAAAAAGAAATTTACGAAGAAGCAGGCGAGACATTTAATATTAATTCACCAAAGCAGCTTGGAGTTGTACTGTTTGAAAATATGAAGCTCCCGGGTGGGCGCAAGACAAAGACAGGTTATTCGACTGCGGCAGATGTACTGGAAAAGCTTGCACCGAAACATCCGGTAGTCGCAAAGATTCTGGAATATCGTCAATATACCAAACTCAAGTCCACATATGCAGACGGGCTGGCGAATTATATTCAGGATGATGGGCGGATTCATGGAAAATTTAACCAGACGATTACGGCGACCGGAAGAATCAGCAGTACTGAACCGAATCTTCAGAATATTCCGGTAAGGATGGAACTTGGACGTCTGATCCGTAAAGTATTTATTCCGGAAGAAGGATATCGATTTGTGGATGCCGATTATTCGCAGATTGAACTTCGTGTTCTGGCACATTGCTCAGGAGATGAGCATCTGATTCAGGCATACAAGGAACAGAGTGATATCCATCGGATTACGGCATCACAGGTATTTCATATACCGTTTGATGAAGTAACTCCTCAGCAGAGGCGAAATGCAAAGGCTGTAAATTTTGGTATCGTGTACGGAATCAGTTCGTTTGGATTGAGTCAGGATTTAAGTATTACACGTAAAGAAGCGGCAAAATATATTGATGATTATTTTGCAACCTATCCGGGAATTAAGACATTTCTGGATCATGCAGTAACGCATGCCAAAGAAGAAGGTTATGTGGTGACGCTCTTTGGAAGACGCAGACCGGTACCAGAGCTTTCTTCCAGCAACTTCATGCAGCGTTCGTTCGGTGAGCGTGTGGCAATGAATTCACCGATTCAGGGAGCAGCAGCTGATATCATCAAGATTGCAATGATCCGGGTGAATCAGAGACTGAAAGACCAGAAGATGAAATCAAGACTTGTATTACAGGTACATGATGAACTTTTGATCGAGGCGTATGAGCCGGAGCTGGATGAGGTTCAGAATATCTTGAAAGAAGAAATGGAACATGCGGCAGAATTAAAAGTACCGCTTGAGATAGATATGCATACAGGAGATAACTGGTACGAAGCAAAATAAGAGGTGTGAAAGATGAAGATTATAGGAATTACCGGAGGAGTAGGCGCAGGAAAGACACAGATTCTGGAATATCTGAATAATAAGTATGGTGCGACTATTTGTATGGCGGATGAAGTAGGAAAGAAACTACAGAAAAAAGGAACAGAATGCTTTGATGAAATTGTGGCTCATTTCGGGAAGAAAATCCTGGATGAAAAAGGTGAACTGGATCGTGCGAAGCTTTCTGACATTGTGTTCGCCGACAGAGTTGAACTTTCTGTGTTAAATGGAATTGTACATCCGAGGGTAAAAGAAGAGATTCAGAAAAAGATCACAAGAGAAGAACGCAAGAATACAAATCTGATGCTGATAGAAGGCGCACTTCTGATAGAAGATCATTATGAGGAAATCTGTGATGAACTCTGGTATGTGTATGTAGAGGATTCCATCAGAAGAAAACGTTTAAAATACGCAAGAGGATATGAAGACAGCAAGGTCGATCAGATTTTTGAAGCACAGCTTCCGAAAGATCTGTTCATGCGTCATTGTGACCGGGTGATCGATAACAGCGGACAGTTTGAAGAGACAAAGATCCAGCTGAATAAGATCGTGGAAGATTTATAGGAAAGGCAGATATTATTTAGTATGAGATTATGCAGCATTGCGAGTGGAAGCAGTGGAAATTGTATTTATGTAGGAGATGATCAGACACATCTTCTGGTCGATACAGGAATCAGCAAGAAAAGAATTGAAGAAGGATTATCAAAGTTGGAGATAAAAGGGGATGAGCTGGAGGGAATACTGATCACACACGAACATGTAGATCATATTCAGGGACTTGGTGTGTTCAGCAGAAAGTATGAGATTCCAATCTATGCAACGCCCGGAACCATTGAAGGAATCAGAAATTGTAAAAGCCTCGGAAAACTTCCGGAAGGCCTTTTACATGAGATAGAGATAGATCATCTATTTTCACTTGGAACATTGAATATAGATCCGTTTGCAATTTCCCATGATGCAAATGAACCGTCTGGTTACAGGATTGAAAATGGAAAAAAATCTGTTGCAGTTGCAACGGATCTCGGGGTATATGATGATTATACCGTAGAACATCTGAGCGATCTGAATGCGGTCGTTCTGGAAGCAAACCATGACATACATATGTTGGAAGTAGGACCTTACCCATATCCATTGAAACGAAGGGTAATGGGCGACAAGGGACATCTTTCCAATGAACTGTCTGGAAAGCTTCTTTGCGATATATTACATGATGACCTGCAATATGTAGTTCTGGGACATCTGAGTAAAGAGAACAATTACGAAGAACTGGCATACGAAACGGTCAAACTGGAGATCAGTATCGGTGACAATCCTTATAAAGGAGATGATATTCCGATGATGGTAGCCAAACGAGATCAGGTATCTGATATCATTACATTATAAGAATGAAGCAAAAATGTAAGAAACGATGTGAAGACAACAGGAGGAAAACAAATCATGAAGAAATGTGTAATTACAGTTGTAGGAAAAGACACCGTAGGTATTATTGCAAAAGTATGTGAATATCTTGCAGGAACTAACATTAATATCCTTGATATTTCGCAGACCATCGTGGATGGATACTTTAACATGATGATGATTGTTGACGTGACAAATTGCAGTAAAGAAGTAGCTGTAGTTTCAAAAGAACTGGAAGAGATCGGAACTTCTATTGGTGTTGCTATTCACTGTCAGAGAGAAGAAATATTTGAAAAAATGCACAGATTATAAGTAAAATCACTGAAAGGCAGGAAAAAACACATGATAAACAGATATGAAGTATATGAGACAAATCAGATGATTGCTGAGGAAAATCTGGATGTACGTACGATCACTCTCGGAATCAGCCTGTTGGATTGCATAGATGCAGACCTTGATAAATTAAATGAAAATATTTACAACAAGATCACTACGGTTGCAAAAGATCTTGTAAAGACCGGAGAAGAGATTGAACAGGAATTCGGTATTCCGATTGTAAACAAACGAATTTCTATTACACCGGTGGCGCTGATTGGCGGTGCTGCATGTAAGAGTCCGGAAGACTTTGTGACAATTGCAAAGACACTGGACAAAGCGGCAAAAGAAGTCGGAGTGAATTTTATCGGCGGATATTCGGCACTGGTGTCAAAGTCTATGACAAAGAGTGATGAGAATCTGATCCGTTCTGTACCACAGGCACTTGCATGTACGGATCGAATCTGCAGTTCCATCAACGTAGGTTCTACAAAGACGGGAATCAATATGGATGCGGTGCGTCTGTGTGGTGAGATTGTTAAGGAAACAGCAGAAGCAACAAAAGAAAATGATTCTCTGGGATGTGCAAAACTTGTGGTATTCTGTAATGCACCGGATGATAATCCGTTTATGGCGGGAGCGTTCCTCGGTGTGACAGAAGGAGATGCAGTGATCAATGTAGGTGTCAGCGGACCGGGAGTTGTAAAACATGCAATTGAACAGGTACGTGGCAAAGGTTTTGAAGAATTATGCGAAACAATCAAAAAGACCGCTTTTAAGGTAACTCGTGTGGGACAGCTTGTTGCGGGAGAGGCATCGAAGAGACTTGGCATTCCGTTCGGAATCATCGACCTTTCACTGGCACCGACCCCGGCAGTCGGAGACAGTGTGGCTGAGATCCTAGAAGAGATTGGTCTGGAGCGTGTTGGAGCACCGGGAACAACAGCAGCGCTTGCTATGCTGAATGATCAGGTGAAAAAAGGCGGCGTCATGGCTTCATCTTATGTAGGCGGCTTAAGTGGTGCGTTCATTCCTGTCAGTGAAGATAAAGGCATGATCGATGCAGTAGAGATGGGTGCTCTTACGATCGAAAAACTCGAAGCAATGACATGTGTATGTTCGGTAGGACTTGACATGATTGCAATTCCAGGTAAGACAACAGCTTCAACTATTTCGGGAATTATTGCAGATGAGATGGCAATCGGTATGGTGAATCAGAAGACAACAGCTGTACGTCTGATTCCGGTTATCGGAAAAGATGTAGGAGAGACTGCCGAATTTGGCGGACTGCTGGGATATGCTCCTATTATTCCTGTTAACGAATATGATTGTAGTGCATTTGTAAATAGAAAAGGAAGAATTCCGGCCCCTGTACATAGTTTCAAAAATTAAAAATAAATCCATGTAATGTATAATAAAATGTGCGGCGCATGATGAAATAAGTTCAGCTTCCATTCGCAGGAAGAACATATTTCGTCATACGCCGCATGCTTTTGTATACAAAAGTATGCAAAGGGAAACGTAGAAAATATCATATGTCGAAGTACTATACACGTATAATCTGCTTTTGCTGTTCACTTGTGAACGGTATGCCGAATTTATCGGAGATAACACTTTCGTACAGGTCGGAAGCAAAAGAAGTCTGGTTCAGCATACGTAAAGCTTCCGGTGACAAAAGAGATGCTGATTTGCCTAGTTTGGTAATGACCGGTATGGAAGCATGATCTTTCATCACGCGTAAGATATCGGTATGTTCTTTTCGGAAACCAAGAATACGCGCATATGAACAGGAATTGTCCTGGTATGCATGCATATCTTCTTTGGTTATGGATAGCAGAATATGCAGTAAACTTCTGCTGATACGGCTGTAAGTCAGTTCTTTTGTTTTTAAAAGGGCACAGAATTGTCCGAAAGAGCGAAACTGATTCCGGTTCCGGATGATTCGGTTGGAAAGCTCTTCAGATACATCCTGGTATTTGCAAAGAGATTCATGGGGTTCGCTCAGCAGGCGGTATTTTAACAACAGTGAAAAATCATCTGCTTCCACAGGACAGGAATGGTTCCATTCATTCTGTATAATAGATAAAGAACCGGGTGGTAATTGCTCACTTAGCTGTGCGGATATGTTTTTCGGCAGGTACGGGGATGCCGGAATATTCATTAAGACTTTTCGGATTGCAGAAGCAGAACTGGAGCAGTCATGAAGTTCTGTGTCATGATATCCGGAAAATTCTCTTTTTAAGGTAAATGGAACAATCGGACTGTTCAGTTCTTTAAGAGCTTTCAGATATTCAATTCCCAGTATATTATTGGGATCAGAAAGAATCTGTGAAGCATAGACATCGCCAGTCATTTTTTCGAGAGCGTGACATCTTGCTGCCGGAAAAGACATGCCATTTTTTAATGAATTCTGGAGATAGTGACGGTAGGTTTCTGGTTCGGCAGACAGAAGGTGTGCGATGGATGTTAAATGTTCCAGATTACCACATTCACTCCCAAAACAAAGCGCATCTATACAGCCAAGACCGTCTAAGACAGATACTGCACCCTTTGCAAAGAATTCGGCACTTGCGCAGGAATAACAGACCGGAAGTTCAAGCACAACAGATGCACCGTTTAAAAGTGCCATAAGTGCCCTTGAATGTTTGGAAAGAACGGCGGGAGTTCCACGCTGCACATAGTCGCCGCTCATGATGACTACAACCCGGTCGGCACCGGTCAGTTCTTTTGCTTTTTCTATATGATAAAGATGTCCATTGTGAAATGGATTGTATTCTGTGATGAGTCCAACAGTTTTCATAAGAATCTCCTTGTATAACATTCTGGAATTGATTATACTATACAATAGTGGGGTACGCAAATGGGATGTTTACCCAGCAAAATTCGAAGAAAGGAGGATGCATATTGTTATGGAAGAGAAGATGAATGAGGAGCAGTCCCTGGAGGACGAACAGAGAGAAGACGATGATATTGATTACGTAGAAGACAGAGAAGAGCTGACTGAAGAACGTATCAAAGACATGCTGGATGCGAGAGAATATAAAGAACTGAAAGAAGAACTGGAAACAAATATGTATCCTGTAGACCTTGCGGAGATTCTGGAAGAATTTGATCAGAAGCATATGGTGCTGGTATTCCGTTTGCTTGCAAAAGAAGAAGCGGCAGAGACATTTTCTTATATGAACAGTGATACGCGAGAGGACCTGATCAATGCACTGACGGATTCCGAGCTTGAGGAGATTATGGAGGAAATGTATCTGGATGATACCGTTGATGTGTTGGAGGAGATGCCTGCCAATGTAGTGGACAGACTTCTGATGGTTACAGATGAAGAAAAGCGTCAACAGATCAATCAACTGCTGCAATATCCGGAAGACAGTGCCGGAAGCGTGATGAATGTAGATTATATTGCGCTTCGCAGAGAAATGACGGTTGCAGAATCAATCCTGAAGATCCGTCAGGTTGGGCTAAACCGTGAGACAATCTATACCTGTTATGTTACAGAACAGCGCCATCTGATCGGTCAGGTTGACGTAAAAGAATTACTGACAAGCAGTGAATCCAAGACAATAGAAGAGATCATGGATACCAATATGCTGTATGCACGTACAACAGACGATCAGGAAGATGTGGCAAATACCATTACCAAGTATGGACTGATCGCACTGCCAATCGTGGATCATGAAAATTGCATGGTCGGTATCGTAACGGTTGATGATGCCATGCAGGTATTACAGGAGGAGACAACGGAAGATATCAGTATCATGGCCGGTGTCAATCCGAATGAAGATTCGTATTTCGGGACATCGATATTTGAACATGTAAAGAGTCGTATTCCGTGGCTGCTGTTTTTGATGCTGTCTGCAACCGTAACACAGATGATCATGAACAGCTATGAAAATGCACTGGCACTGATGCCGCAGCTTGCGGGATTTGTTCCGATGCTTACCGGAACCGGTGGAAACTGTGGATCACAGAGCTCGACACTGGTGATTCGTGGGCTGGCAGTCGGAGAGATTGAATTTTCTGATCTGTTTAAGGTGATCTGGAAAGAAATCCGAATTGCATTCTGTATCAGTATTATCTTATCGGTAGTGAATGGAATCCGAATTATGCTGATGGGCCAGGGAGATGCCACCATGGCGTTTACAATTGGACTTACCATGGCATGTACCGTACTGATTGCGAAAGTGGTTGGATGTACATTGCCATTGGTTGCGAAAAAGATTGGACTGGATCCAGCGATCATGGCAACGCCTTTGATTTCTACATTGGTTGATATCAGTACGATCAGTGTGTATTTTGCGATCGTAAGTCACGTTTTTCAATTATAATGTCGTGAAAATGTAATATATCAGAAGCAAAATATAACGGATATTGTACATTGTACGCAAAAAGAGACATAAGATTACAGGAAGAACCCTTGTCCACAGGGGTTCTTTGTATTATAATGAAAATACTGAGAAAAATATTTGGAAAGGAGTCTATTTATCATGGGATTTATAGATGAAATCAAAGCAAAAGCAAAAAGTTGTAAAAAAACAATCGTTCTTCCAGAGAGCGAAGACATCAGAACTTATGAGGCAGCAGAGGCAATTTTAAAAGAAGGAACAGCTAACCTGATCCTGATCGGAAGCGAAGAAGAGATCGCTAAGAATAAAGGGGATTTCGACATCACAGGAGCTACAATCGTAGACCCTGCTACATATGAGAAGACAGACGAATATGTAGCAACACTTGTTGAACTGAGAAAGAAAAAAGGAATGACAGAAGAGCAGGCAAGAGAGATTCTTCTTACGAATTACTTATATTATGGTGTAATGATGGTTAAGATGAAAGATGCAGACGGAATGGTATCCGGAGCATGCCACTCTACAGCTGACACACTTCGTCCATGCCTTCAGATCCTGAAGACAAAACCAGGAACAAAGCTTGTATCTGCATTCTTTGTTATGGTAGTACCTGACTGCGACATGGGAGAGAACGGAACATTCGTATTCGCTGACTGCGGACTGAACCAGAATCCTACATCTGAAGAGCTTGCGGCAATCGCTCAGTCTTCAGCAGAAAGCTTCAAACAGCTCGTTGGTGCTGATCCAAGAGTTGCTATGCTTTCTTACTCAACAATGGGAAGTGCAAAACACGATGACGTAACAAAAGTACAGGAAGCTGTTAAGATCGCAAAAGCTGAGAATCCGGATCTTATGTTAGACGGTGAGATGCAGCTTGATGCAGCACTTGTTCCTTCTGTTGGAGCAGCTAAAGCACCAGGAAGCCAGGTTGCAGGAAAAGCCAATACTCTGATCTTCCCTAACCTTGATGCAGGTAACATTGGATACAAACTTGTTCAGCGTCTTGCAAAAGCAGAAGCTTACGGACCAATGACACAGGGAATCGCAGCACCTGTTAACGACCTTTCAAGAGGATGCAGTGCTAAGGATATTGAAGGTGTTGTTGCAATCACAGCAGTTCAGTG
The DNA here is from genome assembly GCA_963595255.1 of bacterium. Lineage (GTDB taxonomy): Bacteria > Bacillota > Clostridia > Lachnospirales > Lachnospiraceae > Dorea_A. The sequence goes on from CAVBHX010000041.1 coordinate 13,185, forward strand.
CCAGAATCAGTAAGAGATAAAGTAAAAGGAGAAATAATATGAAAGTATTAGTAATGAACTGTGGAAGTTCATCTTTAAAATATCAGTTGATCGACATGGAGAACGAGAGCGTTCTTGCAAAAGGTATCTGTGAAAGAATCGGAGCCGATGGATCTGTATTAACACACAAACCAACAGGAAAAGATAAATATGTGGTAGAGCAGGCAATGCCAGATCATGGTGTAGCAGTACAGTTAGTACTGGATGCTTTACAGGATAAAGAGCATGGTGTGATCGAAAGCGCGGATGAGATTACAGCAATCGGACACCGTGTACTGCATGCAGGTACTATTTACAGTGATGCAACACTTGTAACAGAAGACGTGAAGAACGTTGTTCGTGACTGCTTCGACCTTGGACCTCTTCATAACCCGGCTAACCTGATTGGTATTGAAGCTTGCGAAAAAGCAATGCCTGGCAAACCGAATGTAGCTGTATTTGATACAGCATTTGGTATGAATATTCCAAAGAAAGCAGCTATGTATGCAATCCCATATGAGTATTATGAGAAATACAGCATCAGAAGATATGGTTTCCACGGAACAAGCCATATGTTTGTATCTGGTGAAACTGTAAAACTTCTTGGAAAAGAAGATGCAAAAGTTATCGTATGCCACATCGGTAACGGTGCAAGTATTTCCGCATCTATTGGTGGAAAATGCGTAGACACAAGTATGGGTCTTACTCCTCTGGAAGGACTTGTTATGGGAACTCGTAGTGGAGATGTTGATCCTGCAGTTCTTCAGTTCATCTGCAATCATGAAGATATCAGCGTGGATGAGATGCTGAATATCCTGAACAAGAAATCAGGACTTCTTGGAATCAGCGGTGTATCTTCTGACTTCCGTGATGTAAGACAGGCAGCTGCTGACGGAAATGAAAGAGCACAGCTTGCAATGGACACTTACAAATACCGTGTTGCAAAATATATCGGATCTTACACAGCAGCAATGAACGGTGTAGATGCAATTACATTTACAGCAGGTGTTGGAGAAAATGCTCCGGACCTCAGAAAAGATATCTGTGATTACCTTGGATACCTTGGAGTAGAACTCGACGAAGAAAAGAACGAGAATGTTCACGGAGAGACAACTGTAATTTCTACACCAGAATCAAAGGTAAAAGTAATTGTCCTTCCTACAAACGAAGAGTTAGCTATTGCTCGTGAAACAGCAAAATTAGTTTAAGACTAAATGACTAAAAGAATGTAAATTTCTGTTGACAAAATATTTTTACATGATATAATAGTCTAGTGTGTGAATAGGAGACGATACTATGATATTAAACCTATCCGACGTTCTGTCTGAGCAGCATAAAGCAATACATGAATCTGTTCCGATTGAAATGACTTGTTTCAAGTCTGAGATGGGAGATTATGCGATTACAGAGAAGACACCACTTGAATTGTCTGTAGAATATGCAGGTGACCGCAAGTTGGAAGTGACTGGTAAAGCTGAGATTATATCAGTTGCACCATGTGACAGATGTCTGGAAGATGTAGAGGTGAAGGTGACACTTGACTTCAAGCATAAGATTGATACAGAGTCAGATGCATATGATCAGTCAGAAGATTTAGACGAGAATAACTATATTGACGGATATAGCTTAGATGTAGAACAATTGGTCTACAATGAGTTATTGGTAGGGTGGCCGACGAAAATTCTATGCAGCGAAGACTGTAAAGGTATTTGCAACGTATGTGGTCAGAACCTGAATAAAGGTACCTGTAACTGTGAAGATACGGGGCTCGACCCTAGAATGTCAGTTATCCGTGATGTATTTAAGAATTTTAAGGAGGTGTAACCTATGTCAATTTGTCCAAAGAATAAATCTTCTAAAGCAAGAAGAGACAAAAGAAGAGCAAACTGGAAAATGAGCGCACCAAACCTGGTAAAATGCAGCAAGTGTGGCGAATTAATGATGCCTCACAGAGTATGCAAGGCTTGTGGTTCATACAACAAAAAAGAAATCATTGCTCAGGATTAATTTTTGAAAAATGATAGGAAAGAGACAATCAGTTTTGGTTGTCTCTTTTTTTGTCATGCATTCGGAAGAAGCTACCGTTGGCAGGTTCTGCAGATGCAATCTGAATATGCAGAAAATATTTTTCATTAAAGTTTTCTGTATATAAATTTTGTGAAAAATTTCGAAAAAAAGATAAAATAATTGCTTTTAATGTTGCAACATTTCGCGAAAGTGTTATAATTTTAACCAGATATAGAACGTAGTCTATAAATCAGATGCCGATGGGGAAAGAAATCTGTTTTACCGGCAGAAGAGGAAAGATTACGTAGCTAAGGAGGAAAACAAAATGACAGAAGTAGCAAAGCGTATTGAAAAGCTTCGCGCACTGATGGCAGAGCAGAATATCGATGCATATGTTGTACCGACTGCAGATTTCCATCAAAGTGAGTATGTAGGAGAGCATTTCAAAGCAAGAAAGTTCATTACTGGATTCAGTGGTTCCTACGGAACAGCCGTAATCGCAAAAGATGATGCGGGTCTGTGGACAGATGGAAGATATTTCACACAGGCACTGACAGAGATGGAAGGCAGTGGAGTACGTCTGATGAAGATGTTCGTTGATGATACACCTTCTACAACAGAATGGCTTGCCCAGAAGATTCCGGAAGGCGGTAAGGTCGCATTTGATGGTCGTGTCCTTTCTATGGGTGAAGGACAGGAATATGAAGAAGTATTGGGCGCAAAGAATATCACGATCGAATATGAAGTAGACCTGATCGACCAGATCTGGGAAGACCGCCCGTCTCTTTCTAAGAAACCTTGTTTCTTCCTGGAAGACAAATACACAGGAGAGAACGTTGCATCCAAGCTGAAACGAGTTCGTGAGAAGATGGCTGAATACGGAGCAACGGTACATTTGATTGCGTCTCTGGATGATAACGCATGGCTTCTGAACTTCAGAGGAGATGATATTGACTTCTTCCCATTGGTACTGGACTATGTGATCGTACGTAAAGACAGTGTAGATCTGTATATCGATGACAGCAAACTGAATGACCGCATCAGAGAAGAGATGGCAAAGAATAATGTCAACATTCATCCATACAATGACATTTACGAAGATGCTAAGAAGATTGGTGCAGATGAGGTTGCACTGATTGACCCGATGAAGATGAACTATGCACTGTATAAGAGTCTTCCATGTAAGGTAGTAGAGGGAGCTAACCCGACAATCCTTATGAAAGCAATTAAGAATGATGTTGAGATTGAAAATATCAAAAATGCAGAGCTGAAAGACAGTATTGCACTGACGAAATTCATTTACTGGGTTAAGAAAAATTATGACAAGATGGAGATTACAGAGCTTTCTGCTTCAGATAAACTGACAGCTCTGCGTGCAGAACAGGAAGGATATATCCGTGACTCATTCGAACCTCTGCAGGCTTTCGGTGAGCACGCTGCAATGATGCATTATGCACCGTCTAAAGAGACAGACGTTGTATTAAAAGAAGGCGGTATGCTTCTGAGCGATACAGGCGGCGGATATTATGAAGGTTCTACTGATATTACCAGAACAACAGTACTGGGACATATCACACCGGAGCTGAAGAAATATTACACAGCTGTATACAGAGCAATGCAGCACTTAAGCGCAGCAAACTTCCTCTATGGTAACCACGGATGGTCTCTGGATGTATTGGCAAGACAGCCAATCTGGGATATGAACAAAGACTTCCAGTGCGGAACCGGACATGGTTTCGGATATCTTGGAAGTATCCACGAGCCGCCAACAGGATTCCGCTGGTACATCGTTCCTTCTAAGAACGAACATCATCAGTTTGAGCCGGGTATGGTAATTACAGATGAGCCGGGAATCTATGAAGAAGGCGATTTCGGTATCCGTATCGAGAACAACCTGCTTACTGTAAACGGTGAGAAGAATAAATATGGACAGTTCATGCACTTTGAGACTCTGAACTTCGTACCAATCGACCTTGATGGTATCGATCCGGAAGAACTGACAAGATCAGAGAAAGAATGGCTGAATGATTATCACAAAGCCTGCTACGAGAAAGTTGGTCCATATCTGACTGATGAAGAAAGAGAATGGCTGAAAGAATACACAAGAGCTATCTAATACTTCCAAAATACATAGGAACAGCAATATAAGTAAAGCAGCATAAGTAAAAGGCTGCAAGTAAGTAACTTTACTTACTCATAAGAAAATTTAACTGACACGGGGCGTCAGAAAAATTTAGAATAATAAAAATAAAGCCGCAGACCAGCGGTCTGCGGCGTCTTTTAAGAAAAGGAGAATAGGTAAAATGGCAAAAATTACAGAAGGATATATGCCTTTCCACGGCTATCAGACATATTACAGAATCGTTGGAGAACAGAAAGATAACGGAAAAGCTCCGTTGATCTGCTTACACGGTGGACCTGGATCTACACACAACTATTATGAAGTCCTGGATAACGTTGCAGATGATGATGATCGTATGATCGTTATGTACGACCAGTTAGGATGTGGTAAATCTTATCTTGACGGACATCCGGAGATGTGGACACAGGATCTCTGGCTGGATGAATTAGATGCTTTAAGAGAACACCTTGGATTAAAAGAATGCCACATTATCGGACAGTCATGGGGCGGAATGATGCAGATTGCATATGCCATCGAGCGTGGAGCAGAAGGGGTAAAATCCTTCATCATTTCTTCCGGACATCCAAGCAGCAGCCTGTGGGCAAGAGAAGGTATGCGTAGAATTAAGATGATGTCTGAAGAGGATCAGGCAGCAATCAACGATGCTCTGGAGCGCAATGACTTCACAGGAGAAGCTTATCTGAAAGCAGTAGATAACTATATGGACAGATACTGTAATTACTGGAGAGAAGATCTTCCAGAGTGCTGTACAAGACCTAAGAAATCGGGTGGAGAAGCTTATCTGTATGGATGGGGACCGAACGAATTCGTTCCATCTGGTACACTGAAAGACTTCGAGTACATCGACAGACTTCACGAGATCAAAGTTCCATCACTGATCATGAGTGGTATCTCTGATCTGTGCTCACCATTAGTTGCAAAGACTATGGCAGATGAAATCCCGAATTCTAAATGGATCCTCTGGGAGAGAGCAAGACATACAACATTCGTAGACAGACACGATGATTACTGCGTAGAGTTGATCAAGTGGATGAACGAATACGATAAATAAGATATAGGGTACGAAAGTGCTTTGGCAAAGATCCTCGTCAGTTGACGGGGATCTTTTTTGTGCCATAGTATGTATATTATATGTAATAAGATGTTCATAGTATTGTCAAATTCATATGGTATCCTGTAAAAAAGGAGGTGCATAATATGTACGAACAAGATTATATCATGCGGATGAACAGAGATGTGATCCGGACAATTTCCAAGCTCATTTTGGGCAGAGACATGGAAGAGCCTATGGATATTACTGCGAACGAATTAAAAAGCGAAGATAAAAAAATGCTTATATTGAACGAACAGGTGGATGTGGAGAAGATTACAGAATTAGAAGAAAAGATACAGGAGCAGATAGTGAATAATAAAGAACGTGCATTAGAACAGGCACTTTTATTTTATTCTTATCTGAACAAACAATCAGATGAATTTCTTGAGGCAAAGGATTTTGATAAAGAAAAGATAAAAGAGGGTCTGATGTTTATTGCAAAACAATATGGGATCGTAAATATTGTTAATATGTTATATTTTTAGACGTGGAGATTGAATACATGAATTTGTACAATATAAAAGAATTCAAGAAAACAGGATATACGTGGAATAAGGAAGGCAGGAGGGCGGCAAGACGATACATATTCATATATTGGAGTATTAATGCACTTGCGATAGCTTTTCTATGTGTGGCAGTCTGTTTAAATATCAGGTTTTATTTTTTGAAAATAAACGGTTATTTTTATTTGTTGATAGCTGATCTTATTTTTGCCTTTGGATTACGGATTGCGGTATCTGCATATACAAAAAATCAGTTAAAAAAGCAGTCATTGGATACACGTTATGATTATAATCTATATTTGTATCATCATCACAGATACTGGAAAAATAAACTGACTGCCAATATGGTATTATTTTCCAACGCAGTCATCAATATAAAGAGAAAGAAATATGACAGGGCAAAACAAGAACTGGATCTGATGTATAGTGAAAAACATAAGATCAATGATTTAAAGAAAATCTATTTTCTGAAAGTGATCATTGCCTGTTATGAACAGAACGAAGAGGAAATAAAAGATGCTTTTGTGCGCTATACAGGAATAAAAGATACGACAGTGGATTATCCGGATGCAGATACATTAATGAACTGGATTTTGGACAATGATATAGAAAAAATGACAGAAACGATAGACAAGATAGTTATTCCAATGAAAAAAAGAAATCCTGTATGGATATGCGGACTTACACTGTTTCTGACGTACAGCTTTATCTTTTTGGGGTTGAGCAATGAACTAAATCATGAGGCCGGGTATGATCTTAGAAGAATATTTTCTTTTGGTTCAGCAGTAGTAGTCGATGCCGGACTTACGATTTTTCTTATCGGTGTAGCTGCATGGATATATCGTCATCAGCATATAGATGATACAATGGCTGCAAAGAGCCGAAAGGCTCTACGGTTTGGTATGTGTGTAATAATGACGGTTATGGGGATGAATCTATTAGGTATACATTTTTTTAGTCTATGTTTGAAGCTGGATACAAAAGAGATCGTAACGGAGAAGAAAAACGGATATACATATCTGGATGTGTATTGGGATAATCTGGGATATAATGATTATACAGTGGTATATCGGACCAATAATCCATTTATAATGAAAAAAGTAAATGTGTTGAGTGATGATCAGGTCAAAGCATTGAAAAATCTAAAAAAGCAAAATGGTACAGCATCAGATGAAATAACGCAGAACAGTAACAGTATGACAGAGGGGAGTCCGGATCAGACTCAGGAACCAGAAACGACCGATTCAAAAGAGAAAACAGAAGTGCAGGCCATTTATGATTATCTTAATAGTACAAATCCTCTACAGAAAATGGAACTGAGTTATACAAGTAATGCAAAAGGCGAGACATATGCAGTTGTCGGCAGTGGAACCGAAACAAAAGATGGAAATTCTGTAGCAGTAGAATATAACCTGTATTATAATAAAGAGAAAACAGATGCGAATAATACGAACTGTGATGAATTTGTACTGGAAAAGCGCTATGTAAATGGTGGATATGATACAGAAATCATTGATTTTTATCTGATAAATCCGAATACATTGGAAGTTACAGATGAGCATAAGACAACCTGGTAGAAAATTTGCTGTTTGCTTTGGAATTTCAGGATAATTATTAGTGACTTCATTGCGTAAATGTGATAAAATAAATCATCTGGCATATAAGAAAAATGAATGCCTGATAATATAATCTGATAAGAAAGAGGGAAAGTTCTGAATTATTGCAATCGGGGAAATCAGAACTAAGAGAAAGATGGAAAAAGAAAAAAATAACAGAAGTTCCTTTTCAGGGAAGATAGGATTCGTACTGTCAGCGGCGGGCGCATCCGTTGGTCTGGGAAATATCTGGAGATTCCCATATCTGGCAGCAAAATATGGTGGAGGAATATTCCTCCTGATCTATATTCTGCTTGCACTGACATTTGGTTATACGATGATTGTCGCAGAGTCGGCACTTGGACGTATGACACGGAAAAGTCCGGTCGGAGCATTCAAGTCATTTGGCAAGAAAGCTGGCTGGCTGTCGTTCGGCGGCTGGATCAATGCGGTTATTCCGGTGTTGATCGTACCATATTATTCCGTTATCGGCGGCTGGGTAATCAAATATCTGATCGAATATCTTAAGGGAAATAGTACGAAACTTGCGAAAGATGGTTATTTTTCAGAATTTATATCAAATGGAGCGTCGACAGAAATCTGTTTTGTGATTTTCTGTATGATTACATTGATCATCATTTATGCAGGAGTTCGTAACGGAATTGAACGAGTATCTAAGTTTATGATGCCAATCTTAGTTATCTTGTCTGTAATTATCGCAATCTATTCGGTAACAAGACCGGGTGCAATGGCAGGTGTAAAATATTTTCTTGTGCCAAATCCAAAGAACTTTTCATGGATGACAGTAGTAACGGCTATGGGACAGATGTTCTATTCTCTGTCGATTGCTATGGGTATTCTGATTACATTTGGATCTTATATGAAGAAAGATACTTCGATTGAAGATTCTACAAGAAATGTAGAAGTATTTGATACTGCAATTGCAATCATGGCAGGATTGATGATCATTCCGGCAGTATTTGCATTCTCGGGTGGAGATCCGGATACACTTCAGGCCGGACCATCCTTAATGTTCATCACAATTCCGAAAGTCTTTGCAAACATGGGATTCGGAACTGCAGTTGGAATTATATTTTTCCTGCTGGTATTATTTGCAGCGATCACAAGCTCCATCGCACTGACGGAAAGTGCCGTATCTACGGTGGAAGATGAGATTGGCTGGGGACGTAAAAAAGCAACGGTAATCATCGGATTGATTATGATCATTCTTGGAACACTTTCCTGTCTGGGATATGGTCCGTTAGCATTTGTGAAGATCATCGGAATGCAGTTCCTGGATTTCTTTGATTTCTTAACCAATTCTGTAATGATGCCGATCGCTGCGCTCATGACAAGCTTATTCGTAACAAAGGTCGTAGGTATTGACCGCATGGAAGAGGAAATCCGCCACGGAGAAAGTAAATTCCGTAGAAAGAAAATCTTTATTGTAATGATTAAGTATTTGTGCCCGATCTTTGCGATTATTATTCTGGCAAGTTCGGTGGCAAATGCGTTTGGGTGGATTGCGATGTAGATGAGGATCTATTTAAATTCATCATGGCGGCTTACCCCGGCCCTGAATAAAAGTATGGGAGTGATTTCATATGCACAGAAATCACTCCCATACTTTTATTCAGTCACGATGATGCATTAAATAGAAAAATACCTCTCTGCACAATAAGCCATACAGGCCGCCCCGATCGGGCACACTGCTTCATTAAACTGTACTTTCGGATTATGTGCAGAATATTCCCCGCGTTTATCCATATATCCCGCAGACAGATACATGAATGTCGATGGTACGCGTTCGGCAATATTTGCAAAATCTTCAGAAGCACTGGCAGATACACCAGGATATGGTGTCATTCCAGGGATAGTAAGTTCTTTCATAAAGCTGGCGATCTGTTCTGTGAGCTCCGGATTGCAGATCAGTGGAGGTACTTCCGAAATCATAGTGATTTCAGCGGTTCCGCCGAAAGTTTCAGCAATACGTAAGGTAGTTTCTTTCATCCGGCGTACAAGGAGTTCTCTGGAGGCTTTGTCATTGGTTCGTATTGTTCCTTCAAGAACGGCTGTATCCGGAATAATATTGGCGGCGGTTCCGGCCTGGAATTTACCAACTGTCATAAGGCAGGCTTTGGAAGGATCAACCTCGCGGGCGATGATGGACTGCAGAGCCAGATAGACATGTGCCGCAATATTGATTGCGTCAATGGAATTCTGAGGATAGGCGCCGTGCGAACCTTTTCCTTTGATTTCAATATGAAAACCGTCAACGGAGTACATCATGGTTCCTGTACTGTTATACATGTAGATTCCAACCGGCATCTGCCCTGGAGATACATGATAGGCGAGAGCGGCATCAACTTTTGGATTTTCCAGAATCCCGTGTTCGATCATATTTTTGCTGCCTTCGAATGTTTCTTCCGCAGGCTGGAACATGAATTTGACCGTGCCTTTTAACTCGGCCTCATTTTCTTTTAGCATTTTTGCGGCAGTCAGTAACATGGCTGCATGAAAATCATGTCCGCAGGCATGGGCTTCTTTGCCGGTCGGGCAGGCAAATGAAAGTCCGCTTTCTTCCGGCATCGGGAGCGCATCCATGTCGGCTCGTAATAATAAGACTTTGCCGCCGTTTCCGACAGTAGCGGTCACACCTTCACCACATCGAGAAGGTGTTAATCCATATTCGGTCAATTTGTCCATCACATATGCACAGGCCATTGGCATATGAAGTCCCGTTTCTGCATTCGTGTGGAAGTAACGTCTGTTTTTAACTGTTTCATCATTGAGCTCAAGAGCTCTCTTATAATAATCCATTTATTAAATCCCTTCTTTTATATATATGCAATTTTGATGATAAAAGGTATTATATCAACCGGATCGTACATTATCAAACTTCTGATAAATATTTATGAAAAATTTTATAAAAGTACCGCAGCTGTCCGTGAGGAGGTTTATATTGGCGTTTTTCACAGGAAAATATTGATTTTTGCATGGATGTTTAGTAGAATAAATTCAGTAATATTAGGAGGAATCAATATGTCAGAAATTACGGTGATAGCATTGGACGCCATGGGCGGGGATAATGCACCGGGTGAAATGGTAAAAGGAGCAGTAGATGCTCTTGGACGTGAACAGGATATAAAGGTATATCTGCTTGGCAAAGAAGATATAGTGAATGCTGAATTGCAGAAGTATACTTATGATAAGAACAGACTGGAAGTTGTGAATACAACAGAAGTAATAGAGACTGCCGAACCTCCGGTGAATGCGATCAGAAGAAAGAAAGATTCTTCTATTGTAGTCGGAATGAAGATGGTAAAGGAAGGAAAGGCTGATGCATTTGTATCTGCCGGAAGTTCCGGAGCAATTCTGGTAGGCGGACAGGTAATCGTTGGAAAGATCAAAGGTGTAGAGCGGCCACCACTTGCGTCACTGATCCCGACAGAGAAGGGTGTAGCACTTCTGATCGACTGTGGAGCGAATGTAGATGCCAGAGCCTCACATCTGGTTCAGTTTGCCAAGATGGGTTCTATCTATATGGAACATGTAGTTGGTATTAAGAATCCGAAAGTTGGGATTGTAAATATCGGAGCAGAAGAAGAAAAAGGTAATGCACTGGTAAAGGAGACGTTTCCTCTTTTAAAAGAAGAAAAAGAACTGAATTTTATCGGAAGTGTAGAAGCAAGAGAGATTCCGCATGGACAGGCTGATGTCATTGTGACAGAAGCATTTTCGGGCAATGTAATCCTTAAGCTATATGAAGGTGTCGGAGCGGTACTGATCAGTAAGGTAAAAGAAGGACTGATGTCCACACTCAGAAGCAAGATCGGAGCATTGCTTATCAAACCGGCGTTAAAATCAACTTTAAAGTCATTTGATGCAAGTGAGTATGGCGGTGCGCCATTGCTTGGATTAAACGGTCTGGTCGTAAAGACACATGGAAGCTCGAAAGCAAAAGAAGTCAGCAATACACTGATCCAATGTGTGACATTTAAAAAGCAGAAAATTAATGAAAAGATCAAAGAAAGTATTCAATCGGAGCAAAAATCCGCTGAATAATATATTACTAACTATGATGAGAAAAGGAGATTTGATATGGAACTTGAAAAATTAAAAGAAATCATCGCTGATGTATTAAATGTAGAAGTGAATGATATTACAGAGGACACAACATTTGTAGATGATCTGGGAGCAGACTCCCTTGATATCTTCCAGATTATTATGGGAATAGAAGAAACATTTGACATTGAGATCGATAATGATGACGCTGAACAGATCTCTACAGTTGGAGATGCTGTTGAGCAGATCAAGAATGCAACAAATAATAACTAGGCAGATATAAAAAGAACGAAAGGGCCCTGCCAGGGGCTTTTTTCGTTCTTTAGGATGGAGTTTACAATGAGCAAAGACCTTAAAGAATTAGAAGGAAAGATTGGTTACAAATTTGATGACTTTACCCTGTTTACAAAGGCGATGATTCACAGCTCTTATGCCAACGAAAAGCATCTGCCAAAGTATGAGTGTAATGAACGTCTGGAATTTCTGGGAGATGCGGTCCTTGAACTGGTGTCCAGCGAATTCCTGTTTCACAATAATCCGAAGCTTCCGGAAGGAGAACTTACGAAGACGAGGGCAAGTATGGTATGCGAACCGGCGCTGGCATTCTGCGCAAGAGATCTGGATCTTGGCGAATATCTTCTGCTTGGTAAAGGAGAAGATGCTACCGGAGGACGAAAGAGAGAATCTGTAACATCGGATGCAATGGAGGCTCTGATCGGAGCAATTTATCTTGATGGTGGTTTTGCTAATGCAAAAGAGTTTATACATCGATTTATTTTGAAAGATTTGGAGAACAAGAAACTCTTTTTTGATAGCAAGACTATCCTGCAGGAAATCGTGCAGGCGAATTTTAAAGAAGTAATCTCGTATCATCTGATCGGTGAAGAGGGACCGGATCATAATAAGACTTTCCGTGTTGCGGTACATATCGGAGAAGAAGAATACGGAGTCGGAGAAGGCCGGACGAAGAAAGCAGCAGAGCAGGAGGCTGCATATATCAGCATTTTGAAACTGCATGAAAAGAATATAAAGTAGGTGTGGAATGTATTTAAAAAGCATAGAAGTGCAGGGATTTAAATCATTTGCCAATAAGATCAAATTCGAATTCCATAATGGAATCACCGGCATTGTCGGTCCGAACGGAAGTGGAAAAAGTAACGTAGCAGATGCGGTCAGATGGGTGCTTGGGGAACAGCGCGTGAAGCAGTTAAGAGGCGGCAGCATGCAGGATGTTATTTTTTCCGGTACTGAGAACAGAAAGCCGCTTAGTTATGCATCGGTGGCGATCACTCTGGACAATTCAGACCATAAGCTTCCGGTTGATTACGAAGAAGTTACGGTAGCAAGAAAGCTATACCGTTCCGGAGAAAGCGAATATCTGATCAATGGAAGAGCATGCAGATTAAAAGATGTAAATGAACTTTTCTATGATACAGGTATCGGAAAAGAAGGGTATTCGATTATCGGACAGGGACAGATTGATAAGATCTTAAGTGGTAAGCCGGATGAGAGGCGAGAGCTTTTTGATGAAGCGGCAGGAATTGTCAAATTCAAACGAAGAAAAAGTATGTCGGTCAAAAAGTTAGAAGACGAACGCCAGAATCTGGTCCGTGTCAATGATATTCTGTCTGAGCTGGAAAAGCAGGTTGGGCCGTTAGAACGTCAGTCTGAAAAGGCGAGGGAGTATCTGAAACGGAAAGAAGAATTAAAAACATACGATATCAACATGTTCCTGCTGGAAATGGAACGTATCCGAGATCAGATTCAGGGGCTGGAAGAGAAGCTTCGTATTACAAAAGGGGAGCTTGAAGAAGCAACCAGACAATATGCGGATACAAAGACGGAATATGAGGCGATTGAAGAACAGGTTGAAGTGATCGACGCTTCTGTCGAAAAGGCTAACCGTCAATTAAATGAGACGACGATTCTGAAGCAGCAGTTAGAGAACCAGATCGCACTGTTAAAGGAACAGATTCACAGTGCGCGGATGAACGATGAACATTTCGATCAGCGGGCCAGCGTGATTGATTCCGAGATGGATGTCCGTGAAGGACAGATGAAAGAACTTCGGACGGAGAAGGATTCCATTGTAAAACAGATGGAAGAAAAACAGTCGGAAGAAGATCAGATTAAGAATGAACTGACGGAATTACAGGCGAAGATAGCACAGATTACCGGATCTGTTGATGAAAAGAAGAATCATATCATGGAGATCCTGAATAACAGAGCATCTACGAAAGCTCAGATTCAGAAATTTGATACGATGATGGAACAGATCCAGGTTAGAAAGTCTCAGATTAACCGAGAGATCCTTGCTAATGACAGTGAGATTGCAGAAGAAAATGAAAATCTGAACAAGTATCAGATGGAATTAAAAGTTATCTCAGACAAGATCATAGCCCTGAACAATGAAAATAAAGAATATGAAAGTAACATTAAGACGTTACAGGCGCAGATATCCAGAGAGTCTCAGAAATTACAGATTGGTCAGACTGCTTTCCACAGGGAGCAGTCAAGACTGGAATCTCTTAAGAATATTACAGAACGTTATGACGGATACGGTAACAGTATTCGTAAAGTTATGGATAATAAGGACCGTGAGAAGGGACTTCTGGGTGTAGTAGCAGATATCGTAAAGGTTGAAAAAGACTATGAGATCGCTATTGAGACCGCACTTGGCGGTAATATCCAGAATATCGTAACCGAGGATGAAGATACGGCAAAACGTATGATCAATTTCCTGAAGAAGAATAAGTTCGGCCGTGCAACATTCCTGCCTTTAACATCAATCCGTGCGAATTCCGGGATCAATCGTCCGGAAGCGCTTAAAGAACCGGGAGTTGTCGGAACAGCCAACAAACTGGTTCAGGTAGAGAATAAATATAAAACTCTCGCAGATTATCTGCTGGGAAGAACACTGGTAGTAGATCATATTGATCATGCAACAATGATCGCAAGAAAATACCACCAGTCAATCCGTATCGTTACACTGGAAGGGGAACTGATCAATCCGGGCGGTTCCATGACCGGTGGAGCATTTAAGAATTCCAGTAATCTTCTGAGCAGACGAAGAGAAATCGAAGAGTTTGAAAAGACCGTTCAGAAATTAAAACAGGAGATGACGGAGATGGAACAGCAGATCTGTGGCCTGAAAGATGAACGCGCAGGGTATTATGAAAAGACTGACGCAATCAGTGCAGAGCTTCAGAAAGCGTATGTCGTACAGAATACTGCAAAGATGAATGCAGATCAGTCATCTGCAAAGATTCAGAGCTTCAAACAACAATTCGATAATCTGCGAAATGAAGCCGCAAAACTGGATACACAGATCAACGAGATAATGGATAATCAGGAGTCTATTAATATAGAACTGGATACGTCAGAAAGTCTGGAAAATGATCTGAATATCAACATTGAGAAAGAACAAAAAGAGCTGGAAGAGATCCACGCAAAGGAAAGCTTTAAGACCAGAGAATCAGAACAGATTCATCTGGAATATGCAGGATTAGAGCAGAAGTATACATTTATTACGGAAAATATTATCCGTATCCGTGAGGAGATGGATAAATTCCGGGCAGAATTGGAAGAACTGACAAAGAATAAGGGTGGAAATTCCCAGGAAATTGCCGAAAAAGAGAAGAAGATCCAGGAATTGAAAACAACAATTGATAATTCCGGGGATTTGTTTGATGAAATCAAGCTTCAGATTGAACGCTCAAAAAGAGAACGTGAGGAATTGAATAAACGGCACAAATCATTCTTCGAAAAACGTGAAGAGATCTCAAAACATATGACAGATCTTGATAAAGAGGTTTACCGTCTGGAAAGTCAGAGGGAAGGGTACGAAGAAGCGTCTGAAAAGCAGATTAATTATATGTGGGAGGAATATGAACTCACACTGAATCATGCAAAAGAACTTAGGAATCCGAATCTGACCGATCTTGCAGATATGAAGAGACGGATCCAGGAGTTAAAAGGTGAGATCCGTGCACTGGGTAATGTCAATGTTAATGCGATAGAAGAATATAAAAGTGTATCCGAGCGTTATGAATTCCTGAAGGGCCAGCATGATGATCTGGTAGAAGCAGCCGAAACACTGGAACAGATTATCGAGGAACTTGATAATGCCATGCGTAAGCAGTTCAAAGAGCAGTTCGCCAGAATTGCAGCTGAGTTCGATCAGGTATTCAAGGAAATGTTCGGAGGCGGAAAAGGAACGCTGGAACTTATGGAAGACGAGGATATTCTGGAGGCGGGTATCCGGATCATTGCCCAGCCGCCTGGAAAGAAGCTGCAGAATATGATGCAGTTGTCCGGTGGAGAAAAAGCATTGACAGCGATAGCACTTCTTTTTGCGATCCAGAATCTGAAGCCGTCACCGTTCTGTCTGCTGGATGAGATCGAAGCGGCACTGGATGATAATAACGTAGACCGTTTTGCACAATATTTGCACAAGTTAACAAAGTATACGCAGTTCATAGTAATCACACATCGACGTGGAACAATGACGGCGGCAGACAGACTGTATGGTATCACTATGCAGGAAAAAGGTGTATCTACACTGGTATCTGTCAGCCTGCTTGAAAATGAACTGGATAAATAGGAGGAAGATATGGGATTTTTTGAAAAACTGGTTGCCGGTCTTGGTAAGACCAGAGACAATATTGTATCAGGAATGGACAGCATCTTTCACGGATTCTCCCGTATCGATGATGACTTTTACGAGGAGCTGGAAGAGGTTCTGATCATGGGAGACCTTGGTGTACAGGCAACATATGATATTCTGGATGATCTGAAGGCAAAAGTAAAAGAAAAACACATCAAAGAACCAATGGAATGCCGGGAACTTCTGATCGAAAGTATCAAAGAACAGATGGACATCGGAGAAACAGCATATGAATTTGAAAACCGTACATCCGTAGTGATGGTAATCGGTGTCAATGGTGTAGGAAAGACTACAACGATCGGAAAGCTTGCAGGAAAGCTTCGTGCAGAGAATAAGAAAGTTGTAATTGCAGCGGCCGATACATTCCGTGCGGCGGCCGGAGAACAGTTAAAAGAATGGGCGAACCGTTCGCAGGCAGAGCTGATCGGCGGACAGGAGGGATCTGATCCGGCATCGGTTGTGTTTGACGCTGTTGCGGCAGCAAAGGCGCGGCATGCAGATGTGCTGATGATCGATACGGCCGGACGTCTGCACAATAAAAAGAATCTGATGGAAGAACTCAGAAAGATGAATAAGATCATTGACCGGGAATTCCCTGAGGCATACAGAGAGACACTGGTTGTTCTGGATGCAACAACAGGACAGAATGCCCTGCAGCAGGCGAAGGAATTCAACGATGTGGCAGAGATTACAGGGATCGTTTTGACAAAGATGGATGGAACCGCAAAAGGAGGAATCGCAGTTGCCATCCATGCAGAGCTGGGCGTTCCGGTAAAATATATCGGTGTGGGAGAGACTATTGACGATCTGCAGAAATTCGATGCAGATGATTTCGTGAATGCGTTATTCGAAAGACCGAAAGATGATGAGGCTTCAGAAGAGGTCTCAGAAAACGAATAAGAGGAAGAGAGGAAGTACGAGATGTTAACATTAGAAAAATTCAAACAGGCGAGTGCAATCGTAAAAGAAGTAACCCTGCCAACCAAGCTGGTATACAGCGAATACTTAAGCAAACAGACAGGTGCTGATGTCTATCTGAAACCAGAGAATATGCAGTATACAGGTGCTTATAAAGTACGTGGTGCATATTACAAGATCAGTACAATGAGCGAAGAAGACAGAAAGAAAGGTCTTGTAACTGCGTCTGCAGGTAACCATGCACAGGGCGTGGCATATGCAGCAAAGAAATTCGGCTGCAAGGCAACGGTAGTTATGCCGACAGTTACACCACTGATCAAAGTAAATCGTACAAAGAGCTATGGAGCAGAAGTCGTATTACACGGAGATGTCTATGATGATGCCTGTGCATATGCAATGAAACTGGCAGAAGAAGAAGGATACACATTCGTACATCCTTTCGATGATCTGGATGTTGCAACGGGACAGGGAAGTATTGCAATGGAAATCTTTGAAGAACTTCCGGACGTAGATTATATTCTCGCACCAATCGGTGGCGGCGGTCTGATCACAGGAGTTTCGACACTTACCAAGATGCTGAATCCGAATGTCAAAGTAATCGGTGTAGAACCGGCTGCCGCTGCAAGCATGACAGAGGCTTTGAAAGAAAGACATCCGGTAACACTTGCAAGTGCCAATACGATCGCTGATGGTACAGCTGTAAAACGTGTCGGAGAAAAGATCTTCCCTTATGCAGAAAAGAATATAGATGAAGTTATTACAGTTGCAGATGATGATCTGATCGGTGCATTCCTCGATGTAGTAGAGAATCACAAGATGATCGTAGAAAATTCAGGCCTTCTGACAGTAGCGGCTCTCAGACAGCTTGATCTGAAAGGAAAGAAAGTCGTATCCATCTTAAGTGGTGGTAATATGGATGTGATTACAATGTCCTCGATCGTACAGCACGGACTGATCCAGAGAGACAGAATCTTCTCTGTATCTGTACTTCTTCCGGACAAGCCGGGTGAACTGGTACGCGTTGCATCTACAATCGCCAAAGCAAATGGTAATGTAATCAAACTGGAGCATAACCAGTTCGTAAGTACCAACCGAAACGCAGCAGTAGAACTTCGAATCACACTGGAAGCATTCGGAACCGAACACAAACACCAGATTATGAAAGCCTTAGAAGACGAGGGCTTAAGTCCAAGAGAAGTTAACGCAAAACTTTATTAATAATATATAAAAAATGATTATGGAATCCCCATAATCATTTCAGAGTGTAGACAAAGTGGTGTTTGGTTCTTAGACCAAGCACCATTTTTCTGTT